>DATBER010000082.1:0-32028 GCA_036558905.1 Jatrophihabitantaceae bacterium | reverse complement strand
GGGCGTCGGCGGCTACATCGCCTTGGCCGGGCTGTGGGGCAGCCCCATCTCCGGCGCCTCGATGAACCCGGCCCGCACCTTCGGACCCGACCTGATCAGCGCCGACTTCACCGCCTACTGGGTCTACCTCGCCGGCCCCCTACTCGGGGCCACCGTCGCAGTGGCCATCGCCTTCATCCTGCGCGGACGCGGCGGCGGCCTGGCCGGCTCAGCCGCCGCCCAAGGCGCCCTGGCCACCCAAACCAAACACCCCCACCAGAAATGACTCCGCATCCACCGGGTCGGCTCGTTTCCGACGAGCCCGGGTGAGCTGTGCCGGGCGTCGAGGGACGGCCGGCGCGGGAGAGCTATACCTGGCCGCTGGCGGCGATCGTTGCCGTGATCGTCCCGCAGGTACTCGTGCCGGTCCGCGACCGAGTAGGCCCGCCACTGGCCGTCCCGATCATCGAGGGTGTCGTCGTGCTCGTCATGCTGGGCATCGCCGCACGACCCGGGCCGGTCCCACGCACCGCCCGCCCGACCATCCTCGCCCTGCTGGGCGCGCTCATCGCCGCCAACGCCGCCGCCGCCGGCCGGCTCGTCGCCCTGGTCCTCGACGGCGGCAAGGTGAACGGCGTGCCCCTCACCGCCGGCCGGCTCCTCGTCTCCGGCGCCTTGGTGCTCGCGGCCAACGTCGTGACGTTCGCGGTGCTCTACTGGCAGCTCGATCTCGGCGGTCCGGCCGGCCGGGCCGGCCGGCCGAACCGCTACCCCGACTTCCAGTTCCCGCAGACCACCACCCAGGGACTGGCCGCCCCGACCTGGCAACCACGATTCTCGGACTACCTCTACGTCGCGTACACGAACATCGTCGCCTTCAGCCCGACCGACACGATGCCGCTCACCAGTCGGGCCAAGGCGCTCATGACGCTTCAGTCCCTCGTGTCCGTCGCGGTGCTCGTGGTCGTGGTGTCCAGGGTCATCAACATCCTCCCGAGCTCTTGAGTCTTGGCGGCCGGCCGCTTCGGCCGACGTCATCCTCGGGGGGTGATGAGTACGCCGCCGTCCGCTGGTCGACTAGAACCCGACCGGCGGACCACTCGGTCGGCCGGTTGGGTTCCGCCAGAGGGGAAGAGGACGGTTATGTCAATCGGACCGGTACAACTCATCGTGCTCGGATTCAACAAGCCTGACTTCCACGGCGAAGTCATCGACGCCCTCGAAGACCTGCGCAAGACCGACACCGTTCGGGTCATCGACGCCCTGGCCGTGTACAAGGACGCCAACGGCGAACTCGAGGCCGAGCACCTGAGCAACCTCACCGAGGCCGAAGCGGTCGAACTGGGCAGCAAGATCGGCGCGCTGATCGGACTCGGCTTCGCGGGCGAGGAGGGTGCCGAGGCCGGCGCGCTCGCCGGCGCGGAGGCGGCGGAGGAGGGCATGCCGCTGCTCCCCGAGCAGGAGGCGTGGGACGTGCTCGAGGACATCCCGCCGGACTCGGCCGCGGCACTGCTGCTGATCGAGCACCACTGGGCGGTTCCGCTCCGCGACGCGGTAATGCGGGCGGGCGGTTTCCGGATCAGCGACGGCTTCATCAGCCCGCTCGACCTGGTCGCGCTCGGAATGCACGAGGCCGACGAGGCGCAGCAGTTGCACGAGCTGGAGACGAAGACGACCCAACCCACGTGATCGATCGTCGAGGAGGAGAAATGTTCGGGAGTCGAAGAGTCGCCCGCCGTACCTCACGCCGGACTGCGCGGCGCGTGAGTCGGCGCCGCATCTGAGCGCGTAGCCGAATCAAACCCAATAAGCGCAGCCTGATTCGACGGCACCCCGCGACGGGAGCCGATGTCGGTCCGCCGGCGCCTCGAACCTTGTGTGACCATCAAGGCGTGTGGCCGCGAGATCTGACCGTCGACGACCTCGTGTCGTGGGGCTGGTCGCTGGCTCTCGCCTCGACGGGCATCGTGTTCATGTACTGGGTCGACGTCATCGCCGGCGCGGTACTGCTAGTGGTCGGGTTGGCCGGGATGCGTGCAGTGCGCGTCCGGCACGGCCGGCGCTCGGCCGTGATGGTCCAGAGCCCGTCGAAGTCGGCCGGCTCGACGCGGGCGCCCGCGCCGGCAGTCCCGACGACGACGTCGGCCTTCGCCGGAGAAATGGTCGACCGCCGAACTGGCCGCTGATGCGTTCGGCGTCGCCGATGCTCCGGTCGGCGAGGTGCACCGCGTGCTGCTCGAGAAGGTGTTTCCCGGGGAAGCCGTAGTGACGACGACCGACGAGTGGGCGACCACCCCTGAACTGAACAGCCAGGCTGCCGATCGTCAGCCGTTGTAGACGATGAAGCCCGACCGGGTGGCGACCTGGTCGTACAGGCGACGGGCCGTGGTGTTGGTCTCGTGGGTGTGCCAGTAGAGGCGAGCCGCCCCGACGGCCGCTGCGTGGTCGCGTACGGCCGCGATCAGGGCTCGGCCGACACCGCGCCCCCGGGCCGCCTCGGCGGTGAACAGATCCTCGAGGTAGCAGGTCGGGGTGATCGAGATCGTCAGCCGGTGGAACAGGTAGTGGGCCAGCCCCAGCAGTTGGCCGCCGTCCTCGGCGACGAGCGCGTGCACCGGCTCGTAGGCGTCGAAGAAGCGCGTCCAGGTGACGCGGGTGATCTCGTCGGGCAACGCGGTCGCGCCACTGCGTCCGTAGAAGGCGTTGTAGCCGTGCCACAACGGCAGCCATCGGTCGAAGTCGTCGCGCATGACCGGGCGCACGGTTACTCGTTCGGACATGTTTCCTCGTGATTCGGCGGCTGCGCGTTCGGATCAAGCGTAACGACGCCGCGGTCGAGGTCGACCGACATCCACGGCGGCGCGCCCTCGGCGTCCTGCTCGCGCATCATCGACTGCGAGTCGCGGTGCCGAGCTCGATGCGTTTGGTGCCGTGGAAGAGAGTGGTGAACTCGTTGACGTAGGTGGTGGACAGCGGGCGTGCGCGACGGCTCGCCGCGACGCCAGCGGCGCCGACGCTCGACGCCGGCCGTGATCAGCAGCAGCAACGTCGCCGCCGGGAACGCCCAGGCCAACAGCTGCATATCCCGCAAACGCGGCAAGAACTCGCGCGGCTTCCCCGATCCGACAAATCCGTCGCCTGGGCCCATGGATCAAGGGTGTACTAGGCGCATGACCGAGCCAGGAGTGCGGGCGGCGCTGCAGGCGGCGATAACCCAAGCGATGAAGCGCCGCGATCGCGCGGCGGCCGCCGTGTACCGGACCGCTCTGGCCGCGATCGACAACGCCGAGGCGGTCCCGCAAGGGGACCAGATCCGCGGCGGCGCGATCGAGCAGTCGCCGCTCGGGGTGGGGCGAGCGGAGGCGACCCGGCGCGCGCTGACCGATGGCGACATGGCCGATGTCGTGCGGCGGGACGCGCAGGAGCGCCTGGCCGCCGCCGATTCGCTAGCCGCCGCAAACGCGCTAGCCGCCGAGCGGCTGCGTCGTGAGGCGCGGCTGCTGCTCGATCTGGTCGGCTAGTCAGTCCAGGCGCGGTCCGGCATGCCCGGCCACGCACCGCCAGCGGCCGGTGTCGCGGATCCAGGTCTGGGTCATCAGCATGCGCAGCCGCTGCTCGCGATCGACCGCGCGGATCACGTCGGTGACCGTGCACCGCAGGATCGCCGTCGACCCGACGATGGTGACGTGCGGATAGGCCAGCTGCTGGTCGATCCAATGGGTGCCGCCGCGGGCGGTGTTGGCCGTGATGTAGCGGTCGCGGTCGAAGACCTCGCCGTGGTGCGACACCCAGCCGAATGCCGGGTGCAGCAGCGAGCGCAGGTCGGCCACATCACGGGCTACGAGTGCCCGCCCCCGGGCGCGAGCGGCGGCAATTACCTGGTCTTCGTCGCTGGGCACGGTTCACTCTGGCAGGTCCGGCCGGACGCCGCCGCGTGGGGTCCCGAGTGAGCGTGCGCCAGAATGAGTCGTGACCGAGACTCCCACCCAGTTGCTGCACCGGGTCACGTCCTACGACCTGGTCCGGGACTGGGACGCCCCGTTCGAGCACCCACAGGCGATCGGCGACTTCGTCAGCACCGACCTGTCGACGCTGCCTTACTTCTACAAGCGGTATCCGGCCGGACTGCCCCGCGTGCCGCTGCCTCGCGAGTTGCCCACGACCACCGTGCCGGCGGTGGCCGTCCTGGCCGGAACGACCAAGGTGCCGCCCGCGTCGCTGGACCTGCCCCAGATCGCCCGCCTGCTGCACCTGTCGGCCGGCGTGGTGCGGACGTCGCAGCGCTCGTACGGTCCTCACCCGTTCCGGGCGGCGGGGTCGGCCGGCGGGCGGTTCCCGCTCGAGGTATACGTGGCGGTGCCGGACGGGACGGAGTTACCGGCCGGCCTGCATTGGTACGACGCGCAGGACCACGCGCTGGTTCTGGTCGGCCCGCCGCCGGATGCGGGCGCCCCCACCCTGGTCGTCACCGGCATCCCGTGGCGGACCGGGTGGCGCTACCGCGAGCGGGGCTACCGGCACATCTACTGGGACGCCGGCACGATGCTCGCGCAGACGCTGGCCGTGGCCGACTCGGCCGGAATTACAGCCGAGCTGTACAGCCGGTTCCCGGACACGCAGGTGACCCAACTCGTCGGCGCCGACGGCGTGCAGGAATTCCCGGTGGCCGTGGTGGCCTTGGGCGGCGGCCCGCCCGCGCTGGCGGGTGACGGCCCCGCCGCGCCCGGCGAGGTCGACGCGGCACCCCGGGAGTTCCCGCTCGTCACGTCCGCCCAGCACGCCGGCGACGCCGACACGCTCGGCACGCGGTGGCCGCGCGGTGAGTCGGTCGACGTCGAGGGATCGGCCAGCGATCCGGTCGAGGCGGTGGTGCTTGTCCGGGGTTCGCAGCGGCTCATGGACGCGGGGCGCGGCCTGCCGCTGGACACCCTGCGCACGTCGATGCGCATCGCGCTGCGCGGCATCGACCTGCCCCATCACGTCGTGGTGCACGACGTCGACGGGCTCGAGCCGGGCGTGTACCGCTGGCCCGACCTCTCCGCGCCGACACGGCCGGGCCGGCTGCGCGAGCGGATGTACCAGGTATGCCTCGACCAGGGCCTGGGCCGGGATGCCGCATTCGTCGCGATCGCCGCAACCGACGTCGGCCGCCTCGACGACCACGAGTACCGCGACGTGCACCTCGCGGCTGGGCTGGCGATGAGCCGGCTGCATCTGGTCGCCTACGGCCTGGGCGCCAGCGCGTCGGGCATGACGTTCATCGACAGCGAGATGCCCGAACTGCTGGGCGAACCGGTCGACGGGCTGCTGCTCACCTGCGTCGGAGTGCCGGAGTACAAGTCCAGCCCCGGTGGCCGGCCCGGCGACCCGACCGCAGTCCGGCGGATGCAGCCGCGGCTCTGAGCCGGTGTTGCGCTGCTCACTAAACCTGTGAACGGTTCGTGAAACTGTTGGTGCCGGGCCGATCGGGCACTCACCATGGATCGGTGAGCATCACCCGAATCATCGTCGGGGTCAGTGGATCGCTGGGCAATCTGTCCGCACTGCACGCCGCCGTCGCCGAAGCCCGACATCGTGAAGCATCGTTACTGGCCGTGCGGGCGTGGACACCCCACGGTGGTGAGCTCTCCCATCGGCGCGGCCCGCTGCTCGCCGAGTGGCGGCGCGAGGAATCGCTCGCGCTGCGCACGGCGTTCATCGACGCGTTCGGCGCGATGCCCGACGACGTCGAGGTCCGAACGAGCCTGGTCCGGGGCGAGGCCGGACCGGCGCTGGTCAGGGTCGCCGATCAGCCGGGCGATCTGCTCGTGGTCGGTGCCGGGCGCCCCGGCCGGATCAGCCGGATCTGGCGTGGTGCGGTCAGCCGTTACTGCCTCGCCCACGCGCGCTGCAAGGTGCTGTCCGTCCCGCAGCCCGACCTGACTCGTGACCTGCGCCGGCTGCGCCGCGCACGGCTGGTCACGGCGCCGATCTAGTGCCCCGCGCCGGGAATTCAGACGATAATTCCGGCGCCCAGCCGCACGCTCGCGGCGTTGTCGTCGTCGCCGATACAACAGCGGTTATTCGCCCAATTCCCGGCGCGGGACACTAGCCTGCGGCAGCACGAGCCGCCGCAGCAGCCGATCGAGTTCGGCGGCCGGCTCGGCAGTCAGTCCGGTGTGCACCGGACCGGGTTGCACGACGGTGCTGCGCGGCGCGGTCAGCCACCGGAACCGCCGGCCGATCTCCTCAGCGGCCGCCGGGCCCGCGCCGGGCTGGTCGGCGCAGACGTCGGAGACCCCGGCGAGCGCCCGCTCGATCGGCGCGGGGTCGGCCGACGGGTCGAGGGCGGCCAGCCGGGTCCGGTCGAGGTGCACGCGGCACCCCAGGAAGTCCAGCGCCCGGCAGTAGACGACCACCCCGGCGTTGATCGACTCGCCCCGATCGACGCGGGGCACGACGCGCAGCACGACGTACTCGAACGGGTGGCGCGTCACGGGGTATCACCCAACCACTCGAAGCGCGGCCGTTCGCGGGGTGTCCGGGGCGTGGGGCCGGCCGCCACCGCGGCGCGCAGCGCGTCCAGCCAGGCCGGCCGGGCGGCCAGCCGGGCGGCGAACCAGTCGAGGTAGCCGCGCCGCACGTCGCCCGGCGACTCGAATCCGGGCTCGTCGGCCAGCCACTCGTCGGGAACGTCGGCCACCGTCGCGGCCCGCACCTCGTCGGTCAGCCGTGGCCCGAGGGCGGTGTCGGCGGCGACGATGTCGGGCGCGGCGCCGATCAGCACGTGGTCGCCGGCGTCGTAGGCGCGGGCGGCCGACTCGGCCGGCGCCTTCCAGGTGTGGTGGAACGTCAGCGTCGAGCCGTGGTCGATCAGGTACGGACGCCCGTGCCACAGCAGCATGTTCGGGTTGCGCCAGGAGCGGTCGACGTTGTTGATCAGCGCGTCGAACCACAGCACCCGGCCGGCGAACTCCGCGTCGACGGCGAACGCGGCGGGGTCGAAGTCGAGGGCCCCGGGCAGGAAATCGACGCCCAGGTTGCGCCCACCGCTGGCCCGCAGCAGCGCCTGCACCTCCTCGTCCGGTTCCCCCGCGGCCAGCGCCGTGTCGAGTTCGACCGTCACCAGGTCGGGCACCGGCAGGCCGAGTTCGCGGGCCAGCCGCGCGCAGATCACCTCGGCGATCAGCGCCTTGCGGCCCTGGCCGGCGCCGTGAAACTTGACGACGTACGTGCCCAGGTCGTCGGCTTCCATCAGGCCGGGCAGCGATCCGCCCTCGCGCAACGCCGTGACGTAGCGGGTCGCGAGGACAGTACGCAGCATGGTTGTAGAGCGTAGAGCCGGACCTCAGCCGATCGGGCGACGCAATACCCGCCCGGCACGGCTGCGGCCGACCGGCTAGGTCGCGCGGTCCGATCGGCTACGTTCGTCGCCGCGCACCACGTCCGAACGGCTGACCTCGACGGGCTGGAGGAGGGCGCAGGCGGCGCCGGCGACGAGCAGCGCCGATCCGGTCAGCAGCCCGGCGCGCAGGCCGCTCGGCCCGTCGGACAGCGCACCGCTCAGTAGCGGGCCCAGACACTGGCCCAGCCCGAACGCCGCGGTGATTCCGGCGATCGCCGCCGGCCACTGCTCGGCCGGCAGCCTGGCCCGGACGGCGGCCGTCGCGGCGGCGCTGACTGAGAAGAAGCACCCGAACAGCCCGGCGGCGAGCAGCAGAACCGGCAGCGCGCCCGAGACGAGCGGCAGGGCCGACCCGGCGGCGGTCAGCGCGGTGAGCAGCGCGACGCCGCGCCCACCGCGGGTGGAGGCGAGCCGGGCCATCAGCGTGACGCCGATGATCACGCCGCCGGCGCCGAGCAGGAACCAGAACGCGGTGATCGACGCGGTCGACGTGTGCCGGGTCGTACGCAGGTAGGCGACGACGAACGTCATGAACGCGATGTAGCCGGCCCCGAAGATGCCGTAGGACGCCGTCACCGCGGCGACGGACCGGGCGTCCCACCGGGCGCGCCCCCGTATCGGCCCGGGCCCCGCGGGAGCCGAACGGAGAGCCAGCGCGCTGACCGCCAGGGCGACCGCACTGGCCCCGCCGAGCTCGAGCCAGGCCCGCCGCCAGTCGCCGGCGCCGCTGACCGTCGCGGCCGACACCGCGATGCCGAGGCCGGGCCCGGCGAAGTACAGCCCGAGCCAGCGGCCGGCGACCCGCGGCGGTTCGCGGTCGGCCAGCCGGACGACGACCACCGCCCCGGCGACGAACGCGATGGCGGCGGCCAGGCCGTTGACCAATCGCAGGATGAGCACCAGGGGCAGCCGACTGGTCGTCGCGCAGCCGGCCACTGCGGCCGATGCGACGAGCAGAGCGCCCAGCACGGAGCGGCGGGCGCCGAGGCGGGCCACGGCCCGGTCGGCGCCCAGCGCGCCGAGCAGGTAGCCGGCCGTGTTGGCCGCGCCGACCGAGCCGGCCGCGAACGCCGACCAGCCCAGCGCGTGCTGCATCGCCGGCAGCACCAGCCCGTAGCCGAACCGGCCCAGCCCGTTGGCGGCGGCGGGGACGGTTGCCAGTCCGGCCACGACGGGCCAACTTCGTCGCACGCGATCGACGCTAGAGCGAATTTGGCCCTCAGCCACGGGCCAAGCAGTACGTGGAATAGTGGGCCAACGTGGCGACCGGCCTGCATCTGGACCGCGATCCGGCCCTGCCCCTTCGCGTCGGTCTCGAGCGCGCGTTGCGCGAGGCGGTGCGCGGCGGGCGACTGCGTCCGGGCGAGCGGCTGCCGTCGTCGCGGGAGCTGGCCGCCGATCTCGGGATGGCCCGCAACACGATCGCCGACGTGTACGCGCACCTGGTGGCCGAGGGGTACCTCGTCAGCGCCCGCGGCGCCGGCACGAGGGTGGCCGCGACGGCGGGGCCGGCCGTTTCGGGGCCGCCGGCGCCTGAGCCCGACGACGTCCGGTACGACCTGCGCCCGGGCCGGCCCGACCTGGGCCTGTTCCCGCAGTCGGCCTGGCTGGTCGCGACGCGCCGGGCCCTGAACTCCGGCACCGCGGCCGCGCTCGGGTACGGCGACGTGCGCGGTCCGCGGCCGGCCCGGACGGCGCTGGCCGGGTACCTGGCCCGGGTCCGCGGCGTGGTGGCCGACCCCGACCGAATCGTGCTGTGCTCGGGCTACCGGCAGGCGGTTGCCCTGCTTGCCGCGGCGCTGCGCGATCAGGGCCGGGCCCGGGTCGCCGTCGAGTCACCCGGCCTGCCCGAAGTCGCCGAGATGCTCAGCCAGGCTGGATTGTCGGCTGTCGACCTGCCGGTGGACGTCGACGGCGTGCAGGTGGCCGGCCTCGACGGCCTCGACGTGGCCGCCGCCGTCGTGACGCCGGCCCACCAGTTCCCGACCGGCGTGCCGTTGTCGCCGAGCCGGCGGGTCGGCCTGCTCGACTGGGCGGCCCGCAACGACGGAGTTGTTCTGGAGGACGACTACGACGGCGAGTTCCGCTACGACCGCCAGCCGATCGGCGCTCTGCAGGGGCTGGCCCCCGAGCGCGTGGTCTACGCCGGCAGCGCCAGCAAGACGCTCGCACCCGGACTGCGGCTCGGCTGGCTGGTCGTGCCGGGCGGCCTGCTCGACGCGGTGGTCGAGCAGAAGCGGCTGGCCGATCGGCACTCGTCCACGCTCGACCACCTGGCCCTGGCCGAGCTGATCACGGCCGGCGAGTACGACCGGCACGTGCGCCGGGCCCGGCTGCACTACCGGCGCCGGCGCGACGAGCTGGCCGCGGCACTGGACCGGCCGGTGCTCGGCATCCGGGCCGGGCTGCACGTCGTGCTGCCGCTGCCGTCGGCCACCGCCGAGACCGAGACGCTCGTCCGGCTGGCCCGCGCCGGCGTCGCCGTCAACGGGCTGGCCCGGTACGGGTCGGCCGGGTCCGGGCTGGCCATCGGCTACGCCGCCCCGCCGCAGCATCTGTGGCCGTCGGCGCTGGCCGCGCTGATGTGCGAACTGGGGCCGGACGTGGACAACCCCGGTCACCAAGCGGGAGGGCTGCCAGGTGGCCGGGGTGCGACGAGAAACTTACACGCGGTTACCTGACCGGCACCAGCCGTGACGCTGTCATCAGCGTGACACGACAATAGATGACAGTGCACCCGGCTTGCCCGACTGCACCCGACCCGCGAGGTACGCCGGGCTGGACAGTACGCGCCGGGCTCGGCCACGCTGGCTCGATGGAGCGGGCCCAGCTGCGCGGATGGATCGAGGACGCCCTCACCCGGCACGACCGCGACGCCGCCGAGCGGGGCGAAGAAGTCACCAACGTGACCGTCGACGAGATCGTCGACGCCGTGTGGGGGCGACTGCCGCTCGAGGTCCGGCGCGAGGTGTCGCGGGCCCAGGTGCAGGCCAGCCTCACCGTGCTCACCCTCAAGCGGGGCATCGCGATGGCCCGGCCGGACGGGGCGGGCCCGCCGGTGATCCCTCCGAGTAACGGGACCGTCGCCGACACGTAATCAGCTTGGCCTGCGCGGCGCCCCGCACGACCTTATGGTGAGGGCGATGTTGTTCCGCACGCGTCGCGCGCTGCGACGTCCGGTCGGCACCGGGACGCCTCTCGCCGTCTCGGCGTTGGACGCCGGGCCGGTCGAGCCGCTCGCGACGCCGCTGCCGGGACGCCGCATCGACAATCACCGGCTGCCGGACATCGTCATGCCCAGCACCGCCACCCGGCTGGCCGCGGCGGCCGAGCGCCCGACCCGGGTGATCACGATGTACAGCACGATCCTCGGCGACCGCGACAACGCCCCGCTGTTCGTCGGCATCGACGGGCGGGCCGCCGTCCTGTTACGTCTGACCGCCACCCAGCGACCCGACCTGAACCACCTCGACGAGGCCCTGAAGGAGCACGGCGCGCAGCTCTATATGAGCGGCGAGGTGCTGGGGCAGTACGGGATGCTGCGCATCGTCCTGCGCCTGCCCGACACCGAGCCGGGCCTGTTCGAGGCGGTGCTGTCGCTGGCCCACGGCGACGTCCAGGACTTCCTGGCCGCCGCCCACGCGAACGACACCGTCGAGCTGCACCTCTTCCACGCCACCGACGACCGGATGCTGTCCTCGTCCTGCACCGGCGCCGGCATCCACCGGGTGGTTCGCGACGCCCTCGAGGTCATCCTGCCGTTCGAGCACCCGGCGACCGTCACCGAGCAGCGCGAGCCGGTGGGCCAGCTGGCCGCGCGCTTCCCCAAGGTCACCGACGGGCTGGACGACGAGGCGATGGTGCACCTGCGGGTGACCCGGCCGGCCCAGCCGTTCGTGCTGTTCGCCTCCGGCTGAGGGTTGACAGTCCTGGAGTTCGCGGGTAGAAAACCAATCAGTTAGATAACCGATTGGTTAGATACAGATGGCAACTGACCGACTCAGCCTCACGTTCGCCGCCCTGGCCGACCCGACCCGCCGGGCGATCCTGGCCCGGCTGCTCGACGGGGCGGCCACCGTCAAGGAACTGGCGGCGCCGTTCGCGATGACCGGGCCGGCCGTGTCCAAGCACCTGCGGGTGCTCGAACGCGCCGGGCTGATCAAGCGCGGGCGGGAGGCGCAGTGGCGGCCGTGCGAGCTGAACGCGGCGCCACTCAAGGACGTCAGCGAGTGGGCCGAGCGGTATCGGCAGTTCTGGGACGCGAGCTACCGCCGGCTGGACGACTACCTGGACGAGCTGAAGGAGAAGGGCAATGAGCGTGACGACTAGGACGACCACCCTGACCGTGTTGTCGGACGAGGAGATCGCGATCACCCGCGACTTCGCGGCCCCCCGCGAGCTGATCTTCGACCTGCACACCCGGCCCGAGCACGTCACGAAGTGGCTGCTCGGCCCGGAGGGCTGGTCGATGCCGACCTGCGAGATCGACCTGCGCCCGGGCGGGGCGTGGCACTTCGGTTGGCGCAACGTCGACGGCGACGAGCTGGAGATGACCGGCGAGTTCACCGAGGTGGTGCGCCCCGAGCGCTATGTCAATACCGAGCGCTGGGGCGGCGAATGGCCCGAGACGCTACACACCACGACGTTCACCGAGCGGGGCGGCATCACCACCGTGACCCAGGTGGTGCGCTACCCGTCGAAGGCCGACCGGGACGCGGCGCTGGCCACCGGCATGATGAGCGGCGTCGAGCGCAGCCACGCGCTGCTCGACGAGCTCGTGGCGCAGGTGCCGTGATGGGCAAGGTGATCGTGACGGCGGCCGTGTCGGTTGACGGCTTCATCGCCGACCCGTCCGACGGCGTCGGCCCGCTCTTCGAGTTCTACGACAACGGCCCGGTGGCCATCGCCCCGGGCGATCCCGAGCGGACGTTCCACGTGTCGCCGGCCACCGCCGAGTACATGCGGTCGTGGCAGAACGTCGGGGCGTGCGTGATCGGGCGGCGGCTGTTCGACCTCACCGACGGCTGGGGCGGGCGGCCGGCCGCGGGCGACGCCGTCTTCGTCGTCACCCACCAGGCGCCGACGGCGTGGCCGTACCCCGACGCGCCGTTCACGTTCGTCACCGACGGGGTGCGCAGCGCCGTCGAGCAGGCGCGCGCCTTCGCCGGTGATCGCGATGTCACCGTCACCGCCGGCGACATCGGCCGGCAGGCGCTCGACGAGGGGCTGGTCGACGAGGTCGTGCTCAACCTGGCGCCGGCCGTGTTCGGCACGGGCATCCGCTTCTTCGGCGAGATCGCCAAGCCGCCGCTGTTGCTGGAGAACCCGACCGTCGTCGAGGGCGACCGGGTGACGCACCTGACCTACCCGGTGCGCAAAGCCTGACCCACGGCGGCGTGGTCACCCGTGACCGCCGCCCTCCCGTGATCAACAGCCGTCAGCCGGCGAAATCGCCAGCCCGATCGCTGTTGATCAAGCGGAGGAGCGCTCCGAGATGCGCAAACCCGGCCCGGATCGGACGATCCTGGGCCGGGCCGGTGTTCGCCGCTGATCAGCTGACGTAGCTGTCGAACATGCCGGGCTCGTACGAGCCGCCCTTCTGGTGCACGATCACGGCCATCCGGTTGGCCGCATTGATCATGGAGACCACGCAGACCAGCGCGGCGACCTGGTCGTCGTCGTAGTGCTTGCGCACCAGGTCCCACGTCTCGTCGGACACGCCCAGATTGGCATCGGCCAACCGGGTGCCCTCCTCGGCCAGCGCCAGCGCGGCCTGCTCGGCCTCGGTGAATACCGTCGACTCGCGCCAGGTGGCGACCAGGCTGAGCCGGACCGCGGTCTCACCGGCGGCCGCGGCCTCCTTGGTGTGCATGTCGGCGCACCAGCCGCAGCCGTTGATCTGGCTGGCCCGCAGCGACACCAGCTCCTGAAGGCCTCTCGGCAGCGACGATTGGAGCAGCACCAGGCTGGCGTTGGCGAACCGCTTGGAGAACTTGAGCGCGAGCTCGTTCTCGAGCATGTTGAATCGGGGTTCCATGACTTGACCTCACTCATGTTGTTGGCCTTGACGAACATGAGATGCCGGCCAGGCAAGACTTGTGACAGTGATCCGCGCCATGCCGCCGGGTGTCACAGATCGGCTGGATCCGGTGTCTGGTGGGTGGCACCGTCGACAGTGGAGAGGAGCCCCCATGACCAGCCGCGCGGATCCCGCGACCGAGGCGTTCCTCGCCCATCGCAACCTGTTGTTCACCGTGGCCTACGAGATGCTCGGTTCGGCCGCCGACGCCGAGGACGTCCTGCAGGAGACCTGGCTGCGCTGGGCCGGCGTCGACCTCGACATCGTGCAGGATCAGCGGGCCTACCTGGTGCGGATCACCACCCGGCAGGCGCTCGTCCGGTTGCGAACGCTCGGCCGTCGGAAGGAGTCCTACGTCGGGTCGTGGCTGCCCGAGCCATTGCTGACCTCGCCCGACGTGGCCGACGACGTCGAGCTGGCCGACAGCGTCTCGATCGCGATGCTGCTGGTGCTCGAAACCCTCGCGCCGACCGAGCGGGCGGTGTTCGTGCTGCGCGAGGTGTTCGACCTGCCCTACGACGAGATCGCCGAGGCGATCGAAAAGACCCCGGCCGCGGTCCGGCAGATCGCCCATCGGGCCCGAGCCCACGTCGCGGCGCGCCGACCGCACGGGGCCGCGTCGGCGGCCGACGCCCGAGATGCGCTCGAGGCGTTCAAGCGCGCGGTCGAGACGGGCGATCTGCAAGGCCTGCTCGACATTCTCGCGCCGGACGTCGTGTTCCTGGGCGACGGCGGCGGGGTCAAGCAGGCCGTCCTTCATCCCGTCGTGGGGCCCGAGAAGGTGGCCCGGCTGCTGACCGCCGGGATCGGCCGACTGAGTCAGATGCCCAGCGCGTCGGCCGAGCCGGCCCAGGTCAACGGCTACCCGGCACTGATCCTCCGGTTCGACGGCGAGGTCGACACCGTCCTGGCGGTGCACACCGACAACGGCCTCATCTCGGGGGTCTACGCCGTCCGCAATCCGGCCAAGCTGTCGCACATGGAGCGCGCGACCGCCCTGCGCCGCTGAGCCGCTTCGCGTCGCCGCGGCGCGGCGCGGCCGTACGCTCTGGGCGATTCCCACTCTGTGGAGTCGCGCATGCCAGAGCAGCACGACACGGTCGTCGTCGGGGGCGGTCAGGCCGGCCTGGCGAGGAGCGCCGTGCTGCGGCAGCGCGGGCGCGAGCACGTCGTGCCGGAGCGGCGACGCGTCGGCGAACGCTGGCGCACCGAGCGGTGGGACTCGCTGCGCTTCCAGTTCCCGAACTGGTCGTTGCCGCTTCCCGGCCACTTCTACGCCGGCGACGATCCGGACGGTTTAGCCCACTACCCCTCATCGAGGACTATGCGGCGAACGTCGACGCACCGGTGCGCGAGCACAGCGATGTGATGGGTCTCAGCGATGACGGCCGCGGGTTCGTGATGTCCTTGATCGACGGCTCCGTCACGGTGCGACGCGTCGTCGTGGCCACCGGTCCGATCCAGCGCCCGTACGTCCCGTCGCTTGCGCACGACGTCGCGGCGTCGGTATGGCAGTCCGATCCGACGCGCTACCGGGTCCGGAGCAGGTGCCGGCCGGCGCCGTGCTCGTCGGCAGCGGCGCGTCCGGCTACCAGGTCGCCGACGAACTGGTGCACGCCGGGCGTCAGGTGTACCTGTCGGTCGGCCGGCACCGTCGCGCCCCGAGACGCCTGCTGGGCAAGGACCTCTACTGGTGGCTGGAGCAACTGGGCCGCTTCCCCCAGACGACCGACAGCCTGCCGGACCGGCGGTGGCCACCGTCGACCGTCGTGACCGGGGTGAGCGGCGGCTACGACGTCGACGTGCGCCAACTGGCCGCCGACGGAGCCGCGGTCGTCGGCCGGGTCGTGGGCGTATCCGGGACGACGGTCGCCATCGAGGCCCAGGCCAACCGGATTCTCGACGAAGCCGACCAGGCGTTCGCCGACTTCCTGGCGAAGGCCCGCGAGCTCGTCGGCGACGAGGTGGCCGGCTGCCGAGGTCATGCTGGTCACGTCCGTCCTTCCCACTCACGGCCTGGGCCGTCACCGGCCGGCCGGAAAAATCAGGTCAGACCGGTCGCCTACGCAACGGCTCCATCTTCACTGTCAAGCAGTTTGGCAGAGTTCGATCTTGCCGGCGAAGTCAACGGTGGCGTCAGGTCCGGCGCGAGCTGATCACGCGGCCTGGTCGAAGACGAAGCGGGTTCCGATGCTGTTGGGGACGAACGCGTCGCCGAACGTGGCGCCCATTGCGTGTTGGGCCCGCCAACCGGTGCAGTGTGCTGGCACCAGAACATCGGGACGCAGCTCGGCGAGGTCGGTCAGCACGCGGGGGATGAGCGGTTCGAACAGCGGGCCGGTCAGGTGGAATCCGCCGATCAGCGCGTGCAGTGGCGCGTCGCCGGTGAGCCGGGTGGCGTAGCGGCAGATGTTCACCACGCCCGCATGCCCGCATCCGGTGATCACGATCAGGCCCTTGCCGATGACCTTCACCAGCAGCGCCTGGTCGTCGAGCACCAGCGGGTCGGGCTGCCACTGCTCGGAGAGCCAGGCCTGCTGTATCGGGAAGCCGGGCTCGTATCCGGTCACGCGGGGAACCTCGCCGGTGATCAGCACCGAGCCGTCGAGCACGAAGCTGGGCGCGGCGTCCTCGACGATCTCGAAGCCCGCCTCACGCAGGGCGCGGTCGCTGGTGGTTGGCAGCTCGATCGGGTCGCGGCCGGGCAGGATCACCCGGCGGCGGCGCCAGAAATGCGGATGGACGAGTACCGGCATCCTGGTCGGGCCGAGCACCCGTAACAGCCCGGCCAGCCCCGTTGTGTGGTCGTAGTGGCCGTGGCTGCACACGATCGCCTCGATGCCGGACGGGTCTACGTCCAGGCGGCGCATGTTCTCCAGCACGCCGTCCGGGCTCACGCCCGTGTCGAACAAGATCCGGTGCTCGCGCCCGCCCTTCGTCACCGTCACCAGCACGGAGAAGCCGTGCTCCGCGATCAGCGCGTCGGGAACCTCGCGGTCGACCATCACCGCGCACTCGCGCCGCGGATCCACGAGCAGCCCGGTGCGCTTCGCCGGACCCTGATCAGGCATGAACAGGTCCAGCGCGTTGTCCATCAACGTGGTAACCGTGACCGAATCGACCGGCTCCAGCCCGATAACCTCGACCGGGCCAAGGTCGTGCAGCACCTGGTGCGGATTGCCCGGCGGCGAGGCGTCGACACACATCAGCCCTGCCCCCCTTTCCGAACCTGCCGCAGCGGCTGCAGCGCTACTTGTCCGGCGCCGTGCCCGAACGGCGACTCCATCAGCACAGCATCGCACCCTGACGCAGTCCCCGGAACCGCACAGATGCCGCGACCGGGCGGCCACCTCGAGCGGCGTTCACAACCACGATCAAACGCTGGCCGGGCGCAAGATCGACCAGCGCACGTCGCCGTCCTCCGACACGACCCAAACTGCAGACCCTGCCGAGAATTCTGACTGAATCGTCGGACCCGCATGCGAACATATGTTCGTGTCCAGCGGGGCCCGGATCCTGCACGCTGACCTCGACTCGTTCTACGCGTCGGTCGAGCAGCGTGACGATCCGCGGCTGCGCGGACGGCCGGTCATCGTGGGCGGCGGCGTCGTGCTGGCGGCCAGCTACGAGGCCAAGGCCTACGGCGTGCGCACGGCGATGGGCGGCCGGCAGGCCCGGGCGTTGTGCCCGCACGCCGTCGTCGTCCGGCCGCGGATGGCGGCGTACTCCGACGCCAGCAAGGCCGTCTTCGAGGTGTTCCGGCACACCACGCCGCTCGTCGAGGGACTGTCGATCGACGAGGCGTTCCTCGACGTCGGTGGGTTGCTGCACGTGTCGGGCACGCCCACCGAGATCGCCGTGCAGCTACGCCAGGACGTCCGCGACCAGGTCGGGTTGCCCATCACGGTGGGCGTCGCGCGCACGAAGTTCCTGGCCAAGGTGGCCAGCGGGGTGGCCAAGCCCGACGGGCTGCTCGTCGTCCCGCCCGAACGCGAGCTGACCTTCCTGCACGCGCTGCCGGTCGAGCGGCTGTGGGGCGTCGGGCGGGTCACCGCGGCCAAGCTGCACGAGCGGGGCATCTTTCAGGTCGGCGAGGTGGCGTCCCTGCCCGAGCCGACGTTGGTGTCCATGCTCGGGCGGGCGTCCGGGCGACACCTGCACGCGCTCGCTCACAACCGCGACCCCCGTCCGGTGCAGGTCGGCCGCCGGCGCGGGTCGATCGGCTCGCAGCGCGCGCTGGGTTGGCGGCCCAAGTCGCCCGGTGAGGTCGACGCCACGCTGGTCAACCTGGTCGACCGGGTCACCCGCCGGATGCGGGCCGCCGAGCGCATCGGGCGCACCGTCGTGCTGCGGATGCGCTTCGACGACTCGAGCCGGGCCACCCGCTCGCACACCCTGCTGCGTCCCACCGCGCAGACCGAGACGATCCTCAACGCGGCGCGGACCCTGCTCGACACCGCCGCCCCGCTGATCGCCGCCCGCGGCATCACGCTCGTCGGCATCACGGTGGCCAACCTCGACAACGAGGTCGCCCTGCAGCCACCCCTGCCGTTCGATGCCGCCGCCTCGCTCGACGCCGCGCTGGACGAGGTGCGCGAGCGCTACGGCTCGGCGTCGGTCACCCGGGCCGTGCTGCTGGGCCGCGATCCCGGGATGACCGTGCCGATGCTGCCGGACTAGGTCGGGTCTGGCAGTTCCATGCTCTGCTGCGCGTCGCCCTGGGCCGCCGCTCGCGACGAGCGGGACTTGAGAGACACGCCCTAGTAGCTGAACGGGTGCAGCTGCTGGCCGGCCGGGCCCAGCGTGAAGCCGGTCGACGTCACGGGGTCGAGCTGCACGTAGTCGCCCATGTCGAGCAGGTAGATGTTGTAGAAGTTGAACTTCTCGATCCGCCGGACGACGTTGCCGTGCTCGTCGAGGATCACCACCGCCGACATCGCGTTGTTGTTCGGCGACTCGCCGAAGTAGTCGGGCGGCGCTGCCTCCTGGACGGCGAACAGGTGGTGGGTCGAGTCGGCGGCCGGGTGCTCGTACGTCGCGCCGCCGGGCTGGGCGAGCGTGCCGTTGCCGGAGGGCAGGTCGTAGATGCCGACCCCGCCGTAGGAGCCCAGCAAAGCCTGGTGCGTGCTCGAGTCGACGGCGCCGCCGTAGGAGAACCCGCTGGTGACGCCGCTGATGTCGTGCACGTCGCCCGAGTCGAGGCCGGCCACGATGATGCGCGGCGTGTCGGTGCCGTCGTAGACGCCGACCACGGCTTGGTGCGACTGCGCGTCCTGGGCGAACGCCCCGACCGAGTACCCGTTGGCGCCGACCAGTCCGGGGGAGAGGTCTACCGGCTGGCTGAACGTGTTCTGGGCGACGTTCGAGCTCGAGACGATCAGGTGGTTGTCGGCGTTGCCCAGCACGGCCGTATCCGGGGTGGACTGGTTGGGGGCGATGCACAAGATGTCGCCGAGCGAGTCGGGCGGCGTCCAGTCACCGGCCGGTTTGCCGTTGGCCAGCACGTGGTAGCCGGACGAGTCCTGGTACAGGCCGGTGTCGCCGCCCACGATGCCCGCGCAGGCCCCGCTGATCGTCGAGTACGTGTCGGCCGACGACGTCACGGTGGACGTGATCTTCCCGGTCGCCTGGTCGAAAGTCTCGATCGAACCGAGCTTCTGGCCGTCGGCGGTCACCTGGTTGGACGTGATGAACCCGTCCGTTCCGTTCTCGTTGACGCCGAAGCCGGCCGCGGCCGATCCGCCGTCGGAGGCGAACACGCCGTCCATGCTGATCGAGCTGACCCCGCTGCCTTCACCGACCACGCGGCCGGACCGGGTCGGGAGCACGCGCACGACGTGGTTCATCGACGGATCGAGGTGCATCGCGTCGCCGTTGAGGGTGACGGTGCCGTGCGTGCCGCGCAGGTCGAGCGACGACACCGAGCCGCTGTCGTGCCCGTTCGCGTCGCGCTGGCTGCCGTTCGGGTTGTTGAACGTCTTGTAGTCGTTGAACGGCGTCGGGCCGGGGGCGCTGAACTCGACGATCGCGCCGGTGGCGCCGGGCACGTTGCGCACGTCGTAGCTCAGTTGGAACGACCCGTGGTCGGGGATCTCGGCGTAGTGGCCGCCGTTCAGCGTCGGTGGGGCCGGCCGGGCGTCGGACGGCGGGGCCACCCGGGTGAACGCGAACGTCGAGTCGTTGTTGCTGAACCATCCGCCCGGCGCGTTCTGGATGCCGATGCCGTAGATGCCGGCGCCGGGCAGGGCGGACACCGGGACGTTCACCGTACCGACCGGTACGGTCAGTGGCGCGGTGTACGCCGGCCGGAAGTACAGCCCGGTTGCGTTCTCGATCCGACCCGGCTGCGACACGACGAGGATCGGGTTGGTCGCGCCGGTCAGCCGGCTGATGTCGTAGTGCACCGGGATGGTGGCGCCCCGGACCACGGACGGCACGACGGGCGCAACGACGCTGGGCGTGGTGCCGTCGGTCGGCCCGAACGTGATGGGTACGTCGACGCTCGTCGTCCGGCCGTGCGACGTCGCCGTGTAGGTCAGGTGCACGGTGCGCGCCGTCGTCGACTCGAGGGGCAGGCCGGCCGCGCCCAGGATGTCGGCCGGCTGGAGCCGGGCCCACGGTGTGGGCGCCAGGTGGTGGCGGCCGACGCTCAGGTCGTAGCGCACGCCCGGTTCGTCGAGGCCGGTCCAGTCGGGCGAGACGGTGATCCACGCATCGGCCAGCCGGCCGGTCAGTGACACGTTGGTCGGATCGGTCGCCGTGTTGAACGATCCGCCGAGCGCGCTGGCCTGTTGGCGCTGCTCGACGGCCACGCGGGCCACGCCCGGCTGGGCGTCGCCGAGGACGGCGGCCACCGCCCGGGCGACGTCGACCTGCGGGCCGATGTGGATCGCGGCGTCCTCCTGCGATATGGCCGGCACGGCAGTGCCGGTGCGCTCGAGCAGGTCGCGTACGGCCAGCGGGTCGTTCTGCAGCTGGCGGTTGTGGACGAGTCGGGCGGCCTGCAGCACGATCGCCGCGGCCGCGGCCACCTCGGGCGTGGACGCCGACGTGCCGCCCTCGTGGTCGACCTCGACCGTGGTGGCGCTGGTGCCGAGCGGATGCGAGAAGCTCAACACGCTGTCGCCCGGCGCGGACACGTTCACCCGGGTGCCGAACCCGGTCGAGTAGTTCTTGGCCCCGTTGTAGCGCGTAGCCGGGAACGCGTGCTGGGCGCGCAGGGCGGCGTAGTGCCGGTCGCCGGGCGGGGCCGAGAAGATGTCGTCCAGAGTGGTGCCGCCGACGTCGATCGCGCCCGAGTCGCGCACCCGTGACGGCGAGTCGGAGAACGCGACGTCGTTCAGGTCGGTCGGCGTACCGACGTCGGTGGCCACCGAGCCGCCTGAAGTGGGCACGGCGCCGTTGGTGTAGGTGCGCAGCCCGTCGCCGGCCGAGACGCACACGACGATGTGGAAGCCGTGGACGATGGTCGCCACAACCGCCTGCGTCATGGGGTCTTCCTCGAGATAACGGCTGGCGAAGCCGTACTGGTCGTAGCCGAAACCGAGCGAGGCGGTGATGACGTCCGGGCGGGGCGTCTGCGAGGCGGCGGCCAGGAACGTGGCATCGACATCGCTGACATTGCCGCCCGCCGTGCTCGGCACGATGAGCCGGTACTGCGCGCCCGGCGCGATGCCGAGCAGGTCGGTGAGCCCGTTGCCGAGGGCATCCGGGCGCTGGGCGTCATGGGGCAGCGGCGCCATCATCGAGAAGTCCAGGCCGATCTCGGCCAGCCCCGGGTCGTCGCCGCAGGTCGAACCGGTCGGGTCGAGCACACCGCTGGAGCTGGCCGTGTAGGTCGGGATGAGCGGCATCGACGGCCAGTCGAGGTAGCGCTGCCCGTCCTGGACGATCGTCGTCGGGCCGTAGTTGGCGGCATAGAAGTTGCACGGATCGCTCGCGTCGCTCGCCTGGCTGGCGTCGGTCAGCGTGCCGAGCGAGACGTTGGTGATGATCTCGCCCTGGCCGGGCAGCTGGCCGTACTTGGCCAGCTGGGCGAACGCAGGGACGGCGTCGACGCCCGGCCGGTTGAGCAAGCTCTGCGCGCTGGACGTCAGCGCGTAGTTGTTCGGCAGCCCGGCTGTATTCGGAGCAGCCTGCGCAGCGGCGCGCGTCGCAGCGTGCAGCGTGGCTGTAGATACCGGTTGCGGCGTGACATGCGTGGTGCTCACCGTCCAGTTCGGCCCGGCGTAGGCGACGTCGCTGCTGGCCCGCAGCTTGGCCACCGCGTCGGCGACCGACGAGCCGGTGACGTGCAGCACCTGGGCTCCGGCCACGTCGAGCAGCGGCTGGCCGGTCTCGCGCTCGGCAGCGGCGTGCATGGACGCCAGCTTGTCGGCCTGGCCCGCGCTGAACATCGGCCGGCTGCGGTCGACGCCGAGCTGCGCCTGCATTGATTTCAGCGCCGGCGTGACGCCCGACTTGTAGACGACGAGCACCTGGTCGCTGGCGTAGGGCGTGGCCGGGCCGCGGGCCAGGTCGGCGATGACGTCGCCCTTGGCCGGCAGCTGCAGGGCGGCGCCTGCGGTGTCCGTGCCGTCGGCGCTGGCCATCGGTAGCTGTTCGATCTTGACGGCCGCGCCGCGGGCGGCGTGCACCTCGGCCATCCCGTCGGAGTACACCTGCGCCCACTCACCGCCGGGCAGGGTCAGGTGCGGGTAGACGACCGCCGCCTTCGGTGTGGGCGGCGCGGCCGAGGCGGCCGTGACTCCGGTCGGCACCACGGCGAGCGCGGCGACCGAAGCGGCAATGGCGAACAGGGCTCGTCGAGACACGGCTCGAGACACGGCGCGACCTCCGGGTGACGGCGACTGCGACCTCCGGCCGGCGCCTCCCCAAGGCATCGAACTGCGCCATCGCCCAGCCGACGAAACGCTATTCAGGTGGGCGAATCGGGGTCAACGCGCGAGCACGGCAGAAATCCGTCAGTGACGCAAAGTCGTCACAGGCTTCATCACGGATCCACAGCCAGCGACGCGTTGACTCCCGGCGGCCACGAGCGGTTAATGAGCGTGGTTCGAATCTGTTGGAGTTTGATCGACCATGTTCGATCAAGTGCATTACCGGTGTTGGCTTCGTCCCGTTCCCCAGGAGGACTCGTGCGCACTGCTCTGACCGGACTGGCGGCCGCCGCGCTCGCGGTGGCCGCGGCCCCCCTCGTCGCGACCGCTGCGGCGGCCGCCCCGTCCCCCGCGACCGGGTCCTACAACGGTCTGGCGCTGACCCCGCCGATGGGCTTCAACGACTGGAACGTGTTCGGCTGCAACGTCAGCGCAGCCCAGATCGAGAGCGCCGCTCTCGCCATGCACAACAACGGCATGCAGAAGGCCGGCTACGACTACGTCAACGTCGACGACTGCTGGATCAACGGCCGCAGCGTCACGACCGGGGCCGCCGACAAGGCAGCTGCCGGCCGGGACGCGAGCGGGCACCTGATCGCCGACCCGACGTATTTCCCGCCGAGCGCTCCGGGCAAGAACGACGGCATGAAGGTGCTGGCCGACTACGTCCACAAGCTGGGCCTGAAGTTCGGCATCTACGAGGACATCGGCACCGCGACCTGTCAGGGCCTGGCCGGCAGCTACGGCCACGAGGCGACTGACGCGCAGGACTTCGCGTCCTGGGGCGTCGACTACCTCAAGTACGACGACTGCAACCTGCCGGCCGCGATCTCGCCCACCCCGGCCGGGTACGAGGCGGCGTACAAGGTCATGTCCGACGCCTTGAAGGCGACCGGCCGGCCCATCGTCTACAGCATCTGTGAGCACACCGAGGCCGGCCAGTCGTGGCTGTGGGGCGCGACGCAGAGCAACCTGTGGCGCACCACCACCGACATCCGGCCCAACTACGCGAGCATGCTGACCAACTTCACCAAGAACTCGGTGCTGGCCGCGTACGCCGGGCCGGGCCACTGGAACGACCCGGACATGCTCGAGATCGGCACCGGGCAGATCACCGCGCTGGCCGGGCCGGCCGCCCGCGGCGACACGAACGTCAAGGTCAACAGCGTCAACACCGCCATCGTCGGCAGCCCGATCACTATTGGTACGGCGGCGGACGGCACGCTGCAGAGCGACACGGTCACCGCGGTGGGGACGGCCGCCACGTCGACCACGCTGTTCGCCCCGGCGGCGGCCGGTGACACGAACGTCAAGGTCGCCGGCGTCAGCGGCTTCACGGTCGGCGGTCCGATCACCGTCGACACCGGGACGGCCGCCGAGCACGCGACCGTCACCGCCGTCGGCACGGCCGGTGCTCGCGGGACGCTGTTCACCGCGGCCGCTCCGGGCGACACCAACCTCAAGGTCAGCACCGTCGCCGGACTGACCGTGGGCCAGCCGATCACCGTCGACGCCGGCGCGAACGTCGAGACGCCGACCGTCACCGCCATCGGCACGCCCGGCGTGGCCACTACCTTGTCGTCGGCGAACGCAGTGGGCGACACGACAATCAAGGTCGCGTCGGTGACCGGTGTGAACGTCGGCGACACCTTGGCCATCGACACCGGCGCCAACACCGAGACGGTCACTGTCACGTCGCTCGGCACGGCCGGCGCGGCCGGGACCGGCGTGGGCATCACCCCGGCACTGGGCAAGGTGCACGCGGGCGGGTTCCGCGGCGCGGCCGTCAAGGACATCAGCCAACCGGGCACCGGCGTAACCATCTCGCCCGCGCTGGGCCTGGCTCACGCCGCCGGCGCGGCGACGGTCGGCAACGGCACCGGCATCACGTTCAGCCCGGCGCTCGGCTCGGCGCACGCCGCGTCCGTCGCCGTCGGCGGGCCGCTCGGCACCGGCCTGACGCTCGCCCAGCCGGTCCAGCGCGCGCACGCCGCCGGGTCCGGGGTCGGCATCAGCGGCATGACTGTGACCGAGGCGCAGTCCGAGTTCAGCCTGTGGGCCGTCGAGGCCGCGCCAATGATCGCGGGCACGGACATCGCTGATCTCGCCGCGCCGAACCTGGCCGTCTACACCAACCGCGACCTGATCGCGGTCGACCAGGACCGGCTGGGCGTGCAGGCGTCGGTCGTCTCGAACGCCAACGGGCAGTGGGTGCTCGAGAAGCCACTGGCCAACGGCGACACGGCGGTCGTCCTGTTCAACGCGGCCGACTCGGCCTGGACCGACGCCAGCGCATCGCTCGCGTCACTGGGGCTGGGCGGGCACCAGCCCTACCTGGTGCACGATCTGTGGACCGGCCGCACGTCGGTGGCCCGCACGGCAGTCTCGGCCGGGACGATCCCCGCGCACGGAGCGGTGATGGTCCGCATCGCGGCGCCGGGCCGACACTAGGAGGCATGACCCTCACAGTCGATTCCTGCCGGTTGGCCGACTTCCGGGTAGTCGTCGAGCGGACCACCTCGCTCGACGACTACCCGCGAGCCGAGTCGGTGGCCCAGAACGTCCTCGTCTACTCGGGCGCCGCCCTGTCCGACGACGCACGACCCGAACTGGTACGGGCGCTGACCGACGGCCCCGGCGTGGTCGTGTTCCGGGGCGCGTTCGCACCCGAGGTCGTCGACCGGGCGACGGCCGAGTTCGAGGCGCTGATCGCTACGCAGCAAGCGGCGGGCTCCTCGTCGGGAGACCACTTCGCGCCGCCCGGGGCCAACGACCGGGTGTGGAACGCTCTGCAGAAACTTGCTATTCGCGCTCCGGACGTGTTCGCCGACTACTACGCGAACGACCTGATCGCTCTGATCTCGACGGCCTGGCTCGGCCCGGGCTACCAGGTGACGTCGCAGGTGAACGTCGTCAACCCGGGCGGCGCTGCGCAGGTGGCCCACCGCGACTATCACCTGGGCTTTCAGGGCGTTGCGGCGATCTCGCAGTACCCGGAGCACGTCCACGCGCTGTCGCCGGTGCTCACGCTGCAGGGCGCGGTGGCGCACTGCGACATGCCCGTCGAGAGCGGTCCGACGCTGTATTTGCCGTACTCGCAGACCTATCGGCCGGGCTACCTCGCGACGTCCCGGCCGGAGTTCCGGTCCTACTTCGAAGCGAACCGCGTGCAACTGCCTCTGTCGAAAGGCGATGCCGCGTTCTTCAACCCGGCTGTATTCCATGCCGCGGGTGACAACCGTTCTCGCGACGTTCGGCGGATGGCGAACCTGCTGCAGATCTCCTCGGCATTCGGCCGGGCCATGGAGAGCGTCGACCGGCAGGCGATGTGCACCGCGATTTATCCAGCCTTGCTGCGGATGTCGGATCGGCGGGCGGACAACGTGATCGCCGCGGCCGCCGAAGGCTACGCCTTTCCGACCAACCTCGACCGCGATCCGCCCCTCGACGGGTTGGCCCCGCTCAGCCAGGCCGACGTCGTCCGGCAAGCGGTGCGGGAACGGTGGATGCCGGATCGACTGGCTTCCTCACTCGCCGACCACGCGGCCCGGCGTGTGCCGTGAGACTGCTCAACGGGCGGGTCGTGCTGGTCAACGGCGGCACCCAGGGACTGGGCGCCGGCATCGCCCGGGCCGCCGCGCGCGAAGGGGCGGAGGTGGTCGTGACCGGTCGGCGTCGCGAGGTCGGCGAGGCGCTGGCGGAGTCGCTCGGGGTGCTGTTCGTCCAGGCCGACATGGCGTCCGTGGCTGACGTGCGTTCTTCTGTGGCCGACGTCGTCTCGGCGTATGGACGGGTCGACTGCCTGGTCAACTCGGCCGGGCTGACCTCGCGCGGCACGCTGGTCGACACGACGCCCGAGCTGTTCGACGCGCACATCGCGGTCAACCTCCGGGCGCCGTTCTTCGCCATGCAGGCCGTGGTGGCCGACCTGCTCCGACGCGGTGCGCCCGGCACGATCGTCAACATCATCTCCTCGTCCGAGCACGGCGGGCAGTCGTACCTCGCGCCGTACGTCGCGGCGAAGGCCGGCCTGGCCGGGCTGACCCGTAACGCCGCGCACGCCCACCGCTTCGACCGCATCCGCATCAACGGCCTGGACATCGGCTGGACGGACACCGAAGGCGAGGACGCCACCCAGCGGGCGTTCCACGGCGCCGACGACACCTGGCGGGCGGCCGCCGCGGCTCGCCTGCCTATGGGCAAGCTGGGCCAGGTCGACGAGATCGCCGACTTCGTCGTGTTCCTGCTCTCCGACCGCAGCGGAGTCGTCACCGGCTCGGTGATCGACTGGGACCAGAACGTGCTCGGTGGGCTGGATTGAGCCTGGGCTCGGGCGCGTCCCGGGGGGCCGACCTCTACTCCCCGGTCACGCCGTCGATCAGTTCGCGGGCGACGTCGAGCTGACCGACGTGGCGCGCGTACTCCTGCAGCAGGTGGAACAGGATGCGGCCGAGCGTGGGCGCCGAGGCAGCGTCCGGGAAGCGCCCGCCGACCCGCGACGGCGTGTCCAGGGCCAAGGACCCGACCACGGTCCGCGAGCGCGCGACCTCGCCCAGGTAACCAGCCAAAACCGCGGCGCTCGGCGCGGCCACCTGCCACTCGGCGTCTTCGTCGTCGTCGAGGAACGGCGCGACGTGCTCGGCGGCGAAGCCCCAGCGCAGCCAGCGTCGCTCGACCCAGCCCAGGTGCTGCACCAGGCCCAGAGGCGCCCATTGGAGCGGCTCGACCGGTGTCCGCAACTGCTCGTCGCTCAGCCCGTCGATTTTGCGCAGCAGCGCGTCGCGGTACCAGTCGAGATAGCGCAGCAGGAGCTCGCGCGGGTCCGCCGTCGTGGCCGGCGGATCGTCCAGCACCCAGGGCACGGAGTCGGCCATGTCCCGACTTTAGCGACGAGCGGACTGTTGCCGGCCGATCGCGGCGTTCATACGGTTGAGCCCGAACAACCGGACGGAGGGGGCAATGACCGGCCTCACGGACATCGAACGACCAACCGCAACGGCACCGCGCGGCGTCGAGCTCAACGGCATCAACGTAATCGGCGAGGAGGAGCGTAGGGGCCGGCCGCGCGATCTGTTCTGGCCGTGGTTCGCCTCGAACATCTCGGTACTGGGCATGAGCTACGGCTCGTTCGTGCTCGGTTTCGGCGTCTCGTTCTGGCAGGCGGCGATCGCCGGCCTGATCGGCGTGACCGCCTCGTTCCTGCTCTGCGGGTTCGTTGCCCTGGCCGGCAAGCGAGGCTCAGCGCCGACCATGGTGCTCAGCCGGGCTGCGTTCGGTGTGCGCGGGAACAAGTTGCCGGCCGCGCTCTCGTGGCTGCTCACCGTCGGCTGGGAGACGGTGCTGGTCGTGCTGGCCACGCTGGCGACCTCGACGGTGTTCGACCGGCTGGGTTGGGGCGGCGGGACACCGACCAAGGTGGTGGCGCTGATCGTGGTCTCAGCGATCACGGTGGCGGCCGGCGTGATCGGGTTCGACCTGATCATGCGGGTGCAGGCGGTGATCACCGTCGTGGCCGGCGTGCTGACGGTCGCCTACATCGGACTGGTCGCCGACCACGTCCACTGGGACGTCGTGTCGGCGCTGCCCAGCGGTTCGACGCAGGACGTCGTGGGCGCGCTGGTGTTCGTCATGACCGGCTTCGGCCTGGGCTGGGTGAATGCGGCGGCCGACTACAGCCGCTACCTGCCCCGCCGGTCGTCCGGCGCGGGAGTCGTCGGGTGGACGACGTTCGGGGCGGCGCTCGGGCCGGCGGTGCTGCTCGTGTTCGGGTTGCTGCTGGCCGGCTCGTCGTCGTCGCTGAACGAAGCGGTGGCAGCCGACCCCATCGGCGCGCTGACCACGATCCTGCCGACCTGGTTCCTCGTGCCGTTCGCGGTGGTCGCTGTGCTGGGCCTGATCGGGGGAGCGGTGCTGGACATCTACTCCAGCGGCCTCGCCCTGCTTACAGCTGGGCTGCGTATTCCGCGCTATCTCGCGGCGCTGGTCGACGGCGCGATCATGGTCGGCGGCACCATCTACGTCGTCTTCTTCTCGCACAACTTCATCGGGCCGTTCCAGGGCTTCCTGATCACGCTCGGCGTTCCGATCGCGGCCTGGTGCGGTGTGATGCTGGCCGACGTGTTGCTCCGACGCTCCGACTACGCGCAACCAGAGCTCTACGACCGTACTGGTCGGTACGGAGACGTCGCGGTGTTGCCGGTCGCGCTGATCGTCGTCGGAACGGCCCTGGGCTGGGGTCTGGTCACCAACACGTACGCCAGCTGGCTCAGCTGGCAGGGCTACCTGCTCGATCCGTTCGGGCTAGGTGGCAAATCGGGAGCGTGGCAGTTCGCCAACCTGGGCGTGCTGGTCGCCCTCGCCCTGGGCTTCATCGGCGCGCTGGTCGGCACCTGGTCGCGGGTGCGTCGGCAGGAGGCTCGATGAGCGAGCCGTGGCTGGTGGTCATCGACATGCAGGAGGTGTTCGCCGACCCGTCGAGCGAATGGGCCACGCCCGGGTTCGCGACGATCGTGCCGGCCGTCCGGAGACTCGTCCAGCACTTCGGCGAGCGGGTCGTGTTCACCCGGTTCGTCGCGCCGACCCGCCCGGACGGCGCGTGGCGGGCCTACTACGAGCGCTTCCCATGGGCGCTACAGCCGCCGAACGCGCCGCTCTACCGGCTCGCGCTCGACCCGGGCCGCCGGCTCGTGCTGGACGCGACGACGTTCGGCAAGTGGGGACCGGCGTTGGAGGAGATGACCGGCCACGCATCGAGCCTCGTTCTGGCCGGCGTCTCCACCGACTGCTGCGTGCTGTCGACCGCGGTTGCCGCCGCCGATGCCGGGGTCGCGGTGCAGGTGGCGGCCGATGCCTGTGCTGGCGCCAGCGCGGCCGATCACCAACGATCCCTGGACGCCATGCGCCTGTACGAGCCGTTGATCACGATCACATCCGTCGACGAGGTTCTCAGCTCGGCGCAATAAGGTAACGACCATGACCGAACCGCTTCGTCTGGGAGTTCTCGGCGCGGCCCGCATCTCCGAGCGCGCCATCGTCCCCGCCGCGGCCGACACCGGTACCCGGTTGGTGGCCGTCGCCGCCCGTGACCGCGCGCGGGCCGAGGTCTTCGCCGAGGAGTACGGCGTCGAGCGCGCGCTCGACTCGTACGCCGACGTGATCGCCGATCCCGAGGTCGAGGCCGTCTACAACCCGCTGGCCAACGGGCTGCACGGCCCGTGGAACATCGCGGCGATCGAGGCCGGCAAGCCCGTGCTGTCCGAGAAGCCGTTCGCCAGCAACGCCGAGGAGGCGGCCGAGGTCCGCGACGCGGCGGCCAAGGCCGACGTCGTGGTGCTCGAGGGATTCCACTACCTGTTCCACCCGGTAACCCAGCGGCTACACGACCTGCTCGACTCGGGCGAGCTCGGCGACCTGCAACACGTCGAGGCGACGATGACCATCCCGGCGCCCGACGACGACGACCCCCGCTGGTCGCTGGCCCTCGCCGGCGGTGCGCTGATGGACCTGGGCTGCTACAGCCTGCACGCGCACCGGATGCTGGCGCCCTGGGCCGGCGGTGAGCCGACCCTCGTGGCGGCCCGCGGTGAGTCACGCGACGGCCAGCCCGGCGTCGACGAGTGGCTGGACGCCGACCTCGAGTTCCCCAACGGCGCGACCGGCTCGGCCCGCTGCGACATGGACGGCGAACGGGTGCAGATGACGTGCAAGATCATCGGCAGCCGCGGTGAGGCCACGGCCGCCAACTTCGTGCTGCCGCACCAGGACGACCGGATCTTCGTGGCCACCGTGGCCGGCAACCGGGTCGAGCAGCTGGGCACCCGGCTGTCGTACAGCTACATGCTCGAGGCGTTCGTCGCCCGGTTGCGCGACGGCGAGCCGCTGCCCATCGACGCGGACGACGCCGTCGCGAACATGACGCTGATCGACGAGTGCTACCGGGCCGCGGGCTTCGAGCCGCGGCCCCGGTACGAGGCCCCGAGCGCCTAGTGCCCCGCGGTCAGCGCCCTCCTAGCTGGCCGGGAAGCTCACCGGGACCTTGATCGGGGCGGTCAGCGTGGTGGTGTACGTCGCTCCCGTGTTGGTGAACTTCGACCTGAACGCGCCGGCGATCTGCAAAGTGCCCGTGGTCAGGTTCGCGGGCACCTCGAACACGTTGTAGATCAGGCCGGCCGAGGCGAGGTTGCGGGCCTTGATCGGCCGGCCACCGGTCGGGGTGAACGTCATCATGTTTGTCGGGAAGCCGAAGTCCTTGCCCGGGCTCGCCGCCACCGTGTAGCCGATGTCGATGTACAGCAGGGCGTCGGAGGTCCGGCTGGCCGTGGCGTGCTTGCTCGGGATCGAGTAACGCAGGCTGGCGACCGTCGCGACGTAGTTGCCGGCCTGCGTCGTCGCCTCGCTGCCGTTCGGCAGGACGACGGTCTGCGAGAACCGGAACGTGAAGTGACCCGACCTGAACAGCGTCTGGGTACGGTCACTGCGCGCGTAGACCGCGATGTTCTTGCCGCCCGGCTTGCCGCTCAGCAGGGAGACCGTCTGCTTGACGCCGGCGTCGTTGAGCACCAGGTCGACGGACTTGGCGGCGGTCGGGACCGCGACGATGTAGGGCTGGCCGTCGACCGGATCGGGCAACTTGGGTCCGGACGCGCCGTCTACCGACACCGTCAGCGACTTGGCGAGCAGCACGTTGTCGCCGTTGTCGTTGTCGGTGCCGTCGACCTGGAAGGCGATCAGCTTCTGCCCGTCCGGTGCGCTGCGGGCGTCGTCGCCCGTGCCGTAGCGCTGGATCGGGCCGAGCTTGGTGATCGCGACCCCGCCGTTGGTCGTGCCCATGGCGGCGCCCTTCGGCGCGGCCGGGATCGTCTGCTTGCCGAGGACGGCCGTGACCACGGAGTTCTTGTCGGCCGGCGGCGGGGCCGGGATGGCGACGCCGCCGGGCCCGGACGGGGCCTTCGCGCTGTCCGGTCGCTTCAGCTGCAGGTCGGCCGGCACTGACTGGGGAGTGGTCGAGCTCGGCTTGTCGGACGCGGTCAGCGTGACTTTGCCGCCCTTGGCCGGCGTGCTGTTGAGCGCGAAGCTCAGGTACTGCTTACTCGGGTCACCGTCGACGAACGCCACCGGGCCGCACCAGGCCGAGTGGTCGATGTCGGTCTTCTTGGCGTTGCCGGCCGGATTCCGGGGCACGCCGTAGTAGCAGCGCGTGTCGTCGCTCTTGGCGCCGTGCCGCGACTTGATCATCGAGTCGAGCACCGCACCGGCCTGCTTGAGCGGCTGGTCCGGTTGATCGATCGCCTGGCCGTCGTAGGTGAACGACGGCGAGTGCTTGCCCTTGAACAGGAAGATGCCGCCTGCGACCAGGCCGGCGACCACGACTGCTACGAGCGCGATGATCAGTGGCAGGCGCTTGCGCCGCTTCGAGGGCGGACCGCCCGGGCCACCGGCCCAGGGCGGCTGGTCCCACTGTGGCTGCGGCGGGACCCACTGCTGAGTCGGCTGCTGCCACTGCTGGGTCGGCTGCTGCGGCGGGTACGGGCCCTGCTGCGGTGGGCCTGGTTGGGGCGGGAACGGCGGCGGCGGGGGTTGCTGCGGTGGGAACGGCGGCGGCTGCACCGGCGGCGGCTGCGGCTGCGGGTACGGGGCCGGGGGTTGCTGCAGCCACGGCGGTGCCTCCGGCTGCGGTGGCGCCGACGGCTGGCGCGTCGGCGGTGGCT
>DATBER010000081.1:0-30462 GCA_036558905.1 Jatrophihabitantaceae bacterium | reverse complement strand
CCCGGCCGAGAACGCCAGCAGCACAACCAGGCCGGCCGAGAACGCCGGGATGCGGAGCAGCCGGGTCCGCAGCACCGGAGCCACCCGGCGGCGCCGGCCTTCGATCAGCCCCAGCCCGATCAGCCCGGCGACACCGGCGGCGAAGACCAGCCAGAGCCAGGGCGGCCAGCCCAGCGTCCGGCCCTCGAGCAGCGGGTAGGCCAGGGCCACGATCGAGCCGGCCAGCAGCAGCGCGCCCAGCCCGTCGGGTCGGCGGGCCTGCGGGTCGTGCGTCTCGGGCACCACGCGCACGGCAGCCACTACCGACACCAGCGCGATCGGGATGTTGATCAGGAACACGGTGCGCCACGACCAGCCGAACAGGTCGGCATCGGTCAACGCACCGCCGAGCACCAGCCCGATGGCCGACGCAAACCCGAGGATCGCCCCGTACAGACCGAAGGCCTTACCCCGCTCGTCGGCCCCGAACATCACCCGGAACGTGCCGAGCAGCTGCGGGACCATCGTCGCCGCGGCGGCGCCCTGCACGACCCGCGCCGCGATCAGCTCGCCCGGGCTCTGGGCCAGCCCAGCCGCCAGGCTGGCCAGGCCGAACAGCACGATTCCGCCGACGAACACCCGCTTTCGGCCCAACAGATCACCGAAGCTGCCGGCCACGATCAGCATCGCTGCGAAGGCCAGCATGTAGGCCGACACCACCCACTCGAGCTGGGTACCGCTCGCGCCCAGGTCGTCGCGGATCGTCGGCAGGGCGACGTTGACGACCGTGATGTCGATCAGGTCCATCATCGCCGCGCCGATCATGACGACGGCGGCCAGCCATCGTCGCGGATACGCCGTCGCTGTCATCTCGTCTCCCCTGTCTGGAACACTGCCCGCTTCTCGAACAGCGTTCGAACTCGAACAGTGTTCTAGCACGAGACTCAGATTTCTGCAACGCTGTTCGAGTCGGTGGTACGGTGTTCGAGATGGATGAGCTGACGCCCCCGCCCTGGCAGCGCGTACCGCAACGCGGCACGGGCCGCCGGCGCGATCCGCTGACCCGCGAGCAGATCGTCGACGCGGCGCTGAAGCTGCTCGACGCCGAGGGGCTGGACGGGTTCAGCATGCGGCGGCTGGCCACCGAGCTGGGCACCGGCGCCGCGTCGCTGTACTGGCACGTCGGCTCGAAGGACGGCCTGCTCGACCTGATCTTCGACCGGGTGATCAGCGAGCAGCCGGTGCCCGATCCGGAACCGGGCCGGTGGCAGGAGCAACTGACCGAGGTCGCGCACTCGATGCGGGCGAGCATCCTGCGCCACCGCGACATCGTCCGGATCTCGATCGGGCGCATCCCGATGGGCCCGAACGCGCTGCGCTACATGGAGCGCGTGCTGGCCATCCTGCGCTCGGCCGGCCTACCCGACGAACTGGCCGTGCACGGCTTCCACCTGCTGACCTCGGCGGTGAACGGCTTCACCATGGACGAGACCGGCCAGGGCGGCGACCCGCCTGCTGACCAGCCGCCGTTGGACGAGTTCGCCCGGATGGCCCGCGACTACATCGCCGGGCTACCGGCCGACCAGTTCCCGAACATGGTCGCGGTGGCCGACCAGTTCGCGATGAGCGACCCGGACGCGCGCTTCGACCTGCTCGTCGACCTGTTCGTCAGCGGCCTGGCCCGCCACGCCGAGGTTGCCCGCACGCCGGCGCGCAAGCGGCCGGCCGGCCGTCAGCGCGTCAGGCCAGCACGCTGACGTCGTCCAGCCAGAACTCGGTCGGCAGTTTCGTGCCGTTCGTGGCGGCGAAGCTGATCGTGACGGTCTGCCCGGCGAAGCTGGCCAGGTCGGCGCTCGTCGCGAACCAGGCGTTCTTCGTCGAGACGTTGCTGAGCGTCGTCACGGTCGTGCCGTTCACCTTGACGGCGAGCTTGTCGTAGGCGGTGCTGCCCATCTCCTGCGTGGCGATGTACGTGTCGAATGTCAGTCGGGGCGACGATCCGGCCGGCAGCGTGACGCGCTGGCTGATCGTGTCGGCGCAGTTGTTGGCGCCGCACAGCGCCGCCGAGTGGGTGCCCGTATGCGCCCGGGTGGTGGTGATCGCTGCCGAGCCACTGAGCGTCCAGCCGGTCGAGCCGCTCTCGAAGCCGCCGTTGGTGATGCGCTCGGTGCCGCCGCCTCCGGACACAGCGCCGGTGGCCAGCCACTCGGTCGCGTTCAGGGCCAGGGTGGCGTCGGTGCCGGCCGGGTCGTCCCACCCGTCGTAGAGGGAGTTGCCGGACTGCCCGGTGCCGTCGTCCATCGGCGAACTGTCGCCCCAGAACGCGACCCGTCCCGAGCCGAACGTGCTGGTCGCGAACGCGACTCCGGTCGTGCCGGTCGTCGACGAGCCGGTGCGGTACACCTCGCCGTGGGCCGCCGAGGTATGCAGCGTAGCTGTAGTGCCGTCGCGGATGATCGTGCCGGCCACGGTGCCGAACGGCCCGTTGATGACCCGCCCGGACGGGCCGATACCCGCAGGGTTGTCATTGCTGATGTCGAGCTTGTCGATGCTGAACCCGAACGGGTCGGACGAGTCGACGCTGTTATTGGTCATCAGGTCGTTGAGCACGGCCACCGAGTCGGCACCGTCGTTGTTGCGGTCGCTGCCGTTGTGGTCGCTGATCATGAACAGCCCGCCACCGGCCTGCACGAACTGCATGATCGCCGTCTTCTCCGCGGCGGTGAACAGCACGTTCGGCTCAGGCAGCACGAACGCGTCGAAGTGGCTCAGGTCCAGGGCGTTGGACGAGTTGCCGTAGCTGATCGACCCGGACGGCGGCAACGTCTTGAGGCTGTACCGCCCGGTGCGCTGCAGGGCGACGCCCCAGGCCGAGAGGGCTCCGGTCCAGCTCTTCTCGGTGGTGGGCGACGGGTTCTGGGCGAGCGGATCCGGCATGGACGTGGAGATGATCCAGTCGGCATTGCCGGCCGTCTCGGCCGACGTGTCGTCGAACAGCACGGCGAGGGTGGTCGCGGCGTGAGCCGGGGTGAGCCCGACGAGCGAGCCGGCGACCAGGGTGGCGACAATCAGGCTGATGCGGCGCATTGGGTGACCTTTCGCCGAGGGTCATCCCAGGGTAGTGCGAATCGGTATCCGCGACATGAACCGGTTTTGGTCACCAGGTATCGAATAACCGTCCTGGTGACCAAAACCGGAAGGGGTCAGCGCTAGCGGCGGCGCGACGCCCGCTTGGCCGCCGCGGCGGCCGCCTTCTCCTTCTCCTCCACCGCCTTGGCCGCGGCGAACTCGGCCAGCGCCTCGATGAGCGCCGGGACCGTGGCCGTGTCGGGCAGCACGTCGACGCGCAGCCCGAACTCGCGCGCGGTGGCCGCCGTCTGCGGACCGATGCAGGCCACCACCGTCTTGGCGTGCGGCTTGCCGGCGATGCCGACCAGGTTGCGCACTGTCGAGGACGAGGTGAAGCACACCGCCTGGAACCCGCCCGACTTGATCGCGTCGCGGATCTCGGCCGGCGGGGGCGCGGCCCGAACCGTGCGGTACGCGGTCACGTCGTCGATCTCCCAGCCCCGCTCGCGCAGCCCGGCGGCCAGCGTCTCGGTGGCGATGTCGGCGCGGGGCAGCAGCACCCGGTCGATCGGGTCGAGCACGTCGTCGTAGGGCGGGAAGTCGGCCAGCAGTCCCTCGGACGACTGCTCACCCGACGGCACCAGCTCGGGCTTGATGCCGTAGGCCTGCACGGCCGCCGCGGTGGTCTCGCCCACGCAGGCGATCTTGACGCCGGCGAAGGCCCGGGCGTCCAGCCCGAACTCCTCGAACTTCTCGCGCACCGCCTTGACCGCGTTGACCGAGGTGAACACGATCCACTCGTACCGGCCGGTGACCAGGCCCTTGATGGCCCGCTCCATCTGGGCCGGGGTGCGAGGCGGCTCGACAGCGATGGTCGGCACCTCGACGGGCACCGCGCCGTGTACGCGCAGCCGGTCGCTCATCGCGCCGGCCTGGTCCTTCGTCCGGGGCACGAGGACGCGCCAGCCGTACAGGGCGCGCGACTCCCACCAGGCCAGCTTCTCGCGCTGCAGGGCGGCCCGGCCGACCGTGACGACCAGCGTGCCGGTCATACCGGCCGCGGCCAGCTCGATGTCGCCGACGGTGCCCGACAGGGTCTGCTGCGCGGTGCTCGTGCCGTTGCAGCTGACGGTGACCGGGGTGTCCGGCTTGAGGCCGCCCGACACGAGCTGCTCACCCAGCATCTGGACCTCGGTGGCCGGCACGGTCAGCACCAGCGTGCCCGGGGCGTGCGAGAGCGCGTCGAAGTCGGTGACCGAGTCGACCGCGACGTCGGTGTGCATCGAGCCGACCGGCACCCCGGCGTAGGTCGCGGTGCCGCTGCCGACGGACAGACCCGGCACGACGTCCCACGGCACGACCGTCTTGGCGACGGCCAGCGCCTCCTTGATCGCACCGTCGTCGGTGAAGACGTCGCCGGCGACCAGCCGCACGACGTGAGCGCCGCTGCGCGCCTCGGCCAGCGCCGCCTTGGCGATGTCGGCCGGTTGGCCTTCGGCCAGGCGCACCTCGCCGGCCGCGAGGTCGGTGATCGCCGACGGAACGGAGCCGTCGGCGTAGACGATCTGCGCCGCGGCCAGCGCCTGCGTGGCCGCGACAGCCAGCAATCCCGGGTCGCCGGGGCCGCTACCGACGAAGGTCAGACGGCCGACGGATTTGCGCGCGCGGGTCATGTGGAGCTCCCCATCATCATTGTGTTTGCGCCTTCGGCGATCAGCTCGGCGGCGAGTCGCCGGCCTACCCCTTCGGCGTCGGTCACCGGACCGGTGGCGGACAGCCGGACAGCGCGCAAGCCATCCAGAGCCGTGACCGATCCGCGTAGGTAGATCTCGGAACCTTCGGCGACCTCCGCCAGCGCGGCGATCGGCGCGGTGCACCCGCCCTCCAAGGTGCCGAGCATTGTTCGCTCGGCGACGACGGCCGCCCGAGTATCGGCGTCGTCCACGATGGACAGCAAGTTGATCAAGCCCTGGTCGCCGGCCAGGCACTCGACGGCCAGCGCGCCCTGCGCCGGCGCCGGCAGCACCTGGATCGGGTCGAGGACCTCGGTGACCTCGTCGGCCCGGCCCAGCCTTCGCAATCCGGCCAGGGCCAGCACGACGGCGTCGAGGTCGCCCTCGGACATGCGCCGCAGCCGGGTGTCGACGTTGCCCCGCAGCGGGACGACGTCCAACCCCAGCCCGAGCGCGCGCAGTTGGGCGGCCCGGCGCGGTGAGCCGGTGCCGACCCGGGCACCGGAGGGCAGCTCGGCGAGGGTCAACCCGTCACGAGCGATGAGCGCGTCGCGCGGGTCCTCGCGCAACGGCACGGCGCCGACGACGATGCCGTCGGCCGGCGCGGTGGGCAAGTCCTTGTAGGAGTGCACGGCGACGTCGATCTCGCCGGCCACGAGCGCGGTGCGCAGCGCCGACACGAACACGCCGGTGCCGCCGATCTGCTCGACCGGGGCCGACGAGCGGTCGCCGGCCGTCGCGATCGGCACCAGCTCGGCCGGCGCGCCCAGGGCGTCGATCACGATCTGGGTCTGGGTGCGGGCCAGCGTCGAGCCGCGGGTGCCGACCCGGACGATGCGCGTCGTGGTCATGCGCCCTCCCCCGGTCGACGGACGGCGGTAACCGACTCGGGTCGGGCCGGGTCGAGGTCGAACAGCTGGCGAAGCGCCTCGGCGTACTGGTCGCCGCCCGGCGTCGAGGCCAGCTCCTTCACCCGGACGGTGGGCGCGTGCAGCACCTTCTCCACGGCGCGGCGCACCGAGTCGGCGACCGCGGCGCGGGTCGCGTCGTCGAGCGAGGGCAGCCTGGCATCCAGCCGGGTCAGCTCGGCGTCGACGACCTGGGTGGCCCGGGCCCGCAGCGCGGTGACGGTGGGTGCGACGGCCAGCGCCTGCTGCTGGGCCAGGTAGCCGGCCAGCTCCTCGGCGACCACAGCCGTGGCCGCGGCGACCTCCTCGTCGCTGACCATGGCGCCGTCGGCACGCAGCGCGTCGAGGTCGACGTAGGTGATGCCGGGCAGAGTGGCGACGGCGGGGTCGACGTCGCGGGGCAGGGCGATGTCGAGCACGACCAGCGGCCGGTCCGCCCGCGGGCTGAACGTGCCGAGTTCGAGCACCAGCCCGGTGGCCCCGGTGGAGCTGACGACCAGGTCGGCGCCGGCGATCTCGGCGGCCAGCCCGTCCAGCCCGGCGGCGCGGCCACCGAGCGAATCGGCGAGTCGACGACCTCGGTCGAGGCTGCGGTTGGCGACGACAATGTCCGTGACGCCCCGGCGGCGCAGGGTGGCCCCGGCGAGCGCGCCCATCGAGCCGGCCCCGACGATCAGCGCGCGGCGTCCGGCCAGATCGCCCAACACGCCGGTCGCGTGATCGAGCGCGACGGCCACCACGGACGCCCCGGCCCGGTCGATGCCGGTGTCGGTGTGCACCCGCTTGCCGATGCGCAGCGCCGTCTGGGCCACGTCGTGCAGCACCGAGCCGACCGTGCCGGCCTCGACGCTGCGGGCGTAGGCGGCGCGCAGCTGGCCCAGGATCTGGGACTCGCCCACCACCATCGAGTTCAGCCCGGACGCCACCGAGAAGACGTGCTCGGCGGCCGCCTCGGCGAAGTGGACGTAGAGGTGCTCACCCAGATCGCCGACGCTCACGCCGGTGTGGCGGGCCAGCACCCGGGTGATCTCGGAGACGGCCGGGTGGAATCGGGCGACGTCGGCGTACACCTCGACCCGGTTGCAGGTCGAGAGCGCCAGCACCTCGCTGATCGACTCGTCGGCGTGCAGCTCGCCGAGCAGCTTCGGCAGGTCGTCGCCGGAGATGCTGACCCGTTCGAGTACGGGCACCGGCGCCGTTCGGTAGGAGACGCCGACCACGAGCAGGCTCATGCTTGCACCACTGCTTCCGCCGCTGGCTCCACCGACAGCGCCCCGTTCTTTCGGTTCTCGTGGAAGGACAAGATCTGCAGCTCAGCGGCTAGATCGACCTTCCGGACGTCGACGTGCCCGGGCACGGCCAGCACCACGGGCGCGAAGTTGAGGATGCTCGTGACCCCGGCGGCCACCAGCCGGTCGCAGATCTCCTGCGCGACCGTCGCCGGAGTGGTCACCACGGCGATCGTGATGTTCTCGTCGGCGACGACCTGTTCCAGGCGGGCGATGTCACGGACCGGGATGCCCTGGATGGTGGTGCCGATGCGACTCGGGTCGGCGTCGAGCAGGGCGGCGATGCGGAACCCGCGGCTGGCGAATCCGGCGTAGCCGGCCAGCGCCTGGCCCAGATTGCCGACGCCGATCAGCGCCACCGAGCGGTGCACGGTCAGGCCCAGGGTGCGCGCGATCTCCTCGGTCAGCGTCGCAACGTCGTAGCCGACCCCGCGGATGCCGTACGACCCGAGGAAGGACAAGTCCTTGCGCAGCATGGCCGAGTTCACGCCGGCGGCGACGGCGAGCTCGTCGGACGACACGGTGGTGGCCGCGTCTTCGGCGAATCCGGTGAGCACTCGCAGGTAGGTGGCCAGCCGGGCGACAGTGGCCTCCGGTACGACTCGCGCGCCGGCGGCGCCCGCCGTGTCACGCTGCACGGTCATGTACTCCTCGGGCATTACCAGGACGGATGTTGAGCGGCCGTGAGCCACCCGAACCAGAAAGCCCGGATCCGGTGTGGTAGAAGCCTGCTGTTCGGAAACGCTACGCGCTTGTGAATCGTTTCCCAAATCGCGCAGGCCTGTGCTATTAGGCTGACCAGGCCGTACGAGCTGCGCCGTCAGAGGGGAACCCATCCAATGTCAGATCCCGCGGCTGCTGCCCTGACTCCGCCCAGCGAGCTCACGCTCCAGGCACCCGAACCGGTCAAGCCGGTCGAACCGGCCAAGGCGGGCGGCATGGTGCCGATTCCCGCCGCGGCCCTGCCGGCGCTCGACCAGAAGGTCGCCGACTACGTCGACTCGGTGGTCACGCTCGATGTCCACTCGCCGGCGTTCACGGCCAAGGCCGACGACGTCCGCACGATGGGCAACGACGAGATCCGCGCCTCGGCCGAGACGTCGAACAAGCTGCTCGCCTCGCCGGTACGGGCCATGCAGCGCGACAGCGACACCGGCAAGGTCGCCACGACGCTCGTCGACCTGCGGCGCACCGTCGAAGACCTCGACCCCAAGCAGGCCAGCGGCGTCAAGAAGCTGCTCGGCATGATCCCGTTCGGCGACAAGCTGCGCGATTATTTCCACAAGTACGAGAGCGCCCAGTCGCACATCGACGCCATCCTCAAGGCGTTGCTCGACGGGCAGGACGAGCTGCGCAAGGACAACGCCGCGCTCGACCAGGAGAAGGTGCACCTCTGGGAGACGATGCAGCGGCTGGCCCAGTACGCCTACGTGGCCGAGCACCTGGACAAGGCGCTCGAGGCGCGCATCGCGTCGCTCGACGATCCGGAGAAGGCCAAGGTGCTGCGCGACGACGTGCTGTACGCCGTCCGGCAGAAGCACCAGGACCTGCTGACCCAGCTGGCCGTCTCGATCCAGGGCTACCTGGCCATCGACCTGGTCCGCAAGAACAACCTCGAGCTGATCAAGGGCGTCGACCGGGCGACCACGACCACCGTTTCCGCTCTGCGGACCGCGGTGATCGTCGCCCAGGCGCTGGCCAACCAGAAGCTGGTGCTCGACCAGATCAGCGCGCTGAACGCGACGACGGCCAACCTGATCGAGTCGACTTCGCAGCTGCTGGCCACCCAGGGCGTCGCGATCCAGAAGCAGTCGGCCGAGGCGACGATCGGCATCCAGTCGCTGCAGCGCTCGTTCGACAACGTCTACCAGGCGATGGACTCGGTCGACACGTTCAAGGTGGCCGCCCTGGACTCGATGAAGCAGACGATCGGCACCCTGCAGGGCGAGATCGACAAGGCCCAGTCGTATCTGGCCCGGGTCCGGGTGTCGGACGGCAAGTCGACCGGCGGCAACGATCTGAACCTGTCGCTGTAGCTGGGCCTCTCCGGTGGATCTTGACCGTCGCGAGCGACGATCCGGGCGGCGTCCGGCTGGTTGCGAACAGCGCGGACGGAGGAGAGCTGTGGCTGCAGGACGCCATCGCCAACTGCCGACGACGACAACGCAATCCAGGCGTCGTCCGGGCGTCGCGCAGCAGGCCGGAGATCTACAGGAAAGGCCCTGATGTTCGAGTGGTTCACCCGGCTGTTCCGGCGTAGGTCTGCGTCTACGCCACTGCCGGCACGATCGGACGACGACGAGATCCTCGGATCCCTGTCGTCGCTGCAGGCCGCCATCGCCGGCAAGGTGCCGGACATGGTGCAAGCCCGGGTCGACCGTGTCTCGTCGGTCGTCCGGGACACGGTGCCGCGGCTGGGCAACCTGGGTCCGGGCAGCTTCACCGCGCACGACGTGCTGCGCACCGCCACCTCTTATATGCCGGAGGCGGTGAACGCCTACCTGCGGCTGCCCCGCTCGTTCGCCGACCACCGTCCGGTCAGCAACGGCAAGACGTCGCTGACCGTGCTGTGCGACCAGCTCGACCTGCTCGGTTCAAAGATGGACGACGTGTTCGACGCGGTCTGCCGGGCCGACGCCGACGCCCTGATCGCGCACGGGCGATTCCTGGCCGAGAAGTTCGGGACCGGCGCGCTCGCCCTCGACCCCCGCCAGCGATGAGCGCCGTCCCGTCCCTGATGATCAACAGGGAAAGGTGGTCGCTCGGGCGACCAGCTCGCCCTGTTGATCATGAGTGGAGGGCGCGATGAGCGCCGGGGCTTCCGGGGTGGACGCCGTCCGGGCGGCTACCGCGGCGTTGGTCGAGGTGGGCGCGGCGGCCGGCGAGGCCGAATCGGGCGTGCAGGCCGAGGCGGCGGCGCTCGCGGCGGCGGCCTCGTCCCGGGCATCGGGGGCGGCGGCCGACTGGGCGGCGGCGTTCGGCGGGCGGTCCGGCGGCTTCGACGCGGCGGCTCGGGCCGGAGCGGCATTCAGCACCCGGGCCACCCCGGTGCTGGCCCGGCTGGTGGCCCGGGGTGACCGGCAGGCCGCGGCGTACGCGCAGGCACTTGCCCAGCTGGCGTCCGCGGCGTGCTCGCTGGGCGAACCCAGCCTGTCGGCGGTGGGCGCCGCCTCGGTGATCGCCGCCGCACAGGTGGCCGCCCTGCCGGAACCGCCGCCGCCGGAACCGCCGCCGCCGGAACCGCCGCCGATGGGCGCGCCGCCGATGGTGGGGCCGCCGTCCGTGTCACCCGTGGTGCCGCCGTCCGCGCCCGTCCCCTCCCCCGGTTTTGGTCACCAGGTCTCAAATAACCGGCCTGGTGACCAAAACCAGACGGCGGGCGCCGAGCCCGAGACGCCGGCCGCCAAGACGCTCGACGAGTTGCTCGCCGAACTCGACACGCTCATCGGCCTGGATTCGGTCAAGACGGAGGTGCGCCACCAGGCCGAGGTGCTGCGCGTCGCCAAGCTGCGCAGCGCCAAGCAACTGCGCGAGCCGGCGATCACCCGCCACCTCGTCTTCGTCGGCAACCCCGGCACCGGCAAGACCACCGTCGCCCGGCTGGTGGCCGGCGTCTACCGGGCGCTGGGCGTGCTGGAGAAGGGCCAGCTCGTCGAGAGCGACCGGGCCGGCCTGGTCGCCGGGTACGTCGGCCAGACGGCGATCAAGACCGCCGAGGTCTGCGCCCGGGCGATCGGCGGCGTGCTGTTCATCGACGAGGCGTACGGCCTGGCCGACGACCAGTTCGGCGACGAGGCGATCGAGACGCTGGTCAAGCAGATGGAGGACCACCGCGACGAGCTGGTGGTGATCGTCGCCGGCTACCCCGGCCCGATGGGGGGCTTCATCGAGGCGAACCCAGGGCTGGCCAGCCGGTTCCGGCTCACGCTCACCTTCGACGACTACACCGAGGATCAGCTCGTCGAGATCTTCACCAAGATCACCGCCGAGTCGGACTTCTCGCCGACAGACGCCGCGCTGGCGCGGCTGCGCCAGATCCTGACCTTGACGCCGCGCGATCCCGGATTCGGCAACGCCCGGTTCGTCCGGAACCTATTCGAGGCGGCGATCGTTCGCCAAGCCTGGCGGCTGCGCAACGTGCGCGACCCTTCCGTGACCCAATTGCGCGAGTTGGCCCCTGACGACCTGGGTGAGTTAGCGGATACGGTGCATGCTCCGGGGGAGGAACCGATGACGAGCGAGACCAGCTGATGGCGGTCACCGCGCCGCCGTCCACGTCTGCGCCCGGCGGGCCGACGGCGCCCGGCGGCGCGGCGGGCCCGGGCGCGCCCGCGGGCCAGCCCCCGGCCGAGCCCCCGCGTCCGCCACACACCTGGCAGGTGCTGACCCGGGCGACGCGCGCCTGGTTCGAGGGCACGCCCGGCCGGCTGCGGGTGGCCGGTATCGCCACCGTCCTCGCCTGCCTGCTCTTCGGCGTCTTCGCGTTCGTCGCGGCGTCCACCCGGGCCGGTGCGCTGGCCGACGCCCGGGCCGACGCCACCCAGTTGGTGCGGGTGCAGACGATCCACACCAACCTGGTGTCGGCCGACGCCAACCTGACCAACGCATTCCTGGTCGGCGGGCTCGAACCGCCGGCGGCGCGGACGGCCTACCAGGACGGCATCGCCACCGCCGCGAAGACCCTGGCCGACGCATCGGGCAACAACACCAGCGACGCAGCCACGCTGGCCGAGGTCAACGACGTCGTCACCCAGTACACCGGGCTGGTCGAATCGGCCCGGGCCAACAACCGGCTGGGTTACCCGCTGGGCGCTGCCTACCTGCGTGAGGCGACCAACCTGCTTCGCTCCGACGCCCTGCCGCAGCTGGAGACCCTGGGCCGGTCCGTCCAGGACCGGATCGACCACGCCTACTCGGCCAGCGCCGACGCCGCCGCCTGGCTGGTCGCCGGCCTGCTCGTGGCCCTGGTGGTGCTGATCGTGGCGCAGGTCTGGCTGGCCGGCCGGACCCGTCGGCTGTTCAACCTGCCCCTGGTCGCCGCGACGGCGATCGTGCTGGTGGTCGGCATCGTCCTGGCCGGCGTGATGTGGTGGGCGCAGGACAAGGCCAAGAACACCCGCTCGGACGCCTACTTCTCCACCCTGGCGCTGACCACCGCCCGGGCCGACGCCTTCGACGCCAAGAGCTCGGAGAGCCTGACCCTGATCGCCCGCGGCCAGGGCCAGCCCTACGAGCAGCGATTCCAGAACGAGGCCGACAACGCCCAGGCGATCCTGGCCCGGGCGTCCGGAGGCGGCAACGACGACATCGCCGCCGCGGCCAAGGCGTTCCAGGACTACCGGACGGTGCACAAGCAGATCCGGGCGAAGGACGACGCCGGTGACTGGGACGCCGCCGTAGCACTGGCCACCGGGTCCGGCCCGGACACGGCCAACGCCGCGTTCCAGAAGTTCAACGACGCGTCGGGACAGGCACTCCAGCACACCTCGACCCAGCTGCGCCGCGACCTCGACGACGCCCACGGGCCGTTGCCGGTGTTCGCCTGGATCGCCCTGGTGGCCGGCATCGCCGCCGCGGTGGCCGCCGGGTGGGGCATCTCGGTCCGGATGCGGGAGTACCGATGAAGCGGGTCGTCCTCGGTGCGCTGGCGGTCACGGTGCTGGTCGCCGGCTGCAGCGCCGGCAGCACACCGCAGCTGCCGTCGATACCGCCGCCGTCGTCGAGCAGCGCTCCGAGCAGCTCGGCGCCGCCACCCCGCTCGGACTGCGACGACAACATCCACGAGTCGCGGGTGCGGTCCTACGCCCCGGGCAGCCCGCTGCCGCACGGCGACCGCGCCGGCCAGACGCTCGCGCGCATCCGCAATTCCGGCAAGATCAAGGTCGGCGTCTCGGCCGACAACCTGCTGTTCGGCTACCGCAACCCGATCACCGGCCAGCTCGAGGGCTTCGACATCGACGTCGTCAACCAGATCGCCAAGGAGATCTTCGGCAGCACCACGGGCCACATCGAGTACGTGGTCGAGAACTTCGCCCAGCGCATCCCCGATCTGCAGTCCGGCCGCGTCGATCTCGTCGCCGACATCATGACGATCAACTGCCCCCGCTGGGCCCAGATCGCCTTCTCCAGCGAGTACTTCCAGGCCGGCCAGCAGGTGCTGGTCCGGATGAACGCGCCGTACCAGAAGATCGAGGACCTGAACCGCGCCAAGGCCAAGGTGTGCACCGCCCAGGGCTCGACCGGAAGCGAGAACCTCAAGAAGTACGCGCAGATCCGGCCCGCGCTCGTCGACAACATCAGCGACTGCATGGTGCTGTTCCAGCAGGGCAGCGTCGACGGCATCATCTCTGACAACACGGTGGTTGCCGGCTTCCACGCCCAGGACCCCTACGCGCGCATCGCCGGTCCGCAGATCACCGACGAGCCGTACGGGCTGGGCATCCCGGCCAAGAACGTGGACTTCGTCCAATACATCAACGGCCTGTTGCAGAAGTGGCGCGAGAACGGGTTCCTCCGTGACACCTACGCCAAGTGGCTGCCGCCGCCCGTGGCGAGTCCGCCGCCGGCCGTGTACGGACGGGCGCTGCCGTCGTGACCGTCACGCTGGCCAGCCCGCCGACGCCGCCCGGATCGCTCACCGTTCCGGCGGCGCCGCGTGCCGTGCTGGCCTACCTGGACGAGCTGCGCCGCTGGCGCGACGACCTGCGATCCGCGCTCAACGCACTCGACCGGCGGGCCCAGGTGGCCACCGACGCCGACGCGTTCACCGGCGATCTGACCCTGGCCCTGTCGCTGGCCGAGTCGATCAGCCGGCGCACCGACGAGCTGATCACCACCTGGGACAGCGGCCGGGTCGGCGACACGGAGCTGGCCCAGCTCGCCCAGCTGATGTGGGGACGGCTGCCCGACGCGCTGGGCAATCCGACCGCTTTCTCACTCAGCGAGGCCACCACGCTGGCCGCCGCCCTCGAGGCCCGGCTGGCCGCCCGGCTCGACGCCGACACCATTGCCGGATCCGGAGCGGCCGACCGGCTGACCCCGCTGCGCGAGACGCTGGCCCGCTGCCACGACCTGGCCGCCACGCTCGAGCGCCGGGCCGACGACGTCGACGCGCTTGCCACCGACCTGGAGAAGGCGCTCGCCACCGATGCCAAGACGCTGGGCGCCGAGGTCGCCCGGATCGCCGACGCCGCCGAAGTACTCGAACGTGACCTGATCAAAGAGCTGGCGCTGCGGACGTCGGTCAGCCGCGACGCTGCCCTGCTGACCACCCGGGTCGCCGAGCTGACGATGACGGCGGCCGAGGTCCAGGAGACGGCGCAGCGCTGCCGGGAGAAGATCGCCGACCCGCCCCGGCTGGCCGTACCCGTCGTGACGGCGCTCGGCCCGGTGCCGCCCGTGCCCGACGGTCCCGACCAGCCCGGCACGTGGACAGCGGCGCGGATCGCCCTTGACGAGTACCAGGGCCGCCTCGACCGGGCCGACGCGGCGCTGGCCGAGGCCGGACGGCGGTACGCGGCGCCGCTGACCGAGCGGGCCGAACTGCGTGGGCTGGCCGACGCGTACCGGGCCAAGGCCGGCGCGGCCGGGCTGGCCGAGGACCCGGCCCTGGACGCCCAGTGGGGGCGGCTGCGGGACGTGTTGTGGCAGGCGCCCTGCGATCTGGCCGCCTCGCGCGAGAGACTCGACGAATACAGCCAGGCTGTTCAAGTTGCCGTCGGCGCCGTAGCCGCGACCGAACCCCCGGTGGAGGCGCCGTGAAATGTACGCAGCCGGGCTGTACCGGCGAGATCGAGGACGGCTACTGCAACGTCTGCGGTAGTCCCGCGGCGGCGCCGACGGAGACACCGGTCGAGGCCACGCCCAGCGGCCGCACGACGCGCAGCGGCAGCACCCGCACCAGCAGCTCGTCCCGGCTGTCCAGCTCGCCCATCGGCTCGGCCCGGGCCGGCGCCACGCGACCGACCCGGCGCCTCGGCTCGACGCGCACCCACTCGCAGCGGCTGGGCGCCGGCATCACGTCCGTCCCGCCGGCGCCGGTGCACGATCCGCGTGACGCGATCATGAAGGACCCGCGCGTCGCCGAGGACAAGCGTTACTGCGCCAAGTGCGGTGCCCCGGTCGGCCGCAGCCGCGACGGCCAGCCCGGACGCACGCACGGGTTCTGCCCCAAGTGCCGCACCGAGTTCTCGTTCGAGCCGAAGCTGCATCCGGGTGACGTGGTCAGCGAGCAGTACCAGGTGCTGGGTGCCCTCGCCCACGGCGGCCTCGGCTGGATCTACTTGGCCCAGGACCGCAACGTGTCCAACCGGCCGACCGTGCTCAAGGGCCTGCTCAACACCGGCGACTACGACGCCTACCAGGCGGCCGTGGCCGAGCGGCAGTTCCTGGCCGAGGTGCAGCACCCCCTGATCGTCAACATCTACAACTTCGCGATGTACGAGAACGCCGGCTACACCGTCATGGAGTACGTCGGCGGCAGTTCGCTCAAGCAGCTGCTCAAGGAGCGGATGACCGCCCACAACGGTCAGTACGCCCCGTTCCCGGCCGATCAGGCCATCGCCTACATCGTCGAGATCCTGCCGGCGTTCAGCTACCTGCACAGCCAGGGTCTGCTGTACTGCGACTTCAAGCCCGACAACCTCATCCAGTCCGGCGACACCGTGAAGCTGATCGACCTGGGCGGGGTGCGTCGGGTCGACGACTACGACAGCGCCATCTACGGCACGGTCGGCTTCCAGGCCCCGGAGATCGCGACGGTGGGCCCGAGCGTGTCCAGCGACATCTTCACGATCGGGCGCACCCTCGCGGTGTTGCTGTTCGAGTTCCGCGGCTACCAGTCCACCTACGTCAAGAGCCTGCCGCCCGTCGACGACGTGCCGATTTTCCAGCGCTACGACTCGCTGTACCGGGTGCTGGCCAAGGCCACGGCCGAGAACGCCAACGACCGCTTCCAGTCGGCCGACGAGTTGCGCGACCAGCTGCTGGCCGTGCTGCGCGAAGTGGTCGCCACCGACCAGCCGAGCGGGCCGGCCCGGCAGTCCACGCCGTCCGCGCTGTTCGGCGCCCCCGCCTCGTCCGGCGCGATCCTGGACTGGGAAGAGCTGCCGCCCCTGCAGATGGATCCGGCTGATCCGGCAGCGGCCTGGTTGGCCAGCGTGTCGATCGATGACCCGGTGCAGCGCCTGGCTGCCCTGGCCGCGGCCCCGCACGACAGCGTCGAGGTGCGCCTGGCCCGGGCGCAGGCGGCCATCGAGGCGCAGCGTTACGTGGACGCCGACGCGATCATCGAGCAGATCCTGAACCATGACCCGTGGGAGTGGCGGGCGGTGTGGCTGTCCGGGCTGGCCGCCCTGGCCCGGGGCGATGCGGTCGCGGCCACCACGGCGTTCAACACCGTGCTCAGCCAGGTGCCCGGCGAGCTCGCGCCCAAGCTGGCGCTGGGCCTGGCCTGCGAGCAGGGTGGCGATAGGGACATCGCCCAGGGGCTGTACCGCACCTGCACGGCCGTCGACGCCAACTACGTCGCGCCGGCCGCGTTCGGGCTGGCCCGCACCGCACTGGCCGACGGAGACGTCGACGGCGCCCTGGACGCGCTCGACCTGGTCGGGCCGACCAGCGGCGCGTACGTCACGGCCCGGCGGACCCGCGCCGACATCCTGGCCGACAGCGACAAGGGGCTGCCGGCGCTGGCCGACGCGGCCAGCACGGTCGCGGCGGTTCCCATCGATCCGCGCGAACGACAAGAGCTCGTGGTCAAGGTGCTCACCCGGGCACTGGACCACGTCCAGCACTCCGGCGCCGAACCCAACACCCAGATCGCCGGCATCCCCGCCACCGAGCCCGAGCTGCGCGCCGGCGCCGAAGCCGCGTACCGCCGGCTGGCCGCACTGACGCCCAACCGGGCCGAGCGAATCCGGCTGGTCGACGCCGCCAACACCGTCCGTCCCCGGACACTCGTATGAACTGCCCGAACTGCGGCGCGGCCGTCGACGCCGACTTCGCCTTCTGCGAGAGCTGCGGTGCCGCGCTGACTCCGTCCAGGACCACCGCGGCGAACCCGGTCGGGTCGGTCGACGCCTCGGCGCGCACCCAGCCGACGACCCGGCACACCGAACCGGCCGTACCGCCGGCCCCACCGTGTCCGAACTGCGGCGGCGCCGTCGGCAGCGACGGATGGTGCACGGTCTGCGGGGCGCGGGCCTCCAACGGGCGCGAACACGTCATCGAGCAGCCCGCGCCGACCGTGGCAGCGGTCAGCGACCGGGGGCGCCTGCATCCGCGCAACGAGGACGCCTTCGCCGTGGCGTCGCAGGACGGGTGGACCGCGCTGGTCGTCTGCGACGGAGTTACCACCGCCACGGACAGCGACACCGCCGCGTTCGCCGCCGCGCAGGCCGCCCGCAACCTGCTGACCGCCGCCGACCGGCCCACCGGCAGCGTCGCCGACCGGCAGCGGCACTGGTCGTTGCAGGTCAAGGCGGCCGCCGTAGCAGCCGACCAGGCGGCCGAGGGCACCGCGACAGGCGGTGACGCCAACCCGCCGTCGTGCACGTTCGTCACGGCGATCACCGACGGCGAGGTGATCGTGGCCGCCAACGTCGGCGACAGCCGCGCGTACTGGCTGCCCGACAACGGCCCGGCTCAGCAGCTGACCACCGACGACTCGTGGGCCACCGAGCAGATCCGGGCCGGCGTCCCCCGCGACGAGGCCGAGGCCGATCCGCAAGCGCACGCGATCACCCGGTGGCTCGGCATCGACTCGCCCGAGGTCGACGCCAACACCACAACGGTCACCGCCGACTGCCCGGGCTGGCTGCTCGTCTGCAGCGACGGACTGTGGAACTACTGCTCGGACGCCTCCCAGTTGCGCGAGGTGGTCGACAAGCAGCCCGCGGAACCGCTGGCCCGGGCCGAGGCGCTGGTCGCCTGGGCCAACGAGCAGGGCGGCCATGACAACATCACCGTCACACTCGCTCGGATCGGAGACGTTTTCTGATGGCCGATTGGACCGCGCAGGTCTTCCAGAACGAGTACCTGCCCGACGGCGGCACCGACATCCACGCCATCGTGACCGTGACCTCGAAGGGCACCGGGCAGGCCGGCGAGAGCGGCGGGGCGGCCGAGGCGATCATCATCGACTGCTCGGGCTCGATGGGCGCCCCGCGCTCGAAGATCATCGCGGCCCGGCAGGCGGCCGCGGCGGCCATCGACGAGATCGCCGACGGCACCTGGTTCGCGGTGATCGCCGGCGTCGGGCTGGCCCAGCCGGTGTACCCGCAGACCGGCATGGTGCAGGCCTCTGACCGGACGCGATCGGTTGCCTCGGCCGCGGTGGCCCAGCTGACCCCACAGGGCGGTACCGCCATCGGGCAGTGGCTGCTGACCGCGTTCGAGCACTTCCGGGCCGCCCCGGCCCAGCAGCGGCACGCCATCCTGCTCACCGACGGCAAGAACGAGGGCGAGACGGCCGAGCAGCTCCGGGGCGCGATCGAGGCGGTCACCGGCGAGTTCCAGTGCGACTGCCGCGGGGTGGGCGCCGACTGGGACGTGCCCGAACTGCGCGGCATCGCCGACGCCCTGCTCGGCAGCGTCGAGCTGATCGCCGATCCGGCCGACATGGCCGCCGACTTCCAGGCCATGATGCAGACCGCCATGGCCCGTGGTGTCGCCGACGCCAAGCTCAAGGTGTGGGCTCCGCAGGGGGCCGAGCTGCTGTTCGTGCGGCAGGTCGCGCCCACCGTCCAGGACCTCACCGACCGTCGCGTCGACGTCACGCCGCTGATCACCGAGTACCCGACCGGGGCGTGGGGTGACGAGTCGCGCGACTACCACGTCGCGGTCCGGGTGCCGGCCAAGGCCCTCGGCGCCGAGCAGCTGGTCGCCCGGGTGCAGATCGAGGTCGGCGGCCAGGTCGTGACGCAGGGCCTGATCAAGGCGCTGTGGTCGGACCAGACCGAGCTGACCACCCGCATCAACCCAGCCGTCGCCCACTACACGGGCCAGGCCGAGCTGGCCCAGGTGATCCAGGAGGGCCTGGCCGCCAAGGCCGACGGGGACACCGATACCGCGACGTTCAAGCTCGGCCGGGCCGCTCAGCTGGCCGCCGAGACCGGCAACGAGGAGGCCACCCAGAAGCTGAAGAAGGTCGTCGACATCGAGGACCCGGCCACCGGCACGGTGCGGCTGAAGCGGGATGTGTCGAAGCTGGACGAGATGGCCCTGGACACCGCCTCGACCAAGACCACCCGGGTCCGCCCGTCATGACAGTCACCTGCCCGCAAGGGCACGCGTCGTCGACCGACGACTTCTGCGACGTCTGCGGCACTCCCATCGAGTCGGGCGCGGCCGACCCGGCGCCCACGGTGCGCTCCGAGCCGACGCCGGCCCCGACCCCGGCACCGCCCGCGGCCCCGAGGGTTCCGGCCGGGGGCCCGCCCCGCACCTGCCCGAACTGCCAGGCGGCCAACTCGGCCGACGCGCTGTTCTGTGAGGACTGCGGCTACGACTTCGCCACCGGCCAGCTGCCGCCCCCGCCCGCGCAGATCGACCCGATGTCGGGCCAGCTCGTGCCGCCGTCCGGTAGCGCTACCGCAACCACCGGCGAGACGGCCCGCGGCGCGCCGACGGTCGGTCCAGGCGCGGTAATGGAATGGGTCGCTGAGGTGTGGGTCGACCCGGACTGGTTCACCCACCAGCAGGCCGCCGGCAGCTGCCCGACCAGCGGGCTGCCGACCGTCGTCCCGTTGCACGGCACCGTCCAGCTGATCGGCCGCCACTCGCGCAGCCGCAACATCAAGCCCGAGATCGACTGCAGCGGCGACGGCGCCATCTCGCACCGGCACGCCGAGCTGAGCCTGACCGGCGAGCGCTGGTCGGTGAAAGACCTCGGCTCCACCAACGGCACCTACGTCGGCTCGCCCGGTGCCTTCCCGAACGACCAGCTACCGCCCCAGCAGCGCCGCGAGCTGGCCGACGACGAACGCGTGTACCTGGGTGCCTGGACCCGCATCGTGGTCCGCAAGGCCACCGAGGCGGAGAAAGCCGCGTCCTGACCGGACAACCGATCGTGCCCGCCATGACGTCAGTTTCCCCGTGAGCCCGCGGACGAACCCGGCCCGGCGCTGGTCGATGCCCGCCTGGCCCCGGCGCGGCTGGGCGCTGCCCGTCGCGATCGGGGCGGCGGTGATCGCCGTCATGGTCGGCGTGCTGCTGGCGATCGGCACGCACCACCCGGCGACAGCACCGTCCGGCGGGCTGGGCGGCGCTGATTGGCGGCTCGAGTCGATCCGTCTGGACGGTCGGCTGCACGAGACGCCCGGCAACGTCAGGGCCGTGATCCGGTTCGACGGCCAGGGCTCGATCCGGGGCAGCAACGGCTGCAACTATGTCGTCGTGCCGGTCACCGTCACCGGCAGCGCGCTGCGCTTCGGGGCCGGCAGCTCGACGACCATGGCCTGCCTCGGGGCCGGCGGCGACGTCGAGAATCAATTCGGCACCGCGCTGGACCACGTCGACCACTGGATCGTCGCCGGCGGCGAGCTGCTGCTGAGTGGCTCCGACGGCACGGCGATGACCTTCCGCGCTAGCGCCGGCTGACACGGCCTAGCGGGCGAGCGCCTTGCGGAAGCGGTCCTCCTCGAGCCGCCAGTAGCCGTGCTCCTTGCCGTCGATGAGGATCACCGGCACCCGGTCGGAGTACTCGTTGCGCCGGTCGCGGTCGGCGTCGACGTCCAGCTCGTCGTAGCCGAAGCCGAGCTCGTCGCGCAGCCGGCTCAGCTGAGCCGCCGCGTCGTCGCACAGGTGGCAGCCCACGCGGGTGATCAGGGTGACGTGGTGCCCGGCCGGCGCCTTGTTGCTCTGCTTACCTAGACGCATCAGTCGATTCTGCCTTTAGCCGCCACTTCATCACCTTGCCGGTCACCGTGTGCGGCAACGTGTCGACGACGGACACCTCGCGGGGCAGCTTGAACTTGGCCAGCGACTCGGCGGCAGCGCTCACGAGCTGGTCCGGGTCGAGCGAGGCCCCCTCGGCCGGAACGACGTAGGCCACCACCGCCTCGCCCGTCACCTGGTCGTCCGCGCCGACCACGGCGACCTCGGCCACGCCGGGCTGAGCGCCCAGCACCGACTCGACCTCGGCCGGGTAGACGTTGAAGCCGTTCACCAGCACCAGCTCGCTGGCCCGCCCGACCAGGGTCAGATCGCCGTCGTCGTCGCGCACCGCGATGTCGCCCGTGCCGAACCAGCCGTCGGTGTCCGGGCCGTCGGCGCCGTCGGGCCAGTAGCCGGAGAACAGGTTCGGGCCGCGGACGAACAGCTGGCCCGGGTCGTCGTCGTCCTCGACCGGCGAGCCGTCCTGGTCGCGCAGCTCGACCTCGACGCCCGGCAGCGGTCGCCCGATCGAGCCGGCCTTGCCGGTGCGGTTGAGCGTGACGCCCGGCGCCGTCTCGGTCAGCCCGTACCCCTCGTGCAACGTGATCCCCAAGGACGCGTACTGCGCGGCCAGCGCCGCCGGCAACGGCGCTGATCCGGACAGTGCATAGCGCACCCCGCCGAACGCGGTCGCCAGCTGGGCGAGCGCAGCCCACTGGGCGAACATCCCGGGTGCGCCGATCACCACGGTCACGTGCTCGTCGGCCATCGTCGCCAACGACGCCAGCGGGTCGAACCGGTCGGCCAGCACCGTGGTGGCGCCGGCGTGCAGCGCGATGCCCAGCCCGGTGTTCAGCCCGAAGACGTGGAACAGCGGCAGCGGGACGAACGCCACGTCGTCGGCGGTGACCATCGGCGGGTCGAGCGCAGCGACCTGGTCGAGGTTGGCCAGCAGTGCCCGCGTCGACAGCATCGCGCCCTTGGGCCGACCGCTGGTGCCGCTGGTGTAGAGCAGGACGGCCACGTCCTCGCCGGTGCGGTCGCGGCACGGATCGTCGCCGGTCGGCGCGCCCTCGAGCAGCGCATCCGGTCGTACGGTCGACACCGACGCGCTGCTCGTCGCCGCCGTGACCAGCAGCCGGGCGCCCGAGTCGTCGATCACGTGGGCCAGCTCGGGCACCGTATAGGTCGGGTTCACCGGGACGGTGATCAGCCCGGCCCGTCCGGCGCCGAGGTAGAGCACCACGAAATCCAGCCCCGTGCCCAGCTGCAGCGCCACGCGATCGCCGTCGTCCAGTCCGCTCGCCCGCAGCGCCAGCGCCGCAGTGGTGGCTCGGGCGTCCAGCTCGGACCAGGTCACCCGCTCGCGGCCGTCGATGATCGCGGGCGTGTCGGGCGTGGCGCGAGCCGCGCGCCGGACAAGATCCGAGACGCTCTCCGGGACGGCGTCGTTGCCGGGGACGGTCAAGGAATCCTCCGCTGGCGGGCGGTACTGGACGCGAACCGTAGCCTAGGGTGCTATCGGCGTGCGCGCATTGCAGATGCAAGTTAGGGCAGCTTCCTGCGTTAATTTGGCGATTGCCGGGGGCAGCTGGTTAGTTACTGGCCGTGGGGGTACGGTTGGGCGCTGTCGCAATTGGCGGAACGGGGGTACCGCTGAGAGGTTGTTCCTTTATGCCTGGCGCGCGCCATAGAGCCGCATCACCCACGCCGGCCGGCGCGGGTCTACGTGTCTTGCTCGACCTCGTCGTCGAAGCGCTGATGGCGCCGCCGGCTTTCTCGATGGCCACCGGCGGGCGACATACGATCGCCGCCGACACGACCGTCGCCGCCCTGCCCTCCACGGCAGGGCGGCCGCACGATTCCTCCGGTGGGACGGCCACGCCGCCGGACGGGCCGCGACACGCCGTCGACGACACGCACGTCGAGATCTGGCAACTTGTCACCCGCGCCCAGCAGGGCGACGGCGACGCGTTCGGCCAGCTCTACGACCGCTACTTCGACACCGTCTTCCGCTACATCTACTACCGGGTCAACGACCGGGCGACGGCCGAGGACTTCACCAGCGAGACCTTCCTGCGCGCGCTGCGGCGCATCAGCGGCATCACCTACCAGGGCCGCGACATCGGAGCCTGGTTCATCACCATCGCGCGCAACATCGTGCTGGACCACGTGAAGTCGGCCCGGCATCGCCTCGAGGTCACCACCCCGGAGATCATCGACCGCAGCGACAACGACCCCGGCCCGGAGGCCTCGGTGATCAGCCTGCTGACCACCGAGCACCTGATGCGCGCCATCGGCAAGCTCGGTGCCGATCAACGCGAATGCGTGGTACTGCGTTTCATGCAGGGCCTGTCGGTCAGCGAAACCGCCGAGATCATGGGCAAGAACGACGGTGCGATCAAGGCGCTGCAACATCGGGCGATTCGGAAACTTGCCGATCTTGTCCGAGGTGAACTGCGGTGACACTGGCACTTACCTGCAGTAACCCATGCCGGGTCCCATCGTTGGACTCAGCGGACGAACGGTCAGTAAACCCCAATCACACGTTCGTGCTTCACATGCGCCGCCTGGGGGGAGGTAGAGATGGCTGACCTGCGCTCTTTTGTCGCAGCGTTGCGACGGTATCCGGATCCGGTCACCTCGGCCGACCCTGTGGTCGGCGCGCTCATTGCGCGGTTGGCGTCGCTGCCGTCTCCGCCCAAGCCCAGCCCGGGCTTCCGGGAAGAGCTGCGCGCCCAACTCGTCGCCGTCGCGCCCCGGCTGGTGGCCGAAGGCCTCGCCACCGACCCCGGCGCCGACTCGCCCACCGCGCGGCCGACCGGCCGGGTGCGGGCTGCGTGGCGTCGCGTGCCGTTCCGGCGGCCGCTGGCCGTGGTGGGCACGCTCGTCGTGATCTTCGCCGTGCTGCTCACCGGCGCCGTCTGGCTCAGCAGCAGCACGCTGCCCGGCGACTCGCTCTACGGGCTCAAGCGGGCCAGCGAGAACGTGCAGCTGTCGCTGACCAGCGGCGACGGCGCCCGCGGTAAGGAGTACCTCACGCTGGCCAAGCGGCGCGCCGACGAGGTGTCGAAGCTGCTGTCCAAGGCGTCGGCGCTGGCCCTCGGGTCCGGGGCGAATGCCGCGGCCGGCATCAACCAGCACACCGCCGATCTGGTCACCAGCACGCTCGACGACTCCGACGGCGACCTGCGCAACGGCAGCCGGCTGCTCACCGGTCAGGCCGTGCGATCCAACTCGAGGGGCCCGCTGCAGACCCTGCTCAGCTGGGCGCCCGACCAGATCACCCGGCTGAGCGCGATCGCCAACCGGATCCCGCCCGGATCGCTGCACGACCGGGCCGCCGCGTCCGAGCAGCTGGCCGAACGGGTGCTCGACCGGGCCAACCGGCTGCGGGCCGACATCGGCTGCCCCTGCCTGACCGGCACGTCCAGCGACGACCTCGGCCCGCTGCCCTGCACCGAGCCGTGCAACCGGCCGGCGTCCCGGTCCGGGCCGGTCAGCTCACCGCCGCCCGGATCGGCCGTGCCCTCGCCCGGCGGCACCGGCGCGCCACCGTCGACCACCAACTCGTCAGCGAGCAAGGGCGGCGCTTCGGCGTCGCTTCCGGCTATTCCGGGCCTGCCGTCGTCGTCCACCAGCAGCGCGGCACCGGGATCGTCCACCGCGACCGGCGGCACACCCAGCGCCTCGGGAACCGGCAGCGGGCTGCCCAGCGTGTCGCCGCCGGCGTCCGGACCAATCGTCGTCAACTCCTGCGGCGTGTCGATCACGCTCGGCTCGGTCGGCGTCGGGCTGGGCCCGTGCGGGCTGCACCTGCACCTGTGACAGCGCACCCTCGTTAGGCTGAGCATCTCGCCGGAACCCGGGAGGTCGGTCTTTGACAGGCTTGCCAGGAACGCCATCCGAACCGGCCGCCCCCGAGCTGGAGGCGGCGCTCACCGTACCGGTCGACCCAGTCGCCGCGGCGTTCTTCGACGTCGACAACACGATGATGGTCGGCGCCTCGATCTTCCACTTCGCCAAGGGCCTGGCCGCCCGCAAGTTCTTCTCCTGGCGCGACCTGGTGACCTTCGCCCTGCGCCAGACCCGGCTTCGGGTGCGCGGCGAGTCCCACGACGACATGCACACCACGCGTGACTCGGCCCTGGCGTTCGTGGCCGGCAAGAAGGTCGACGAGATCGTCATGCTCGGCCAGGAGATCTACGACGAGACGATGGCCGACAAGATCTGGTCCGGTACCCGGGCGCTGGCGCAGCTGCACCTCGACGCCGGCCAGCGGGTCTGGCTGGTCACCGCGACCCCGGTCGAGCTGGCCCAGATCATCGCTGACCGGCTCACGCTCACCGGGGCGCTCGGCACGGTGGCCGAGTCGCAGAACGGCATCTACACCGGGCGGCTCATCGGCGACGTCCTGCACGGCGAGGCCAAGGCGGCTGCGGTGCGCCGGCTGGCTACGGCCGAAGGGCTGGACCTCGCGCAGTGCGCCGCCTACTCCGACTCGATCAACGACCTGCCCATGCTGTCGCTGGTCGGCCGGCCAGTGGCGGTCAACCCCGACTCGGCGCTGCGCGGCGAGGCCCGCCAGCGCGGCTGGGAGATCCGCGACTTCCGCACCGGGCGCAAGGCGGCCCGCATCGGGGTGCCGACGGCGCTGGGCGTCGGCGCCGTGGGAGGCGGCGTCGCGGCCGCGCTGGCCCTGCGCAAACGGGGCCGGCTGCCCGACGTCAGGCTGTCGAGCGTCAGGCTGCCGAACGCGGCGTTCCGGCGCGGCTGACCGCGCGGCGATCACGGCGATCGCGGCGGTGACGCAGCAGCAGGCCGGCCCAGGAGGCCACGACCAGGCCGGCCACCACGACCCGGGCCTCGATCTCGTGATCGGCCGGATAGAACGTGCCACGGACGTAGGTGTTGACGAAGCTGTCGGTCAGCCGCAGCTCACCGCCCCGCTCGCGGAGCGCGTTCTGGGCGGCGGTCAGCGGGCAGGGCATCGGCGTGGCGATGATCAGCACCGCCCAGACCGCGGCGAACGCGTGCGCCGCGATCGTGCGCGGCCAGCGCCAGGCGACGAACCCGCCCGCCAGCAGGTAGGCGAGGTAGGCGTAATGGACGCCGGCGACACCGTCGGCCAGCAGTCGATAGCCCATGTCCGGACCTCCGCCGTTCAGGGTAGGCCGGGCCGACTGCACGCTCAGCGCCAGATGGAGCGGCGCTGCACGAGCCGCCGGTACAGGGAGCTCTGGATGGTCTCGCGCACCCGGTCGGTCAGCTCGAACACGAGCATCGGGTCGTCGACGGCGTCCGGCCCGTAGCTGTCGGTGGGAATCGGGTCACCGAACTCCAGGTACCACTTGCTCGGCAACGGCACCAGTCCGAGCGGGCCGAGCCACGGGAAGGTCGGCGTGATCGGGAAGTACGGCAGGTTGAGCAACCGGGCCAGCAGCCGCGAGTTGGCCAGCATCGGGTGGATCTCCTCCGAGCCCACGATCGACACCGGGATGATCGGCACGGAGGTCTTGAGCGCGGCGGCGACGAACCCGCCCCGTCCGAACCGCTGCAGCTTGTAGCGCTCGCTGAACGGTTTGCCGATGCCCTTGAAGCCCTCGGGGAACACGCCGACCAGCTCGCCCGCCCCGAGCAGCCGCTCGGCGTCGTCGTTGCAGGCCAGCGTGGCGCCGGACTTGCGGGCCATCTCACCCAGCACCGGCGTGGTGAACACCAGGTCGGCGCCGAGCAGCCGCAGGTAGCGATGCGCCGGATGCCGGTCATGTACAGCCACGCTGCACATCACGCTGTCGAGCGCCCAGAGCGCGCCGGCATGATTGGCGACGAGCAGGGCACCGCCCTCGCGTGGCACGTTGTGCAGGCCGATGACGTCCGCGCGGAACCAGTGGTCGAGCAGCGGGCGGAACACCGGCAGCAGCACCTCGTCGGTCAGATCGGGATCAAACCCGAACTCGTCGACCTCGTAGTCGCCGGTCAACCGCCGGCGCAGGAAGGCCAGCCCGGCGGCGACGCGCTGCTCCAGCGCGGACGGATCGACCGGCCCCGGCGCGGGTACCGGTTCGGCCGTCGGCGGCGCCGGCTCGGCGGTCCGGCCGGCGGCGCTCCGTTGCGCTGAGCGTGGACGGGGCACGTCGGCATCGGCGTGCAGCTGGATGACCTGGGCCTCATCCACGCCCGGCCACCACCGATCGGCCCGCCCCAAGCGCCCGGCCCACGAGCTGTTCGGCCTGACGGATGCGGTCGGGCGCCAGTATCGGCGGGATCGGCCGCCCGGACAGGAACGTCGAGAACGCCTCGGCCGTCGAGTACTTCGGCGTGTACGGGAACTGGGTGCGCAGCCGGTCGATGTCGACGACCCGGCCGAACGTCAGGAACCGCAGCTGTTCGGGCGAGAAGTCGACCAGGCCGGTGCGCCGGACCAGGTTGCCCACTGCCCGCACCGCCGGCCCGGGCACCGGGAGCTCGACCCGGCCGGCCCGTCGGATCGCCTGCGACAACAGGATCGTGCCCGGCCCGGCCACGTTGAACACGCCCGGGTGATCGTCCAGGGTGGCCAGGCGCAGCACCTCGATGCCGTCGTCCTCGTGCAGGAACTGCAGCCGCGGGTCGTAGCCGAACTCGGTCGGCACCACGGGCAGGGCGAAGTAGCGGGTCAGCGGGGTGTCGATGGTCGGCCCGATGAAGTTGGCGAAGCGCAACACCGTAACGGTGATGTCCGGACGGCGCCGGCTGAATCCGCGCACGTAGCCCTCGACCTCGACGGCGTCCTTGCCGTACCCGGATCGGGGCACGGCCCGCCCGGAGCTGTCCTCGGTGAACACCGCCGGATCGCGTGGGCTCGAGCCGTACACCGAGGTCGTCGACTTCACCACAAGCCGGCGCACCGTCTCGGACTTCTGGCAGGCGCCCAGCAGCTGCATCGTGCCGATGACGTTCATCTCTTTCATCGACGTGCGGCCGCCCGCTCGGCGGGGCGTGGCCGTGACCGAGGCGTGCACCACCGAGTCGACCTTGGCGTGCGCGATCACCCGCGCGATGAGCGGGTTGCGGATGTCGGCGCGCACGAACTCGGTGCGGCCGAGCAGGACCAGATCGTCCTTGGACGGCGGGGTGGTGTCGACGCCGACCACGCGATCGATCGTCGGATCAGCGGCCAGGTGAGCGGCCAGCCGGCAGCCGAGGTACCGGCTCACGCCGGTGACGAGTACGACACGGGACATGAACCACTCCCGGACTGCGACGGCGAACGAAGCGCCAGTCTAGGCCGGTCAGCCAGGTGTCTCTACGCCTCGTGACGCAACGGACCCCGAGCGTGCTCGGAAGGTTTCGGCGTCGGTTACTTCTTGTTGCGCCGCTGGACGCGCGTGCGCTTCAGCAGCTTGCGGTGCTTCTTCTTGGCCATCCGCTTGCGCCGCTTCTTGATAACCGAACCCATACTCGACCCTCACTGACCCGGGCACGCTCTGAAGTGCCCAGCCGGGCCGGCGCGTACCAACCGCGTCACCTTACCCCGACCGAGCAAACCGGCCGACGGCCCGATCCGCCCGCCGGGCTCAGCCGGCCTCGATGTACGCCGAACGCAAGTAGTCGTGGACGGCCTTCTCCGGGACGCGGAACGACCGACCGACCCGCACCGCCGGCAGGTCGCCGTTGTGCACCATGCGATACACCGTCATCTTCGACACCCGCATGACCGTCGCCACCTCGGCGACGGTGAGGAACCGAACCTCGGCCAGACCTGCCTCGGCGATGCTCGCCTCAGCCGCCTCGGCCTTCTCCGCGCTCGTGGCGCGCGGACGCCGGGGCGGACCTGCCTTGCCAGCGCCCGATTGCGCAGACGTGGACATACGTCACCGACCCTTTGGCACATGTCGGTGCGCCGGCTTCCCCTCCGGCGGACGACACGCACGTGCTTACTGGAGCGTAGCGGTACTGGTGGGGCTGATGCGATACCTGTGCCCCACCCATGTACCCCCGTCGACGCTAGGCGATGCCCGCCGGACGGTCCACTCGGCGTTAACTCGGCCGCAGCGCCACGGCCAACTGCCGCATCGTCTCGGCCGCTACCACGGCATGCCCGCGAGCGCTCAGATGCAGCCGATCAGCGCTGTAGCTCGAGGCTTCCGCGGCCGCTGCATGGTCGGTCATGACGACGTGGACGCCGCCGTGCCGGCGGGCCACCTCGCCGACCACCCGCCCGTACGTGCGCAACCTTTCGCCGAACCGGCCGGCGCCTTCGCCCAGGGCGATGTCCGACCGGGTGATGTCCATGAATGCGAACGTGACGACGGTGCTGGCCTGTCCGCGCAGCGCGCCGACCATCGCGTCGATCTCGACGGCCAGGACCCCGGGGTCGAAGCGCCGCCGCAGCAGGTCGTTGCCGCCGGCCGCCACGAAGGCGAGGTCCGGCCGAAACGCCAGCGCCGCCGGCAACTGCGTCTCGCGCACCTCGGCGGCGTACCGGTCGCGCTCGCCGAGGTTGAGGTAGCCGAAGTCGGGATGGTCCCGGCCCAGCACCCGGGCCAGGGTGGCCGCCCAACCGCCGCTCGGGAAGCCCGGCACGTCGTCGCCCACGCCGGCGGCGACGCTGTCTCCGAGCACGGCCAGGCTCCGCCAGGGCGCGTCGGCCAGCAGGCGAGCGGCTGCCTCGTCGGTCAGGCAGTACGGATCCGCGGTCAGCGTCATTTGTATCCTCCAAAACTTTACGAACGATCGTACTATTAGTTTGGCGGATGCAGAAGGGTAGCGTGCTGACGATGACGGCCAAGGTGGACGGGCGGGTCGTGCGCGGCGACCAGACCCGGCGCGCGATCCTCGAGCGGGCGGCGGCGATCGCCTCGGTCGAGGGCCTCGACGGGCTGTCGATCGGCCGGCTGGCCAGCGCGCTCGACTCGAGCAAGAGCGGCGTCTTCGCGCACTTCGGCTCCAAAGAGGAGCTGCAGCTGGCCACGGTGCGTTGGGCGCGCGAAGTGTTCGTCGCCGAGGTGATCACCCCAGCCCTGCGCGCCCCGGCCGGGCTGCGCCGACTGTGGCGGCTGTGCGAGGCCTGGCTCGACTACGCCAGTCGGCCGGTGTTCCCGGGCGGCTGCTTCTTCGCGTCGGTGGCCGTCGAATTCGACGCCCGGCCGGGACGGGTCCGCGACGCGATCGCCGAGGCGCACCGCGACTGGCAGCGCTACCTCGAGGAGGCAGTGGCCCGGGCCCGCGAGCTGGGCGAGCTGACCGCCGACGCCGACCCGCGCCAGCTGGCCTTCGAGCTCGACGCGTTCACCCGCGCCACCCAGGACGCGCTGCTGTTCGAGGAGCGGTCCGTCTACACGCGCGCCCGGCGGGCCATGCTGCACCGGCTGCGCGCCCTGGCGACCGACCCGAGCGTGTTGCCCAAGTCCCCGCGCTGACCCCTCTAACCGATCGTGCAACTCTCGGCCGCCTCACGCGGCCGAAGGTTGCACGATCGGACAAGGGGGTCAGGACGATGATGCGCCGAGTTCGCGGCTGCGGGCGGCGGCCGCCTCGATCGCGGCGAGCAGCGCGGCGCGGACGCCATGCACCTCGAGCTCGCGGATGGCGGCGATCGTCGTGCCACCCGGGCTGGTGACCGCC
>DATBER010000080.1:0-17366 GCA_036558905.1 Jatrophihabitantaceae bacterium | reverse complement strand
GCCGAGGCCCTCGACGAAGTAGCCGCGCCGGGCCCGTCCGGACTCTTCGGCCGCCTTGAGTACGGGATACACCGCGGCGAACCCGCCCGGGATCCGCTCGGCCACCACGGCGCCCCGGGTCACGACGCCGTGTCGATCGAGCAGCACCTCGGCGGTGGCCAGCGCGCGCCGGGTCGGGTCGGTGTCGCGCGCCGGCAGCCGCGACCACCGGCCGGCCATCGTCGGAGGCGTACCGGCCGCCGAGGGACGGGGCGGCGTCAGCCCGGAGTAGCGCCCATACCGCGCCCGGGGCGGTCGGGCCCGCCGGGTGTGCGCCGTCCGGTTACCGCCACCGAGCAGGGCCCGCACCGGGGCGATCGTGTCGTTGGTGAGCCAGCCCGACCAGACCAGGTCCCAGACGGCCTGCGCGAGATCCGCGTCACCCGGCGCGACCCGGTCGGCGAGCGCCCGGAAGAACAGCGCCTGGTCGCCGTCGAGCGCATCGAGCAGGGCCTGGTGGACGGCGTCGCCGGGCGGATCGACGGGGTCGGGCAGCAGCAGTTGCGCGCCGTCGGCCGGCGCGAGCGCGATCCAGCCGTCGTTGCCGGCCAGCGCCGCTGCGCCGGACCACAGCACCTCGCCGGCCAGGGTCAGCTCGTCGAGCAGCGCGGGGGAGTAGCCCTCGACCCGTCCGGGCAGCACCAGCGACTCGAGCGCACTGGCCGGCAAGGGCACGCCGGCTAGCTGCTCGACCACGCGCAGCAGGCCGTCGGGGCCGCGCAGCCGCTGGGCCGTGACGTTCTGCCAGGCCGGCAGGAACCGGGCCAGCGCATCGGAGCTGACCGGCTCGACCTCGCGGCGCAGCGCGGCCAGCGAGCGACGGCGGATCAGCCGCAGCACCTCCGCGTCGCACCACTCGATCCCGACGCCTCCCGGCCGGAACTCGCCCGACAGCGCCCGCCCCGCCCCGCGCAGCCGATCCAGCGCGGCGGCCACCACGGCCGGGCCGAGGCCGAGCCGGGCCGCGACGTCGGCCACGTGGAACGGCCCGTGCGTACGGGCGTAACGGGCCACCAGGTCGCCGAGCGGATCGCGCACCGGCTCGGTGAACGTCTCGGGCACGCCCACCGGCAGGGCCGCGCCGAGCGCGTCGCGCACCCGGCCCGCGTCCTCGATGGCCAACCACCGCTCGTCGCCGGCCACGCGCACGCGGATCGCCCGGCGCTGGACCTCCAGCGCCTCCAGATTCTGCGGCCGGGCGCCCCGAGCCAGGGCCTCGGCCGTGGACAGGTCGCCCACTACCCGCAACAGGTCGTGCACCGCATCGACGCCCTGGACGTGCCGCTCCGGGTCGAGGCGCTGCCGCTCGGCCTCGACGGCGGCGATCGCGTCGGCGTCGAGCAGTTCGCGGAGGTCGGTGGACCCGAGCAGTTCGGCCAGCAGCGCGTTGTCCAGCGACAGCGCCTGGGCCCGCCGTTCGGCCAGCGGAGCGTCGCCCTCGTAGAGGAACATGCCGACGTAGCCGAACAACAGCGACCGGGCGAACGGCGACGCCTCACGGGTCTCGACCTCGACCAGGCGGATGGCCCGCCCGCCCAGGTCGCGCATCAGACCGGCCAGGCCCGGGACGTCGAACACGTCCTGCAGGCACTCGCGCATCGCTTCGAGGGTGACCGGGAAGTCGCCGTACTCGCTGGCCACCTGCAGCAGTTGGTTGGCTCGTTGGCGCTGTTGCCACAACGGCGTGCGCCGCCGCGGATCGCGCCGGGGCAGCAGCAAGGACCGGGCCGCGCATTCGCGGAACCGCGACGCGAAAACCGCCGAGCCGCCCAGCTCGGCCGTCACGAGTGCCTCGACCTCGTCCGGGTCGAACACGGCCAGGTCGGCGCGCGGCGGGTCGGCGTCGGTGTCGGGCAGGCGCACCACGATGCCGTCGTCGCTGTGCATCGACTGCACTTCGATGCCGTACCGCTCGCGCAGCCGGGCGCTGATCGCCAGCGCCCACGGCGCGTTCACCGGGGCCCCGAACGGCGAGTGCACGACCAGCCGCCAGTCGCCCAGCTCGTCGCGGAACCGCTCGACCAGCACCGTCCGGTCGTCGGGCAGCGACCCGGTGGCCTCGCGTTGCTCGCGCAGGTAGGCCAGCAGGTTGGCCGCGCCCCACTCGTCGAGGCCGGCCGCCCGGGCCCGTTCTCGCGCCACGGCATCGTCCACTGTGGACACCTCGCGCATGAACGCGCCCAGCGCCCGGCCCAGCTCGACCGGCCGTCCCGGAGCATCGCCCTTCCAGAACGGCATCCGGCCGATCTCGCCCGGCGCCGGCGTGACGAGAACGCGGTCGTGGGTGATGTCGTCGATGCGCCAGGACGAGGACCCCAGCAGGAACACGTCGCCGACCCGCGACTCGTAGACCATCTCCTCGTCGAGCTCGCCGACTCGCCGGCCCGGACCATCGGCGCCGGCCAGGAACACCCCGAACAGGCCGCGATCGGGGATGGTGCCGCCGCTCGTCACGGCCAGCCGTTGCGCGCCGGGGCGGGCGTGCAGGACGCCGGTGAGCCGGTCCCACACCAGCCGCGGGCGCAGCTCGGCGAAGGCGTCGGACGGGTAGCGCCCGGCCAGCATGTCCAGCACCGCCTCGAGCGCTGAGTGGGGCAGCCCGCTGAACGGCGCCGCTCGTCGGACGAGGTCGGCCACCTCATCAACGGTCAGCTCGTCCATCGCCACCATGGCCACGATCTGCTGGGCCACCACGTCGAGCGGGTTGCGCGGGTAGCGCATCGACTCGATGGCACCGTCACGCATCCGTTCGGCCACCACTGCGCACTCGACCAGGTCGCCGCGGTACTTGGGGAAGATCACGCCCTGCGACACCGCCCCGACCTGGTGGCCGGCCCGGCCTACGCGCTGCAGCCCGGACGCCACCGATGGCGGTGCCTCGACCTGCACGACCAGGTCGACGGCACCCATGTCGATGCCCAGCTCGAGGGACGACGTGGCGACGACGGCGGGCAGCCGTCCGGCCTTGAGGTCCTCCTCGACCAGGGACCGCTGCTCGCGGGACACCGACCCGTGGTGAGCGCGCGCCACGACCACCTCGCCGCCGGGGTGCCCGGACCCGGACTGGCCCATGAGCTGGGCCGGCGGCGGGCCGTTCTCCAGGACGGCGCCCTGCCGTTCGGACTCCAGCTCGTTGAGCCGGGCCGTCAGCCGCTCGGCCAGCCGGCGCGAGTTGGCGAACACGATGGTGGAGCGGTGCTGCTCGACCAGATCGAGCACCCGCTCCTCGACGTGCGGCCAGATGGACGTCCGGCGCTCGGCGCCCGCCGCCGGGCCGGTCAGATCGCCGCTCGGCTCGCCCAGCGTGGACATGTCCTCGATCGGGACGACCACCTGCAGGTCGAACGTCTTGGCTGCCGGAGGCTGCACGATCGCCACCGGCCGGCCGCCGGCGAGGAAGGTGGCCACCTCGTCGACCGGCCGCACCGTGGCCGACAGCCCGATGCGCTGGGCGGGCGTCTCGAGCAGGGAGTCGAGTCGTTCGAGCGACAGGGCGAGGTGAGCGCCCCGCTTGGTGGCGCACACGGCGTGCACCTCGTCGACGATCACCGTGTCGACGCCGCGCAGCGCCTCACGCGCCCCGGAGGTGAGCAGCAGGAACAGCGACTCGGGAGTGGTGATGAGGATGTCAGCCGGTCGCCGGGCGAACAGCCGGCGCTCGTCGGCGGTCGTGTCGCCGGTGCGCATCGCGACGGTCACATCCAGCCCGGGCAGCCCCAGGCGCGCCGCCGCCTGCCGGATACCGGCCAACGGCGAACGCAGGTTACGTTCGACGTCGACCGCCAGCGCCTTGAGCGGGCTGACGTACAGCACCCGGCACCGGCGCAGCGGCTCGTCGGGCACCGGCAGGGCGGCCAGCCGGTCGAGCGACGACAGGAACGCGGCCAGCGTCTTGCCCGATCCGGTCGGGGCGACGACCAGGGTGTGCTCGCCCCGGGCGATCGCATCCCAGGCACCCTCCTGCGCCGGCGTGGCCGCGGTGAACGCACCGTCGAACCAGGCCTGCGTCGCGGGGGAGAAGTGAGGCACGCCGTCCAGTCTGCCTCGCGGCTACGACACTCCCAGACGCTCGGTCAGCCGGGCCCTGACGGCCGGCCAGTCGTCGTCGGTCATCGAGTACTGCACCGAGTCGCGCCAACTGCCGTCCTTGCGCAGGCGGTGTTTGCGCAGCACCGCCTCGCGGGTGGCGCCCAGCCGCTCGATGGCCGCCTGCGAGCGCTCGTTGTAGAGGTCGGTGTGCCAGACGACGCGCACCGCGCCCAGGGTGTCGAAGGCGTGGCTCATCATCAGCAGCTTGGACTCGGTGTTGTGGCCGGTACGCCACCAGCGCCGGCCGAGCCAGGTGTGGCCGATCGAGACGGTGCGCAGCGCCGGGACGATGTCGTAGTAGGACGACGTCCCGGCGAACTCGCCCGTCACGGCGTCGATCTGCGCGTAGGCGAACCGCTCGCCCCGCGCCCGGGCGCCGAGCGCGGCCAGCACCTGGTCGCGGGCGTCGTCGACCGACTTCGGCGGCCAGAGGTTGAGCCACCGGAACACCTCGTCGCCGTCGTCGCCCACGGCGTCCAGGTAGCCGGCGGCGTGCTCGACCGCCATCGGCTCGAGGCGGATCTTCCTCCCGGTCAGGACCGGCATCGCGTACCAGGCGTCGCTCATGGCCTGATGGTGACAGCCCTGCGGGCGTCGATGTCCGGGCCACTCATACAGTGATGGACATGCGTCTCACCGACTTCTGGAACCGCATGGAGGAGCGCTTCGGCGCCGCCTACGCGCACAGCGTCGCGGCCGACTACCGGCTGCCCGGGCTCGGTTCGACGGTCGACGAGGCGATCGCGGCCGGAGTCGAGACCAAGGACATCTGGCGCGCGGTGTGCGACGAGTTCGAGATGCCGGCCCACCTGCGCTGAACCGGCGTGTCGCGTGGACTTCTCGAACGCGTGTTCGCCTAGGCTGTGGATAGCCCGAAGCGTTGTCCACAACTTCGCCGAACGCGGCGTAATTGTCGGCGCTCGGCTCTAGCGTCTCGGCTGACATGAGTCACGACCAGCGAAGAGGTGGCCCCACAATGGCAGCAGGTTTCGACCGCGAGAAGGCGCTCGACGTCGCCTTGGCGCAGATCGACAAGCAGTACGGCAAGGGATCGGTGATGCGGCTCGGCGAACGCGCGACCGCTCCGATCGAGGTGATCCCTACCGGGTCGATTGCTCTCGACGTCGCGCTCGGCATCGGCGGCCTGCCCCGCGGGCGGGTGGTCGAGATCTACGGCCCGGAATCGGGCGGTAAGACGACCGTCGCCCTGCACGCGGTGGCCAACGCCCAGGCCGCGGGCGGCGTCGCCGCGTTCATCGACGCCGAGCACGCCCTCGACCCCGACTACGCTCGCGCGCTGGGCGTCGACACCGACGCGCTGTTGGTCAGCCAGCCCGACACCGGCGAGCAGGCGCTCGAGATCGCCGACATGCTGGTGCGCTCCGGCGCCCTCGACGTCATCGTCATCGACTCGGTCGCGGCCCTCGTGCCCCGGGCCGAGATCGAGGGCGAGATGGGCGACAGCCACGTCGGCCTGCAGGCCCGGCTGATGAGCCAGGCGCTGCGCAAGGTCACCGGCGCGCTCAACAACTCCGGCACCACGGCCATCTTCATCAACCAGCTGCGCGAGAAGATCGGCGTCATGTTCGGCTCGCCCGAGACCACCACGGGCGGCAAGGCGCTGAAGTTCTACGCGTCGGTCCGGCTGGATATCCGGCGCATCGAGACACTCAAGGACGGCGGCGACGCGGTCGGCAACCGTACCCGGGTCAAGGTCGTCAAGAACAAGGTGGCCCCGCCGTTCAAGCAGGCCGAGTTCGACATCGTCTACGGGCAGGGCATCAGCCGCGAGGGCTCGCTTATCGACGTGGGCGTCGAGCAGGGCCTGATCAAGAAGTCGGGCGCCTGGTACACCTACGAGTCCGACCAGCTCGGCCAGGGCAAGGAGAACGTGCGCAACTTCCTGCGCGACAACCCCGATCTGGCCGACGAGATCGAGAAGCGGATCAAGGAGAAGCTGGGCATCGGTGCCCAGGTCGACGGCGGTGCGCCGATCGAGCCGCTGCCGGCCCCGGTCGACTTCTAGTCGAGCATGAGCGTCGCCGAGCCGCCGCCTCCGGACGAGCAGGACGCACCGGGCGACCCCGAGTCGGTCGCCCGGGCGATCTGCCTGGGCCTGCTCTCCCAGCGCGCCCGCAGCCGGGCCGAGTTGGCCCAGGTGTTGCGCAAGCGGGGCGTTCCGGACGACGCCGCCACGGCAGTGCTCGCCCGGTTCACCGAGGTCGGGCTCATCGACGACGAGTCGTTCGCTCAGAACATGGCGCTGGCCCAGCACCGTGACCGTGGCCTCGCCGCCCGAGCGGTAGCGGTCAAGCTGCGGCAGCGCGGCCTGTCCAACTCGGCGGTCGAGGCGGCGCTCGGTCTGATCGACCCGGACAGCGAGCGCGAGGCGGCCCGCCGACTGGTCGCCCGCAAGATCCCATCGTTGCGCGGATTGCCACCCGAGACGCGCACCCGCCGGCTCATCGGACTGCTCGCTCGGCGGGGCTACTCACCGGCCCTGGCGGCCGACGTGGTGCGCGCCGCTCTGGCCGACGAGCTGCCGCCGGAGGTGGCCGACAACCTCATCACAGAGTGAGCGGAGGGTCGCAATGGGTGCTGGGCTTACGCGTGCCTTACTTGACCAGCGGGTGTCGCGTTCCTAGCCTCGGGGTATCAGGAGGACGCTCGGGCTCGTCTTCGATGAGCCGTATATAGATCCCGACCGCCGCCGATAGAAAGGACCGATAGCAGCCTCGGTGACCTATCCGCCGTGAACTAACACGAGGCGGGCTCAGCGGCTCGACGTACCTGTGCGCTGCTGGCCGAGGACGGGCGTGAGTGCATGTGCGCGCTCCTGATGCCGGATGAACGTGGCAGAGGAGGCGGCGATGCAAGGGGTCCTGTACGCGGCGATTGGCGCCGTCTTCATCGTCGGTCTGTTCTTTGTCGACTCCTACCGTCGCCGGGGCACCGGGCGGTCGAACGCCGCCCGCGAAGCCGATCGACAGTCCGCGCTCGAGGAGTCCGCCACCTACGCCGAGTCGTCGCGTCGCGTCGCCGAGGCCGAAGCGACATCCATCCGCCAGCTCGCCCAGAACGAGGCCGACTCGCAACGCCGGGCCGCCCAGGCCGAGGCCGAGGCGGTTCGCCGAGCCGCCGAGTCCGATGCGGCCAGCGCCAAGGCGGCCGCGGACGGGGTTCGCAGCAAGGCCGAGTCCGACGCCGAGGAGGTGCTCGCCGCCGCCCGGCGCACTGCCGAGGCCGAGGCTGACCGCCTCACCGCCGGGTTGCGCGACGCTGAGCGCGAACTGGCTGCCCAGTCCCTCCGGCTCGACGAGACCCAGGAGCGCCTCGACGCCCAGGCCGCCAAGCTGGAGGCCGAGACGGCCGAACTCGACCGTGCGGTGCGACAGCTGACCGAACGCGAGCAGGAGCTCAACGCGCTCGAGCAGCGACTGAGCGCACACAGCGCCGAACTCGACGAGCGGGCCATCCAGCAGGAGCGCGAGCTGGAGCGGATCGCCGGGCTGAGCGCCGACGAGGCCAAGGCCGAACTGCTCAGCAGCGTCGAGGCCACCGCGCGCCGCGATGCCGCCACCCTGGTCCGCACCATCGAGAACGAGGCCCGCGTCGAAGGCACCGAGCGGGCCCGATCCATCGTCGTCGAGGCCGTCCAGCGGGTGGCCAGCGAGCAGACCACCGAGACGGTGGTCAGCGTCTTGCACCTGCCCGGCGATGAGATGAAGGGCCGCATCATCGGCCGCGAGGGCCGCAACATCCGCGCGTTCGAGGCCACGACCGGCGTGAACGTCATCATCGACGACACGCCCGAGGCAGTGCTTCTGTCCTGCTTCGACCCGGTGCGCCGCGAGGTCGGCCGGCTGACCCTCGAGAAGCTGATCCTGGACGGGCGCATCCACCCGCATCGCATCGAGGAGATCTACGAGGCCAGCAAGGCCGAGGTCGACGAGCTGTGCCTGCGGGCGGCCCGCGACTCGCTGGCCGAGATCGGCATCTCCGACCTGGACGAGCACCTGCTGCCCACCCTGGGCCGGCTCAAGTACCGCACCAGCTACGGCCAGAACGTGCTGGGCCACCTGATCGAGACCGCGCACATCGCGGGCGTCATGGCCGCCGAGCTCGGCCTCGAACCGACCCTGATCAAGCGGTGCGCCTTCCTGCACGACATCGGCAAGGCGCTCACCCACGAGGTCGAGGGCAGCCACGCGATCATCGGCGCCGACTTGCTGCGCAAGTACGGCGAGTCGGAGGCGGTGGCCCACGCCGTCGAGGCGCACCACAACGAGGTCCAGCCGCGCACAATCGAGGCCGTGCTCACCCAAGCCTCGGACACCTGCTCGGCCGCCCGCCCCGGTGCCCGGCGCGAGTCGCTGGAGACCTACGTCAAGCGGCTGGCCCGCATCGAGGAGATCGCCGGCGCCAAGAACGGTGTCGAGAAGGTCTTCGCCATGCAGTCCGGCCGCGAGGTGCGGGTCATGGTGCAACCGTCCGAAGTGGACGATCTGGCCGCCCAGGTCATCGCCCGCGAGATCGCCAAGCAGATCGAGGACGAGCTGACCTACCCGGGCCAGATCCGGGTCACGGTCGTGCGCGAGTCGCGCACCACCGAGGTCGCCCACTGAGCGCAGGTTTCGGCCGCCGAACCGAGGCTAGGCGCCCGGTCGCAGGCCGATCGTCAGCAGCGGGCGCGCCGGCTGATGCACCGTGGCGTCCGAAGCCGATCCCCGCCACGGCCGGTGCGAGCCGATGCCGGCGTCGGCCACCAGGTGGTGCGGCGCCGCGTAGGTGATCGTCGACGTGATCAGGTCGCCCGGCGCGGCCGTTCCGGCGACGTGCACCAGCCGGCCGTCGCGGGCCCGCCCGGACACCCGTCCAGTCGCGGCGTCCTTGCGCCCCTCGCCGGTGGCCACCAGTACCTCCACGGACCGGCCGACCAGGGCCCGGTTGGCGTCCCAGGAGATCTCGTCCTGCAGCTCGATCAGCCGCTCGTAGCGTTCCTGTACCACGGCCTTGGGCACCTGGCCGGGCATGGTGGCGGCCGGCGTTCCGGGACGCTTCGAGTACTGGAACGTGAACGCGCTCGCGAACCGGGCCCGGCGCACCACTTCCAGCGTCTGCTCGAAGTCGTCGTCGGTCTCGCCGGGGAAGCCGACGATGATGTCGGTGGTGATCGCCGCGTCGGGCATCGACGCCCGAACGGCGCCGATGATGTCGAGGTAGCGCGACTGCCGGTACGAGCGGCGCATCGCCCGCAGCACGGCGTCGGACCCGGACTGCAGCGGCATGTGCAGCTGCGGCATGACGTTCGGCGTCTCGGCCATCGCCACGATCACGTCGTCGGTGAAGTCGCGCGGATGCGGGCTGGTGAATCGGACGCGCGAGAGCCCGTCGATCGAGCCGCAGGCGCGCAGCAGCTCGGCGAACGCGAACCGGTCGCCGAACGAGCGGCCGTAGGAGTTGACGTTCTGCCCGAGCAGGGTGATCTCGGCGACGCCGGATTCGACGAGCGCCCGGATCTCGGCCAGCACGTCGCCCGGCCGGCGGTCCGTCTCGCGCCCGCGCAGCGACGGCACGATGCAGAACGTGCAGGTGTTGTCGCAGCCGACCGACACGGAAACCCAAGCGCTGTAAGGGGATTCTCGCCGCGACGGTAGGTCGGACGGGAAGTTCTGCAGCGCCTCGACGATCTCCACCTGGGCCTCGGCATTGTGCCGGGCCCGTTCGAGCAGCACCGGAAGGGCAGCCAGGTTGTGGGTTCCGAACACCACGTCGACCCAGGGTGCCTTCTCGACGATCGTGCCGCGGTCCTTCTGGGCCAGGCAGCCGCCGACCGCGATCTGCATTCCCGGACGCCGCTGCTTGGCCGGGTAGAGATGGCCCAGGTTGCCGTACAGGCGGTTGTCGGCGTTCTCGCGCACCGCGCACGTGTTGAACACGACGAGATCGACGTCGTCCCCGTCACCGCGGACGTAGCCGGCCTCCTCGAGCAGGCCGGCCAGCCGCTCGGAGTCGTGGACGTTCATCTGGCACCCGTAGGTGCGGATCGAGTAGGTGCGCATGACGCGTCGAGGATACGGAATGCGGCTGCCGCCGATCGGTTCGGATCGTAGGCTCGGCCCGTGCTGACCGGTGATCTCGTGACCCTGCGAACCGTACGTCCGGACGATCTGCCGATCTTGTACGAGATCGAGGCCAACCTCGACAACTGGGAGGAACGCAGCCCCGCACCGCCCGGACCGCTGACCCGCGAGCAGTTCGACGAGCGGATGGCCCGCAGTGGCCGGGTCGACTTCGCGATCACGGTCGACGACCGGCTGGTCGGCTGGTGCAACCTGATGCACGAGGATGCGCTGGCCCGGCACGCGTCGGTCGGCATCAGCCTCGTGCTCGACGCCGTCGGAAAGGGCTTCGGCACCGACGCTCTGCGAGTGCTGATCGACTACGCGTTCGTCCGGCGCAACCTGCGCCGCCTGCACCTGGTCGTCGTGGCGTCGAACGAGCGGGCCATCGCCTCCTATCGCAAGGTCGGCTTCGTCGAGGAGGGCCGGCTGCGGGAGCAGGCCTGGGTCCGCGGCCGCTACGAGGACGAGGTGCGCATGGGCCTGCTGAGGTCGGAGTGGCGGGGGCGCTGACGCTGCGGCCGATGACCGAGGCCGACCTGACCCTGGTCAGTGCGTGGCTGGCCCGTGCGCATGTGGCCCGCTGGTGGCAGGACGACCCGGCCGAGGCCGCCGTCCGGCAGCGATACCTCCCGGCGATCACCGGTGCGGACCCGACCCACCTGGTCGTCGCCGAACTGGGCGGTCGCCCGATCGGGTTCGCCCAGTGGTACCGCTGGGACGACGAGTCCGAGGCCGACCGCGGCGACGTCGGCGCCGAGCCGGGCGACGTGGGCATCGACTACGCGATCGGCGAGCCCGATGCCTGCGGCCAAGGCATCGGCACGAGACTCATCGCCGCACTGGTCGACGAGGTCCGCCGCCATCGCCCGGGCGCCGCGGTGCTGACCGATCCGGAACAGGCCAACGTCGCCTCGTGCCGGGTGCTGGAGAAGAACGCCTTCCGGCTGGTCGACGTGCGGCGGATCGAGTCCGAGCCGGGCGACGGGCCGAACGCGATCTACCGCCTGGACCCCCCGTAGCTCGAAGCGATCAGTCCGGGATGAGCGAGCGACGTTGCTCGACCTCGGCCTCGGCCTTGGCGATGCGCCCCGCGTCGCCGGAGTGCCGGGCCCGCTCCAGCTTGGCCTCGGCCTCGGCCAGGCGGGCGCGCAGCTCGGCCAGGAACGGATTGGAGTCGATGCTGCCCCGCCGCCACTCGGCGTCGACGGCGTCGCGCACCCGCTGCTCGGCCGCGCGCATCCGCTCGTCGGTGCGGCGCATGGCGTCGCGCGGCACGTGCCCGATCTCGTCGTAGCGGCCCTGCAGCACCCGTAGCGCCGCCTGTGCCGCCTTCGGATCGCGCAGATCCAGCGCCTCGGCCTCGGCGATGACGGCTTCCTTCCGGTGCTGGTTGTCGACCTGCTCGGCGTCCCTCTCGGCGAACGTCGCCGACCGGCGGGCGAAGAACGAGTCCTGCGCCGCCCGGAAGCGCGTCCACAGCTGCTCCTCGACGTCGCGCCCGGCCCGCCCGGCCGCCTTCCACTCAGTCATCAGGTCGCGCATCGCGGCCGCGGTCTCTTTCCAGTCCGACGACTGGGCGAGTTCCTCGGCCCGCTCGATCAGCTTCTCCTTGGCCTGGCGGGCGGCACCGCGCTCCGCGTCGAGCTGGGCGAAGTGCTGCCCGCGCCGCTTGCCGAACGCGTCGCGGGCCGCCGCGAAGCGCTTCCACAGCGCGTCGTCGGTCTTGCGGTCGACGCCCTTTATCTGCTTCCACTCGTCGACGATGGCCCGCAAGCGGTCGCCGGACGCCTTCCACGACGTCGCCGCCTCGGCGATCTGCTCGGCCTCGGCGACCAGCTGCTCCTTGGCCGCCACGGCGTCGGCGCGCGCCTGCGCCCGGGCCGCGGCGTTGGCGTCGGCCCGCTCGTTCGCGGCGCTGACCAGCTTGCTCAACCGCTCGTCCAGCGAGGTCAGGTCGCCGATACATGACGCGGTCGACAGCTGCTCGTGCAACTCGGCGGCATGTGTACGGGTGGCTCCCGGATCACCGGCACCGGAGGCCAGGCGCTGCTCGAGCAGCGTCACCTCGGTCTCGAGATCTTCGTACCGGCGCACGTAGTACGCCAGCCCGGCTTCCGCGTCTCCGGCCTGCCAGGATCCGATGACCCGTTCGCCGTCGGGCGTGCGCACGTACACCGTGCCGTCCGCGTCGATGCGGCCCCACTCCGAGCTCATGACAGAGCATTAGACACGATCGGCCCGTGTGAGGGGACGGATACTGTGCATCGGTGATCGTCGCTGCCGCTTTCCTGCCGAATCCGCCGCTGCTCGTGCCGGCGGTGGCCAGCGGCGCGTCGGCCGAGTTGGAGCCGCTGCGGGACGCCTGCCGGGCGGCGCTGCGGCGGGTCAACGGCAGCGGAGCGACCCGGCTGGCCCTGCTCGGTTCGGGTGATACGTCGGCTATGCACTCGCCGGTGGCCCGGGGCAGCCTGTCCGGCTACGGCGTGTCGCTGGACGTCCACCTCGGCTCGCCGGCGTGCGGAGGAGCGGTCGAGCTGCCGCTGGCGCTGACCGTCGGCGCGTGGCTGGTGCGCGACGCACTGGGGCCGAGCAGCGGGGCCGTCGGCTTCTCGGTCGGTCCCGACTTCTCGGGCAGCCGCGCCGCCGTCGACCTGCTGGCGCTGGCCGAGTCGTCGCCGGTCGGGCTGATCGTGATGGGCGACGGAAGCGCCCGCCGCTCGACCTCGGCGCCCGGCTACCTCGACCCGCGGGCCGAGCCGTTCGACATCGGCGTCGAAACCGCGCTCGCCACCGGCGATGTCGACGCGTTGGCCGCCCTGGACGGCCAGCTGGGCGCCGAACTGCTCGCCTCGGGAGTCCCCGCCTGGCGGGCCGCCGCAGCAGTGCTCAGCGGCGAATACACCGCCGAACTGCTCTACGCCGACGCCCCCTACGGGGTGGGCTATTTCGCGGCGGCGTGGACGGCCCAGGCCGCCGGTGCCTGACGTGATCGCGGTCGTCGGGCCGACCGCGACCGGCAAGTCGGACGCCGCGGTGGCCCTGGCCGAACAGTTCGACGGAGAGATCGTCAACGCCGACTCGATGCAGCTCTACGCCGGCATGGACATCGGCACGGCCAAGCTGCCCGTCGCCGAGCGGCACGGCATCGCCCACCACCTGCTCGACGTCTGGCCGATCAGCAAGTCGGCCGCGGTGGCCGAGTACCAGACGCTGGCGCGGGCGGCCATCGCCGAGATCCGCGGACGGGGCCGCCTGCCCATCCTGGTCGGAGGCTCGGGACTGTACCTGCGTGGCGCCCTGGACCGGCTGGAGTTCCCGGGGGAGTCGCCGGCCATCCGGGCCCGCCTGTACGCCGAGCTCGACGACGTCGGGGCGGCCGCGCTGCACGCCCGGTTGGCCACCGTCGATCCGCGCGCCGCCGCCTCGATATTGCCGACGAACGGGCGGCGCATCGTCCGGGCCCTGGAGGTCATCGAGCTGACCGGCCGGCCGTTCGTGGCCACCATGCCGGGCTTCGAGTCGGTCTACGACTGCGTGCAGCTCGGCCTGGATCGGGCCGACCTCGACGAGCGGGTCGAGCAGCGGGTGCACAAGATGATGGCCACCGGTCTCCTGGGCGAGGTCCGGGCTCTGCTCCCCGCCGGGCTGCGGGACAGTCCCACCGCGGGCAAGGCGCTGGGGTACGCGCAGTTGCTCGGCTGCCTGGACGACGGCGGTCGGGTGGTCGGTGATCTGGACGAGGCGGTTGAGGTCACGGTGCGCGCGACGCGGCGTTTCGTGCGCCGGCAGCGATCCTGGTTCCGGCGCGATCCGCGGATCCGCTGGTTCGACGCAGCGTCGCCGGACGCGCACGCTCGGCTGATCGACGCGGTGTGGAACTAGGCTGTCCCCGTGGATCGCCTACACGTCCTGAAGGGTCATGGCACGGAGAACGACTTCGTCATCATTCCCGACCTTGACGGTGCGCTCGATCTGACTCCCGAGCTCGTCCGGGCCTTGTGTGATCGGCGTTCCGGTGTCGGCGCCGACGGCGTGCTGCGCGTCGTGCGGTCGGAGAACGCGCCGGAAAGCTCGCAAATGTCCGTCGAGGCGCCTTACTTCATGGACTATCGCAATGCGGACGGATCCGTTGCGTCCATGTGTGGAAACGGTGTTCGCGTTTTTGTCCGATACCTCCAGGCGGTCGGCGTCGTTGATGACTATGCGGCGGTGGCGACACGTGGCGGGGTCAAGCGCACATGGCTCACGGACGAGGGTGACGTCATCGTGGACATGGGATTGCCGCTGGCTCTTGCCGACCGGCCGGTCGCCACCGCCGCCCCGTCGCTGGACGCCGTCCCCGGTGTCGCGGTGGAGATGCCGAATCCGCACGTCGTGGTCGCAGTGTCCAGCCGGGCCGAGCTCGACGCGCTGGACCTCAGCCGCCCGCCCGAGATCGAGCCGAGCCGCCCGGACGGGCAGAACGTCGAGTTCGTGGTGCGGGTCGGCCCCCGGCACGTGGCCATGCGCGTCCACGAACGGGGAATTGGCGAGACCCGCTCCTGCGGTACCGGAATCTGCGCCGCCGTGGCGGCTTCCGAGGGCGCCGCGCCGGACGGCAGCACCTGGCGGGTCGACGTCCCGGGCGGCACCTGCCGGGTCACCTGGCAGACCGACGGCACCATCCAGCTCGCCGGACCGGCCGTCATCGTCGGCGAGATCGAACTCGACCCGGCGTGGCTGGACCGGGTGTCCCGCTAATCGGTCGCAATCGCGTCCGGCCGCGTGCCACGATGGATGGACGATGACTGAATTTCCCGGCCCGGACGAAACAGATTTCGAGCTCGACGCCCGCAACGCGCTGCGCCGGGTGGCCGGGCTCTCCACCGAACTCGCCGACGTCACGGAGGTCGAGTACCGGCAGCTGCGCCTGGAGCGTGTGGTGCTTGTCGGCGTGTGGACCACCGGCACCCTGATCGAGGCCGAGAACTCGCTGCACGAGCTGGCCCGGCTGGCCGAGACGGCCGGCTCCCAGGTGCTCGAGGGGTTGATCCAGCGGCGCGAGCGCCCCGACCCGGCCACCTACATCGGGTCCGGTAAGGCCAAGGAGCTGCGCGACATCGTCAACGGCCACGGCGCCGACACGGTGATCTGCGACGGCGAGCTCACGCCCGGCCAGTTACGCCAGCTCGAGGACGTCGTCAAGGTCAAGGTCGTCGACCGCACCGCCCTGATCCTCGACATCTTCGCCCAGCACGCCCGCTCCAAGGAGGGCAAGGCCCAGGTCGAGCTGGCCCAGATGCAGTACCTGCTGCCCCGCCTGCGCGGCTGGGGCGAGTCGCTGTCCCGGCAGGTCGGTGGCCGGGCCGCCGGCGGTGCGGGTATCGGCGGCCGTGGTCCCGGTGAGACCAAGCTCGAGATCGACCGCCGCCGGATCACCGCCCGGATGGCCAAGCTGCGCAAGCAGATCGGCCACATGAAGACCTCGCGCGACGCCAAGCGGGCCCGGCGCGTCGAGCGCCGGGTGCCCGCGGTGGTGTTGGCCGGCTACACCAACGCTGGCAAGTCGTCGCTGCTCAACCGGCTCACCGGGGCCGGCGTGCTCGTCGAGAACGCCCTCTTCGCGACCCTGGATCCCACCGTGCGGCGCTGCGCGACCGCCGACGGGCGCGTGTACACCCTGGCTGACACGGTGGGCTTCGTGCGGCATCTGCCGCACCAGCTCGTCGAGGCGTTCCGCTCGACCCTGGAGGAGGTCGCCGACGCCGACCTGATCCTGCATGTGGTCGACGCGTCCGACCCCGACCCCGAGGCCCAGATCCGGGCGGTCCGCGAGGTGCTGGCGGACATCGACGCGCTGTCCGTGCCCGAGCAGCTCGTGTTCAACAAGGTCGACGCCGCCGACCCGGACCTGCTGCTGCGGCTGCGCCGGCTGGCCCCGGACGCGCTGCTCGTCTCGGCCAACACGGGGGAAGGCGTCGACAAGCTGCAGGCCGTCATCGACGACCGCCTGCCCCGCCCGGACGTCGACGTCACGGTGCTCGTTCCGTACGCCCGCGGCGACCTGATCGCGCGCATCCACCGGTCCGGCGAGGTGCTCAGCACTGACCACTTGGCCGAAGGAACGCTCGTCAACGCGCGGGTGAACAGTGACCTCGCGGCGACTCTGCGGCCATACACGGCGCAAGCTGGCGTACTCTCGTAGCCGTAAACTGGCCCACCCCTGATAAGGAAGCCGGTCATGGAGATCTTTTCGCCCGGGCACCTGATTCCGCTGCTCATCATCGCTGCCGTCCTGTTCTTCGGATGGAAGCAACTGCCGGATATGGCCAAGTCCGTGGGCAAGTCCCTACGCATCTTCAAGACCGAGATGAAGGGTATGAGCGACGACGACGAGGCGCGCGAGGCCCGCAAGGCCGAGGCCATCGAAGGCGCGCCGGTGCCGCCGGCCACTCCGCCGGCCGAGCCGACGGCGTCGTCCGAGACTGCCGCGCAGCCATCCGCGCAGCCGAGTACCGACGCGTCCAAGCCGAGTGCTGAGTGAGCTGCGCCGAGCGGCTCCTACCCGCGTCAGCGGCGCACCCCCCTGGTGGCTGGTCGGCCTGGCCGGCGTCATCCTGCTGCTGACGATCCTCGACATCGATCACCACGGCGTGCTGTGGCATTTCGACGGCACCGTCTCCCGGCAGATGCTCGACTGGGATCTGCGTGACAACAACACGGCACTGGATTGGCTGTCGATCCTGGTGCGGTTCGGCAACCGGTTCTACGTGCTGCTCGTGTCCATCCCGGTCACGCTCTACCTGACCTGGCGGGCCCGCCGCAGCGAATACCTGGTCCGCTACGTCGTCGCGCTGATCGTGCTGAACCTGGCCGTGTACGCGCTGAAGTTCACCGTCACGCGCTACCCGCCGGTGCTGGCCACCGACAAGGTCAACCGGTCCATCTCGTTCCCGTCCGGGCACCTGGCCAACGCGGTGCTGATACCGGGCCTGATGGCCTGGAGCGCGGTACGAGCCGGCGCGGAGCGTTGGCTCGTCCGAGCGCTGCGCGCCCTGCAGATCATCGCGCCGGTGGCTGTGGTCGTCGGCATGACGCTGCTCGACTACCACTGGATGACCGACTTCATCGGCG
>DATBER010000079.1:0-13067 GCA_036558905.1 Jatrophihabitantaceae bacterium | reverse complement strand
GTAGGTGCCCATGCCGTACGGCGCGGTGTCGGTGTCACCCTCCTCGACCACCACGTCGTCCGCGGGCAGGCCGAGCTCGTGGCTGACGATCTGGGCCCACGTCGTCTCGTGCCCCTGGCCCTGGGTCTTGGCCCCGGTACGCAGGATGGCCTTGCCGGTCATGTGCACCTTGAGCTCGGCCGAGTCGAACATCTTGACACCGAGCAGGTCGTATTCGCGGCTGTTGCCCGCGCCCAGCGGCTCGGTCATCGTCGAGATGCCCAGGCCGAGCAGCCGGCCCCGCTTGGCCGCCTCGGCCTGCTCGCGCCGGAAGTCCTCGTACCCGACCGCGCGCAGGCCGACCTCCAGGCACTTCCGGTACTGGCCGGAGTCGAGCAGGAAACCGAACGGGGTCCGGTGCGGGAACATGTCGTCGCCGACGAAGTTCATGGCCCGGAACTCGGCCTGGTCCATGCCCAGGTCCGCGGCCGCGGCCTGGATCATCCGCTCCTGGAAGAACATCGCCTCGGTGACACGGAACGAGCACCGGTAGGCCACCCCGCCGGGCGCCTTGTTGGTGTACATGCCGCGCGCGGTCAGGTGCGCGGCCGGGATGTCGTAGCAGGCGAACGCCGAGTGCATCAGGCCGATCTTGAACTTGCTCGGCTGGGCGTCGGAGAAGAAGGCACCGTGGTCGGCGTCGGTGTGCATGCGCATCGCGAGGATCTTGCCGTCGTTGCGCAGCGCCAACTCGCCCTCGAGGTACACGTCGCGGGCGAAGCCGGTGGAGATGAGGTTGCCCGTCTTGTCCTCGATCCACTTCACCGGGCGTTCGAGCAGGATCGATGCCAGGATCGAGCAGACGTAGCCCGGGTACACCGGCACCTTGTTGCCGAAGCCGCCGCCGATGTCCGGCGAGATGATGCGGATCATGTGCTCGGGCAGCTCGGCGACCAGCGCCACGGCGGCCCGGATGATGTGCGGCGCCTGCGTGGTCATGTAGACGGTGAGCTTGGACGTCGCCCGATTGAAGTCGGCGATCGACCCGCAGCACTCGATGGGGGACGGGTGCGAGCGCGGGTAGTGGAGTGTCAGCTTCGAGATCTGGTCGGCCTGCGCGAAGGCGCGGTCGGTGCCGTCCTTGTCGCCGACCTCCCAGTTGTAGATGACGTTGTCGGACTGGTTCTCCTTGTCGTCACGGATCACCGGAGCGCCGGCAGCCACGGCTTGCTGCGGGTTGACGATCACCGGCAGCGGCTCGTACTCGACCTGGATCGCCTCGCAGGCGTCCTTGGCGATGTAGGGGTTGTCGGCGACGACGCAGGCGACCTCCTGTCCCTGGAAGCGCACCTTGTCCGTGGCGAGCACCGCCTGCGTGTCGTAGGAAAGGGTGGGCATCCAGGCCAGGTTGCGGGTGGCCATCATCTCGCCGGTCAGCACCAGGTGTACGCCCGGGATGTCCCAGGCCTTGCTGGTGTCGATCGACTTGATGCGCGCGTGGGCCAGCGGGCTGCGCAGGATCTCCATGTGCAGCATGCCCGGCAGCACGATGTCGTCGGTGTAGCTGCCCCGGCCGCGAATGAACCGGTTGTCCTCGACTCGTTTGCGACTGGCGCCGAGCCCGCCGATCTTGATCTCGTCCAGCGCCTTGGTCATTCCGCGCTCACCGCCTCACCGCGCAGCTTGGCCGCCGCCCACAGCACCGACTTGACGATGTTCTGGTAGCCGGTGCAGCGGCACAGGTTCCCGGACAGCGCCCAGCGCACGTCCTCCTCGGACGGGTTCGGGTCGCGGTCGAGCAGCGCCTTGGCGGCCAGCATCATGGCCGGCGTACAGAACCCGCACTGCAGGCCGTGCTCGTCCTTGAAGCCCTCCTGCAACGGATGCAGTTCGCTGGCGCCGGCCAGCCCCTCGACCGTGGTGACCGAGCGCCCGTCGGCCTGCACGGCCAGCATCGTGCAGGACTTGATCGCCTTCCCGTCGACCAGCACCGTGCAGGCGCCGCAGTTCGTGGTGTCGCAGCCGGTGTGCGTGCCGGTGAGCCCCAGGCCCTGGCGCAGCAGGTGGGCCAACAGTAGCCGCGGCTCGACCTCGGCCACCCGGGTCTGACCGTTGACGGTGACCGTGATCCGCCGGGTCGGCACGTCGGTGCCGGCGCGTTCCTCGTGCACTGTCGTCATGTCAGGCGGCCCTCTCCCCGGTCGCGGCCACCCGGCGCAGCAGGCGGGCGGTGAACGTCCGGACGACGTTGCGCTTGTATTCGGCGCTGCCCCGGTGGTCGGTCCGCGGGTCGGCGGCCTGGGCGGCCAGATCGGCCACGGAGTCGATCAGCTGGGCCGACAGGGCGTGGCCGACCAGCGCGTCGGCGGCCTCGCGGGCGTCGATCGTCGACCCGCCGACACCGGTCAGGCCGATGCCGGCCCGGCTGACCACCAGGCCGCGTTCGCGTTCGACGGCGACGGCCACGCCGACCGTGGCGAAGTCGCCCACCCGCCGTTCGAGCTTGAGGTAGCCGCCGTCCGGGATCGCCTGCGGCGCCGGGATCACTGCCTCGATCGCGATCTCGTCGTAGGCCAACGCGTTCTGGAACGGCCCCGTTACGAACTCGGCGGCCGGGATCTCGCGCCGCCCGTTCGGCCCGTGTGCGACGACGTACCCGCCCAGCGCCGTCACTACGGATGCCCAGTCACCCTGCGGATCGGCGTGGCACAACGATCCGACCAGCGTGCCGCGATTGCGCACCAGCGGGTCGGCGATCAGGGGCGCGGCCGCGGCCATGGTCGGCTGCCGGTCGGGCAGCAGCGGGGAGCGCTCCAGGTCGGCGTGCCGGCACAGCGCGCCGATCCGGAGCGCGCCGCCGGCGTCGACGTGGTGATAGTCGAGGTCGGGCAGGTTGTTGATGTCGACGAGCAGTTCCGGCTGGGCGAAGCGCAGTTTCAGCATCGGCACCAGGCTCTGCCCGCCAGCCAGCACCTTGGCGTCCACGCCCCCGTCGTGCAGCAGGCCGACTGCCTCGTCGAGCGAGGTCGGCGCCTCGTAGCGGAATCGCGACGGATACACCGGGTCACCCCCGCGTCGGGGGCACAGGGGGCGGCGAGGCCGGATCGGGCACGGCCACCGGCATCGACTCGTAATTGGGATCCGGCCGCGGCTCCTGGTGCGGCGGCCACGGACCGGCCACCGGCTGGCCGGCCACCTTGAGGAAGTCGATCAGCTCGGGCCAGGCCCACACGGTCGGGCTCTTGCCGGTCTTCGGGGCGCCCTCGACCAGCTCGTACATGCGCCGGTTGGCTTCGCTGTGTCCACTGGACTCGACCCGCATCACGCACGCCTTTCGACGAACGGCACCCCGGCGAACCGGTGGTGTGATGCGCGCCAGTCTGTGCCCCGTGATCCGCAGCGGCAATAGCCGGATAAGCAATCGCTTAGGTCGGCGTCGACGCGGTGATTGCCGGGCCCGGACATGGGCGGGCCGCCGGCGGAATCACTCCGTCGGCGGCCCGTAGGTGAGGCAGTGCGGTTGCTTCTAGGCCGGCCGGCCGATCGGCCGCACCACGCCGTGCCGCGACCCGCGCGGGGCGTGCTCGGATCGGGCGTCGAGGTCGCTCAGGCTCGTCGTTAGCATGACCCGGTCGAGCCGGGCCAGGCTCAGCAGCCGCGTCAGGCGCGGCGTGACGCCGGTGAGCACGAGCGTGCCTCGCGCGGCCAGCAGCCGCCGGTGGGCGGTGACCAGCACGTCGAGGCAGGTGCAGTCGAGGAACGAAACCGCGCTGACGTCGAGGCGCACGAAGCGCCGTCCGGCCTTCTCGTGCTCCTCCAGCATCTCGGCCAGAGCCTCGGCGTTGGCCAGATCCCATTCGCCGACGGCACGGACCAACGCGCGGCTCCGGTCCTGCCGCAGGGTCGTCAGGGACGCGCGCGCGTTCGGATGGGTAGAACTTGCGGGGTGGATACGGGGCAGCATGCGGAACTCCCTAGGCCCTCCCGGGCGGAGGATGTGGCTGCTGACTGAACCAATGTCGCCGCGGCCGTCGGTCCGAACCTGCTTGTCGAGACCGGAGAGACCGGAATCTGCTGTCCGGCCGCGCGGGCGACGCATCCTCTCGCGCTCATTCGTATCATGGACAGACAGGTCTGTCTATGGGTAGGTTCCGATTGACGATGACTGCCCGTAACGAGATGACACAACGCCGGTCGGCGCGCGAGCATATCCTGGACACTGCGTACGAATTGTTCACGCAGCGGGGTATTCGTGCGGTTGGCGTCGATGAGGTGATCGCGCGATCCGGGGTCGCCAAGGCGACGCTGTACAAGCACTTCCGGTCCAAGAACGAGCTGGCGATGGCCTTCCTCGAGCGGCGCGAGCAGCGCTGGAGCCGCGCCTTCATCGAGGCCGGATCCGCGCGTCGGGCGGCTGATCCCGAAGGACAACTGCTGGCCGTCTTCGACATGCTCGACGAGTGGTACCGGCGCCGGGACTCGTTCAAGGAGTGCTCGTTCATGAGCGTGCTGCTCGAGATGGGCAGCGACCACCCGGTGGGCCAGGCCTGCGTGCGGCACCTGGCCAACCTGCGCGCGATGATGGCCAGCCGAGCCGCGGCCGCCGGGCTGGTCGAACCCGAGCAGTTCGCGCTGTCGTTCCACATCCTGATGGAGGGATCGATCATCTCGGCCAGCGAGGGCGACCGCCGAGCGGCTCTGCGGGCCCAGGAGATGGCGCGGGTGCTCATTGAGAACCATCGCCCGTACGTCAAGGTACGGACGGCGCGATCGCCGGATCGTCGGACGTCGGCCGGCCGCGACTCGGCGGCCAGCCCCTAGTGTCCTCCTAACGCGTCGTCAGCAGCGTCTTGCCGAACACGGTGCGCGCTTTGATCGCGGCGTGCGCGTCGGCCACCCGCTCGAGCGGGAACGTCTGGCCGATCACCGGCGCCAGTACGCCGGCCGCCGCCTCGCGCAGGGCCTGGTCGGTGTAGCGCTTCAGGTCGGCCGGCGGCAGCTGCACCGCCTCGATGCCGGTCACCGTGATGCCGTCGCGCGCCGCCGCCTCGCGATCGACGTCGGCGAACCGTCCGCTCGGCGTGCCGTGCCCGGAGAACCGCCCGCCCCGTGCGACCAGGGCCAGCGCGGCCTCGCCCAGGACGCCGCCGATGTTGTCCAGCACAACGTCGGCGCCGCCGTCGGGCAGCGCGGCCCGCACTTGGTCGAGCCAGTCCGGCCGCTCGGAGTCGATCGCGGCGTCCGGTCCGAGGGCGCGGACGCGGTCGAGCTTGGCGCCGCGCGCCACGGCCACGACCCGGGCCGCCCGCGCCCGGCCCAGCTGCACCGACACGACGCCCAGTCCCCCGCTGGCGCCGACCACCACCACGGAGTCCTCGGCGCCGACCTTGGTCACGTCGAACAGCGCGAGCCCGGTCGGGCCGTCGTGCAGCAGGGCGGCGGCCACGGTCACGTCCACTCCGTCCGGCACGGCCGAGACGGCGTCGGCCGGCACGAGCGCCCGGTCGGCGTAGCCGCCCTCGTTGCCGGTGTGCGCGACCACGGCGGACCTGTGCAGCGCCGGGTCGACGCCGTCGCCCGCCGCCACGACCCGTCCGGCCACGCCGTTGCCCGGCACGTAGGGCGGGCGCATCGGCCAGTAGTCCTGGCCCGCGCCGGACCGGATCTGGGTCTCGACCCACAACGTGTCGACGACCTCGACCGCGATCGCCACCTCGCCCGGGCCGGGCGACGGCTCGGGCTGATCGATCACTTCGAAGACGTCCGGGTCACCGAATCTCGTCACTACTGCTGCTCGCATCAACCCACCCTGCGACCTCGACCGCGGTTGAGGTCAAGCGCGCACCGAATATTCGAGCAGCACCACGCCGGACGCGAAGCCCCGGGTCGCGACCAGGTCGAGATCGGCCCTTGCACCGTCCGGGAAGAGCCGGCGCCCGCGGCCCTGCACGACCGGGTAGACGAACAGCCGGTACCGGTCGACCAGCCCGCTCGGCACCAGTGCGGTGACCAGGGTGGCGCTGCCGGTGACGACGATGTCGGCGCCCGGCTGCCGCTTGAGGGCGGCCAGCTCGTCGGCCATCGGCCCGCGCAGCCGCGTCGTGTTGGCCCACCCGGCGGAAAGCTCACGCGACGACACGACGTACTTGGCGACCCGATCGAGGTAGCGGACCGTACCGGTCGGGTCGTCGCGCTGGGCCGGCCAGAACCCGGCGAACTCCTCGTAGGTCACCCGGCCGACCACCAGGGCGTCGGCCGCCTCCCGGTGCTCGACGCCGACCGCCAACAGATCCTCGTCGACCAGCGTCGGATCGAACCAGCCGTCCATCGGCGCGATGACGCCGTCGAGCGACACGTTCTCGGTGATGATCAGCGTGCGCACGGCCGCCCCTACTCCGGCGGGTGCTGCTCGCCGCCCCGGGTGGCCGCGATGTACTCCTGCGGGTCCTTGTCCCGCGGCTCGACGCCCAGCACGTGCCGGGCCTCGAACGCGGCGAACGCCACGGCCAGCTCGTGGCGGGTCTGCAGCGAGGTGTGCCGGCGGAAGTCGGTCAGGCCCTCGCGCTCCTCCTCGGCCATGTGGTCGCCGTTCGCCTTGTTCGCGGCCGCCACCGCGGCGAACCACTCGTCGGTGCCCACGTCGTGGCGGGCCACCTCGGCCACTGCATCGCGGATGTCGTTGTGGTCGCGGATGGCGTCGTCGGTCTCCTCCTCGGGATCATGCTCAGCGTCGACGCCCTTCCCCAGATGCAGCAGAGCCGGGTAGAACAGCTCCTCCTCGGCCTCGGCGTGCAGGTCGAGGAAGGCGGCCAGCCGCTGCCAGATCGCCGAGAGGTTGTCCTTGTCCGAGGGTTCGAGCTCCTCGAGCACGGCGAACAGCCGGCGCTGCTCGTGGTGGTCGTCGAGGATCAGCTGGGTGATGTCCACGTGCCCTCCGGCTGGCGGGTGGTCGAGTCGGCGTACCCGACGGTAACGGACCAGTTCGTCTGACAACGTTGACAGAACGCCGCCTACCTGCTGCGATCTGCACCCGGGAGGACACTCACGCTGGCGTGCCGAGCCGGCCGATCGGCGGTTCGGCGGCACTCGGATCGAGAGGCGCTTCGGTATGCCCCACCACCTGGCCGGCCGGCCCCGCACGTTCCTCACCGCCGCGGTGGCCCTGCTGCTGGCCGCCGGCATGGTCGCACTCGCGCCACCCGCGTCCCCGGCACCCGCCCCCGTGGTGCCGGGCGACTTCTCCACGTCCTTCGAGCCGGCCGACCCGCAGCCGCTGGCCAGCACCGTCGAGACCGACGCGCACGGCCACCCGATCCAGGGCAACCTGAGCGGCTCCAACTCCACGGGCGGGCTGCCCGGCAGCCTGCTGGGCAAGGTCACCAACGTCACCGCCAGCGCCGAGAACCCGCCCAACGAGGTGGTCGCCAATCTCAAGGACGGCAACCCGTCGACCAAGTGGCTGGCGTTCAACCCGACCGGCTGGGCGCAGTACCAACTCAGCCAGCCGGAGACCGTCGTCAAGTACTCGCTGACCTCGGCCAACGACTCGCCCGGCCGCGACCCCAAGGACTTCACCCTGCAGGGCTCGAACGACGGCAACGCCTGGACCGACCTGAACACCCAGACCGGGCAGACGTTCTCCGGCCGGTTCACGACCAACACGTACTCGTTCGCCAATACGACCGGGTACAGCTACTACCGGCTCAACGTCATCGCCAACAACGGCGACGGACTGCTGCAGCTCGCGGACTGGGACATCTCCGACGGCTCCAACACGCTGCCACCGCCGACCCCGATGGTCAGCATGGTGGGCGCAGGGCCGGTCAGCGGCTACAACATGAAGCCGACCGCCGGGTTCACCGGGCTGGCCTCGCTGCGTTACGCCGGCGGGGCCCGGGGCGCCGGGCGCTCGTTCGCCACCAACAAGCTCTACGAGGTCGACGTGCCGGTCGGCCCGCAGACCCGCCTGTCGTACAAGGTCTTCCCCGAATTCACCGGCCAGGACGCCAGCTACCCCTCGACGGACGTAGCCGTCGACCTGCACTTCACCGACGGCACCTATCTGAGCCAGCTGCACCCGATCGACCAGCACGGCTACGGGCTGACCGCAGCCGCGCAGGGGCAGTCGAAGGTTCTCTACGCCGACCAGTGGAACGCCGTGTCGTCCGACATCGGCGACGTGGCCAAGGGCAAGACGATCGACCGCATCCTGCTCGCCTACGACGACCCCTCGGCGGCCGCCGACACGCGGTTCCAGGGCTGGATCGACGACGTGACCGTGCAGGGCGTCGCGCCGGCGATCGACGGCTCGAGCCTGACCAACTACGTCGACACCCGTCGCGGCACCAACGCGTCCGGCTCGTTCTCCCGCGGCAACAACCTGCCCATCACGGCCGTGCCCAACGGGTTCAACTTCCTGACGCCCGTCACCGACGCGCAGTCGAACTCGTGGGAGTACTACTACCAGCAGGCCAACAACGCGGCGAACCTGCCGACGCTGCAAGGGCTGGCGATCTCGCACGAGCCCAGCCCCTGGATGGGTGACCGCAACCAGATGTCGGTGATGCCGGTGCCGGCGGGCGGCAACCTGACCGGCAGTCCGGCCAATCGCGCGCTGGCGTTCAGCCACGCCACCGAGGTGGCCCAGCCCGACTACTACCACGTCGAACTGCAGGGCGGGCTGACAGCGGACATGACCCCGAGCGACCACGGCGGCGTGTTCCGGTTCACGTTCCCGGCGGCGCAGAGCAGCCTCGTCTTCTACAACGGCACGTTCACCATCACCGGCAGCACGATCACCGGCTGGGTCGACAACGGCAGCGGGCTGTCGGTGGGGCGCAGCCGGATGTTCGTGTACGGCACGTTCGACTCGGCGCCGACGGCCAGCACCGCCACGTCGGCCACCTTCGGCACGACGAGCGTGACGCTGCGGCTCGCCACCTCGTTCCTGTCGGTCGACCAGGCCCACCACAACCTCGACCTGGAGCTGACCGGTAAGAGCTTCGACGATGTCCGGGCCGCCGCGCACGCGCAGTGGCTCGACCGCCTCGGGCGGATCCAGGTGCAGGGCGCCACCGAGTCGCAGCTGGTCACCCTGTACTCGAACCTGTACCGGCTCAACCTCTACCCGAACTCGCAGTCGGAGAACACCGGGACGGCCGCCAGTCCGCACTGGCAGTACGCCAGCCCGGTATCAGCGCCGACCGGCCCGTCGTCGCCGACGCAGACGGGCGCGAAGATCGTCGACGGGCTGATCTACGTCAACAACGGCTTCTGGGACACGTACCGCACGGTATGGCCGGCCTACTCGCTGCTGTACCCGGACGTCGCCGCCCGAATCGCCGACGGCTTCGTCCAGCAGTACCGCGACGGCGGGTGGATCGCCCGCTGGTCCTCACCCGGTTACGCCGACCTGATGACCGGCACCAGCGCCGACGTCGCCATGGCCGAGGCCTACCTGAACGGCGTGCAGCTGCCCGACCCGATGAGCGCGCTCAACGCGGCGATCAAGGACGCGACCGTGCTGTCCGGACTGAGCGCGGTCGGCCGAAAGGGCCTGGACACCTCGATCTTCCAGGGCTACACGTCCACCAACATGGGTGAGAGCGTGTCGTGGGCGCTCGAGGGTTACGTCAACGACTACGGCATCGGCAACATGGCGGCCGGGCTGGCCAAGGCCCCGTCCACGCCGAACAGCCAGCGTCAGCAGCTGCGCGAGGAGTCGGACTACTTCCTGCAGCGGGCCCAGAACTACGTGAACATGTTCGATCCGACCACGCAGTTCTTCCAGGGCCGCAAGCCCAACGGCGACTTCGCTCCGGCCGACCCGACCGTGTGGGGCGGCGCGTTCACCGAGACCGACGGCTGGAACTTCGCGTTCACCGCACCGCACGACGGGCAGGGCCTGGCCGACCTGTACGGCGGCCGTGCGGCGCTGGAGAAGAAGCTCGACACGTTCTTCGCCACGCCCGAGAACGCCGACAAGCCCGGCACGTACGGCGGCGTCATCCACGAGATGCGCGAGGCGCAGGCGGTGCGGCTGGGCCAGCTCGGCATGAGCAACCAGCCCTCGCACCACATCCCCTACATGTACGACTACGTCGGAGCGCCGGCCAAGACCGACAAGCTGGTGCGCGAGATCATGCAGCGGCTCTACGTCGGCAGCGAGATCGGGCAGGGCTATCCGGGCGACGAGGACAACGGCGAGATGTCGTCGTGGTTCATCCTGAGCTCGCTCGGCCTGTACCCGCTGCAGGCCGGCTCGCCCAACTGGGCGATCGGCTCGCCACTGTTCCGCAAGGTCACCGTGCACCGCACCACCGGCGACATAGTGGTCAACGCCCCGAACAACAGCTCCGGCAACATCTACGTGCAGGGCCTGAAGGTCAACGGGCACACCGAGAACAGCGTCTCGATCGACTCGGCGGAGCTGGCCCGCGGCGGCACGCTCGACTTCACCATGGGGGCCAAGCCGTCGTCGTGGGGCACCAAGCCGGGCGACGCCCCGCCGTCGCTGACCAAGGGCAACACCGCCCCCAAGCCGCTGCAGGACACGACCGGCCCGGGTCTGGGCACGGCCACCGGTCCGGACGGCCTGGACGTGTCGAAGCTGTTCGACGACACGTCCACCACCCAGATCGCCTTCACCAACGGCACCCCGCAGATCACCTGGAAGTACAACGGCGCCAAGCAGCGCCCGACCTTCTACACGATCACGTCGGGCGCGGCGGCCGGCGATCCGAGCAACTGGACGCTGTCCGGCTCGAACGACGGCCGGACCTGGACCGCGCTCGACTCGCGCAGCGGTGAGACGTTCGCCTGGCGCGACCAGACCCGGCCGTTCGAGGTGAGCAAGCCCGGCACGTTCAGCTACTTCCGGCTGAGCGTGACCAAGACGGTCGGCGCGGCCCAGCTGAACCTGGCCGAGCTCGAACTGCTGTCCGGGGGCGACGTCGTGATCGGCGGCGGCCCGCTGACCGTCACCCCGGCGGCGGCGCTGGACGGCGTGGCCGGCACGGAGGTCAGCGGCCCGCTGGCCACCGTCACCGGCGGCACCGGCACGACCGCCTCGGACTACACGGCCAGCGTCGACTGGGGCGACGGCAGCACGCCGAGCGCCGCGACGATGGGCAACTCGTCACGTGGCGTGTTCGCGGCGACCGGCTCGCACACCTACGCCAAGCCGGGCTACTACCAGGTCGGCGTGACCGTGTCCGACGGCACCAGCCAGAGCGTGGCCACGGGCGCCGTCAACGTGGCGTTCGCGGCGCCGAACAGCCTGCGGGCCGCGTTCGACACGGTGTGCATCGGCACCGACGGCCAGAACGACGCAGACTGCGACGGCGTCGGCTTCTCCTACTCGCGCACCGCGCTGGCCAACGCCGGCGTCGTGCAGGGCCAGTCGCACGGCGTGACCGGCACCGGGCTGCACTTCACGCTGCCGACGGTGCCGGCCGGCCAGCCCGACGACGCGACCGGCAATGGCAAGACGATCGCTCTGCACCTGCCCGACGACGCGACGCACCTGTCGTTCATCGGTTCGGGCACCGAGGGCAACCAGAGCACCACCGCAACCGTGACGTTCACCGACGGCACGACCACCACGACGCCGATCCAGTTCAGCGACTGGACCCTGGGCGGCAACCCGAACGGCACGCCCGCGTTCGGCAACGTCGTCGTGGCCAAGTCGGCCTACCGGCTCAGCGGCGGCGGTCAGGACGCGGACATGCCGTTCCTGTTCGCGACGGCGCCGTTCGCCATCCCGGCCGGCCAGCACGTCGCATCCGTGACGTTGCCGTCATCGGGCGCGATCCACGTGTTCGCGATCGCCGACGACGGCACGCCGGCCGCCGCGCTCACGCTGACCGCTCCTGCGGCGCAGACGGCCACGGCCGGAACGCCGCTGGCCGCCGCCCTGGGCAAGGTCTCCGGCGGTGCGCCGCCGTACCAGGCGCGCGTGCAGTGGGGCGACGGCACGGTGACCGAGGACGCGACGGTGGGCGACGCCGGGGCGATCACCGGCACGCACACCTACGCCCAGCCCGGCAGCTACACCGTGCACGTGACGGCGGTCGACACCGAGGGCAGCACGGCCGGCTCGTTCGCGGTCACGGTCGCCGCGGCGTCTGGACAGCTGGCGGCCAGGACGATCGCGGCCACGCCGGCCACTGCACCCGTGACCTACACGCCGCACCTCGTCGTGTCGCCGGCCGCCGGGCCGAAGGCCACGCCGGTCACCGTCAACGGCGACAGCTTCCCGCCGAACCAGGCGATCACGCTGCGCCTCGGTTCGGCCTCGGTCACCGCCCGCTCCGACGCCTTCGGGGTGCTGACGAACGCCCAGCTGACCGTGCCTTCGATGGCAACGGGGACGACGTCGCTCACGGCCGGCTCGGCGTCGGCGCCGTTCGAGGTGACGGCTGCCCCGGTCAGGGTCACCGTGTACCGGCCGCAGGTGCAGCTGACGCCGTCCGGCTCGGGCGTCACGGCCAGCGGGCACGGCTTCGCGCCGGGTGAGCGGGTGACGTTCACGGTCGACGGCCGCGGTGCGACGACGGCCCACGCCGACTCGGCCGGCACGGTCGCCGCCGTGCGGCTGCCGGCCGCGAGCGACGGCGGCCACTCGGTCGAGGCGGCCGGCGTCCGGTCGCTCGACCCGGCCAGCGCTTCGTTCGTGGTGCTGCACGGCGCGGCCCACGCCGCCCGGCCGGGCGGGGTGCACGGTGGGCCGCCGGTACAAGGCACGCCGGGTAACCCGTCGTCCAGCGGCCCGTCGGCGCCGAGCTCCGCTCCGAGCGGGCACGCCGCCCAGCCGGCAGCCACCGGCGGGGCGCCGCTGTGGTGGCTGCTGATCGCCCCGGCCGTGCTCCTGGCCGCCGTGGCTGCCGGACTGTGGTTGCTGCGGCGCTCGGCGCACTGACTAGGGATCGGCTAAGGCCCTGATACGGGGCCTTAGCCGCCCGGATTCCGGGCACCGCGGTCGATCTGAGGGGCCGGCCGGCGAGATCTAAGGGCTGCTTCCGATGTGGCCGTCCGGGCCTTACTCGCAGGCTTGTTCCATCAGGCCGAACGAGGAGGAACCCGAGATG
>DATBER010000078.1:0-10509 GCA_036558905.1 Jatrophihabitantaceae bacterium | reverse complement strand
CTGCCACCACGTGTCGACCACCGGCGTGCGATCACCCCCGATCACCCGCCGGTACCAGACCCACGCCTCGGGATTGATCGGCTCGCCCACCGTGCCCAGCAGCCGCAACGACGTCAGGTCGAACTTGGCCGGGATGTCCTCGCCCCACTTCATGAACGTGCGGATCGCCGTGGGCGCCGTGTACAGCAGGGTCACGCGATACTTCTGCACGATCTCCCAGAACCGGCCCTGATGCGGGGTGTCCGGCGTCCCCTCGTAGATCACCACCGTCGAGCGGTTGGCCAGCGGGCCGTAGACGATGTAGGAGTGGCCGGTGACCCAGCCGATGTCGGCCGTGCACCAGTACACGTCGTTGTCGGGCTTGAGGTCGAACACCGCGTTGTGCGTGTAGGCCACCTGGGTCAGGTAGCCGCCGGTCGTGTGCAGGATGCCCTTGGGCCTACCGGTCGTACCCGACGTGTACAGGATGTAGAGGGGGTGCTCGGCGTCGAACGCCTGCGGGTTGTGCGTGGCCGGCGCGGGGTCGACGACGTCGTGCCACCACACGTCACGGCCGTCGGTCCACGCCACGTCGTTCTTGCCGCGCTGCACGACCAGTACGTGGCTGACGTTCGTCTCGCCCTTCTCCAGCGCCTCGTCCACGGCCGGCTTCAACGCGCTGACCGAACCGCGCCGATATCCACCGTCGGCGGTGATCACGAGCTTGGCGTCGGCGTCGGTGATCCGGTCGTAGAGCGCCTGCGCCGAGAAGCCGCCGAACACCACGCTGTGTGGCGCACCGATCCGGGCACAGGCCAGCATGGCCACGACCGCCTCGGGGATCATCGGCAGGTAGATCGCCACGCGGTCGCCCTTGCCGATGCCCAGCGAGGTCAGGGCGTTCGCCGCGCGTGACACCTCGGCCAGCAACTCGGCGTACGTGATCGAGCGCGAGTCGCCGGGCTCGCCCTCGAAGTGGATCGCGACCTGGTCCCCGTGCCCGGACGAGACGTGCCGGTCGACGCAGTTCACCGACGCGTTGAGCGTGCCGCCGACGAACCACTTGGCGAACGGGCGGTCCCACTCCATCGTCTGAGTCCAACGGGTGGCCCACTGCAGCCGGTCGGCCTGCCTGTCCCAGAACGCCAGCCGGTCGGACGTCGCCCCGTCGTACGCGTCGGCCTTGACGTTCGCCTGCGCCGCGAACTCGGGTGCCGGCTCGAAGCGCCGGTTCTCGTGGAGCAGGTTCGACAGGGCTTCGTCAGACACGATCTTGACCTCCGCGTGATGTGGGCTACCCCTCGCACCGTAGTAGCCGCCGCTACCGCGTGGGTAGGTTGCTCGGGTGAACGACCCACTCGCTCCGCTGCTCGACCTGCCCGGCGTGGCCGACGGCGTCGACCAGGCGCGCGCCGCCGTCGATGCCCTGCTCGCGAACCGGGTGCTGCGCCGCCGGTCGGCCGACGTCTCGGCCGAGTCGTCGCTGCGCGGAGCCTGGGCGTCGGCCGCATTGTCCGGCGTCGAGACGTCGCTGGACGACGTGCGCAAGGGCGTGGCGCTCGACGACCCGGTGCTGCAGGGCGCGCTCCGGGCCCAGTCGGCGATCGGCACGCTGGCCGACACCTGGACGCGCGCGCCCCGGCAGGCGCTGGCCCGGCTGCACGCCCTGGCCGCGGCCGATCTCGTCGAGGCCCAGGCGCTGGGCCGCCCGACCGGGCCGACCCCGCGCCTGGACACGCTCGTCGAGGTGCTGGCCGCGACGTCCGCGCCGGCGGTAGTGGTGGCCGGCGTCGTCCACGGCGAACTGCTGTCGCTGGACGTGTTCGCCCCGGTGTCCGGCATAGTGGCGCGGGTGGCCACCCGGCTGACCCTGGTCGAACGGGGGCTGGACCCCAAGTCGCTGGTGGTCGTCGAGGCCGGGCATCGCGAGCTGCGCGACGAGTACGAAGCGGCGCTGGCTGCCTATCGCGAGGGCGACGTCGCCCGCTGGCTGCGGCACTGCGCGGATGCCGTGACGGCCGGGGCGCGCGAAGCGGCGGCGATCTGCCAGGCAATCGCCCGCGGCTGATTTCGCCCGAAACGTGGACGGCGGCGTCGCTGTCCGCGACGCCGCCTGAACACTGTCCCTCGGGTTACCAGGCGTGCACCTGTAGCGCATGTCAGGCGCGGGCCCGTACGAGTGGGTACCGGTCCGCGTCGACTCACCTGTTGCGTGGTGGGGTCGCCGCGTGGGTGCCCGATGGACCGTGCCGGCTGAGGACCGCTGGGGGCTGGACCGCCATCGACGAACCTCGTCCGTGTGCTCATTAAGCGCCCCGAACCGCGCCGGCACAAGACCTGCGGACGATGTAATTCGTCCGCAAACCTACTGCGGAGCGTGAGCGGCCAGTGAACTCGGCGTGTTCTGCACGCCTTGGACGTCGGTGAGCTCTGAAATCGGCGCGGACCCGGCATATACGCCTGCGTCGAGCTTGGCCAATTCGAGTGCCTCGGCCTGGCCGGCGTCGCGGCCGATGTAGAACAGTTCGACCCGGATCTGCCCGCGCTGCTCCCACCGGTGCACGATCCGGAACCGCGCGCCCCGCCACGTTCCGGTCAGGCGCAGGTCGTAGTAGTCGCCGACCTCGGCCAAGGGCACCGCCCGGCGCCAGTAGCCGCGCGGCGAGCGCTCGAAGCGGTCCATGGGCGGCTGGCCGGCCGAGGCGAGCACCACCGTCTCGCCGTCGGGAAGCAGGTCGGCCGGCCAGGTCACGTCCTGCCACTTCACCAGCGGGCCGATCATCAGCGACGGCAACACCCGCGACTCGATCGGCAACGGGCCGTGCGCGCCGGTCCAGCCCAGGCCGACGTCCTGGTAGACGGCCAGCAGCTCCTCCGGTCCGGAGGCGTGCACCCGCCACAGCTCGGCGTTCGGGGGCAGTCGGCAGTGGTCGAGGAACCAGAGCGGCACCGGAGGGTGACCGCCCGCGGTGAAGCCCAGTCCGTTGAACGGCGGGTGCTCGACGAACGGCCCGTCGTTGGCCTTCGCTTCCTCGACGGTGCGGCCGCCGACCGCGTTGGTGAACGTCATGAGCTCGCTCGACTCGAAGCGCAGCACGTCGAGGTGCGGTGCGTCGGCGCGGTGCGGCGAGCCGGGGAAGCCCAGTCCGAGCAGGGCGTACAGCGCCGACGGGGTGGTCGCCTTGACGGTGTCGGCGGCGTTGGTGACGTACCCGGCGACGGTGTCCTGGCAGCGATAGAGGTACGCCGATGACATCTGCGGCGTGACGACCTTCTGAACGATCACGCCGGCCGTCCGCGTCGGCGCCGGCTGGCGTACCAGGCCAGGCTGGCCGCGGCGACGCCCGCGCCGGCCAGGGTGATCGTGGCGGCCGGCTTCGGCGGGCGCAGCCGCTCGCGCAGCGGCACCGCGTTGCTGAACGCCAGCATCGGCCAGCCCCGCTCGAGGGCGGCCTTGCGCAATGCACGGTCGGCGTTGACCGCGAATGGGTGCCCGACCGCCTCGAGCATCGGCAGGTCGGTGACCGAATCCGAGTAGGCGTAGCACTCGGCCAGGTCGTAGCCGCGCCTCTTGGCGAAGCTCTCGATGGCCTCGGCCTTGCCCGGGCCGTAGACGTACTGGGCGATCTCGCCGGTGTACTTGCCGTCCTCGACGACCATCCGGGTGGCGATCGCGTGGTCGGCGCCGACCATCGCGCTGATCGGCGCGACGACCTCCTCGCCCGACGACGAGACGATGACGACGTCGCGACCCTCGGCCTTGTGCCGTTCGATCAGCTCGACGGCCTCGTCGTACACCAGCGGGTCGATGATGTCGTGCAGCGTCTCGGCGACCACCTCTTTGACCTGGTTGACGTCCCAGCCGGTGCACATTGCAGTGATGAAGCTGCGCATGCGGTCCATCTGGTCCTCGTCGGCGCCGGCCAGGGCGAAGACGAACTGGGCGTACGCGCTGCGCAGCACGGTGCGCCGGTTGATCAGTCCGTTCTGGTAGAAGGGCTTGCCGAACGCCAGCGTGCTCGACTTCGCGATGATCGTCTTGTCGAGGTCGAAGAATGCCGCTGCCTTGGACACGTTGTCTGAGGATACGGAGCGCCCGCATCTGGCGCCGTCGCGACGCTGTCAAGTCGGCTGTCCACAGGCCAGGCCGTTGTCCACAGATGCTGTTTCCTGGTGGTTCTTGTCGGCGTGCGCCGCTTCGCTGGAGCCGTGGACGCGAAGTGGCCCGTGGTGGGCGTTGTGGGCGGGCGCGGCGGTGCTGGGGCTAGCACGTTTGCTGCGGTATTAGGGGCGATGGCGGTTCTGGGCGGTTCGGCCCTGCTGGTCGATCTCGACCCGGTGGCCGGCGGCATCGACGTGCTGCTGGGGATCGAGGCGGTTCCCGGCGCCCGATGGTCCGGGTTGCGGCTCGACGGCGGGCACCTCGATCCCCGCGTCCTGCTCGATGGATTGCCGCAATGGGCGTCGATGTCCGTCCTGTCGGCCGACGTCTCGCCGCCGCCGTCGGCCGTCCCGCAGGTGCTGGACGTGGCCGCGCGCGCCGGACCGGTCGTCGTCGATCTGGCACGGTGGCCGTCGCCGGCGCGGGCGGCGGCATTGGCGGAGTGTGCGCTCACGGTGCTCGTCGGTGGGGCCGACGTGCGTTCGGTGACCGGTGCGCGGGCGGTCCGCCTCGGACTCGGGCCCGGTCCGGTGGGCCTGGTGGTGCTGCGTTCGGGTCGCGATCCGGCGCCCGCGGCGCGGGTGGCCGATCTGGTCGGGGCGCCGCTGATCGGCGCGGTGCCGGGCCTGCGGCGGCGCGACGATTCGCCGTTGGATCCTTCGGCTCTGCCACGCACGCTGAGCCGGGTGGCCCGCGGTGTGCTCGACGCGGTCGACGTGATGGAGCGGGCGTCGTGACCGGCGTCGAGTTCGTCGACCGGGTCCGCCAGCGGTTGGCCGGCTCGGGCGTCACCGACCTCGGTCTGGTGGTGCGCTCGGAGCAGTCGAGTGCGGCCGTGATCGCCGACGACGCCGCGCTGGCCGCGATCGAGCGTGACGTGGCCGCCGAGGTGTCCGGTGCCGGTCCGCTCGAACCGCTGCTCGCCCGGCCCGGAGTCAGCGACGTTCTGGTGAACGGTCCCCGCGAGGTGTGGCTCGACTGCGGGCGCGGGCTGGAGCGGTCGGCAGTGACGTTCGCCGACGACGCCGCGGTCCGCCGGCTGGCCCAGCGCCTGGCCGCGGCGGCCGGTCGTCGCCTCGACGATGCCTCGCCGTTCGTCGACGCGACGCTGCCCGACGGAACACGCCTGCACGCCGTGTTGCCACCGATCACGGCCGCGACAACGCTGTCGTTGCGGGTGCTGGCCCGCCGCCGCTTCGAACTCCGCGAGGTGGTCGACGCCCAGGTGGCGACGCTGTTGCGGGCGATCGTGGCTGCCCGGTTGACCCTGGTGATCAGCGGCGGCACCGGTTCGGGCAAGACGACCCTCCTAGGGGCCTTGCTCGGGTGCGTGCCGCCGTCCGAACGGCTGGTCGTCATCGAGGACGCCGCCGAGCTCGTCACGGGACACCCGCACGTCGTCCGGCTGGTCACCCGTACGGCCAACGTCGAGGGGTCGGGTGCGATCGGGCTGCGCGAGCTGGTGCGCCAGGCGTTGCGGATGCGCCCGGATCGACTGGTGGTGGGCGAGTTCCGCGGCGCGGAGATCGTCGAGCTGCTGGTGGCGCTCAATACCGGCCACGAGGGCGGCGCGGCCACCCTGCACGCCAACGCGGCGGCTGACGTCCCAGCCCGGCTGTACGCCCTGGGCGCCCTCGGCGGGTTGTCTCCGTCCGCGGTCACGAGGCAGGTGGCCAGTGCGCTCGACGTGGTTGTGCATCTGCGCCGGGCGCGGTCGGGCCTGCGCGGCGTGGCCGAGCTGGGGCTGCTCGAGCGACGCGGCGACGGCTTGGTGGTCGCTCCGGTCTGGTCGTGCTCGCGGGGGGTCCAGCATCGGGCAGCCGACCTGGTCGATCGGCTGCGCGAGCGCGGCGCCGACCCGGGTGGGCTGCTGCAATGACCGTCGCGTTGATCGCCTTGTGCGTTGCGCTCCTGGCTTGGCCGGCACCGCGGCCGGCTCAGCGCCGGCTCCGTGGGCTGGTCGGGGCGGAGCGGCTGAGCGGCGCCTCCCGGACCCGTCGTTGGCAGTGGCGGGGCGTCGTTCCGTCCCGAGCGGTGATCGGGCTCGCGACGCTTGGCGGCGGCTCGTTGGGCGCGGTATGGCGCGGTCCGGTGGTCGGCGGGGCAGCCGCGGTTGCCACGGCGGTCGGCCTCTCGGCGGTGGCTCGCGCGCTGCGCCGGTCGTCGGCCCGAGCGCGCGATCGCGATTTGTCGGCCGGACTGCGCCTGGTCCGCGCCGAGTTGGACGTGGGCAGTTCGCCCGTGGTGGCGCTGACCGCGGCGGCCACGGTGGCCGGAGCGCATCGGCCGGCATTTGTTGCCGCCGCGTCGGCGCTGGCCGATGGCAGCGACGTCGGCGCGGCAGTGAACGAGGTGAGCGCCGACCCCCAGTTGATCGTGATCGCGCGGGCCTGGCAGCTCGCCGCCGCTCTCGGGATTCCGCTGGCCGGCGTGCTCGCGCGAGTGGACGACGACGTACAGGCTCGGCGAGACCAAGACCGGGTGGTGGCCGCGGCGTTGGCCGGACCCCGATCGTCGGCGACCCTGTTGGCCGGCCTGCCCGTGTTGGGCATCGTGCTCGGACTGGCGATGGGCGCCCAGCCCCTGCACGTGCTGCTGGACACCGGCGGCGGTCGGCTGCTCCTCGGCGCCGGCGTGCTGCTCGACGCCGTCGGGATCGTGTGGACGGCCCGGTTGATCAGCTCGGCGGAGCGGCTGTGACCGTGGCGCTGTGCTGGCTGGCCGCCGCGATCTGGCTTTCGGTCGGGCGGCGGCGGTCCTCGCCTCTCGGCCGGCGGTCGTCGCCTCTCGGCCGGCGGTCGGCCTCCGCGTCGGTCGCCGGGTCGGTCGCCGGGTCGGTCGCCGGGTCGGTCGCCGGGTCGGCTGCCGCGGGCGGTGAGGTTGTGCGCAGTGAGGTTGCGCGCCGTGAGGTTGCGCGCGGTGCGGGCATGGGCAGCGCGGTTGCGCGCGGTGCGGGCGGCGTGGCCGCGGGCGGAACTCACCTGTCGCCGGCGGCCCTGCGCTGGTTCGCCGCCGGAGCGGTGGTCGCGACCGGGGTGGCGCTGTTCGGACCGGTAGCGGGCGGCCTCGGCGGACTGCTGGCGGCGCCGATCGTCGTACGGCTGGTCAGGTTCGCGCAGGCGCGTGAAGCGGCCCGGGTGCCGGCTGACGTCGCCCGACGGATACCGCTCGTCCTCGATCTACTGGCCGCCGGGCTGCGCGCTGGGCTGCCGGTGGTGACCGCAGTCGCGTCGGTGGCTCCACTGGCCGGAACACCGTTGGCGGCCCAGCTGGACAAGGTGGCCGGGCTACTCAGATTCGGGGCTCAGCCGGCCACGGCTTGGGCGGCGCTGGACAACCCCGCGCTGGCGCCCATCGCCCGAACGGCTGTGCGCAGTGCGGAGAGCGGAGTGCGCCTGGCCCGTAGCTTCGAGCTGCTCGCCGCCGAGCTGCGCGACGAGGCGCGGGCGGCGGCGGTCGCGCGGGCCCATCGGACCGGCGTCTGGGCGATGGCCCCGCTCGGGCTGTGCTTCCTGCCCGCCTTCGCCTGCCTCGGCGTTCTCCCGGTGATCGTCGGCATCGCTCGTGGCGTCCTCAGCGGTGCGCCGTGATCGGCCCCCTTCGGACCGGGCAGCCATGGGGCGCCGGCACGGCAACATCGGCGTTGGCGCGTTCACCGGCGGCTGGCGCCTTGGCGGGTCCGTCGACCCGAAGTGAGCCGGCGGATCACCAGCACGGCCGAGTCGACGCGCGGCGATGGGGTGAACGCCGTCCGTGGCAACGCCAGCCCCCGCTGCAGCACGAAGTTGCGCGACCACCGCCCGGACCCCGGCGCCCGCCCGTCGACGAAGCGCGCCACCACGGCCCGTTGCAGCACGAGATCGGCTGCCTGCAACTGGCTGCCCGGGGCGAGCAGCCGGCGCAACAGTTCCGTCGACAGGCTGTACGGCGGGCTGGAGACGACCCGGAACGGACGCCCGGGGAGCCGCACCGTCGACGCGTCGGCACTGACCACCGTCACGTCGGACCCGAAACGGCGCCGCAATGCGGCCCGACGACCGGCGTGCAACTCGACAGCGATCACCCGAGCCCCGGCCGCCAGCAGCGGTCCGGTCAGGGCGCCGTCGCCGGCGCCGACGTCGAGCACGAGCTCGCCCGGCCGCACTTCCGCGGCCGCGACGACGCGGCGGGCCCAGGACTCAGCGAGTCGGTGCCATCCCCAGGCGCGTGCCGTACGCCCCGGTACGGAGGCGGGCACGACGCACCATCACCATGAACATGGCCATACCGTAAGCGCCCCCGCAACCCGTTATGCCATCGTTACGCCGACGAGGTCAGGGTGATCGCATGCGCGTATTGGTGGCCGAGGACGAGGCCGCACTGGTCGAAATCCTCGTGGAAGGCCTGCGGGCCAAGGGAATCGCCGTCGACTCGGCGCTCAATGGCGAGCAGGCGCTGGACCAGCTGGCGGTCAACCGCTACGACGTGCTCGTGCTCGACCGCGACCTGCCGGTGGTGCACGGCGACGAGGTGTGCCGGCGGGTGGTCGCGAGCGACGCGCCCACCCGTGTGCTGATGCTGACCGCGGCCGGCACCGTCGAGGACCGCGTCGCCGGCCTCGACCTCGGCGCCGACGACTACCTGGCCAAGCCGTTCGCGTTCTCCGAGCTAGTGGCGCGCATCCGGGCGCTGGGCCGGCGTACGCACCCGGCCGTTCCGCCGGTGATCGAGCACGGTGACCTGACCGTCGACGTCGCCCGGCGCATCGTGTCGCGCGGCGAGCAGGAGCTCAACCTGTCCGGAAAGGAGTTCGGCGTGCTCGAGGTGCTGCTCGGCGCGCAGGGCGCACTGGTCACCAGCGAGGACCTGCTCGAACGGGTCTGGGACGTGAACGCCGACCCATTCACCAACGCCGTGCGCGTGACCGTGATGCGCCTGCGCCGCAAGCTCGGCGACCCGCCGCTGATCGACACCGTGCCCGGTGCCGGATACCGGATTCGCTGATGTCCACGTTGAGGTGGCGGCTGACCGCCCTGTACGGCGCGCTGTTCCTGGCGGCCGGCGTCACGATGCTGACGATCGTGTACGTGCTGCTGTCCCGGCGGATTCCCCGGGCACCCCGCGTGAACATCGGCGGGGTCGCCGTGCGCCGCGAGGTGAGGCAGGCCATCCTGCGGGCACTGAACAACCAGCGTGAAAGTGCCCTGCACGAGCTGGTCGTCCAGTCATTGATCGCGTTGGCGATCGTCACCGTGGTCTCCGGCGTCCTGGGCTGGGTGGTGGCCGGTCGGGCACTGCGGCCATTGCGCGACATCACCGCTACGGCGCAGCGGCTGTCCACGCACAATCTGGGTGACCGCATCAACCTGCGCTCGGCCGACGGTGAGCTCAAGGAGCTGGCCGACACGTTCGACGGCATGCTCGACCGATTGTCCAGCGCGTTCGACGCCCAGCGGCAGTTCGTCGCCAATGCGTCGCACGAGCTGCGCACACCGCTGACCGTGCAGCGCGCGGCGATCGACGTCGCCCTCGACGATCCGGCGCCGACCGTGGAGAAGATGCGCACCATGGCCTTGCGCCTGCGTGATTCCACCGACCGCAACGAGCACCTGATCGCCAGCCTGTTGACGCTGGCCCGCAGCCAGGCCGGCATCGAGCGCTTCGACGACGTCGACATGGCGGCCGCCGCCCGTGCCGCGATCGCCGCGGCGCCGACCCGTGACGTGACCGTCCAGCCGGTGCTCGGCCCAGCCATGGTGTGGGGCGACCGCTCGCTGATCGAGCGGCTGATCGGCAACCTCGTCGACAATGCGGTGCGCCATAACGTACAGCATGGCTGGGTACAGGTGGAGACGAGCAGCGACGGCCACGACGCATTCATCCGAGTCGCGAACTCCGGGCCGATGCTGCCGCCGGAACGGGTCGATGAACTGTTCATTCCATTCCACAGGATGGCTGGAGATCGGGGTCGGGACGGTTACGGGTTGGGCCTGTCGATCGTCGCGGCGATCGTCGACGCGCACCACGGGAAGCGCAGCGCGTTCGCTCGCCCCGACGGTGGGCTCGAGGTGACGATCCTGCTGCCGGTGTGGCCGCCGTCGTCAGCCGGCCGAGACGCACCCCGCTCCTACGCCTCGGCCGGCTCCTCGCGCTAGGGCGTGTCTCTCCAGTCCATGCTCTGCTGCGCGACGCCCAGGCACGCGATCTCCTTCGTTGTCGTCGTCAATAGCGCTGCTATGGACTCCTCCTCCGCATCGGATCGGGCGCACCTGACCGCCGCTCGCGACGAGCGGGACTTGAGAGATACGCTCTAGGCGGCCTGCTCGAGCGAGCACCACCACGTGGTGCGGCCGCCGACGGTGCCGCGCGTCATCGGGGCGCCGTCGCGG
>DATBER010000077.1:0-32621 GCA_036558905.1 Jatrophihabitantaceae bacterium | reverse complement strand
CAAGCTGGCCGCCCGCGACCGGGCCCAGCTGGTCGTGCTGGCTTACGAGGCCGGCCTGGTCCGCCCCGGCTGGGCCTAGCCCTCACCCCGACTTTGACCCCCGAAGGGTCGCGTAGAACGCGCCGGAGCGACCGTTCGGGGGTCGAAGTCGGCGAGCAGGCGCGGTCAGTACACCCAGCGCGGTAGGCGAAGAGCCCGTTCTGGGCGGACGACTCGAAGCGCCGCCGTCGCGACGATCGACGGCATGACTACAACCTTGACGCGGGCCGCTGCCCGCACAGTTCACGCCACGAAGAGCTACGGCGAGGGCGAGACGGCGGTGCTCGCACTCGACGACGTCACGGTCGAGCTGCCTCAGGGGCGGTTCACCGCGATCATGGGACCGTCCGGGTCGGGCAAGTCGACGCTGCTGCACTGCCTGGCCGGCCTCGACTCGCTCACGTCCGGGCAGGTCTTCATCGGCGATACGGACCTCGGCCGGCTCAGCGACAAGCAGCTGACCCTGCTGCGACGCACTCAGGTCGGGTTCGTGTTCCAGTCGTTCAACCTGGTGCCGACGCTGACCGCGCTGGAGAACATCCGGCTGCCGATGACCCTGGCCGGCACCACGCCCGACCCGGACTGGCTGGAAGCCGTCGTCGAGACGGTCGGCCTCACCGACCGGTTGCGGCACCGGCCCTCGGAGCTGTCCGGCGGGCAGCAGCAGCGCGTCGCCGTGGCGCGGGCACTGGCCAGCAAGCCGGCGATCATCTTCGCCGACGAGCCGACCGGCAACCTCGACTCGCGCAGCGGGGCCGACGTGCTGGGCTTCCTGCAGCGGGCCCGCCACGAGCTGGACCAGACGATCGTGATGGTCACGCACGACCCGGTAGCGGCCGGCTATGCCGACTCCGCGATCTTCCTGGCCGACGGGCACATCGTCGACTCCGTCGAACATCCCTCACCGGAAACGGTGCTCGATCACATGAAGCGACTGGGGGTCTGAGCCATGATGCGCATCGCGCTCGCCGAGGTGTGGTCGCACAAGCGCCGACTGGCCGGCAGCATGATCGCGGTCGTGCTCGGGGTGGCGTTCCTGAGCGGGACGCTGTTGCTGGGCGACACCCTCAAGGCCAACTTCGACAACCTGTTCACCACCGCAAACGGCAGCACCGACGTCATCCTGCGCGGCAACACCCAGATCGGCTCGGACATCAACCAGAGCCGGTCCGGCGTGCCGGCCACGCTGGCCGACACGGCCCGCCGGGCTCCGGGTGTCGCCGCGGCGGTGCCCTACGTCGAGGGGTTCGGCCAGCTGGTCGGCCACGACGGTAAACGCATCGGCGGCAACGGGCCGCCGACCACCGCGGCCAACTGGGTCGACGTGCCGTCGCTGAATCCGTACCGCATCGTCGAGGGCCACGCCCCGCAGGCCGACGACCAGGTGGTGATCAACCGGGGCGCCGCCAAGACCGGCAAGCTGCACCTCGGCGACACCACGACGCTGCTGACTCCGGCGCCGGTCCGCGTCAAGATCGTCGGCATCTCGACGTTCGGCACCGCCGACGGTTCCGGCCCCTCGACCTTCACCGCCATGACGCTGCACGCCGCGACGACGGACCTGATCGACAACCCGGCGAACGTGTCGCAGATCCTGATCAAGGCGGCACCTGGCACCACGTCCGGGCAGATCATCGCCGAGCTGCAGCCGAGACTGCCGAGCAGCGTGCAGGCGATCACCGGGCAGGACCTGGCCCAGGAGAACATCGACGACATCAACAACGGCTTCCTCGGCTTTCTGCGCAACGCCCTGACCGGGTTCGCCGTGGTGGCCCTGCTGGTCGCGGTGTTCAGCATCTACAACACGTTCTCGATCCTCGGGGCGCAGCGGGCGCGTACGTCGGCGCTGTTGCGGGCGCTGGGCGCCACCCGGCGTCAGGTCGTGAACGCCGGGCTGGTCGAGGCGGTGGCGGTCGGGCTGCTCGGCTCGCTGGTCGGCTGGGGCGCCGGCATCGGCATCGCGGCCGGGCTGAAGGGCGTGTTCGACGGGTTCGGGTTCGCCCTGCCGGCCGGCGGGCTGGTGTTCACCGCGGGCAGCGCGCTGGTCGCGATCCTGTCCGGGGTGGCCGCCACGCTGGTCGCCGGGCTGGCGCCGGCCATCCGCTCGTCGCGGGTGCCGCCCGTCGCGGCGCTGCGCGATCAGGCGGTCGAGCGGCGCACCGTGTCGGTCGGGAGGGGCCTGCTCGGCGGCGTGATGGTGGCCGGCGGCATCGCCGCGCTCGTGATCGCCGCGCTGCAGCAGGGACCGATGGCCGTCGCCGGCATCGGGGCGGTGCTCGCGCTGATCGGCATGGTCGTGCTCGGCCCGGTGGCGGCCCGGCCGGCCGCGTCCGTGCTGGGTGCGCCCGTCGCCCGGATGCGGGGCATCACCGGCGTGCTGGCTCGGGAGAACTCGATGCGCAACCCGCGTCGTACTGCCGCCACCGCCTCGGCGCTGCTCATCGGAGTGGCCGTCGTCGCGATGTTCACGGTGGTGGCGGCGTCGCTGAAAACCTCGGCGTCGCAAGGAGTCGACCGGGCTCTGACGGCCGACATCGTGGTGGACACCCCGGGGTTCGGCGGCGGAGTGAGTGGACGCGGCCGCCTCGACCCGGCCATGCAGCAGCGAGTGTCCACTGTGGACGGTGTGGCGACGGCTACCGGGCTGGCCGGCGGCGACGCGCTGATCGCCGGCAAGGCGCACAGCGTCACGGCCGCCGATCCCGCGCAGGTGGGCAAGGTGGTCGACCTCGGTGTCACCAGCGGATCGATCACGTCGATGATGCCGACGTCGCTGGCCGTGTCGAAGGATGCGGCCAAGAGCAACCACTGGCACGTCGGCTCGACGGCGCCGATCACCTACCCGGACGGCGACAAGGGCACGGTCACCGTTGCCGCGATCTACAGCCATCCTGAGATCACCGGCGACTACCTGGTGAGCGAGGCCGGCTGGGTGCCGCACAACGGGCAGACCGTCGTCTCCAAGATCATGGTCAAGCTACAGCCGGGCGCGGACGTCGCCGCGGCGAAGACTGCGATCAAGGGGGCCACCAGCCAGTACGGCGAGCCGCGCGTCCAGGACCGGGCCGAATACCGGGCGGGAGCCACCGCCGGCGTCAACACGTTCCTCGGCCTGATCTACGTGATGCTGGCGCTGGCGATCATCATCGCCCTGATGGGCATCAGCAACACGCTGTCGCTGTCCATCCACGAGCGCACTCGTGAGCTGGGCGTGCTGCGGGCGGTGGGCCAGACGCGGGCCCAGACCCGGGCGATGGTGCGGTGGGAGTCGGTGCTGGTCGCGGTGTTCGGCACGGTCGGCGGTATCGGCATCGGTACGCTGCTCGGCTGGTCGATGGTCAAGGCCGCGTCGAGCACGACGCTGTCGGCCTTCTCGGCGCCGCCGTTGCAGCTCGCGGTGTTCGTGGTGGTCGGTGCGGTGGCCGGCACCCTGGCCGGAATCCGCCCGGCCCGGCGGGCCGCTCGGCTGAACGTGCTTCGGGCGATCAGCGCCGAATAGCGCCTTCCGCTCGCGCGTCCGAACTGCCAGGCTCGCGGCCATGACGAACGGATGGACGCCGAGCCGGCGGCAGGTACTGGGCATGGGGGTGGCGACCGGAGCACTGGTCGCCACCTCCTCTCTCGTCACTCCCGCGGAGGCCACGCCGGCCTCGCCCCGCACCCGGCGGGGCGGGCCGACCACCCTCGACCGCACCCTGCTGCGCGGGCAGCCGGGCGCGGGCGGCTACCGGCCGATCGTGTTCGGGCCGGGCGAGCCGTACCTGCTGCGTGACGACCTGGTCGGGCCGACCGCGGCGCGCCGTGACCCGCACCGCCGGCCGATCGTGGCCCTGGGCCAGCTGACCGACATGCACGTCCTCGACGCGCAGAGCCCGGCCCGCGTCGAGTTCCTCGACCGGTTCAACGACCCGGACAACCCGCTGGCCGGCGTCCTGCCGTTCGACGCGTCCTACCGCGCGCACGAGATGCTGACCGCGCACGTGGCCGAGGCGATGGTGCTGGCCATGAACGCGGTGCGGTTCGGGCCGGCGACCGGGTTGCCCCTGGCGTTCACCGTCGCCACGGGCGACAACGTCGACAACACGCAGTACAACGAGCTGCGCTGGCAGATCGGCCTCCTCGACGGCGAGCCGGTGCGGCCGGACTCCGGCGACCTGACGAAGTACGAGGGCGTGGCCGACCTGGTCGACTACGACATCCGGTACTGGCACCCGGACGGCACCCCGTCGGGTCAGGCCGACGACCTGCCCCGGTCGCGGTTCGGCTTTCCGACCGTGCCCGGCCTGCTCGACGCCGCCCGTCGGCCGTTCCGCGCGACCGGCCTGCGCACCTCGTGGCTGACCGCATTCGGCAACCACGACGGGCTCGTCCAGGGCAACCTGCCGTCGAACGCGGTGTTCGCCGGTATTGCCACCGGCAACGTCAAGATCAGCAACCTGCCGCCCGGCGTCGACATCGTCGCGCTGGCGCTCGAGCTGCTCAGCGGTGACCCGCGCGCGTTGCAGACCCTGATGTCCGGCCCGGCCCGGATCGTCGGCGCCGACCCGAACCGGCGGCTGCTGTCGCGCGCCGAGACCATCGCCGAGCACTTCCGCACGAGCGGCCACCCGCACGGGCACGGGTACACGGCCTGGAACCGCCGGACCGGTAACGCCTACTACGCCTTCGACCACGGGCCGGTGCGCGGCCTAGTGCTCGACACGGTCAACCCGTTCGGGGGAGCCGACGGCTCGATCGACGGCACCCAGCTCGACTGGCTGACCAACCAGCTGGTCGCCGGCAGCCGGACCTACCTCGACGAACACGGCAACGTGGTGCGCGGTGGCAGGACCGACCGGCTGTTCGTGCTGTTCAGCCACCACACCGTGGGCACGATGACCAACTCGGCGGGCATCGGCCGGGTGCTCGGCCCGCAGGTGCGCGACCTGCTGCTGCGCTTCCCCAACGTCGTGCTCTGGGTGAACGGGCACACCCACCACAACACGGTCACGCCGTACAGGCGGGCGGCCGGGTCGATCCCGGGCGGGTTCTGGGAGATCAACACCGCGGCGCACATCGACTGGCCGCAGCAGGCGCGGGTCGTCGAGATCGCCGACAACCGCGACGGCACCCTGTCGGTGTTCGGCACGCTGATCGACCACGCCGCGCCCCGGCACTACGGGTCGGCGCCGCGCGAGCCGCTGGCCCTGGCGTCGTTGTCGCGCGAGCTCGGCGCCAACGACTGGCAGAACGCCACCCCGACAGCGACCGAGGACGGCCGCCGCGGGGCCATTGAGGACCGTAACGTCGAACTGCTCGTTCCGGCGCCATTCGTGATATCTCGATGACCGTCCAATTGTCGGAGGCTGAATTTACATGGCGCATTTCGACGTCGCTTGATTGCCAAGCGCGGCCACGATGAGGTAGGCACGGCCCTGACAATTTATTTGCGCTGCGGCAGGGGGGCCCGCCGTGCACGCTTTTCTAAATTGGCTGGGTCGTGCCTCGGCCCGTCGCTATTGGTGGGTCATCGGCGCGTGGCTGGTCGTACTGGCTTGCCTATTGTTGCTGCGCGCCGCCTTCGGTGGGACGTTCGTCAATAACTACTCGGTTCCGGGAAGCCAGTCGGCGGACGGCAAGAACGTGCTGACCGAGGAGTTCCCGCAGCAGAGCGGGTACGCCGGGCAGATCGTCTTCCACTCCCACACCGGGACCGTCAGCGACAAGAGCAGCGCGGTCGGCCAGGCCATGACAGCGGTGGGCAAGCTGCCGCACGTAACGTCCGCCACGAACCCGCTGTCCGTCCCCAACTCGCCGTACGTGTCCAAGGACGGGACGATCGCCTACGGGCCCGTGCAGTTCGACGTGAATCCGGCCGGGCTGACCGATTCCTACCTGCATCAGCTCGACAACGCCGTCGAACCGGCGCGGGCGGCCGGACTGGAGGTGGAGTACGGCGCCGGCGCGGGTCAGATCGGTAAACAGGCAAAAGACCTGAAGTCCGAAGTGATCGGCCTGGTCCTCGCGTTCGTGTTGCTGCTGTTCATGTTCGCATCGGTTTATGCCGCGTCAATTCCGCTGCTTTCGGCGATATTCAGCGTGGGATCCGGTATCTCGCTGCTCGGACTGCTGGCGGCCGTGACGGATTTCCCGACCACCGCCCCCACGGTCGCGACGCTGCTCGGACTGGGCGTTGCCGTCGACTACGGGTTGTTCCTGGTGGCCCGGCACCGCGACCAGCTCGACAGCGGCATGGGCATCGTGGACTCGATCGGCCGGGCCGCCTCGACCTCGGGCGCGGCCATCGTCGTCGCGGGCAGCACGGTGGTCATCGCGATCCTCGGGCTGTACCTGTCCGGAGTGCCCTTCGTCGGTGCGATGGGCGCGGCGGCCGCACTGGTCGTCGTCGTCACGATGATCTCGGCGCTGACGCTGGTGCCGGCGCTGATGGCGTCCACCGGGTACAAGATCCGCGCCCGCTCCGAGCGGAAGGCCGCGGCGGCGCACGAGACCGGGCCGAGCCACGAGGACAGCGCGTTCGCCAAGTGGGGACGCAAGGTGAGTCGGGTGCCGTGGCCGTGGGCGATCGGGGCGACGGTGTTACTCGTCCTGCTCGCCATCCCGCTGTTCTCGATCCGCCTGGGCCAGCTCGACGCCGGCACCGACCCGAAGGGCGAGAGCAGCCGCAAGGCCTACGACCTGATCGCGCAAGGCTTCGGCCCCGGCACGAACGGCCCGCTGACCGTCGTCGTCGAGTTGCCCAAGCAGAGCTCCAGCGCCAACCAGACGCTGCTCACCAACCTGCAGCAGACCTTGGCGAAGTACCCGGGCGTGGCCGCCGTCGCCCAGCCGTCGGTGAACCAGGCGGGCGACACCGCGGTGATGAACGTGATCCCGACGACCTCGCCGCAGGACCCCGCCACCACGCGGCTCGTCGAACACCTGCGTACGGACGTGCTCGCCAAGCAACAGGAGAAGACCTACCTGGCCGGCACCACGGCGGGCTACGTCGACTTCACCAACAAGATCGCCGAGCGAATGCCCTGGCTCATCGGCGGGGTGGTGCTGCTCGCCCTGATCCTGCTCACCACCGCGTTCCGTTCGATCGTGATCGGCCTGAAGGCCGCCGCGATGAACCTGCTGTCGGTGGGGGCGGCCTACGGTGTCGTCGTCGCGGTGTTCCAGTGGGGGTGGGGGTCGTCGCTGGTCGGCATCGACGAAACGCTGCCGATCCCGTCGTTCGTGCCGATGCTGATGTTCGCGATCGTGTTCGGCCTGTCCATGGACTACGAAGTGTTCCTGCTCTCCCGGGTCCACGAGGCCTACGTCGAGACCAACGACGGCCACCGCTCGGTGGCGATCGGCATCGGGGCGACGGCCCGGGTGATCACCACCGCCGCGGCGATCATGATCGTCGTGTTCAGCAGCTTCGTGCTCAGCACCGACCCGACGGTGAAGATGCTCGCGGTCGGCATGGCCGTCGCGGTGCTGATCGACGCCACCGTCGTCCGGATGGTCCTCGTCCCGGCGATCATGGCGCTGCTCGATCGGCGGGCGTGGTACCTGCCGCACTGGCTCGACCGGATCCTGCCCGATCTGCAACTGGAGGGCGAGCCGCCTGCGCCGCCCAAGCCGTCCGAGCCGGTCCGGGTGCCGCAGAGCTGACGGCTACAGCTTCAGTTGCTGGGCGCGTAGAAGCTGCGCAATTTGGCGTCGGGCGTGTCTGCCGTGACGGTCAGCGCTGACCAGCTGCGCCCATCCGCGTTGCGCGAGTAGATCGTGCGGGTGTTCGCCGCCGCATCTTTCGTCTCGTACAGGCCGGGTACCCCGGCGAGGCTGAACGGCCGGGCGCTGCCGGGCAACGCGACGTCGGTCCGCACGACGATGGTGAGGCAGTCGTCCGGCCCGGTCGCGACCACCCAGGTGGCTGCGTCGTGCGGAACCGGCACGCTGTTGCCGTCCAGGCAGGAGAACGACTCGGCCTGGGCCGGGACGGTGACGACGTAGCTGACCGGCCTGATCGGTGAGACGGACGGTGTGGGGCGCTGCGCGTTCGGCGCCGGGGCCCGGTGGCCTCCGCCCGACACGACGGCGCCGCCCACGCACGCCGCGGCCGCCACCGGCAGCGCGACCCGCACCGCCCCGGCTCGCCGGCGGCCCTGTCGGTGGCGCCGGCGCACCGCGGCGCCCAGCCCGGGCGCCGGCGTGATGTCCCGGGTCGCCTGGTCGAACGCCAGCCGGAGTTGGTCGGTCAGCTGTTCGTCAGTGAGCATGGTCGATCTCCTTCGCGGTAGGGATGACGTCGCCGAGCAGGTCGCGCAGCCGGGCGAGCGCGGCATGCGTCTGCGACTTCACCGTGCCGGCGCTGCAGCCGAGCACGGTTGCCGTCTCGTCGATGGAGAGGTCCTCGAAGTACCGCAGGACGAGGACGGCCCGTTGCCGGGCGGGTAACCGGAGCACGGCCGGCAGCAGGGTGCGACGCAGCAGCACCTGGCCGTTCGGGTCGTCGTGGCCGGGTTCGGGCCCGGGCGCCGTCTCGACCGGTCTCCGGCTGCGGCTCCGCCAGCGGTCTTTCGCCAGGTTGGTCAGGACGCGCCGGGCGAACGCCTCCGGCTGGGCCTGCGCGCTGGGCCAGCGCCGAGCCGTGCGCAGCAGCGCCGTCTGCACCAGGTCCTCGGCGTGCCCGTGGTCGCCGGTGAGCAGGTACGCCAGGCGCAGCAGCGAGGTCGAGGCGGACCGGACGAAGTCGTCGAAGTCCGGGCCGAGACCGTCGAGAGTCACACCCCTAATAACGCCGTCCGGCCGCGCTGGGTTGGATTCTCAGTACGGGTCAGGGGTGCTCCGGTGCCCGAACAGCCGGCCGGCGCGCAGCACGAGCTTGATCGCGACGTTGCGCAGCCACCAGGGGAGTTCGCCGAGCATCCGCAGGCGATCACGGGTCCCGGGCGGCGCGACCTCGAAGCGGGCCAGCGAGCCGACGCGGCCGAGGTAGCGAAGCCCGCGCCCGAACAGGACGTGCCGCAGCAGTGCCAGCGTCACGCCGATCGACGAATACGCGTCGTGCACGAGAACGGTGCCCCTCGGCCGCACGTGGGCCGTCCAGCGTAGATCGTTGCCGACCGTCCAGTAGTCGTGCTTGCCGTCGACGTAGAGCAGGTCGATCGGCTCGCGCCAGGTCGGCCGCACGCGCGTGCTCGGCTCGGCGATCAGCTCGACCGCGACGCCGGCCGCCGCGATGTTGGCCGCGAACTTGTCGCGGGTCGGCGCGCCGCCGAACAGCCGTCCGTCGACGAAGGGATCGATGGCGACCACCCGGCGTCCGCCCGCCGCGGCCAGCACGATCGTGGAACGGCCCTGGTGGCTGCCGATCTCGACGATCACTCCTGGCGCGGGCGTCGCCGAAGCGGCCTGCCAGAGCGCCAGCGCCTGCGCCTGGGTGAGCCATCCCGGGATGCCCCGCACGTGCGCCCACACCGCGGCGAAGCCGGTGTCTTCGGCCGTCTCGGCAACCACGATCGAACCCCCGTAGGTCAAAGCGCGCAGAGCGTATCGCCGGTGACTACTCTGCGCGGGCACCGTACGGCAGGATGCACGCATGCTCCGGACCAGCCGACGCCGTCTTGTCCCCGCCACCCTGGCCGGCTTCGCCTGCGCCGCCGTCGTGATCGCCGGCTGCTCGGCGCACACGTCGACGCCGCTGAGCAAGCGGCAGGCCAGCGTGCAGGCCACCACGACGAACGTGTCGTTCAAGGACTGCGCGCAGCAGTGCACCGGCACCATCGACGGCGCGGCGTACAGCATCAAGCTGCCCAAGCAGTGGAACGGCACCTTGCTGCTCTGGTCACACGGCTACCGCCAGGCCAATCCCTGGCCGCCCGACTTCGAGCCGGTCGTGACGACGCCGCAGGTGTCGCCCGGCGACACCGACGGCTCGGGCAGCGACCAGCTCAGCCAGCAGCTGCTCGATCAGGGCTATGCGCTGGCCGGTTCGGCGTACAAGTCCAACGGCTGGGCGGTGGCCGACGGCGTCCAGGCCGACGAGGACCTGCACGCCAAGTTCACCGCCCTGGTGGGCGTGCCGAAACGGACCTACGTCTGGGGAGCTTCGCTCGGCGGGCTGATCACCGAGATCGTGTCCGAGCAGAACCCGGCCTGGGTCGACGGCGCCGCCCCGCTGTGCGGCGTGCTCGCCGGGCCCAACCTCAACCTCGACCTCGCGCTCGACGTCGCCTACGCCATCAAGGCGCTGATCGACCCGCAGCTGAAGCTCACCGGCTACACGAGCGCCGACGAGGCGACCCGGAACTGGGAGCACGCCGAGGCGGCGATCGAGAAGGCCGCCGCCGACGTATCCGGCGGCGGGACGGCCAAGGCCCTGTTCATCGCCGCGCTGGCCGACGCCCCGGACAAGTCGCAGACCTACGACGGGCACGACCTGACCTCGATGGTGAAGGCGCAGGTCGAGTCGGTGCTGACCGCGCTGGACTACGGCACGAACGGCCGGTACGAGATCGAGCAACGCGTCGGCGGCGACCCGTCGGACAACACCAAGGCCGACTACGCCGCCCGCATCAGCACCGACGAGGCCAGCCTGATCTCGACCGCCGGCGGCAACGTCAACCAGTTGGTGGCCCAGCTCGACGAGGTGCCCCGGGTCAGCGCCGACCAGGCCGCGCGCGACGAGTTCGAGAAGCTGGGCGACACCGCCGGCGACCTCACGGCGCCGACGGTGACCATGCACACCGAGGACGACCCGCTGGTGATCGTGCAGAACGAGGGAGTCTTCGCCGGGCGGGTCCAGTCGCACAACGACAACGGCCGGCTCGTCCAGCTCTACATCGCCCCGCCGGCGACCTACGACGAGTCCACCGGCGCGCCGTACGGGGCCGGACACTGCAACTTCACGGACAAGCAGCTGCTCGGCACGGTGAACGTACTCGACAACTGGGTCCGCAAGGGCGTCTACCCGGTGCCCGGCGGCGTGTCCGGCGAGCTGGGCGAGGGACTCGACCCGGCCTACGTCCCGGGTCCCTGGCCGGGCACGTCGAGCGGCTGACGGCGCTCGAGCAGCCCGGTACCGACCGCGACCGAGGCCAGCGCGGCCACGGCGGTGATCGCGGTGACCGTGCCGACCACGTGACCGACCCCGCCGTTCGACCCGGTGGCGAGCACGGCCACGGTGTCGGCCGCGATCGTGGCCCACAGGATGATCGTCTGCCGGACGCGGCGCAGGGCCAGGCCGGCCACCATGCCCAGTTGCAGCACGGCCAGGCTGGCGCCCAGCGCGGCGAACAGCCAGCACGACGGGACGAGCTCCGGGTAGCGGCCGCCGCCGACCACCTTGGCCACCAGCTCCGGCAGCGCCGCCGTGCCGGCCACGACCACCAGGCCGGCGCCGACCACCACCAGGACGGCGCGGCGTAGCAGGCGGACGTGGCGCTCGCCGTTGGTCAGGCGGGCGAACACCAGGATGGCCACCGACTGGGGCAGCCAGATCGCGGCACGGGTCACCACCGAACCGGTCGCGTAGACGGCCGACTCGTGGCTGGACAGCACGTGCCGGGCCAGCAACAGGTCCAGCGTCGAGAGGAACCAGAACGTCCCGTGTGCGTGCAGGGCGTGGCCGATCTCGCGCAACGGCGCGCCCGGCGGCCCCGATTCGAGTTGGCCGCCGCTTCGGACGCCGACCACGGCGGCGCACACCGTCACGCCGACGAGCGTGCCGAGCAGTGTCGCGGTCGAGTCGTGGCCGACCGCCAGGCCGACCAGCCCGCACCCGGACCGGCCCAGGGCCGCGACGGTCAGCACCGTGCCGAGGTCGGCGAACCGGCGCTGTCCCTGCAGCACGCCCTGGTACATGCCGAGCGCGGTCACGCCGGGCAGCGCCGCGGCGACCAGCAGTAGGTCGCCGCTGTTGGACAAGTGCAAGAACGCGTTGAGCGCGGGTGTCAGCACGGCCAGCAGCCCGGCGGAGGCCACGGCGACGACGGCCGTGGCGCGCGCCGTCCCGGCCGTGTCGCCGGTGGCCACCCGCCGAGCGGTGACCGTCTGTACCGCGAACGACGGGACAGTGCCGACGAGCAGCACGTTCAGCAGCACGACCAGCTGGCTGTAACTCGACGACGACAGCAGGCGGACCGCGACGAGCAGGACGAGATAGCTGAGCAGGTTGGCGCCGAAACCGGCGACGGTGACCACGGCCGCCGAGCGGGCGCCCCGCCCCGACGGGCGCAGCGCCGCGACCCGTGTCTTCACCGAACCGCTCACGGGCGCCCCCCTGCGTCCGGGACCGACTACAGTCGCGCCGCCACCTTAACCCCTTCCTCACCCGGGAGCCCATCACGAAACCCCGCCTCGAGGCCGCCGTCCCGGTCGCCTGGTCGGCCGCGCTGACGGTCCTGCTGCTCTGGCCGCAGCACCGGGGCGGCTACGGGCTCGGGCACGACATGGTGTTCACGCCGCGCCAGCCGCTGTCCTCGGCGTCGGTCGGGCTGGGGTCGTCGTCGCCGCGGGCCGTGCCGCTGGACGCGATCGTCGGCGGGCTGAGCTCGGTGGCCGACGGCGCGGTGATCGGCCGGATCGCGCTGGCGTTCCCGCTGCTCGCGGCCGGGATCGGCGCGGCCTGGCTGGTCGGCCGCGGACGCCGGCTCGGCGCGCTGGCTGCGAGCGGGCTGGCCGTCTGGAACCCGTACGTCGTCGAGCGGCTCGCGCTCGGGCAATGGGCCCTGTTGTGGGCGTATGCGGCGTTGCCCTGGGTGATCGGGTACGCGACGCGGGTGCGCCGGGTCGGGACGGGTCTGGCCGCGTTGCTGCTGTGGACGGCCGCCGCCTCGATCACGCCGACCGGCGGGCTGATCGCCGCCGTGGTCGGGGTGGTGATCGCGTTGCCCGGGCGGGGCGGCGACCGGCGGGCCGGGTGGTGGGCCGCCGGGGGAGTGGTCGTCCTCCAATTGCCGTGGGTGGTGCCGTCGCTGGTCGGCTCGGCGACGGTGACCAGCGACCCGGCCGGCGTGGCCGCGTTCGCGGCGCGCTCCGAGCACGCCGGCGGCCCGCTGCTGTCGCTGGCCGGCACCGGCGGCATCTGGGACGCCGAGGTGGTGCCGGGCAGTCGCGACGGGCCGCTGGCGTTCGTCGGGCTGGCGGTGCTGGTCGCGGCCGCGGTGGTCGGCTGGCCCCGGCTGGTGCAGGTGTTGGGCCGGACGAGCACGCTGCGCCTGACGGCCTGCGCGGTGGCCGGGTTCGTCCTGGCCGCGGCGGCGTCGGTGCCCGGGCTGTCGGCGGTGATGCGCTGGGCGGTCCGCACCGTGCCGGGCGCGGGGCTGCTGCGCGACGCGCAGAAGTGGCTGATGCCCTACGTCGTGCTGGTCGTGTTGCTGGGCGGCGCGGCGGTGGCCCGGCTGGCCGTCCTGGCCGCGTGGCGGGTGGCCGTCGCCGCGGTCGCGCTGGCCGGGCCGCTGGTGCTTCTGCCGGACGCGATGCGGACGCTGCGCCCGACGATGGAGCCCGTGCACTACCCGGCCGACTGGTCGTGGGCGCGGCACGCGGTCGGCCACGGGGGAGACCTGGCGGTTGTCCCGTTCCAGTCGTATCGCCGCTTCGCCTGGGCTCCCGGCCGCACCGTGCTGGACCCGGCGCCGCGGCTGCTGCCCGGCGACGTCGTCGTCTCGGACCGGCTGGCCGTCTCGGGCCGGGTCCTGCGCGGCGAGGACTCCCGGGCGCGCGCCGTGGCCGCCGCACTCGACGCAGGCGAGGTCGCCCCGACGCGGCTGGCCGCCGCCGGCGTGGGCTGGGTGCTGGTCGAGCAGGGCACACCCGGCCCGGTGCCCGACCTGAGAGTGCTCACCCTCGTCCGGTCCGGCCCGGACCTGACCCTGTACCGGGTGCCCGGCCCGATCCACGACGCGCAGCCGTCGAGGGCCCGGATCGTGGTGGTGCTCGGGAGCGACGCCCTGGCCGTGATTCTCGTCCTGGGCGCGGCCGGCTCGGTCTTGCTCCGTGGACGTCAAAGCTTGGTAAGGTACCGCGCACCAACGTGACTGGAGGCACCGCGCGTGGGCAAGATCATCTCGATCGCTGTGTCGGCCGTTCTCGGTGCCGGTCTGGCCGTCGGCGCGTCGATCGGCATCCTCACCTCGGCGACCAAGGCACCCAGCCACAACCCGGCCAACAGCCAGGTCGTCGACTACGGCAACCGCTGATCCCATTCGATCTCGACCTCGAGCAGCTCTCGGAGCTTGGCCGCTGACGAGGGCCAGTCGAACTCCGTCGCCCGCTGCCGCGCCGCCTCACCCATGCGGGTCCGGAGCTGATCGTCGGTCAGCAGCCGGGCGGTCGCCGCGACGAGGTCGTCGAATCCGTCCGCGAGCAACCCGGTCTCGCCGTTGAGGATCGACTCCCGGACGCCGCCGCCGCTCAGATAGGCCACGGCCGGCAACCCGTGCGCGGCCGCCTCCACGATCGCGATTCCCCAGCCTTCCTTCACCGACGGCGCCAGCAGCACCCACGCCCGGTTGAGGACGGCGTCGCGAGTGCGGTTGTCGACGTGCCCGTGGAATCTGACGATGTCGGCGACGCCGAGTTGCCGCGCGTGCTCCTCGAGGTTCGGCCGCCACCAGCCGTCGCCGATCACCTCGAGTCGAAGCCCAGGCAGTCGCGATTGCAGCCGGGCCATTGCCTGCAGTGCGTGCTCGATCTGCTTGTGCGGCACCAGACGGCTGAGCACACACACGGTCGGCCTGGCCGATCTCGGACCACCGCCGGACGGTTGCGGCAGGTCGATGCCGTTGCGCACGACGCGGATCCGCGTCGGGGCGACGCCGAGCTCGGCCAGGTCGCTCACGGTGGCGTCCGAGACCGTGACATACGGGCATCGGCGATACACCCGCGGGGCGACCCGCGACTCGAGCCACCAGCCCACGCGGCCCGGCCAGCCCGGATAGATGATCTGCCACTGCTCGCGATGGACGTGGTGAACGAGCACGAACACCGGGCGCCGCCGGACCAGTGCGCTGAAGAACGGGATCCCGTTCTGGACGTCGACCACGACGTCGGCGCGGCGCCCGGCCCGGGTCAGCAGAAACGCCAGCGCCCGCGCGTAGACGGTGAGCCGCCCGCCGCGCCGGCGAAACCGAACGCCCTCGCGGATCTCGTCGCGGGGTGCGTTCGGATGCGCGGCGCACACGATCGTCACGTCGTGACCGTTCGCGGCCAGCCACGACGCCATCCGTTCGACGTAGAGCTCGGAGCCGCCACCGTCGGGATGCCGTGTATCGCGCCAAACCAGGAAGATCGTGCGCACACGGCGCGCGGCCCGGTCGGCTGGCATCGAGTTGTCGTCCTCCCCGTTGAGATTCGCGGGAGCATAGCGGCCGCACAGCGTGCTCGGAACCGTCCCGGTGGCCGCTCACGACCGGTACGGTGCTGCGGATGCTCACCTCCGTCGCCCCCGGCACCGTGGCCGGTCCGGACGCTCTCGACGGGCGGGGCCAGGTCTCGGTGGCGCGGTTGCGGCTGGGGGCGGTCTGCCTCGGCATCGCCTTGTTGGTGCTCGCGCAGAGCGCCGGATCTCCGGCGGCCGACACCAAGCTCGACCTGGTCGTCGACCCGGCGTCGTTCCTGCGGCGGTCGCTGACGCTGTGGGATCCCCTCGGCGGAGCCGGGCAGATTCCCGATCAGGCCTACGGCTACCTGTTCCCGATGGGGCCGTTCTTCCTGCTGGCCAAGGCGTTGTCGGTGCCGGCGTGGATCGCGCAGCGGACCTGGGAGTCGGCGATCCTCATCGCGGCCTTCCTCGGCGTCGTCCGGCTGGCCCGGCTGCTCGGCACCGAGCGCTTCTGGCCGCGCGTCGCGGCGGGGCTGGCCTACGCGCTGGCGCCGCGCATGCTCATGGAGTTCGGCGTCATTTCGTCCGAGCTGCTGCCGGTTGCCGTCCTGCCCTGGATGCTGATCCCGCTGGTCGGGGGGCAGCAGCGGTCGGCCCGGCGCTCGGCCGCGCTGGCGGCGTTGCCGTTGTTGTTCGCCGGCGGCATCAACGCCTCGGCGACGCTGGCCGTACTGCCGGTGCCGCTGCTGTGGATCGCGACCCGGCCGCCCGGACCCCGGCGTCGCGCGCTGGCCGGATGGTTCGCGATCGCGGTCGGGCTGTCGTGTTGCTGGTGGGCCATCCCGCTGCTCCTGCTGGGCAAGTACTCGTCGCCGTTCCTGGGCTGGATCGAGTCCAGTGCCGTCACCACCAGCCCGACGAGCCTGGTGGCGTCGCTGCGCGGGGTCGACCACTGGCAGGCCTACCTGGGTCCGGGCGAGTGGCCGGGCGGCTGGATCCTGGCGGTCGCGCCGGGCGCGATCCTGGCCACAACCGCGGTCGCGGCGATCGGTCTGGTCGGCATCGCCCGGCGGGCCACGCCGCACCGGGCGTTCCTGCTCGCCTCGTTGGGCGCCGGGCTGGTGCTCGTCACGATGGGGCACGCCGCGAGCGTCGGCCCGGTCTTCGCCGGCTCGGTGCGCACCTGGCTGGACGGCCCGCTCGCCGCCTTTCGCAACGTACACAAGTTCGATCCGGTGATCCGTCTGCCCCTCGCGCTCGGGTTCGGGTACGCGATGGGGGCGCTGCCGTCGCGCGTGCCGAGATTGACGCCGGTGCGCGCCCGCGGCGCCGTCCTGCAGGTGCGCGCGCTCGCCCTGGTCCTGGTCGCGCTCGTCGGGGTCGGCGCCGTCGCGATCACGCCCGCGCTGGCCGGACGGGTCGTGCCGCAGACGCGCAGTGTCAACGAGCCGTCGTGGTGGCGCGACGTGGCTGCCTGGTTGGACCGGCACAGCGCGGCCGGTCGGGCGCTCGTGGTGCCGGGTGCCGCCCAGCCGACCTACGTGTGGGGCAGCCCGCGCGACGACGCGCTGCAGCCGGTGGCCGAATCGGCCTGGACGGTGCGCGACGCGGCGCCCATGGCCCAGCCCGGATACGTCCGCCTGCTCGACGCCGTCCAGACCCGCCTCGCCCAGGGCATCCCCGACCAGGACCTCTCGGCGTTGCTGGCCCGCGCCGGCATCGCCTACGTCGTCGTCCGCAACGATCTCGACGCGGCGGCGTCCAAGGCCACGCCGCTGGCCTACGTGCGGGCAACGCTCGAGAGCTCCCCCGGGCTGCGGCCGGCAGCGACGTTCGGGCCCGACCTGATCGCCCGGTCCGACCCGGACCGGCTGGTCGACCTCGGCATCAGCCGCCCGGCCGGCGCGGTGCAGGTGTACTCCGTCGCCGGGGCGACCGGTCCGGTGGCGATCATGCCGACCGCCGGCGCCGTGCAGTCGACCGGATCCGGCGACGAGCTTGCGACGCTGCTCGATCGCGGGCTCGCCCGTCCGGGCACGCCGGTGATCCTCGGCGCGAACTCGAGCAGCTATAGAGCTGGGCTGGATGTCGTCACGGACGGCATCCGCCGCCGCGAGGTCTCGTTCGGAGCCACCGGAGCCGGGTCGTCGACCATGACGGCCGACCAGCCGTTCCGGGCCGAGCGCCGGGTGCACGACTACCTGCCCGACGGCCACGGCCCGATGTCGACGATCCGCTATCTCGGGATCGCCGACGTCAGCGCATCGTCGTCCGGGTCGGACGCGTCGGCCATTGCGAACCGCACCGTGGCGAATTCACCGTGGGCGGCGATCGACGGCGACCCGGTCACGGCGTGGCGCAGCGGCGGCATCCACGCGACCGGCGAATGGTGGCAGGTCCGGTTCAGCCGCGCGATCAGCCTGAGCCGGGTGACGATCTCCTTCGCGACCCACCTGCCGAGCTACCCGACCCGGCTGCGCGTCACCACCTCGGCCGGGACGCGCGACGTGGACGTCGCCCCCGACCCGCTGGCGCAGCAGATCGACGTTCCCCCGGGACGAACCGACCACCTCCGCATCACCGTGCTGTCCACGCAGAACGGTCAGCGGCTGGGCTCGTTCGGCCTGGCCGGCGTGATCATCCCCGGCATCTCGCCGTCCCGCACGCTGGAGCTCGGTGCGGTCGGTCGCCCGGACGTGCTGGCGTTCGACGTCGCGCCCGGCGCGCGTCCCGAGTGCCTCACCGTGTCGGGCCGGGCCGCCTGCGACCCCTCGTTCGAATCGGCCGGCGAGGAGGACGCGTCCCTGGACCGGACGTTCACGCTGAGCGGTGCCGCGACCTTCGCCCTGGCCGCCGACGTGCGGCTGGTGCCGGGTTCGGGGCTCGACGCGGCGCTGGACGCCGGGCGGCCCGAGCGGGCCGAGACGTCGTCGGTCGACGCCGCTGATCCCCGGGAGCGCGCCGGCGCGGCGGTCGACGGGCGCCCGGACACGAGCTGGGTCGCGGCCGCCGGCGATGTGACCCCGACGCTCACCGTTCGGTTCAGCCGAGCCCGCACGGTGCGCGGCCTGACGCTGCGCACCGATGCGAAGGCGCCCGCCGCCCGGCCGACCCGGGTCGAGATCCGTATCGGCGGCCAGACCTGGGTCCGGGCCGTACCGCCGGGCGGCCACGTCGTCATCCCGACCGTGCGCCGGGCGAGCAGCGTGCAGATCCGGGTGCTGCAGTCGACGGTGCGCCAGACCGTGTCGTCGGTGACCGGCGCGGCCCGGCTGCTGCCGGTCGGCATCAGCGAGGTGCGGCTCGACGGGGCACCGCCCAATCGCGCGCGATCGGTAGTCGCGGTGCCGTGTTCGGCCGGGCTCGGCGCGTGGGTCGACCGCACGTTCGTGCCGCTGTCGGTGCGGGCGAGCGAGAGCCAGGTGCTGGCCGGCGACGCCCTGCTCGCCGTCCCGTGCGGCAGCGATCGCTTCGCGCTGGCCGCCGGGACCCATCGGGTCCAGTTGGCCCGTGGGCCGCTCGGCGCCCCGGCCGCGCTGACGCTGACCCGGGTCGGCGCACCGTTACCAGTCGGGGCGAGCGCGGACGGCACCAGCGCCCGGGCGACGACCTGGCAGGCCAGCGACCGATCGATCAGCGTCGACAGCCCGGTCCAGTCGGTCCTGGTGGTGCACGAGAACGCCAACCGTGGCTGGCAGGCATCGCTGGCCGGCCATCGCCTGCAGGAGGTGACCGTCGACGGGTGGCAGCAGGGCTGGCTGCTCCCGGCCGGCTCGCAGGGCACGGTGCACCTGCGATTCGTTCCGCAGAGCTCGTTCGACGCCGGGCTGATCGTCGGAGCGGTCGCCATCGTGTTGCTGATCGCTCTGGCACTGCTGCCGGCCCGGCGACGCCGTCGAGATACGCCGACCGCCGATCGCCGCTTCGGCCGGATCGTCTGCGTCGTGGGAACGGTTCTGCTGGCGACGGGCCTGGCCGGTGTCGCCGGGTCGGTGGTGGCGGTCGCGGCGTTGTGCGCGCGGCCGGTTGTGAAGCGGCTGCCCGCGTGGACGGTCGCGGTGCCACTGATGCTTGCAGGAGTCCTCGAAGCGCTCGAACCGACCGGCACCGCCAATGCGCTGGCCGACAGCTCGGTCGATCAGCTGCTGTGCATCGCCTCGGTCGTCCTGGTCGCCGTGCGGGTCGCTCCGCGCCACGGGCGGGAGAACCGGCGCAGCACGGGCCGCTCGAGCCCGAACCAGGAAACGGCGGCGACGGCCACCGACGACGTCGCGGTCAGCACGTAGAGCAGCACGAACTGCCCGTCGAACAACGGCCAGCCCATGGCGTGGTAGATCGCGATGAGTATCGGCAGGTGCCACAGGTAGACGCCGTAGGACAGCTGGCCCAGCACGCGCATCGGCCGGCTACCGAGCACCGTCGCGATCGGGCCGCCCCGGCCCAGGGTGAGCGGCAACAGCAGGAAGAACGCCGACGCGGCGTAGAGGTAGTGCCGGGTGACCCACTGGCCGATCGTCGGCGTGAACAGCCCGAGCGGCCCGCACAACGGCAGTGTCGCGATCCAGAACAACAGCCCGGCGATCACCCAGCAGGTCAGGGGATCGCGAGCCCAGACGCGCAGCAGCCGCCCGGCCCGGCGTCCGTCCGGCGCGTCCGGGACCACGGACAGGACGGCCAGCAACATCCCGGCGGCGAACCAGTCGACGTACTGGGGAAGCCACAGCAGTCCCGGCAGCCCGATGCTCGGCACGGTCCGGGCGATCACCTGCCAGCCGATCGTGAGCAGACCGAGGCCGGCCAGCATCGCGAGTTGCCCCCGTAGCGGGCCGAGCGCGCAGCTTAGGCGTCCGGCTCCGACCGCCAGCAGCGGGAGCACGGCGTAGAACGCGATCTCGACGGCCAGTGTCCACATCTGGCTCAGCGACGGGTCGAGATTGTGGTGGTCGTAGGTCTGGACGAGCAGGAGGTAGCTCGTCCAGTCGCCGAGCGACGCCGGCCGCGTGCTCAACAGCCCGAGCGTGACGACGATCGTCACCCAGTAGGCCGGCAGGATGCGCAGGCCGCGGCGCCACCAGAACTCGGCCGGTCGGGGCCGGGCGGCCGCCCCGAAGATATGTCGGGCGAACGGCCGGTACAGCAGGAATCCGGACAGCAGGAAGAACACCGTGACGCCGAAGTCCAGGCGAGACAGGAACGGCGCGAACGGCCCGTGATCGGTGGCTCGTCCGGTCTCGAACGCGGCGTGCGTGGCGATGACCCCGAACGCCGCCAGCGCCCGCATCCCGTCGAGCGCGTCGAAGCGGCGCGGCGCTTCCGGCGCGGCGGTCATCAGCGGGCCGCCGCGAACGGGAAGCCGATCTCGGCCTTGACGATGCAGATGTTGGTCGCCCGGCTCGCACTGCGTACCACGATCTCCCGCGGCGCGGTCGTGGGCAGCTTCAAGGCGATGGACCCCAGGTTGATGCTCATGGCGGTGCGCTCGCCGGCGAGGGGGCGGACCGACCGGCCGTCGGCGCCGATCACCTCGAACTCGAGCGTCGACAACCGCTGCTGGAAGAAGTTCAGGCGCAGGTAGTAGCCGCTTCGCGTGAGCGGCCGATCCAGCCGCAGCCGCCAGGTGCCCTCACCCTGCACCAGCTGGTTGCACGCCGACCGCCCGTCGCCCACCCCGTGCGCGGAGGCGAAGAAGCCGGCGGGGCGCAACCCGCCGTCCGGCCCGGCCATGACCGGGCGCGGCCCGACGACGATGTCGGTGGTGGTCGACGACCCGGCCAGTCCGAGGATGTCGGACACGTCGTGAGCCGGCTCGATCCCGGGTATCACCGTGCTCGCGGCCGGGCTGTCGTACACGGCGGCGGTGCGGCCCAGGTGGCGGACGTCGGCGGTCAGGCGGGTCACGTACGCGTGGGCGGGGCTGTCGGCCCAGCGGGCGGTGTAGGTGAGGCCCGAGACGATCGAGCCGGCCGCAACGACGGTTACCAGGGCGGCGGTGGGAGCGCGGCGGCCGACCTGGGGCGCCGGCCGGTCGGCGGGTGCGGCGTGATGCACCCGGCCGGCGATGTCGACCGGGTCGATCCGCCACCAGGCCAGCGCCGCCGCGAGCGCCGCCGGCAGGGCCGCGTAGTAACTGTGCTCGAAGAGGTTCGCGACCAGCAGCCCGAGACCTTCGAAGCGGCCCAGCCCGACCACGACGATGCCCACCGCGGAGACCAGCAGCGGCATGCTCCACGCCGCGAGGGCCACCCGGCCGACCCGTCGAACCCCGGCGATCACCACAACGGCGAACACCACTGCGCACCCGATGCGCAGCCCCAGGGCCGGGTTGGCCACGCTCAGGTAGTTGTCCCCGACGGCGTCCCACACCCACGGCCCACCGAGCAGCCCCGGAATCACCGAGGCGAACCACTCGACCGTGACGAGCCGGACGACGTCGTACGCGCCCAGTCCGTGCACAGCCTGGCTGTAGTTTCCGACGGTGAAGAAGTAGGCGACGAATCCGATGACCGGCCCGATGATCATCAGCCAACCGGGCCACCGGTGCAGCATCGCGCGGCAGCGCTCGCGGGCCGTCCCGGCGTGCAGGAAACCGGCCGAGAGGATGGGCAGGATCAGCGCGGTGACGGCCGCCTGCTCCGAGCAGACCGTTGCCCCGAACACGCCCGCCGCCGTCGTGACCGCCCACTTCAGCGAGCCCCGCACCGTGTACCGGACGTGGGCGTCGAGGGCGATCAGCAGCAGTAGTTGCGAGCTGAGCAGCCCGACCGATGACGTGAGCCACAGGGTGCCCTGGATCAGCAGCGGGCTCATCGCGTAGAGCGCGGTGATTACGAGCACTCCTCGGCGGCGCCCGACCAGCAACGTCAGCAGCCGAGCGAGCAGCACCGTCGACACCGCTTGGACCAGGATCCGAAGCAGGATCGTGGCCGCGTAGTTCAGCGGGGCGAGGCGGTTGAGCACCCAGAACACGGCTCGCCCGGCGATGCCCAGATGGCCGCCCTGGGACAGGGTCAGGTACGACCAGGACAGGCTGTGGCCGGTCGGCTCGGCCAGGTTGGAGAAGTCCGCCTGGTAGTACCACCCCTGGGCCGCCAGCACCCCCAGCCACAGGGCCTGGCCGGCCACGACGGCCGCCAGTGCGAGCGTTCGGCGATCCGTGGTTCGGGCCCAGCGCACGATCTGCGTGGTCGGGCTCGGCGTGGGTGCGAGAGTGGCCGGCGAGCTCACTCGAGGTTTCCTCCCACGTCGCCCGGCGCACCTCGTTCGGCGCCACTTGGCGCGTGAGCTTACGGAGTGGTGGCTGTCACTGGTAGCGTCCGCCCACCGACGGAGGCGTCGGGGATGGAGGGTTGCGATGCGTCGGGTCCTCGGTGTCGTGCTGATCGGTCTCGGCGTGTTCGGTCTGGTGTTCGCCGGCCTGGTTCGCTTCTGGGCCTACCCGAACGGCGAGAAGACCCCGCTCAACCTCGACATCCCGATCATCGCGACGGGTCCGGCACAGGTGTACGACGCGACGAGCGGTCAGCTCCAGTCTGTGCAACTGCGCGCCGACCGCACCGTCAAGGTCGACTCGCAGGCGTCGGACAGCAAGAACGTCGTCGTGAACGAGCGGCTGTGCATCGTCATCCAGAAGGACAACCCGCCACCGTGCGTGTCCGGCCACGATCCGCGGCTGCTCAGCTATACCACCGATCGGGTCGCGGCCGACCGCAAGACCGCCGAGGCCGTCAACAACCCCAAGTACGGCGAGAACGTGAACGGCGACACGTCCGTCAAACACGTCGGCCTGTCGTACAAGTGGCCGTTCCACGTGAAGAAGAAGACCTACCAGTTCTTCAACCCCGACGTGGCCATCGCGTCACCGGCCACGTACGAGGGCACGGAGAAGATCAACGGGCTGACGCTCGACAAGTTCGTCAGCGTGACGTCCAAGATGGAAGCCGACGTGTTCCCCGGGGTCCCGGGGTACTACACCGACACGCGCACCGTCTGGATCGACCCGGTGACCGGCACGATCGTCAAGGGCAACGAGCACCAGCTTCGCCAGTTCCGGGGCGGCCAGCTCGACGGCCAGACCGCCGTCGACCTGAACCTGACCTTCGACGACGCCACGGTGAAGTACCAGACGAACAAGGCCAAGGACGGCCGCGACCAGATCGAGCTGGCCTCGTTCTGGCTGCCACTGGCCGGCCTGCTCGTCGGAGTGCTGGCGCTGGCCGGCGGCATCCTGCTGCTGTTCGTCTTCAAGGGCAAGCAGCCCCCGCCGCCGAGCGACGTACCGCCGCCCCCGCCGTCACCGGAGCAGACACCGCCGCCGGCCTACGGCGTGCCACCGGCCCCGACCGGAGTCGCCCCGCCACCGTACGGGGCGTCGGACAACGACGCGACGCAGCCGCTACCCCGGTAGCTCGCAGACGTAGATCGCCGTACCGGGCAGTATGGCGCCGCGCAGCGGTGACCACTGGCCCCACTCGTCGGTCAGCCCGGCCGGCCACTCGGGCTCGATCAGGTCGACCAACCGGAAACCGGCGGCGACCAGCTCGCGGACCCGGTCGCCCAGCGTGCGGTGGTGCTCGACGTAGGTCGGCTCGTCGTTCGCGTCGAACTCGACGTAGGGCGTGCGGTCGAAGTAGGACGTGTTGGCGGTGAGGCCGCCCGGGCCCGGATCGTCGGGGAACATCCAGCGGACCGGGTGCGTCACCGCGAAGACCCACTGCCCGCCGGGTCGCAGCACGCGGGCCACCTCGCGCATCAGCCGGGCCGAGTCGGCGACGAACGGCACCGCGCCGAACGCGGTGAACGCGATGTCGAACGAGGCCGGCGCGAACGGCAGGTACTGCGCGTCGGCCTGTACGAGCGGGACGTCGATTCCGGTGGACGCGGCCAGCTGCCGGGCGTGGCGCAGCATGCCGGCCGACACGTCGAACGCGACGGGGTGGGCGCCCCGGACCGCGAGCCAGCGCGAGCACATCGCCGCCCCGCAGCCGACCTCGAGGATCCGCCGCCCGGCGACGTCACCGAGCAGGGCGGCGTCCTCCTCGCGCACCCGCTCCGGGCACCACACGAAGTCGGCGTCGCCGAGGAACGCCCCGTGCGCGGCGTGGTAGTCGTCGGCGTCCGCGTCCCACCAGCGCCGGTTAGCCCGGGCCGACACGGCCGAGCCGGCCGGCCGGCGGGCGATGCCGACCGCGCCGAGCTTGACGTGCTCAGTCATCGTCGGTGTGCGGCCCGGACGACCACAGCTCGCCGCTGCGCGCGCGGCGCAGCACCAGCCGGATCAGGAACGTCCCGACCGTCGCCCAGAAGACGAGGCAGACGCCGACGGCGACGAGGATGACGATGAGCACCGCTCTACGGTAGGGCGGCGGACGCCGACCGCAGAACGCCGGTCAGAGCGTGGCTGCCAGCGCCCGCCCGGCCGTCCGGCCCGAGAACAGGCAGCCGCCCAGGAACGTGCCCTCCAGGGACCGGTAGCCGTGCATGCCGCCGCCGCCGAAGCCGGCCGCCTCGCCCGCGGCGTACACGCCGGGTAGTGCCGAGCCGTCGGCCCGCAGCACCCGCCCGGCCAGGTCCGTCTCCAGACCGCCCAGCGTCTTGCGGGTCAGGATGGACAGCCGCACCGCGATCAGTGGGCCGGCCTTCGGGTCGAGCAGCTTGTGCGGCGTGGCCACCCGGGTGATCTTGTCGGGCAGGTACGAGCGGGCCTGGCGCAGCGCAACGATCTGCAGGTCCTTGGTATAGCTGTTGTCCATCTCGCGGTCGCGGGCGATCACCTCGGCCTTGACCGTCTCGGCGTCGAGCAGCGGTTCGTCGGTGACCGCGTTCATCTTCTTGATCAGCTCGTCCAGGGTGGACGCCTGCACGAAGTCGACGCCCTTGTCGAGGAACGCCCGCACCGGCGGCGGCATGTCGGCGCGGGCTCGGTCGATGACTTCGCGCACGCTCTTGCCGGTCAGGTCGGGGTTCTGCTCCGAGCCGGACAGCCCGAACTCCTTGCCGATGATCTTCTTGGTCAGGACGAACCAGGTGTGCTCGTAGCCCGAGGCCATGATGTGCTCGAGCGTGCCGAGCGTGTCGAAGCCGGGGAACAGCGGCACCGGCAGGCGCCTGCCCCGAGCGTCCAGCCAGAGCGACGACGGCCCGGGCAGGATGCGGATGCCGTGGTTGGTCCAGATCGGGTTCCAGTTGTGGATGCCCTCGACGTAGTGCCACATCCGGTCGGGGTTGATGACGCGCCCGCCGGCCGCCTGGGTGATGCCGATCATGCGGCCGTCGACGAAGTCCGGGACGCCGGCCACCATGTTGCGCGGCGCGGTACCCAGCCGGGCCGGCCAGTTGGCCCGCACCAGGTCGAAGTTGCCGCCGATGCCGCCCGACGTCACGACCACCGCGGACGCGTGCAGCTCGAAGTCGCCGACCGGGGTGCGTGAACTCGGGGCGGCGCGCGGCACCTCGCTGGGTTCGAGCACCGTGCCGCGGACGCCGTCGACGACCCCGTCGGTCACGGTCAGCTCGTCCGCGCGGTGCCGGAAGCGGAGCGTCACCAGGCCGCGCTCGGCGGCGGCCCGCACCCGGGCGACGAACGGAGCGAGCAGCCCGGGTCCGGTACCCCAGGTGATGTGGAAGCGGGGGACCGAGTTGCCGTGCCCGATCGCCCCGTAGCCGCCCCGCTCGGCCCAGCCGACGACCGGGAACCAGCGCACGCCCATACCGTGCAGCCAGGCCCGCTTCTCGCCGCAGGCGAAATCGACGTAGGCCTCGGCCCACTTGCGGGGCCAGTGGTCTTCGGGCCGGTCGAACGCGGCGGTGCCCAGCCAGTCCTGCCAGGCCAGCTCGCGGGAGTCGCGGATGCGCATCCGGCGCTGTTCGGGCGAGTCGACGAACAGCAGCCCGCCGAACGACCAGAACGCCTGCCCGCCGAGGCACTGTTCGGGCTCCTGGTCGACCAGGACGACGCGGCGCCCGGCGTCGGCCAGCTCGGCGGTGGCGACCAGGCCGGCCAGGCCGGCACCCACCACGATGACATCGGCGTCCATGGCCGAACCGTATCGTTACCGCCGGAAATACGGGCCCCGACGTTGCCTGCGGGCCGGTGCTTCCGTAGGCTGTGAATTGCGTTGCTGGGTCTGCGCGCCTCAACAGGGAGCAGGCTCGCGGTCGTCATGCACGTTTCCGATTAGCTGTCCGGCCTCGGCTGGCGGCGGAGAGGCGCGTTCACAGGCGAAAGGGCCCGCTCCGCGCCACGACCGATCCATTGGAAACCTACTCACTCCATGACGTCCACCATGACACCTCCGAGCACTCCGCAAGTCGCAGTAAACGACATCGGCTCGTCCGACGACTTCCTCGCCGCAATTGACAAGACCATCAAGTACTTCAATGACGGCGACATCGTCGAGGGCACCATCGTCAAGGTCGATCGCGACGAAGTCCTGCTCGACATCGGCTACAAGACCGAGGGTGTCATCCCCTCGCGCGAGCTCTCTATCAAGCACGACGTCGACCCGAACGAGGTCGTCAAGGTCGGCGACGAGATCGAGGCCCTGGTTCTCCAGAAGGAGGACAAGGAGGGCCGGCTGATCCTGTCCAAGAAGCGCGCCCAGTACGAGCGCGCCTGGGGCACGATCGAGCAGAAGAAGGAGAACGACGAGGTCGTCGAGGGCACCGTCATCGAGGTGGTCAAGGGTGGCCTGATCCTCGACATCGGCCTGCGCGGCTTCCTGCCGGCGTCGCTGGTCGAGATGCGCCGCGTGCGCGACCTGCAGCCCTACGTCGGGCGCACCCTCGAGGCCAAGATCATCGAGCTGGACAAGAACCGCAACAACGTCGTGTTGTCGCGGCGGGCGTGGCTGGAGCAGACCCAGTCCGAGGTGCGCAGCGAGTTCCTGAACAAGCTGGCCAAGGGTCAGGTCCGCAACGGCGTCGTCAGCAGCATCGTGAACTTCGGCGCGTTCGTCGACCTCGGTGGGGTCGACGGCCTGGTGCACGTGTCCGAGCTGTCCTGGAAGCACATCGACCACCCGAGCGAGGTCGTCGAGGTCGGCCAGGAGGTCACCGTCGAGGTGCTCGACATCGACCTGGACCGCGAGCGGGTGTCGCTGTCGCTGAAGGCCACCCAGGAAGACCCGTGGCGTCAGTTCGCGCGCACCCACCAGATCGGCCAGGTCGTTCCGGGCCGGGTCACCAAGCTCGTGCCGTTCGGGGCGTTCGTCCGGGTGCAGGACGGCATCGAGGGTCTGGTGCACATCTCCGAGCTGGCCGAGCGGCACGTCGAGATCCCCGAGCAGGTCGTGCAGGTCGGCGACGAGCTGCTGGTCAAGGTCATCGACATCGACCTGGAGCGCCGCCGCATCTCGCTCTCGCTCAAGCAGGCCAACGAGGGCCAGCTGACCGAGGACAACTGGGACCCGGCGCAATACGGCATGGAGGCCCAGTACGACGACAAGGGCAACTACATCTACCCCGAGGGCTTCGACCCGGACACCCAGGAATGGCTGCCCGGCTACGAGTCCCAGCGCGAGGAGTGGGAGAAGCGCTACGCCGCCGCCCGCGAGCGCTTCGACGCGCACCGCCGGCAGCTGGCCGAGGCGCAGAAGGCCGACGCCGAGGCGGCGGCCGAGGCCGGCGATGCCACGTCCTACACCTCCGACCAGCCGGAGAACAGCGGCACCCTCGCCTCGGACGAGGCGCTGGCCGCGCTGCGCGAGAAGCTCGCCGGCCGGTAGATCCGCCAACGACCAGCCCCGGGCTCCGGTCCGGGGCTTCGTCGTCTGCGGGGCTCGGCCAGCGACATGGACTAGCGTCGCCGGCATGCGAGTCGGGCTGACCGGGGGACTGGGCGCGGGCAAGAGCACGGTGTCCGCGCTGCTGGCCGAACACGGCGCCGTGATGATTGACGCCGACGCGTTGGCCCGCGAGGTGGTCCGGGCCGGGACGCCCGGGTTCGCGGCCGTCGTCGAGCGATTCGGGCCCGGCGTGGTGCGCCCCGACGGCGAGCTGGATCGGGCCCGGTTGGCCGAGATCGTGTTCGCCGACGAGGCGGCCCGCGACGACCTGAACGGCATCGTCCACCCGCTGGTGGGACAGCGGGCGGCGCAGTTGATGGCCGACGTCCCGGATGGCGCGATCGTGGTCTACGACGTGCCGCTGCTGGCCGAGAACGACCTGGCCGGCGGGTTCGACGTCGTGATCGTGGTAGAGGCCGATCTGGCGACCCGGATGCGCCGGCTGGCCGACCGCGGGCTGCCCGAGGACCAGGCCCGGGCCCGGATCAGCGCGCAGGCCAGCGACGAGCAGCGCCGGGCCGTCGCCGACGAGGTGGTGCGCAACGACGGTGACCTGCAACAGCTCGCGGCCCGGGTGGACGCCTTGTGGACCCGGCTGCGCGCCCGCGCGGCGGTCGGTTGATGCGGGTGCGGGGCGAATCGCCTTGTTCGGAGGGGAATCCGGCGCGTGATCGGCGTCGGGCGCGCCGGATGAGTGAGCCGGTTTGGAGCCGTGTTCTACGATCGGCTAGAGTCATCGGCCGGTGCCTGACATCGCGCAGGTGCTTCGCGGACGTAGCGCAGCTGGTAGCGCATCACCTTGCCAAGGTGAGGGTCGCGGGTTCGAATCCCGTCGTCCGCTCGGGGTCCACCTCCCGCCGAACCACTGATCTCGTCAGGGGATCGTGCCGGGCGGCGGGCAGGAGCGGTCGGATCGCCGGCCCATCCGGCGGCGTGGCCGAGTGGCTTAGGCAAGGGCCTGCAAAGCCCTGTACGCGGGTTCGATTCCCGCCGCCGCCTCGCAAGTCGTTCGACAACCGAATACGGGCGATTAGCTCAGTGGGAGAGCACTACCTTGACACGGTAGGGGTCACTGGTTCAATCCCAGTATCGCCCACCATCGACGTCAGCTCTGGGCCACCGACATCGCGAAGACGTGCATCGACGCGTTGTCGGGCAGGCTGATCATGGCGACCGTCTTGTCCGGCTGAATCGCCGCGGACCAGTAGTAGACGTGGTAGCCGACGCCGAAGTTGGCCGGTCCGGACCGGGTGTTGCGGTAGTTCGCGGTTGCGATGTTCTCCGCACCGTTGAGCGGCACCGTTCCGGCATAGTTGGGGAACGAGATCGTGACGGCCTGACTGGTGCCGTCGGAGTAGACGACGGTCGCCGTGCCGGTCTGATTGTGCACGCCCGCACCGAGGAACCCGATCTTCGAGCCGCGGCCGGTCAGTCGCACGGTGGCGTGCCCGACAACGTTGTCCGGCGTACCGGACGGCTGGGCCGGCCAGGTGAAGCGCAGCCCACTGTGGTCGACGACGGTGCCTGGGGTCAGCCCGGCGGCGGCCAGTGCCTGGGCCGAGAGGCTGTTGCCGCCGTCGAAGTTGCCGAGCGTGGGGTTGGCGTCGTCGGTGATGCCGATGTTGTTCGCCGCGGCCGCGAGGTTGGCGGCCGGCGGGACGATCTGCACCCGGACGTTGTCGCGCACGTCCTGCTGGCCGCCCACCGCCACGCTCACGCCGAGCGTCGCGGCGCCGGCCGGGGCGTCGACCGGCGGCGTGACGGTCCAGGTGATCACCGCCGGGTCGCCCGGCGCGACCTGAGCGGTGATGCCGATGTTGTTCGCCGTCCAGTCCGCCGGCACCGCCAGCTCGGGCGACGTGTAGGTGACCGGGTCGGCCGTGGTGTTGTAGAACGTCGCCGTGACGGTGAACGCGACGCCCGCGTGGACCGAGGCCGGGGCGCTCGTGCTGAGTACCGGCTCGTGGCGCAGCCGGACGTCGACCGCCGCCGCGTGGGCCCGCAGCGCCGGATAGGCCTCGAGCATCTCGACCGCGTACCAGCTGGCGTGCTCCTGGTTGCCCGGATCGGTGATCCGCAGCGAGCCGTCCGAGTCGAGGATCCAGCCTTCGGAGATCGGCTCGGACGCGTCCGGGTAGTAGTGGCTCAGGAACTGGTCGAGCACGTCGAGCCGCGCCTGGTTGCCGTGCTCCTGGTCAAAGCGCCACTCCCAGGCCAGGCCCTTGGTGAGCACCCAGTCGTTGTGGCCGGAGAAACCGTAGTTCTGCATCGACGACAGCATCTGCTCGCCGGACCAGTCGCGGCTGGCGTGCGCGAGGTAGGCCTGCAGCGTATTGGCCATGACGCCGGCGTCCAGGCCGTACCAGTCGACCGCCATCGGCGAGAGGTTGACGAACGAGTAGCCGGCGTGGAACGCGTTGCCCTGCTCGACCTCGTATTTCTCGCCGTAGATCCGCTGACCGTCGACGGTCGTGACGAGGTTGGCGTCGATGCCGTCGCGCACCTGCTCCGCTACCGCCGACCACCTCTGCGCGTCGACCGGATCGCCGAGCCGCTGGGCCAGCGGCGCCAGTTCGCGCAGGCTCTGCGAGACGAACACGTTGGTCAGCAGGTCGTAGGTGTTGTGGTAGCCCTCGTCGTCCAGGATCGGATTGCGGACGAGGTTCAGCGTGCCGTTCAGGTAGCCGGGCGTGTCGAGGTAGTAGTTCGCATAGCGCTGCACGTAGGGCCACGTCTCGGCGACGAACGCCTGATCGTTCGGGTTGGCCCGGACGTAGCGCGCCCACACGAGCAGCACGCTGTACGCCTGGTCGGTCTCGTCGTACATGTCGTAGCCGCTGATGTGGAAGTCGGTCACCCGCTCGCGGTAGGCCAGCGTCCCGTCGGCGGCGCCCCAGGCGGTGACCGATCCGGGCGGCGTGTCGTCCGTACTCAGCCGTACGGTGTAGCCGGCCGGTGGCGTGTCGAACAGCGGTGGCAGGAACCGCGCAGTGACCCAGCCGCCGCCCAGCGGTATCTGGGCGACGCAGATGCTCGTGGTGTCGACGACCTGCGCCTGCGGGCCCGTACCGGCGAGCAGCGTTGCCCGCACGCTGCCGCGGGCCTGCGCGGTACGCGAGAGCCAGAGGTCGGTTGCCGTGACCAGTCCGGGCGCCGGCATCACCAGCCTTGCTGCCTCGGGCGACAGCGACAACGGGGTGGACGTGTCGGTCTGCTGGCCGGACGGGGCCGGCGTGTCCGACTCCTCGTAGATGCGGTGCGGCATCCGCGGCGCGCCGGCCGCCGCGCTGTACCGGAAGATGTAGCGCAGGATCGCGCGGGCGTCGGTGTCGTCACCGCCGAGCAGCAACGCGAGGGCATTCACCGACGAGTCGCGCGTGTACATCGCGCCGTAGTAGCCGGTCAGCGACGTCGGGGCGTAGCCGCGATCGGTAACCCGCTCGACCAGGCTCTGGTACGTGCTGTCGAACAGCGCGCTCTCGTGACGGGGCGGTTGCGCCGCCGGCTCGGGCGCCGCGACTGCCGCGGGGATGCCGACCGCCGCGCTGGCCAGGGCCGTGAGAGCAGCCACCATACGCCGGCGTACCGTCCGCCGTGGTCGCCGGCCGGTCGGGCGGTCCGGGCGAGCGGGCACGGCGGCGGCGTCCAGCATGGCGGCTCCATCGGGTGACTCGGTGGCTGGCCGGGGCGCCGGTGCAGCACGACCGTCCGACCCCAAATCGGTCTAGACCACTTCGTTCGAAGGTGTCAAGAATCGTGCCGATATCGGTCACGCGCGTAAGCGCGTTGGGTTTCGGTCGGGCATTTTCGCGGACGACGGTTCCGCCGAAATTGACCGGTCGTCGGACACGCCGTTAGGGAGCCGAGGTGCCCCAGCGGGGGGAATCCGGAGCACCCCGACTCAACGAGGACGCCAGGGGTCCCCGCCCACAAGCGCGCGGCCAACAAATTAGGACGCGCGGCCGATCCGTACCGCCGGCAACCGCGCGCTCAGGGTGCAACTTCGGCGCCGCGGCAGCCAAGCCGATCCACACGTTCCCACACCTGCGCGCGCGTCAACAAGACGTTACTCTCCGTCCATTGTGGACGGTCGGGACGTCGAGGTCTCAGCCCGGCTCGAATGCGGCAGGCACGCGGTCGTCGGCGATTGCGGCTCGCGTGTACGCCATCTACAACGGCTACCCACGGCACTGGATCCCGGGCGGCGCGCTCGGCACGGTGTTCGAGTCGACCGACGGCGGCCCGGCCAGGGCCAGGCGCCGGCTGAGCCGTGCCAGCCCGTTGCGGACCATCGCCGCGTAGCCGTCGTCCGGCAGCGCGTCGATGCTGGCCCGGCCGGCATCCAGTTGCTGCTGCGCGTCGTCGATTCGCCCCTGACGTAGATATCCGCGCGCCCCGGTCGGGCCCCAGCGCTGCGGCCACGGCGGCCAGGATGTCGCCCCAGTCGGTCACGGCGGCAAGCTATCGGCCGGCACCGACACACCGAGGTTTCGGCGGGC
>DATBER010000076.1:0-24704 GCA_036558905.1 Jatrophihabitantaceae bacterium | reverse complement strand
CGAACTGCTGGCCGTACACATCGCCCGCGGTGACGGGCTGGCCGGCTCCAGCGTGGCCGCCCTCGACCAGCAACGGCTGCTGGTCGACTCGCTCGGCGGCAGCTACCACTCGATCATCGGCGACAACATCCCCGAAGCGGTGCTCGAGTTCGCCCGGGCCAACAACGCCACCCAGATCGTCATCGGCGCGAGTCGCCGCAACCCGGCGATCGCCGCGCTGACCGGGCCCGGAACGGGAATGACGATCACCCGGCTGTCCGGCCCGATCGACGTGCACGTGGTCAGCCACGACTACGTCGGAAAGGGCCGGGTGCTGCCCCGGCTGACCACCGGGCTGACGGTCCGCCGCCAGCTCGCTGGCCTGATCGTCGCGGCGGTGCTGCTCGCGGTGATGGTGCCTATCTGCGCGGCGCCGCGGCCCGAGCTGAGCCTGAGCAGCAACCTGCTGCTGTTCCTGCTGGCGGTGATCATCGTCAGTCTGGTCGGGGGCTTCCTGCCCGCGGTGATCAGCTCCGTCGCGGCCAGCCTGTTGTTGAACTACTACTTCGTCCCGCCGATCCACCAGCTCACGATCAACGAGCCGGAGAACATCCTGGCGCTGGTGGTGTTCGTGGTGACCGCCCTGCTCGTGTCGCGGGTGGTCGACCTGGCCGCCCGGCGCAGCTCCGAGGCGGCCCGCTCGAACGCCGAGGCCGAGACGCTCTCGACGCTGGCCGGCAGCCTGCTGCGGGGCGAGCAGGCCATCCCTGCGCTGCTGGAGCGCATCCGGGAGACGTTCGCGGTCAACAGCGTCACGCTGCTGCGCCGCGAGACCGAGGCGCCGGCCAGCATCGGCGCCGAACGGCGGCCGGCCAGCGGCGGCGGCCTGCGCGGCACCTGGACCTGCGTGGACAGTGTCGGCGAGGCGCCCTGCCTGCGCCCGGAGGACAGCGACACCGAGGTGCCGGTGGGCGACAACCTCATCGTGGCCCTGCGCGGACGGACCCTGGCCGCCGAGGACCAGCGGCTGCTCGCCGCGTTCGCCACCGAGGTGGCCGTGGCCTACCAGCAACGCCGCCTGGCCGAGGCGGCCGAGGCGGTCGAGCCGCTGGCCGAGGCCGACCGGATGCGCACCGCGCTGCTCAACGCGGTCAGCCACGACCTGCGAACCCCGATCGCCTCGGCCAAGGCAGCGGTGTCGAGCCTGCGCAGCCACGAGGTCGACTGGAGCGAACTTGACCGCCAGGAACTGCTGGGCACCGCCGACTCCGCCCTGGACCGGCTGACCGGCCTGGTCACCAACCTGCTCGACCTCGGCCGCCTGCAGGCCGGCGTGCTGTCCGTGGTGGCCCGGCCCATCGGGCTGGACGACGTGGTCAGCCGGGCGCTGGACGAGGTCGCGAACGGCCGGCCGGTCGAGCTCGACATCGCCGTGGACCTGCCCGAGGTGGTCGCCGACCCGGGCCTGCTCGAACGGGTCGTCGCGAACCTGGTCGAGAACGCGGTGCGCTACTCGCCGCCGGGCGGCAAGGTGCGCGTGGCCGCGAGCGCGCACGGCGGGGCGGTCGAGTTGCGGGTGATCGACCAGGGTCCGGGCATCCCGTCCGACGACCGCGAGGCGGTGTTCGCGCCGTTCCAGCGCCGCGACGACACGAGTGGCGACGGCGCCGGCGTCGGCCTGGGCTTGGCCATCGTGCGCGGATTCGTCCAGGCGATGCACGGCACGGTCAGTCTCGAGGACTCTCCCGGCGGTGGTCTGATCGCCGTCGTCTCGCTGCCCATCGCGCACCCGCGATGACCCGCATCCTGATCGTGGACGACGAGCCGCAACTGCTGCGCGCGCTCCTGCTCAATCTGCGCAACCGGGGCCATGAGGTCACGACGGCCACTACCGGTGGGCAGGCGATCGAGCAGGTCGGCGGCCTGCCCCCGGACGTCGTCGTGCTCGACCTGGGCCTGCCCGACCGCGACGGGCTGGCTGCTATCGGCGAGCTGCGCGCCCGCGAGCCCACGATGCCCATCGTGGTGTTGTCGGCGCGATCCGGCAGTCGCGACAAGGTCGCCGCCCTCGACCTGGGCGCCGCCGACTACGTCACCAAACCGTTCGACATGAACGAGCTGATCGCCCGGCTGCGCGCCGTACACCGCCGGGCCGGCCCGGCGCCGGCCAACGGCACCGTGCTGGTCGGCAGCACGACCATCAACCTGGTGGCCCGCACCGCGCTGCGCGACGACGGCGAGCCGCTGCATCTCACCCCGACCGAGTGGCGAATCCTCGACGCCCTGGTGCGACATCCCGGGCGGCTCATCGGCGCGCGCGACCTGCTGCGAGCGGTCAGCCGCGACCCCGACCACACCGACAGCAGCTACCTGCGCAGCTATCTCGCGCAGCTGCGGCGCAAACTGGAGCCGGTACCGGGCCGCCCCCGCCACCTGCTGACCGAGCCGGGAATGGGCTATCGCTTCCAACCGTGACGGATCGGAGGACGCCGAATGACCCTCGTGGACAACGCCGTCTACGTCAACGGCCACCGCACCGCTGATCCGCACTCGCTGGACGAGACCTACGAGCTGCTGCACGAACGCGACGGAATGGCCTGGATCGGCCTTTACCGGCCCGACCGTGACGAGATCCGTTCGGTCGCCGACGAGTTCTCCTTGCACCACCTGGCGGTCGAGGACGCCGTCACCGCGCACCAGCGGCCCAAGATCGAACGCTACGGCGACACGCTGTTCGTCGTGCTGCGCCCGGCGCGCTACCTCGACGACGTCGAGAAGGTCGAGTTCGGCGAGCTGCACGTCTTCCTGGGCAAGGCGTTCGTGGTCACCGTCCGGCACGCCGAGTCACCCGATCTCGCGAAGGTCCGGCGCCGGCTCGAGGCCAACCCGCGGCTGCTGTGCATGGGTCCGGAGGCGGTGCTCTACGCGATCCTCGACCAGGTCGTCGACGAGTACGCGCCGGTCGTGGCCGGCCTCGAGAACGACATCGACGAGATCGAGAACGAGCTGTTCAACGAGGACTCGGCGGTATCACGGCGGATCTACGAGCTCAGCCGCGAGGTCATCGAGATGCAGCGGACCGCCCACGCGCTGGTCGACATCCTGAACGCGCTGCAGCACGGGTTCGGCAAGTACGACGTGGACGTCGAGCTGCAGCGCAACCTTCGTGACGTCCTCGACCACACGCTGCGCATCGCCGACAGGGTCGACGCGTTTCGGGCACTGCTGCAGAGCGCGCTGACCGTCAACAGCACGATGGTCGGCCAGCGGCAGAACGAGGAAATGCGCCGGCTCACCGAGGCCAGCCTGGCCCAGAACGAGGAGGTCAAGCGGATCTCGGCCTGGGCCGCCATCCTGTTCGCCCCGACACTGGTCGGGACGATCTACGGCATGAACTTCCGGCACATGCCCGAGCTGCACTGGCCGATCGGCTACCCGCTGGCCCTGCTGCTGATGCTGTGCACGTCCCTGGCTCTCTACGCGATCTTCAAGAAACGCCGCTGGCTCTGACGGCGCGCCAGCGCGTTGCTGCTGGACAGCGCGTGATCATCCACTCACGATGTGACTACACGGGGCCGCGCCCCGCGGCCCGGCGCACCTCCTGTAGACCCAGAGGGGAAGTCACATGGACGTCCGCAAACTCGTCGTTGAAGGGCTGGGCACCGCCTGCCTGGTGTTCTTCGCGGTCGGCGTCGCGACCTTGAGCTTCGGCTTCGGGGTTACCGGCCGGAGCACGTCGGCCGGTGTCGTCGCGACCGCCCTCGCCTTCGGCCTGGTACTGCTCGCGCTGGCGTACGCGCTGGGCCCGATCACCGGCTGTCACGTCAACCCGGCCGTCACGCTCGGTTTCCTGGTGGCTCGGCGCATCTCGCTGAGCGAGGCGATCGGCTTCTGGGTGGCGCAGGTCGTAGGCGCCATAGTCGGCGCCGGGGTGCTGCGCCTGATGTTCGAGGCGGCCCAGGGCTACTCGACCGAGAGGGACGGGCTGGGCACCAACGGTTTCGGCGGCCAGTCGATGGTGGGCCTGGGCACGGGTGGCGCGCTGATCGCCGAGGTGGCGATGACGTTCCTGTTCGTGTTCGTCGTGCTCACCGTCACCCGCCGGGCGGCCTGGCCGCAGCTCGGCGGGGTCGCGATCGGGCTGGCGCTGACCACCGTCCACCTCATCGGCATCCCGCTGACCGGCACGTCGGTCAACCCGGCGCGCAGTATCGGCCCGGCCCTGTACGTGGGCGGGGCGGCGCTGAGCCAGTTGTGGCTGTTCATCGTCGCCCCACTGGTCGGCGGGGCACTGGCCGCGCTGCTCAGCGACTACCTCTACCCGGGTGAGGTCGCCGCGCCGGAAACGATGGCGGAGGAGCCGGTCACGACCTAGGCCGTGTCTGGCAATTCCATGCTCTGCTGCGCGGCTGCCAGACACGGGCTAGTTGCGGGTCGCGACGACGACCCGGCCGTTGCGCAGCGATCCGCGCTGGCGCACGGCCAGGTCGAGCGATCCGGCGATGGTCAGCAGGTCGTCGTCGGAGTCGACGGTGAACCCGGCGGCGGTGAGCAGCTCGCGCATCGCCGCCGGGCTCCACGACGAACGACGCGGCTCGTCGTGCCACGGACTGGGCCGGCGGGCCACGGTGGACATCGCCCGGGCGGTGAGCCGGCCGAGCGCGGCCCCGGCCGACGGCGTCTGGTAGTTGCCGATCAGCGTGCTGCCCGGCGCCGACAGCTCAGCGATGGTCGCCAGCGTCGCGCGGACATCGGCGCGATCCAGGTAGGGGACGACGCCCTCCCAGATCCAGGTCGTCGCCTCTCCGGCGCGGTGGCCGGCCGGGGTGAGTGCGTCGGCCAGCCGGTCGCGCGCCAGGTCGACCGGCACGTACGTCAGCGAGCGGCTGACCGGCGGCCGATCGCCCACCCGCTCGCGCTTGTCCAGCTGCGACCCGGGGTGGTCGACCTCGAAAACGTCGACCTCGGCCAGCTCGGCCAGCCGCCAGGCCCGCCCGTCCAGGCCGGCGCCGAGCACCACGAGCTGGCCGGCCGTACGGCCGCGTACGGCGTCGTCGATGCGCACCGTGCGCGGCGCCATCACCTCGGCGCTGGCCCGCACCATCTCGAACGCCATCCGGGCCGACCAGGCCGCGGGCGCGACGCCGGCGCGCACCTGCTCGACCGGCTCCCGCTCGCTGTCACGTAGCAGGTCGATCGCGGTCGGGTCGCTGAACCGCCCGGGTGCGAGCCGGCCGTGCGCGGCAGCCCGCCCCTGGCACACGAGAACGGCGGTCCGGCTGGCGCGCCGGCCCGCGCCGTCGGCGGTGCTCAGCTGCCCGAGTAACGGATCATGAAGTCGCGGTCGGTGTCCCGCCCGTCCTCGGGGTCGCGCGCGATGCGGGTGTCCTTGGACTCGACGGTGTCCTCGAGCCGGATCGGGTCGGGCAGGTGCTTGAACCGCTCCGACCCGGACTCGGCTTCCTGGCCCTGCTCGGCCTCGTGCTCGCTCATGCCAGAAGTATGCGCCAGGGGGTCGCTGTCTAGGCTCAGTGGGCGGATCACTCGAGTACGGGAACGGGATGACGAACGAGGAACAGCCGCTGCTCCGGCGGACCGTCGACCGGCTCGAGGTGGCCGTCTATGCCGACCGGGCCGTCACCGGCCGGGCCGCCGGGACCGCCGTCGCCGACGCGCTGCGCCGGGCGCTCGCCGAGCAGGACCGGGTCCGGGTCATGTTCGCGGCCGCGCCGTCGCAGCTCGAGATGCTGCACACGCTGCGGGCCGCACCCGGCATCGACTGGGCGCGGGTCGCCGTGTTCCACATGGACGAGTACCTCGGCCTGCCCGCGAACGCCGCGCAGGCGTTCGGCCGGTTCGTCACCGACGAGGTGGTGAACGCCGTGCGGCCGGGCGAGGCGCACCTGATCGCCCCGGACGGGGATTCGGCGAGGCAGTACGCCGAGCTTCTCGGCCAGGCGCCGCTGGACGTCGTGTGTCTGGGCATCGGCGACAACGGCCACCTGGCCTTCAACGATCCGCCCGACGCCGACTTCGACGACCCCGAACCGGTCCGGGTGGTCGAGCTGAGCGAGGACTCGCGGGTGCAGCAGGTCGGCGACGGCTGCTTCGCCCGGCTCGACGACGTGCCCCGCCGAGCGGTCACGGTGACCATCCCGACACTGATGTCCGGACGGCGGCTGGTGGGCACCGCGCCGGGGGCGAGCAAGCGGGCGGCGGTGGTTCGCACGCTCAGTGGGCGGGTCGACGCGAGCTGCCCGGCCAGCATCCTGCGCCGGCACCCCGACTGCACGCTGTTCGTCGATACCGCGGCGTACGGCGAGGACATCGGTGCCTGACCTCACCGGGCGCCTGGTCGACACCGGCCGGACCGTGCGCCTGCGCATCGACGACGCAGTGATCGCCGAGATCGCGTCCACCACGTCCGACACCGATCTGTGGCTGGCGCCCGGACTGGTCGACCTCCAGGTCAACGGCTACGCCGGTCACGACGTCAACACCGACGACGTCGACGCCGGCGTCGTCGCCGACCTGGTGCGCAGCCTGTGGGCGGCCGGGGTCACCAGCGTCTGCCCGACGGTCGTCACCGGCACCGAGCAGCGCATCACCCGGGCGTTGCGGGCAGTGGCCGAGGCTCGGGCCGCCGACCCGCTGGTGCACCACGCGATCCCGCGCGTGCACGTCGAGGGTCCGCACATCGCCGACGCCGACGGGCCGCGCGGGGCGCACGACATCGCGCAGCTGCGCCCACCCGACGTGGCCGAGTTCCGGCGCTGGCAGCAGGCCGGGGCGGGCCTCGTCGGCGTCGTCACGCTGGCCCCCGAGCTGCCCGGCGCGGTCGAGTACATCGCCGAGATCAGCCGGGCCGGCGTGGTGGCCGCGCTCGGGCACACCGCGGCCGAGCCGAGCGACATCGCCGCGGCCGTCGATGCCGGGGCCTGCCTGTCGACCCATCTGGGCAACGGAGCCCACCTCAACCTCCGGCGACATCCCAACTACATCTGGGAGCAGCTCGCGAACGACCGGCTGGCCGCGAGCTTCATCGCCGACGGGCACCACCTGCCGGCGTCGGTCCTGACCGTGATGGTGCGGGCGAAGGGCGTCGAGCGCTCGATTCTGATCAGCGACGCCACCGAGCTGGCCGGGATGCCGCCCGGCCGGTACGAGACGCCGGTGGGCGGGCCAGTCGAGCTGTCCGCCGACGGCCGGCTGGCTCTGGCCGGTTCGCCGCTGTTGGCCGGAGCCGCCCGTCCGTTGCTGGACTGCGTGGCCTGGACAGCCCGCCACACCGACATCCGGCTACGCGACGCGCTGCGCATGGCCACGGCCAACCCGGCCCGCCTGCTGGGCGTCCCGGGCCCGGCTCGCGGCGAGCTGCGGGTGGGCGCGGCCGGCGACGTCGTGGTCTTCCGCGCCGACCCGGCTACCGGCCGCCTCGACGTCGACACCACCGTGGTGCGCGGCGTGATCGTCCACCGACCCGACCAGTGATCCAGGAGCACATATGAAGATCGACCGGGCCGAAGTGATCGTGACCAGTCCCGATCGCAACTTCGTCACCCTCAGGCTCACCACCGACGACGGCCTGGTCGGTCTCGGCGACGCGACGCTCAACGGCCGCGAGCTGGCCGTCGCGGCCTACCTGTCCGACCACGTCGCCCCGCTGCTGATCGGCCGCGACGCGCATCGCATCGAGGACACCTGGCAGTTCCTCTACCGCGGCGGGTACTGGCGCCGCGGTCCGGTGACGATGGCCGCGATCTCCGCGGTGGACGTCGCCCTGTGGGATCTGAAGGCCAAGGCGGCGAACCTGCCGTTGTATCAGCTGCTGGGCGGAGCGAGCCGCACGGGACTGCTCGCCTACGGGCACGCCAGCGGCCGCGACCTGCCGGAACTGTTCGACTCGGTGCGCGCGCACCTGGAGCAGGGCTACCGGGCCATCCGCATCCAGACCGGCGTGCCCGGTCTGCGGGCCATCTACGGCATCGCGTCGAACCCGACCAGCGAGGCCAACAAGGGGGTGCGCTACGACCACGAGCCGGCGCAGCGGGCGCTCATGCCCACCGAGGAGGACTGGGACAGCCGCGCCTACCTGCGTCATGTGCCGGGCGTCTTCGAGGCCGTGCGCAACGAGTTCGGCCCGGAACTGCCGTTGCTGCACGACGCGCACCACCGGCTGACCCCGACCCAGGCCGCCCAGCTCGGGAAGGCGCTCGAGCCGTACGAGCTGTTCTGGCTGGAGGACTGCACGCCGGCCGAGAACCAGGAGTCGCTGCGCTTCGTCCGCCAGCACACGACGACGCCGCTGGCGATCGGCGAGGTGCTCAACAGCATCTGGGACTACCAGACGATCATCACCGAACGGCTGATCGACTACGTGCGTTCGGCCGTCACCCACACGGGCGGCATCACCCACCTGAAGCGGATCATGGAGTTCGCGGCGCTGTACCAGATCAAGTCGGGGTTCCACGGGCCGACCGACGTCTCGCCGGTCGGTATGGCCGCGGCCGCCCACCTCGGCCTGGCCATCCACAACTTCGGCATCCAGGAGTACATGAAGCACGGCGCCGGCACCGACACCGTGTTCCGGCAGACGTTCACCTTCACCGACGGGCTGATCCACCCCGGCGACGAGCCGGGCCTGGGCGTCGGCCTGGACGTCGACGAGGCGGGCAAGTACCCGTACCAGACGGCGTACCTGCCCTACAACCGCCTCGCCGACGGCACCATGCACGACTGGTAGGTCCTCAGGGGAAGACGACCACCGCGACGATCGTGCCCACGATCAGTCCGGCCACCACCGGCACGAAGCATCGCCGGGCCAGGTCGATCACCGGCACGCGGGCGAATCCGGCGACCGCGATCAGCGACGACCAGGCGACCAGCGTGCCGCCACCGGACCAGATGTTGCCCATCTGACCGACCGAGGCCAGCGTGCCGGCGCTGATGCCGGCGGCCGGGCCGAGCGATCCGGCCAGCGATCCGGTCAGCGGCAAACCGGAGAAGCCGGAACCCTCCAAGCCGGCGATCATGCCGATGATCAGGATGGCGAACGCGGCGATGAACGCGTTGTGCGGGATGTGCTTCTGCGCCGAGGTCACCAGGTCGTAGAGGAACGCCGGGCCTTTGGTCGGGTCGGCCAGGCCCAGGATCTGCCCGGAGAAGTCGCCGTTGCCGATGAAGAAGAAGCCGGCGATCGGCAACACGACCCCCATCGCCTTGAACGCGAAGACCAGGCCGTCGACGACGTGTTCGGCCGACGACTCGAGGAAACCCATGCCGTCACAGGCGAACGACGCGAGGAAGATGATCAGCGCCGCGATGCCGCCGACCAGCGCGGCCGCGTCGCCGCCGGCCAGGTCGGGCACGCTCTTGGACACCTTGGCCACGATCAGGTAGACGATCAGCGCCAGGTAGGCGAGCGGGACGAAGATCGCGAAGAACGTCGACACCGCAGGGTGCGTGTCGTTCACGGGGGCGTCCGACGGCGGTCGGTTACGCAGGTCGTCGGCGAATTCGTTGCGCAGCGCCACGCCGTGCCCGATGGTCGGCGGTCCGCCCCGCAGCGACGGCAGGTCGGTGCCGCCCAGCCGGCCGCCGCCGGAACTGCCACGGGTCACGCCGGCTTCGACCAGCTCGCGCTCGTCCTGGGTCACTGCGAGTTCCTCGGCCAGTTCGGCGTCGGCGGTGGCCGACGTGCTGTCGCTGGTCGACTCCCACTCGGCGAGCAGGGCGGACGACGGGCGGCGCATCTTGCGGAACTCCATGGCGTACGCGACGAGCAGGGCGGTGCCGCCGACGACCAGCGACAAGACCATGGCCCGGTCGGCGACCACGTTCGCGTCGACGCCGGCCGACTTGGCCGACAGGCCGGGGGCCACGCGGATCACGTAGTCCGACGACAGGGCCATGCCCTGGCCGGCGATCGCCACGACCAGGCCGACCGCCATCGGGCGCAGCCCGGCCCGGATCGCCACCGGCACGAGCACCGCGCCGATCAGCGGCACGGCCGGAGTCGGCCAGAAGAACAGCGAGATGAAGTAGGTGACGACCACGAGCGTCCAGAACGCCAGGTGGCCGTTGCGCATCACCCTTCGGAACGGCGCGACCATCTTGCGGTCGGCGCCGATCGCCTGCAGCGAGTGAAGCATCGCCGTGACCAGCGCGATGATCAGGAAGATGTTGAACAGGTTCGTCGCCGCGACCAGGCTGGCGTTGAACACCGAGGAAAGCCCCCGCACGAGACTGTGCGAGTAGACGAGCGCCGTCAGGAACGTGGCAACGACGGCGGGAACGACGATGTTCTTGCGGGCGATCATCGTCGCGATGATGACGACGACGCCGGCTAGGTAAACCCAGTGCGCTGCTGTGAGATGCATCTGCCTACCTCGCGATGTCCGGCCGACCGGGTGCTGGATTAATCGAGAAGGGTGCGCGTGGTGGCGAGGAACCGTCTACCAACGATGTGCACAATGCCGCACCCGAGGATTGTGCAGGCTGCTGTAGCTGGCCCCATTGATCTTGTCGCATCCTCATAGCGATTCCCGAGATATACCCGCAGGAGAAGGGGCCGACGCGTGCTGCACACTGCCCAGTCACGCGCCGGCTCAGCGCGCACGGAGCAGGCCGGGGCGCTCGTGCTTACCACGCTGCTCGGCGCGACCTTGATCGGCACCCTGATCAACAACATTCTCAACGTGCCGCTACGCGAGATCACCCGCGACTTCCACGCTCCGTTGTCCGGCGGCGTACTGGTGGTGAGCAGCTTCGTGCTCGTGCTGGCCGCAGCGATGCCGCTCACCGGCTGGGTGGGGGACCGGTTCGGACGGCGACGCACCCTCGTCGCGGCACTGACCCTCATGACGCTGGCGATGGTGGGCGCCGCGCTCGCGCCGTCGCTGCCCGTGCTCGTCGCGTTCCGGGCCGTGCAGGGGCTGGCGTGTGCGGCGATCCCGCCCGCGGTGATGGCGATGCTGTCGGCGATCTTCGGCCCTCAGCGCCGGGCCCGGACGATGAGCGGCTGGGCGGCGGCCAACGGGGTGGGCCAGGCGGTCGGTCCGCCGCTGGGCGGGTTGCTGGCCGACGCGTCGGGCTGGCGAGCGATTTTCTGGGTGCTCGCCCCGCTGACCGTGGTCGTGCTGGCCGCCACGGCCTGGTTCGTTCCGGACGACCCGCGCCGGCCGGCCCGGCTGCACTGGCCGGGCGCGGCCACTCTCACCATCGGCAGCGCGCTGCTGATGACGGCGGCGACGCTCGTGCCGCAACGCTCCGTACCGGGGTGGCTGGACGGCGCGCTGGCCGGGCTGGGCTTCGCGTTCGTGGGGGCGTTCGCCGTGGTGTCCAGCCGGGCTGTACATCCGCTGATCCGGACGGGATCCCTTATGGAATCGCGGTTTCTGCGCAGCGGGGTGGCTGCGTTCGCGCAGATGTTCTGCCTGGCCGCCGTGCTCGTCGCGGTGCCGCTCTACGTCACCGGCACGCTCGGGTGCAGCACGGCGGTGACCGGCCTGCTCGTGTTCGCGCTGCCGGCGACCATGGCGGTGGCCGCTCCGGGCATCGGCGTGCTCAGCGAGCGGGCCGGGCCGCGGCTCGTGCTGCGCACCGGCCTGGTCGTGCTGATCGGCGCCGAGCTGGCGATCGGGTGGTACCTCGACGGCGGGCACCGCGGGCTGGGCGTGCTGGTCGCGACCCTGGTGGCCGTCGGCGGCGGGGTGGCCCTGGTGCAGACGCCCGCGGCCACCGGGGCGACGCGATCGCCGGCCGGGCGGTCCGGGGCGGCGCTCGGCCTGTTCAACATGCTGCGCTTCGGCGGCTCGGCGCTGGGCGCGGCCTGGGTGGCCGTGGTCTACCCGCACGGCGCGTTCCTGCTGCTGTTCGCCGGCTGCGCGGTGATGGCCGCCGTGGGCCTGCTGGTGAGCTTCGCCGGTCCCGACCCGGTCGCTACGACGGCCTGACGTCGCGGTCGACGGCCGTGGCCGTCTCGGCCAGCAGGTCGAGCTTGTGGGCCAACCACACCGTGAACTGGTGCTCGGCGTCGCGCAGGTCCAGCTGCAGAGCCCGCGAGGCCCGATCGAGCTTGTACAGCATGGTGTTGCGGTGCACGTGCAGTTCGCGGGCGGCGGCGTTGAGGTTGCCGCCGGACTGGATGTAGGTGAGCACCGCCGTCTCCAGGTCGCCGCTACCCGAACGCTGCCCGCGCAGCGGACCCAGGATGTCGCGGGCGAAGGCCTGACCGCCTTCGCTGCCGGCCAGGTCGACAAGGGTCGCGTACACGCGCAGGTCCTGGAAGCCGCAGACCTGGTCGATGTCCAGGCGCTTGCGCAGCCCCAGGGCCAGCCGGGCCTCGCGGTAGCTGTCGAAGATCCGCGCCGCGCCGGACACCGCCCGCCCGAACGCGACCGGGATGTCGCGGTGCACCCGCCGGGCCAGTTCCTGTGCGAGCACCCGTGCGTAGTCGGCCAGCTCGCGCCCGGCCGCGTCGGGGGATGCGCCGCGCCGGCCGGGCTCGACCGGCCGGATGACCGCCAGTACGTCGCCGACCACGGTGGCCAGCGTGTGCGAGTCCGGACGCGGGGCCAGCCGGGTCGCGTCGCGGGCCAGCTGGAACAAGGCGGTGAGCGACTCGGTGGCCCCGGACGCGCCCAGGCTGCCGGCGACGATCACCCCGTAGCTGCCCTCGACCGGGAAGCCGTAGTGGGTGGCACGGGCCTCCAGGTCGTGCGCGGTGGCGAACCGCCCGTGCAGCAGCGCGTGGACGAAGTCGCCGCGGGCCCGCTCCTCGGCCTGCTCGACGCTGCGCATCCGCAGCATCTCGGTGCCGACGATCGTCGCCGACTGTTCGACCACCACCCGGTGCTCGGCCACGTCGTGCGGATGCGGCGGGTCGGCCGACTCGATCACCACCACCCAGCCGTCGTGGCGGCCGCCGAGCAGGATCGGGTTGGCCACGCAGGTCACCGGGGCGTCCTCGACGTGCAGCACGTGCACGGACGGGTGGGCGTGCGTCTGCGAGGGCTCGATCGGGATGCTGGCCGTCTCGGCCCGCAACGCGCCGGCCACCGCCCCGGGCTCGAACACCCGGTCGCGGCTCTGCTCGAACGCCAGCACGCGGTACTGCGGGTCCAGGATGGCCACCCCGCCGCCGGACAGCCGCGCCATCTGGTGGCACAACGCCGGCAGGCCCGCGCCCCGGTACAGCAGCTCGACCAGCGAGCGGTGCACGGTGAGCCCGTAGCGCAGCACGTGCGTCTCGCGGGCCAGCGACAGCTCGGCCACCAGCCGGTTCAGGTCCCGGTAGGCCACCCGGTCGTCGGCGCCCAGCACCGGCAGGGCGACGTCGGTCTCGGGCGCGGCGCCGGCCACCACCAGGGCCGCGGCCCCCGTGTCGGCGACGGCGCGCAGGCCGGCCGCGTCCACCTCGTCGGCGTGCGCGAACACGATCGCGCCGTCCAGCGGACCGGTACTGCGCGTCGCCTCGGCCCAGGGCAGGCAGGTGCTGACCGGGCGATCGAGGTCGGTCTCGGCGACGGCCGGCGCGGCGGCCCGCAGCAACCGTTCCTGCAGCAGCCGGCCCAGGGTCAGCGTCTCGCGCTCCCCGTCAGTGCTCTGCGCCATCGCAGCTCCCGGGAGGATTGGACAGGGTGCACAACCATTGAGCATCGTGCCACTGCACCCTGGCCATTGTTGACCGACGAAACGCCCGGGCAGGCTGGGGCCGACGACGCGAAGGAGTGGCATCGTGCACCAGGTCTACCGGATCACCCTCGACGACGCGCTGCCCGTGCTGGCGGCCGCGCGAGCCAAGGCGGAGGAGATCGGGGTCAAGCAGACGATCTGCGTCTGCGACGACGGCGGTCATCTGATCGCCCTGCACCGGTTGCCCGGCGCCCGGCTCACCGGGGTGGAGATCGCCACGGCCAAGGCGTTCACCGCGGCCGGCCACGAGCGCCCGACCCACAAGTTCAACGAGCCGCCCAACGGGCCGGCGCTGCCGGGCAACGAGGCCTTCGGCATCAGCCACATGCTGCCCGGCAAGTTCGCGATCTTCGTCGGCGGTTTCCCGCTCGAGTACGACGGCCAGATCGTCGGCGCGGTGGGCGTCAGCGGCGGCAACGGCGAGCAGGACAAGGCGGTCGGGGCGGCCGCCCTGGACGCGTTCGCCAAGCACGTCGCCGAGCAGGGCCTCACCTGACCGCGACCGTCATGCCGGCTCTGACCGCCAGCCCGTCCTGAACCACGGACGGGACGTAATCGCCCGGCGAGAGTGCAGTTCAGCCACCGAGCGCCACCCCGTCCTGGCGCGGATCGGCGCCGCCGGACAGGAAGCCGCGCTCGTGATCGGCGGACACGATCAGCGCGCTGCCGCCGGCCTGCCCGTCGCCGACGACCCGCACGGCGTGCCCGGCGGCGCGCAACCCGTCGAGCGTCGCCTCGCCGAGCGAGGCCTCGCAGCGCAGTTCGGCCGGCTGGCCGATCACGTCGGCGTCGCTGCCCGGGTACACCGTGAACCGCGGCGCCGACACCGCCTCCTGCGGGGCGAACTCGTGGTCGACCAGATGGGAGAGCAGCTGCATGTTCCACTGGATCTGCCCGTCGCCGCCCGGGGTGTTGCCGACGTGCACCACGCGCCCGGCGTCGTCGGTGACCAGCCACGCGTTGAGCGTGTGCATTGGCCGTCGGCGCGGGCGCACCTCGTTGGGGTGCCCGTCGATCAGGTACGCGCCGCGGCCGAGCCGGTTGTTGAGCATGATCCCGGTGCCCGGCACGGTGATCTTCGACCCGAACGTGAACGCCAGCGAGTGGATGAAGCTCACCGCCCGGCCGTCGGCGTCCACCGCCACGGTCGAGGTCGTGTCGCCGTCCGGGCGCAGGCCGACCGCCGTCAAGGGAGCGCCCAGCGTCGCCCGGGCGGGCGCGATCGCGTCGGGTTCCAGCAGCGCGCGCCAGGCGTCGGTGTCGCTGCCGCAGTGCTCGAAGCGATCGGCGAACGCGCGCGTCGCGGCACCGGCGAGCAGCCCCACCGCGTCGGCGCCCAGCCACGGCAGGTCGCCGAGCGACCCGTCGAGCAGCGCGGCCTGCTGCAGCACCATCCAGCCCGGCGTCGGCAGCGGCGTCTCGTGCACGGTCAGCCCGCCGTAGCGGCCGGCGATCGCGTCGCCAAGGAGTGCCGTTCCCGACGCCGACCACTCCTCGCCACTGAACGGCGCCCCCGCCTCGACCAGCGCGCCCACCGCCCGCTCGGCCAGCGCGCCCCGGTACAGCGCACCTGGGTCGTCGGCCAGCGTGCGGATGGTGGCGGCCAGCTCGGGCTGCGGCAGCCGCTCGCCGATCTGCGGGGCCCGGCCCTCGCGCAGCAGCATCGTGGCCGCGCCGGCGTCGGCCCGCAGCCGGGCCTCGTGGTCGAGGATGTCGTTGCGGGTCTTCGCCGTACAGGGCAGCCCGCGCTCGGCGGCGGCCACGGCGGGCGCCCACAGCTGCGCCAGCGACCGGGTGGCGCCTCGGGCGTGCAGGGCCTCGAGCGCTGCGATCGCCCCCGGCGCGGCGACGCTGAGCGCCCCGGCGACGGGAACTGCGCCGTGTGGCCGGTAGAACTCCGGCGTGCCGCCGTCCGGGCCGAAGCCGCTGCCGCCGACCGTCCATACCGTGCCGTCCGGATCGCGCACGACGGCGAACGCGTCGCCGCCCACGCCGCACTGGCTGGGCAGGGCGAGCCAGCACATCGCGGCCATGGCGACCGTCGCGTCGATCGCGTTGCCGCCGGCGGCCAGCACCTGCACGCCGGTCAGCGTGACCGCGGGGTGGCTGGACACGGCCATGTGCCGTTCGGCGAGGACCTGTTTCATGTCACCGGCTTTCGTCGACGAGGGCCGCCCTCGGCGACGTCCTCGGCGGTGATGCCGACGAAGATCTCGCCGTCCTGCTCGCGGACCGGGTAGGTGCGGATGGGCTCGGTGGCCGGCGGGTAGACGGCGTCGCCGGTCTCGAGGTCGAACACGCTGCCGTGGCAGGAACAGCCGATGCCGTCGTCGACCAGTTTGCCCGACGACAGAAGGCAGTCCAGGTGCGTGCAGTAGTTCGACGTGGCGTAGGCGGTGCCCTGCAGCCGGGCCAGGCACAGCTCCAGCTCACCGGCGAAGAACCTCCGTACCCACCCGTCCGGAACCTGCCCGGACCGGGCCACCCGCTTCCACTCCAGCTCGCTCATGAGCTCAGGTAGACCGTCTTGTCGACGGTGTAGAAGTGCATCATCGTCTCGCCGGCCTGCTCCTTGAACGTCTGCGTGCTCGAATTCTTCACCCCGCCGAACGGCGCGTTCATCGCGACGCCGGTGGTGGGCTGATTCACCTTGATCACGCCGGCGTCGACGCGGCGGGCGAAGGCCAGCGCCCGGCCGACATCGCGGGTCACGATTCCCGCCGACAGGCCGTACTGCGTCGCGTTGGCCACCGCCACCGCCTCCTCGAACGAGCGGACGCGCAGCACGGCGAGCACCGGCCCGAAGATCTCGTCCTGGGCCACCGGCTCGTCGGGCGTCACCCCGGTGATCACCGTCGGCGGCACGAAGTGCCCGTGCTCGGGCGGGTCGACCGGCACGTACGCGGCCACCTTCTCCAGTTGGGCCGGGGTGGCCAGCGGCCCCATGTCGACGCCGTCGTCCAGGCCGTTGCCCACCCGCAGCTTCGCGGCGGCGGCCGTGATCCGCGCGACGAGCTCGTCGTGCACGGCCTCGTGGACGATCAGCCGGCTGGTGCCGGTGCACGCCTGTCCGGACAGGCCGAACGCCCCGCGCATCACGATGCTCGCGGCCCGGCCCAAGTCACCCGCGTCGGCGTCGTCCAGCACGACGACCGCGTTCTTGCCGCCCATCTCGAGCTGGCAGCGCACCGTCGGCGCGACCGCCCGGTGGATCGCCGCGCCCACCGCGTACGAGCCGGTGAACGTCACGGCGTCCACCTGCTCGTCGGCCACCAGGGCCGCCCCGGCCTCGGCCCCGCCCTGCACCAGGGCGAGCGCCCCGGCCGGGACGCCGGCCTCGACCAGCACCTCGACCAGCCGCTGCCCGAGCAGCGGCGTGACCTCGCTCGGCTTGAACACCACGCCGTTTCCTGCGGCCAGCGCCGGCCCGAGCTTGCGCGAGGGGATGTTCAGCGGAAAGTTCCACGGGGTGATCGCCCCGACGACGCCGACCGGCTCCCGGGCGGTCAGCACCAGGCCGTCGGCACTGGCGAACGTCTGCCCGGCCAGACGCAGTGCCTCGCCGGCGTAGAAGCGCAGGTTGGCCGGCGTGCGGCGCGTCTCCGTGCGCGCCTCGGCCAGTGTCTTGCCCTCCTCGCGCACCAGCTCGACGGCCAGCTCGTCGGCCCGCGCCGCGAGCAGGTCGGCCGCCCGGTACAGCACGTCGGCGCGCGTCTCGGGCGTCCGCGCAGCCCACTCCGGGTAGCCGGTCGCGACGGCCGCCACCGCGGTATGCACGTCCTTGGCGTCGGACTCCGGCGCGACGCCGACCACCTCGCGCTCGTCGGCCGGGTTGCGCCGCTCGAACGTCCGCCCACTGACACTCGGCGTCCACTCACCGCCGATGTAGTTGCTGATCTCGATCACGCCTGCTCCAACATGGCCAGCTCCATCAGGTCCACGTCCTCGTCGCGCAGGACGTCGGGGGACAGGTTGCGGCCGACCAGCTCGCGGGCGGCCATGATGTCGGCGCCCCGCTCGACGCCGAACGCCGCCCGCAGCACGCCCCGCCGCAGGTAGAACGCGCAGAAGTCCAGCCCGTCGACGTCGCCGCGCACGACGAGCTCGTCCCAGGCCGGCGCGTGGCCGGTGTACTGCAGGTTGACCTCGTACTGGTCCGACCAGAACCAGTGCGGGTCGTCGAACACGGATAACCGCCCGAGCATGTTCTGCGCCGCGGCCGCGCCCTGCTTGTTGGCGTTGTCGAAGTGCTCGACCCGCACGTGCTCGCCGAACAGCGGATGCCGGTGGTTGGCCACGTCGCCCGCCGCGTACACGCCGGCCATCCCGGTCCGGCAGAACTCGTCGACCAGCACGCCGTTGTCGACGGCGATGCCCGACCGCTGCGCGACGTCGTCGTTGGGCGTGATGCCCAGGCCGGCCACCACCACGTCGCCCTCGAGCTGCCCGCCGGTGGTCGTCACGACCCCGCCCGACACGGCCGTCACCGCCTCGCCCAGTCGCAGGTGCACGCCGTTGTCGCGGTGGATGCGCGCGCACACTGCGCCCATGTCCCGCCCGAGCGCGCGCTGCAGGGGGACGTCCAGCGCCTCGATCAGCGTGACGTCGGCGCCCTTGGCCCGCGCGGTGGCGGCCACCTCGGCGCCGACGAACCCGCCGCCGATCACGATCACGTGCCGGCCCCGGCGCAGCTCGGCCCGCAACCGGTCGGCGTCGTCGAGGGTGCGCAGATAGCACACCTCGTCGTCGTCCACGCCGGGCAGCCGCCGCGGGCGCCCGCCCGTGGCGATCAGCGCCGCGTCGGCGGTCAGGTCCGTGCCGTCGGCCAGCTCGACCCGGCCCGGACGGATCCGCTCGACGGCCACGCCGAGGCGCAGCTGCACGTCGTTGGTCGCGCACCACTCCTCGCCGAGCAGGAACAGCCCGTCGTCGTCGCCGGCGGCCAGGTACTCCTTCGACAGGGGCGGGCGCTGGTAGGGACGGTGCGGCTCGGCGCCGACGATCTCGATGCGCCCGTCGAAGCCGCGTCGACGCAGGGTGCGGGCGGCCACGGCCGATGCCTGCCCGGCGCCGACCAGCACGAAGCTGGTCATGCCGGGACCCGGACCAACGGCTGCGGGTCTACGTACACCTTGCCCTCCTCGACGCGCACGTCGTAGCTCGGCTGGCACCGTTCCTGGTCCTCGACCCATCCGGTCGCCGGGTCGAACGCCCACTGGTGACCCGGGCAGATCACCCGGCCGTTCAGCACGGCGCCCTTGCTCAGCGAGCGCTGCTCGTGGATGCACACGTCGCGCAGCGCGAAGACCCGGTCGTTGATCAGGAACAGGGCCACCGTCTGGTCGCCGACCACCACTTGCTTGCGCTTGCGGCGGGCCAGATCCGACAGGTCGGCGGCCAGGATCCAGTTGTCGGTCACGCCGAGACGAGATCGGGCGCGACGTAGGTGTCGTACAGCGCGCGGGTGTAGCTGTAGCGCATCTCGGCGCCCCAGCGGACGAACTGCAGGCACCGCTGCTGCAGCTCCGGGGTGTCGGCGTGGTCGAGCACGATCTGGTAGCCGCGCTCGCCGTGTACCTCGTCGGAGGTGATGTGCAGGTCGAAGAACTCGATCTCGTCCTCGGTGAAGCCGTACGCCTCGCGCAGCGGCACGATCTGCTTCTTGTAGATGCTGGGCACCTGCGACTCGAGGCCGACGACCATCGCCGCGGTCGCGACCGCGAAGTGCTCGCGCATCGATGTCGCGTAGCACCAGGCCTGCAGGCCCCGGGTCACGGCGTTCATGTTGTTCGGGTCCTCGATGCGCTCGCGCGTCGTGCCGCACGCCTCGGCGAAGCGGATGAGCAGGTCGGTGTGCCGGATGTCGGCCAGTTCCTCCTCGTACATGTTCTGCAGCAGGAAGTCCTTGGCCTCGGTGAACTGGTCCGGGGTGTTGCCGTAGATGTAGCCGAGGTAGTCCGCGAACGGGCCGACGTAGTGGTAGTGGTTCTCGGCCCAGCGGGCGAAGTGGTGGCGCTGCAGCTTGCCGTCGGCCCAGGCCCGGCTGAACGAGGCGTCCTTGGCCTCCCGGCCCTTGATCGCATCCTGAAGGGCGGCCCGGAAATCGTCGCGGGAGAGGAGTTCGGTCATGACGGTGCCTTCCGTGTCGGGATGCGTCGACGGTAGGTAGGCGAATCGGTCCACCCCACGGTCAAGCTGCACACCGTTCGATGCCGATACGTGTGCAGGGCCTACAGCCATTTCCGAATCGCGGTTGGGCCAGACTGGCGACGTGACCGATCACGTCCGGCAGCGGCTCGTGGTCCTGCTCGCGATCACCAGCGGGGCCACCGACGCGATCGGCTTCCTCGCCCTGGGCGGGGCCTTCACCAGCGTCATGACCGGCAACATGGTGCTGCTCGGGCTGTCGGCCGCCCAGCACGACGGCACCCTCGCCTCGCACACCGCGGCCGCCATCGTCTGCTTCATCGTGGGCTGTGCGATCGGCGCTCGCATCGCCGGCCGGCCCGGCGACGACAACCCGGTATGGCCACCGGCCGTCACCCGCGCGCTGGCCGTCGAGGCGGTCGTGCTGCTCGCCTGGGCCATCGCCTGGTGGGGGAGCGGCAGCCACCCGCGGGGCGCCTTGCAGCTCGGCCTGCTCGTCGTGAACGCCATCGCAGTCGGCATCCAGAGCAGCACCGTGCAGCGCTTCGGGGTGTCGGGGCTGTCGACCACCTATCTGACCGGCACGCTCACCACGGTGGTCATCCACCTCGCGTCCGGGCGCCCGGTCCGCGACGTCTCGCGCAGCATCCAGATCCTGGCCGGCCTGATCGGCGGTGCCGCCCTGGCCGGCGTGCTCGTGCTGCACGCCGCGCCTCTCGCGCCGCTCGTGCAGCTGGTCAGCGTCGGCATCGTGCTCGGATGCGCTCTGCTCATCCGCGATCGCGCGCCGCGCCCAGCCCGTAATCTTGATTGACTCCAGAAAATGGGCGATACTCCGAGACGTGTCCACGACCACGGGCTTCGAGCAGATGCTGCGCGGGGTCGCATTGCGCGTGACGCGTCCGCGGGTGGCGGTGCTGAGCGCCGTGCACGAGCACCCGCACGCCGACACGGACTCGATCATCGGCGTCGTCCGTGACGATCTGGGCGATGTGTCGCACCAGGCCGTCTACGACGTGCTGCGCGCCCTGACCAACGCGGGCCTGCTGCGGCGGATTCAGCCGTCGGGCTCGGTGGCGCGGTACGAGGCGCGGATCGGGGACAACCACCACCACGCCGTGTGCCGGTCGTGCGGCGCCATCGCCGACGTCGACTGCGCCGTCGGCGAGAAGCCCTGCCTGACCGCCTCCGACGAGCACGGCTTCGTGATCGACGAGGCCGAAGTCGTCTATTGGGGCCTGTGCCCCGCCTGCCAGTCGAACAGCGAGACAGGAGAGAAGGACCACCGTGTCTGAGAGCGAAAACCCAGTAATCCCGTCCCCGCATCCGTCAGACCATCGTCCGCGGACGATCCAGGACTGGTGGCCGAACCAGCCGAACCTGCAGGTGCTGCACCACCACGCGCCGCAGGCCAACCCACTAGGCCCGGACTTCAAGTACTCGGAGGAGTTCAAGAAGCTCGACCTCGAGGCGCTGCGGCGCGACCTGGTCGAGGTGATGACGACCTCGCAGCCGTGGTGGCCGGCCGACTACGGGCACTACGGCCCGCTGTTCATCCGGATGAGCTGGCACGCCGCCGGTACGTACCGCATCGCCGACGGCCGGGGCGGCGGCGGCCAGGGCGCGCAGCGGTTCGCGCCGCTGAACTCCTGGCCGGACAACGCCAGCCTGGACAAGGCCCGCCGGCTGCTGTGGCCGATCAAGCAGAAGTACGGCCAGAAGATCTCCTGGGCCGACCTGCTGGTCTACGCCGGAAACGTCGCGTTGGAGTCGATGGGCTTCAAGACGTTCGGGTTCGGCTTCGGCCGCGAGGACATCTGGGCGCCCGAGGAGATCTTCTGGGGTCCGGAGGACACCTGGCTGGGCGACGAGCGCTACAGCGGCGACCGCGAGCTGTCCGGCCCGCTCGGTGCCGTGCAGATGGGGCTGATCTACGTCAACCCGGAGGGCCCCAACGGTGAGCCCGACCCGGTGAAGGCGGCCCGGGACATCCGCGAGACGTTCCGGCGCATGGCGATGAACGACGAGGAGACCTTCGCCCTGATCGCCGGCGGGCACTCGTTCGGCAAGACGCACGGCGCCGGCGGTGCGGACTACGTCGGGCCCGAGCCCGAGGCGGCGCCGCTCGAGCAGCAGGGCCTCGGCTGGAAGAGCACCTACGGCACCGGGGCGGGCGCCGACGCGATCACCAGCGGCATCGAGGTCGTGTGGACGCCGACGCCGACCACGTGGGACAACACCTTCCTCGAGACCCTGTTCGGCCACGAGTGGGAGCTGACCAAGAGCCCGGCCGGTGCCTGGCAGTACCAGGCCAAGGACGCGTCGAACACCTTCCCCGGTCCGCAGGACCCGGCCGACAAGCGTCCGCCGACAATGCTGGTCACCGACCTCTCGCTACGGATGGACCCGACCTACGAGGCGATCGGCCGCCGCTTCCTGGCCAACCCCGACGAGTTCGCGCTGGCTTTCGCCAAGGCCTGGTACAAGCTGCTGCACCGCGACATGGGTCCGGTGACGCGCTACCTCGGCCCGTGGGTGGCCGAGCCGCAGGTGTGGCAGGACCCGGTGCCGGCCGTCGATCACGAGCTGATCGGCGACGCCGACATCGCCGCCCTCAAGGCCAAGATCCTCGAGTCGGGGCTGGCGATCTCGCAGTTGGTCCGCACCGCCTGGGCGGCCGCGGCCAGCTTCCGCGGCACCGACAAGCGTGGCGGGGCCAACGGCGCGCGCCTACGCCTGGAGCCGCAGCGCGGCTGGGAGGTCAACGAGCCGGCCGAGCTGGCCAAGGTGCTGCCCGTGCTGGAGCAGATCCAGCAGGACTTCAGCACGGGCGGGAAGAAGATCTCGCTGGCCGACGTGATCGTTCTGGGCGGGTGCGCGGCGGTCGAGCAGGCAGCCAGGAACGCCGGGCACGACATCACCGTGCCGTTCACGCCGGGGCGCACCGATGCGGATCAGGAGCAGACCGACGTCGAGTCGTTCGCGGTGCTCGAGCCGCGGGCGGACGGGTTCCGCAGCTACCTGCGCAGCGGCGAGAAGCTGACCCCGGAGACCCTGCTGCTCGACCGGGCCAACCTGCTGACGCTTACCGCGCCGGAGATGACCGTGCTGGTCGGCGGTCTGCGGGCGCTGAACGCCAACGTGGGTGGCGTCCAGCACGGCGTGTTCACCGACCGGCCGGAGTCGCTGACCAACGACTTCTTCGTGAACCTGCTCGACATGGGCACCGAGTGGAAGACCTCCGCCTCCGACGAGAACGTCTACGAAGGCCGCGCGCGGGGCACCGACGAGGTCAAGTGGACCGCGACCGCGGTCGACCTGATCTTCGGGTCGAACTCGCAGCTGCGGGCCGTCGCCGAGGTGTACGGCAGTGACGACGCCGGTGCGAAGTTCGTGCAGGACTTCGTCGCGGCGTGGGACAAGGTCATGAACCTCGACCGGTTCGACGTGCGCTGATCCTGCTCGACCCGACGTCCGGGTCGGCCGCTCGCCGGCCGGCCCGGACGTTCCTTGCCACTGGTCGCTACCGCGGGTCGTACAGTCCGTCTATGACCAAGGGCAAGCAGGACGGCCGGTTGGGGCGGACCGTCTACCAGAAGGAGCTGTTCCGGCTCCAGGCCGAGCTGGTCGCCATGCAGGAGTGGGTGCGCGAGTCGAAGACGCGGATCGTGGTGATCTTCGAGGGGCGCGACGCCGCCGGCAAGGGCAGCGCGATCAAGCGCGTCACGCAGTACCTCAATCCCCGGGTAGCGCGCATCGTCGCGTTGCCGACGCCCACCGAGCGCGAGCGCACCCAGTGGTACTTCCAGCGCTACGTCGAGCACCTGCCGGCCGCCGGCGAGATCGTGCTGATGGACCGCTCCTGGTACAACCGGGCCGGAGTGGAACACGTGATGGGCTTCTGTACGCCGGGCGACTACCGCCGCTTTTTGGCTCAGTGCCCGGTGTTCGAGCGGCTGCTGCTCGACGACGGGATCCTGCTGCGCAAGTACTGGTTCTCGGTCAGCGATCAAGAACAGGAACGCCGATTCCGATCGCGACTGGAAGATCCTATGCGCCGGTGGAAGCTGTCGCCGATGGATCTCGAGTCGATCCTGCGCTGGGAGGACTACTCGCGGGCCAAGGACGAGATGTTCGTGCACACCGACACCGGCGAGTCACCGTGGTACGTCGTCGAGGCCGACGACAAACGCCGTGCGCGGATCAACATGATCGCCCACCTGCTGTCGACGATCCCGTATGCCGAGGTGCAACGGACCCAGCTCGAGCTTCCGGCCCGGCCCTCGGCGCCGACCTACGTTCGGCCGCCTCGCGAGCTCTACCGCGCGGTGCCCGACCACGCCGTCGACCTCGGCTGAAAGCGCCCGCTGGTATCGGGACAACCCGGAACCGCAGTCGACTTCGAGGCGCCCGAGAAGCGTTGCAGCGTCTGCCGGGCGGCCGCCGCCTCCTCGCTCGTCAGCGCCGCAGGTGCCGCTGGAAGAACCGGACCGCCGACGCCGCCTCGAAGCGCGGCATCTCCATGTGCTTGCCGGCGTTGACGTGCAGCGACTTCTCCGTCGAGGCGAACGCGTCGAACAGGGCGAGGCCGCCCTCGCGCGGGATGTGCTCGTCATCCCACTGCAGGTAGAACTCGACCGGGACGGTGATCCGCCGGGCGGCATCGAGCAGCGTCGACGGCCAGAACAGGCCGAAGGCCGCGGCCCGGATCAGCGGTTCCTCGGCGACCAGCGGCACGCCGATCGCGGTGCCGAGGGTGATGCCCCAGTAGCCGACGGGCGCGTCGCCGATCTCGGGCACGGCGAGCAGCCCCGCGAGGAGCGCGCGCCACTCCGGGACGGTGCGGCGCGCGAGGTCGGCGTTGTACCGCTCGACGATCGGCC
>DATBER010000075.1:0-12080 GCA_036558905.1 Jatrophihabitantaceae bacterium | reverse complement strand
CGGCGCGCCGGCCCTGGTGCTGGCCGCCACCGACCCGGCCAACCCGTACGGCGCTGCGCTGCCCTGGCCGGAGCGGCCGGCCGGGCCGGAAGAGCCGGACGGCAAGCGCGGCCACCAGCCGGCCCGCAAGGCGGGAGCCCTGGTCGTGCTGGTCGACGGCCGGTGCGTGCTCTACGTCGAGCGGGGCGGGCGGACGCTGCTCAGCTTCGCCGACGACCCGGACGCGCTGCAGCCGGCCGCCGACGCCCTGGCACTGGCCGTCCGCGATGGCGCACTGGGCAAGCTGTCGGTCGAACGGGCCGACGGCACCCCGGTCACGGCCTCGCCGCTGGGCGAGGCGCTTGAAGCGGCCGGGTTCCGCCCGACCCCGCGGGGCCTGCGGCTACGCGCCTGACAGCCGCACGGCTACGCGCCCCAACCGCCGTATGGCGACGCCTGACCGCCGCACGCCGACGGGCCCGACCCGCCGTACGGCGGCGCCTGACCGCCGCACGGCTACGCGGCCCGACCGCCTACGGCGACGGGCGTGACCCGTCCCGACGGTCGGGGGCCGGCAACTCGGCGCGGTCCGGCTCGAAGTCGTCCACGTCGGACTGCCCGACCCCGCGGCGGATCGACTCGAATATCGTGAGCCCCTGACCGACCAGGCTGGCGGCCAGCTCACCGATCCCGTCGGCGCCGTTGAGGATGTTGACGTTGGCGCCGTTGAGGCCGGTTGCGGCTTCGCGGACGATCTGCGGCAGCTGATCGATAAGCATCCGGTCCAGGGCCACCCGGTTGTGCGAGGCGGCGGCCGCGGCCTGGATCTGCATCCGCTCGGCGTCGGCCTGGGCCAGCACGCGCACCTTCTCCGCCTCGGCCTCGGCCGGCTTGATCACCTCGGCCACCAGCTGTTGCTGGCGCAGCTCGGCCTCGCGCTGGGCCAGCTCAGTCTGCGCGGCGATCACCTCGCGCTGCGCCTGCGCGGCGGCCAGCGGACCGGCCTGGCCGGCCGCCGCCTGGGCCCGATCGACCTCAGCCTTGTACTGGGCCTGCACCACGGCGGTCTGCCGACCGTACTCGGCCTGCTGGCGCAGCGACTCCTGCTCGGCCTCGGCCGCGCGCTGCCGGGCCTGGGCCTGGGCGATCTGCGCCTGCTGCTGGATGGCGGCGTTGTGCGGGGCGGCCATCGCCGCGATGTAGCCGAGGTCGCCGTCGTCGATCGACTGGATCTGCAGCGCGTCGACGGTCAGGCCGATCTTGGCCATCTCGAGCTTCGAGCCGTCCAGGACCTCGGTGGCCAGCTTCTGCCGCTCGGTGACGATCTCCTCGACGGTCATCGAGCCGATGATCGAGCGAAGGTGCCCGGCGAAGACCCGCCCGGTCAGGATCGACATCTGATTCTGGTCGGACAGGAACCGCTGGCCGGCGTTGACGATGCTCTCCGAGTCGTTGCCGACCTTGAACGCGATGACGGCCCGGACGTTGAGGGTGATGCCCTGCCTGGTCACGCAGCGCTCCTCGACCTCCGCCTCGCACATCGCCAAGGTCAGGAACCGCACCTTGCGGAAGAACGGCAACACGAACGTGCCGTGCCCGGTGACCACGCGAAACGGCGTGTTCTGCCGGTTCTTGCCGCCGGAGATCAACATCGCCTGATCCGGCGCGGGAACGTAATAGCCGAACACTTGCCCTCCTCTTTCAGCTCATGACGTCTTGGGTAGCGGGGTGACCCGGTCGTCCCAGGGCACGACCTCGACCGTGCGGGAACCCCGCGCACGCACCACGAGAACGCTGCGCCCCTTCGGTAGCGGATCGTCCGACCAGGCGAGGTAGGCCTCCGAGCCGCCCCGGACGCTGATCAGTACCTCCCCTGATCCGTCCGTGCCCCGGGTAGCGACGGTGAGGACACCGACGCAGCCCACGGCCGACGTATCGCTCTCCACGGAACCTCCCCGGCATAACGTCGCGCAATACGCGACCCGCGCGAGCTTGCCACGGCACGATGTACGCATGCCAGAGGGGGACACCGTATGGCTCACGGCCAAGCGGCTGCACGACGCGCTGGCCGGTCAGGTGGTCACCACGTTCGACCTTCGCGTGCCGCAGCTGGCGACGAGCGATCTGACCGGCGACACGGTCCGCGAGGTGGCCGCGCGGGGCAAGCACATCCTGATGCGGTTCGCCGGCGGTCTGACTCTGCACAGCCACCTGCGCATGGACGGCTCGTGGCACATCGTGGCGGCCGGACGGCGTCCGAGCGCGCAGCCGGCCCACCGCATCCGGGCGCTGGTCGGCAACGAGCGATGGCAGGCCGTCGGGTACCGGGTGCACGACCTGCGGCTGGTACGCGCCGCCGACGAGGGGCAGCTGCTCGACCACCTCGGCCCGGACCTGCTCGGCCCGGACTGGGATGCTGCCGAGGCGGTGCGCCGGCTGAGCGCCCAGCCGGACCGGTCGGTCGGTGAGGCCCTGCTCGACCAGCGCAACCTGGCCGGCATCGGCAACCTGTACAAGTGCGAGGCACTGTTCGTCGAGCGGCTCGACCCGTGGACGCCGGTCGCCGAGGTCACCGACCTGCCCCGCCTGGTCACGACCACCCAGCGGCTGATGCGGGCCAACCGCGACCACCCCGAGCAATCCACCACCGGCCTGCGCGGCCGCGGCCGCGAGCACTGGGTCTACCAGCGGGCCGGCGCCCCCTGCCGGCGCTGCCGCACGGTCATCCGGCACGCGCTGCAGGGCTTGGCGCCCTACCAACGCGACACGTTCTGGTGCCCGACGTGCCAGCCCGGGCCGACGGCCGTCAGCGGACCTCCGCCGCCAGCCGCGCCCCCAGGCCGATCAGCACCGCGCCGGTGAACCGTTCGAGCAGCCGGTGCAGCCGCGGCCGCAGTAGCGCCCCGGCTCGGTCGACCAGCCAAGTCAGCGTCGAGAACCAGATGACGTCGAAGGCGACGATCACGCCGGCCATGGCCAGGGCGGCCGGCAGCACCGCGGCGTGCGGCGACAGGAACTGCGGGAACAGCGCCACGAAGAACACCGCCAGCTTGGGGTTGGCCAGGCTGGTCAGCAGCCCGAGCCGCCAGCCGCGGCCGGACCGGGACGGCGCGTCGTCGCGGGCTCCCCGATGCAGCAGCGAGCGCACGCCCAGCACCACCAGCACTGCGGCGCCACCGATCCGCAGCACGTCGTAGGCCAGCTCGGACGCCAGTATCAGCGACGAGACGCCCACCGCGGACAGCCCGCCCCACAGCAGCACGCCGCAACTGTTGCCGGCGACGGCGCCGAGCGCGCTGCGCCGGCCGTCCCGAGCGGCCACGCGGATGATCATCGCCGTGCCGGGGCCGGGCGTGACCGTGACGAGCAGCGCGACGATCAGGAATTCGGGGATCGACCGCACGCGCGGCTACGCCTGCTCGGGCGCCTTGGTCGCGTCGTCGGGGATCGCCGAGTTCGACGGCTGGGCCGACTGCGAGCCGATGGCGGGCGTCGAACCCGACGAGCCCTCAACGGCGTTCGGGCCGCCACCCTTCTCGGCGTCGAGCGCGGCGCGGATCTCCTGCAAGCGAGCCGAGCCCTTGAGGTCGACGGTCGCCCGCTGCACCTCGAGCTTGCGCCCGGCCACCGAGTCCTGGGCCAGCTCGGCCTGCCCGAGCGCGACCGAGTAACGCTGCTCGATCTTGTCGCGGATCTCGCCCAGCGACGGCACGTTGGACGGGGCGGCCAGCTCACTCATCTGCTGCAGCGACTTGGACACCGACTCCTGCATCTTGGCCTGCTCGAGCTGGGTGAGCAGCTTGGTGCGCTCGGCCAATTGCTGCTCGAGGCGCATCTCGTTGGTCTTGACCGCCTCGCGGGCCTGCGCGGCCGCCTGCAGCGACTGGTCGTGCAGCGACTTGAGGTCCTGCACGGACTGCTCGGTGGACACCAGCTGGTTGGCCAGCGCCTGGGCCGTCTGCTCGAACTCGGCCGCCTTGGTGGCGTCGCCCGCGGCCCGCGCCTGATCGGCAAGTACGAGCGCCTGGCGGGCCTGGGCCTGCAGGTTCTCGACCTCGCCGAGCTGGCGGTCGAGCTTCATCTCCAGCTGGCGTTGGTTGCCGATCACGCTGGCCGCCTGCCGGGTCAGCGCCTGATGCTGCTGCTGGGCCTCGGCGATCGCCTGCTGGATCTGGATCTTCGGATCGGCCTTCTCGTCGATCTTGGCGCCGAACCACGCCGACATGTACTTCCATCCCCGAACGAAGGGATTGGGTTTGGCCATATCAGACGCCTCCGAAACGCTACGCGACAACTCGATCAGCCAATCATGCCGCTTCATCGTCTCGACGTGCGGCCCGGGCGGCAAGTTCCGTCGGTGGGCGCCCAGCGCCGACTCAGGCGGACTCGGCCTGCTGGCCCGAACGGGCGGCGGGCGCGGCCGGCAGCCCGGCGATCAGCACCTCGACGTCGGCGGCGATGGCCTCCGGGTCGGACGGCGTGACGACGTGCGAGGCGATCCAGCGCAGCACCAGGTCGGCCCCACCCCGGCCGGCGTCGGCCACGGCGATCCGCACGGCGTCGCGGGCCTCGCGCCAGCCGTCGGCCGCCGGGTTGACCCGGCCCAGCGCGGTCAGCGTGGCCGGTTCGAGCCGGGCCAGGGCGCGCAGCAGCGGGTGGCCGGACAGTGACGTGGCGGTGCTCGCGAGCGCCTCGGTGAGCGGGCGCCCGGCCGCGGCGTCGACCAGCCGGGTGACCTCGGCGGCAAGCAGCGCCGACAGCACCGCGTCGCGGGTCCGGAAGTGGTTGTAGAGCGTCGCCTTGGCCACTCCGCCGGCCGAGGCCACCTGGGCCATCGTGATCTTGGTTCCGGACTTCTCGACCGCCTGTCGCGCGCCGTCGAGCAGTGCCGCGCGAGTCCGATTCATGGCGTTGCCCGCTCGCGAACGCGTGCCCGTCGCCCGCACCGGCGCAGCCGACGCGGCTTGCGCGGGCTGGGTGGTGGGGCGAAAGAGCGTGTCGAATAGCGGGTCGGAACCCATGAAGCTGACGCTACCTTGGCCGGCCGGACCGGCCGTGACGGCGCGCGGGCGGCAAGGCTACCGGCCCGGTCAGGCGGCGACCGGACCCATCGCGCGAGCCTGCGGGCCGCGCATCTCGCCGGCGCCCGGGGCCGGGTGCAGGCGGGCGTGCTCGACACCAGGGACGTGGCCCAGGCGGCCGACCAGCTTCTCTTCCCGGCGCAGCGTGTCGGTGACCTCGCGGAACAGCTCGGACAGCTCGACGTCGAGCGCTCCGCAGATGGCGGCGAGCAACTCGGACGACGGCTCCTTCTGACCGCGCTCGACCTCGGACAGGTAGCCGAGGCTCACCCGGGCGCTGGACGAGACCTCGCGCAGTGTCCGGCGCTGACGCAGCCGAAGCGCACGGAGGGTCTCGCCAACAACTTGTCGCAACACAGCAGCCATGGCGCGAAACCCCCTTCACGAGTTCATCCGGCGCGGGATGAGCCGGATGGGAATCACGTTACCTGGCAGCGCGGAGAGCCACGTGGTTGGCCACGGTTCTCCGCTCACAGCGAACGTAACGCTGTAATCGCCGAGGCGCATTCCCTTTTCAGAACGTCGAGCGCTGCCCGAACCGCTCCGGCCCGGATCTCGGCCCGGTCGCCGCTCAGCGCACGCTCAGCCACGGTCTCGTCGTCGGGGCCGGCCAGCGCGAGGAACACGGTGCCCACGTCCTTGCCGTCCTGCGGATCAGGGCCGGCCACCCCGGTGACGCCCAGCCCGTACGTCGCCCCCAGGCGCGAGCGCACCCCGCGAGCCAGAGCCAGGGCAACGTCCGGGTCGACGGCTCCGCGCTCCTCGAGCAGCGGGGCCGGCACGCCGGCCAGGCTGGCCTTGAGCGGCGTCGCGTATACGACCAGACCACCACGCACCGTCACGCTGGCGCCCGGGGTGTCGGTGAGCGCCGCGGTCAGCAGCCCGCCGGTCAGCGACTCGGCGACGGCCACCGTGGCCCCGAGCTCACGCAGGTCCGCGTGCAGGGAGGCCAGGTCGACCGCGTAGTTGGTCACGCCGCCGCCCGCGTCGTCATGCCGTCGCTCGGGCGGTCCGACGCAGGCGCACGGCCCGGGCCACGTAGTCGCCGCCGGTGATCAGCGCCATCGCGATGGCCGCGCCCATGACGACGACGGCCACCACGTGCAGCCACCCGGTGAGCGGCAGCAGGTACAACCCGATCGCCACGGCCTGCAGCAGCGTCTTGACCTTGCCGCCCCGGCTGGCGGCCATGACGCCGTGGCGGATCACCCAGAACCGCAACAGGGTGACGCCGACCTCGCGCACCAGCATCACCACGGTCACCCACCAGGCCAGATCGCCCAGCACCGACAGCCCGACCAGCGCCGTGCCGACCAGAGCCTTGTCGGCGATCGGATCGGCCAGCTTGCCGAACTCGGTGACGATGCCGCGCTTGCGGGCCAGCTCGCCGTCGAACCGGTCGGTGATCGACGCGACGGCGAACACCGCGCACGCGCCGATGCGCCATCCGGTCGAGTCGCCGCCGTCGTGGAAGAGCACCACCGCGAACACCGGCACGAGCAGCAGCCGCAGCACGGTCAGCCCGTTGGCGACGTTCCACGCCGACGCCGGGTGCGGCGCCTCGGCGATTGGGTCGTCGGGCAACGGGCGGGCGATCACTGCGCTGGCACCGCCGTCGTCGCGACCAGGTCGGCGCCGTCCGAGCCGGTGACCACCGCCGTGACGACATCGCCGCGGCGCGCGTCGGCCGGCGGATCCAGGCGAGTGACACCGTCGACGTCCGGGCCCTGGTGCAGCGCCCGGCCGACCACCTCGTCGGACACGTCCTCGATCAGCACCTGCACGGGCCGGCCGACCCGGTCCTCGGCTCGCTGGGCGACCAGCTCGTCGGCCAGCGCCGCGATGTGGTCGACCCGGGCGGCGATCTCGTCGGCGTCGAGCTTGCCGTCGAAGTCGGCCGCGGCGGTGCCCTCCTCGTCGGAGTAGCCGAACACCCCGATCGCATCGAGCCGGGCCGCGCCGAGGAACCGCTCGAGCTCGGCCAGGTCGTCCTCGGTCTCGCCGGGGAATCCGACGATGACGTTGCTGCGCGCCCCCAGCTCGGGAGCCAGCGCCCGAGCCCGGTCGAGCAGCTCGACGAAAGCGTCGGTCGAGCCGAACCGCTTCATCCGGCGCAGCACGGTCGGGCTGGCGTGCTGGAAGGACAGGTCGAAGTACGGCGCCACCCCTGGCGTGGTCGCGATGACCTCGAGCAGCGACGGCCGCAGCTCGGCCGGCTGTAGGTACGACACACGCACCCGGTCGATGCCGTCCGTCGCCGCGAGCTGGCCGAGCAGCGTCTCGAGCGCGCGCAGGTCGCCCAGGTCCTTGCCGTACGAGGTGGAGTTCTCGCTGACCAGCACCAGCTCGCGAGCACCGGTCGAGGCCAGCCAGCGCGCCTCGTCCAGCACCTCGGCCGGCGGGCGGGACACGAACGAGCCGCGGAAAGACGGGATGGCGCAGAACGAGCAGCGCCGGTCGCAGCCCGAGGCCAGCTTGAGGTACGCGGTGGGTGCGTCGTCCAGGCGGGTGCGCGCATTGGGCACCCAGGCGTGCCCGGGCACGGCGATGTCGGCCACCGCGGCCGGGCGGTGCACCGGCGTGACCGGCAGCAGGGTGCGCCGATCACGCGGCACGTGCGGGTTGATCGGACGTTCGGCGGCCACGTCGTCGAGCCGGGCCGCGATGTCGGCGTAGGAGTCGAAGCCCAGCACCGCGTCGGCCTCGGGCAGCGACGCGGCCAGCTCGTCGCCGTACCGCTCGGCCAGGCAACCGACGGCGACGACCTTCTTGCCCGTGTCGGCCGCGGCCAGCACGGTGTCGATCGAGTCCTTCTTGGCCGAGTCGATGAAGCCGCAGGTGTTGATCACGACGACGTCGGCCTGCTCGGCGTCGGTCAGCGTCCAGCCCTGCGCGCCCAGCCGGCCGGCCAGTTCCTCGGAGTCGACCTCGTTGCGGGCGCACCCCAGGGTGATCAGCGCAGCAGCGCGGGAGGGTGGCCGGGGCACGATGGCAGGGTACCTGCGTGCCGGCCCGCGAAGATTCGTAGAGCCGACGTGAACGCGCCCCGCAGCGGATTGGCGTTCCCACCGCGTTCTGTCCATCGTGAACCGGACGAGAGCGGCAATCAGCACGCGGAGGGATGCCGTGGACACAGGTGTGACAACGACGCTCACGGCGTTCGCCGCTCAGCACGCGGTCGGGCTGACCCGCTTCGCCTACGTGCTGACCGGCGACCGGCAGCTGGCCGAGGACCTCGTACAGGACTGTCTGCTGGCCCTGCACCGCCGATTCGGCGAAGCGCTGCCGATCGAGGCGCCCGTCGCGTACGCGCGGCGGGTGATCGCGAACGGGCAGGCCACCCGGATGCGCCGAAGGTCGAGCCTCGAGACGGTGGTCGACGCGATCCCCGATGTGGGCGTCGACGGCACCGACCTGTCCGAGCAGGATGCGGCCTGGCGCATGCTCGCCACCTTGCCGAGGCGGCAACGGGCTGTGCTCGTCCTGCGCTACTACCTCGACCTGTCCGACGACGAGATCGCCCGCATGCTCGACTGCCGGATCGGCACGGTCCGCAGCCTGGCCGCCCGCGCGTTCGCCGCGCTGCGCCAGCATCCCCTGCTCGCCGCTGACGTAGAGGAAAACCAGTCATGAACGACCGGCAGTTTGAAGCCGTGCTGCGGAGTGCGCTCGTCCAGCACGCCGCGACCGTGAACTCCGGCCCGACGTGGCCGCTCGACGACGAGCTTCTCGACCGGTCTACCGGGCGGCGGCACCGCGCGGCGTGGTGGCCGATCGCCGCGGCGGTCGCCGCCGTGCTGGCCGTGCTCGGCCTGGTGTTGGCGGTGCGGCACAACGCGTCCGACCGGCACCGGCCGGCCACTCCGGTCACGGTGACCCGCACCGCCTGCACGATCGATCCGTCGCCGGCCTGGTCGGCCGCGACGAACGCTGCGACGCTCAAGCTGGGCGACACCCCGTCGGTCATCCTGGGCGGCGCGCCGGACGGGACCGTCCTTCTGCGTTACGGGTTCGGCAAGACGTCGCACACCGAGCTGATCGCGCCCGACGGATCGAGACGGACGCTCGACGAACGGCCCGAACTCGCCGGCGGCTTCACCGCTAAGGGCGCGGAGATCGACCGCCGGTGGATCGTCCTGCCGGTCTGGCCGAACACGCCCGACTCCCCGACAACTCCCCCGCTGGCCGAGTTCGACGTGATCGACCGGGCGACGTTGCACCGGACCGAAGCCATTCAGCTCACCGCCAACGACAAGGTCAACGCCTGGGCGATGCTCGACGGCCAGCTGTACTGGGTGGACGGCCATGGCCGGGTCGCGGATCACGACCTCGCCACCCGGCAGACCCGGAACGTCGTGCCCAGCGGCGCGCTGAGCCTGAACAGCTCGCTCACCGGCGTCGCGTGGAGCGATGCCCAGGGCATAACCCACCAGGTCGCCGGGGCACCGGTCGACCAGGTGCCCGGGCTGCCCGGCCGGCACCCGGACCTGGTCACCGACGGGACGGCGTACGCGTGGGTCGGCAACGGCGACCTCGTCTGGTACAGCGCGGCCACCAGGCAGACCGTGCTGATCCACGACTTCGCCCCGGGCATCAAGGTCAGTGTGCGGGCGGTCGGCGGGCCGTACGTCGTGGTCGAGGACAACGCGCTCGGACCGAACCTCTGGATCGCCGACACCCGCACGGGTGCCCTCATGGACTCGGACACTGGCGACCCGATCGTGTCGGCCGCCGGCATCCTGGCCTTCTCGGGGTTGCAGACCGTGATCGCGCACGTCGACCGGCTGCCCGAGCTGAGCTGCTGAGCCGATAACGTCGGGGGGTGAGCCTCCTAGTGCGCCGTGCCCGCACCCCCGACGTTCCGGCGATCAAGGCGCTGGTCGACGTGTACGCGGGCTCCGGGCGAAAGCTGCTGGCCAAGGAGCTCGTGACGCTGTACGAGGACATCGCCGACTTCCGGGTGGCCGAACTCGACGGCCAGGTGGTTGGCTGCGGCGCACTGCACGTGCTGTGGTCCGACCTCGGCGAGGTCCGCACCCTGGCTGTACATCCGGCGCACCTCGGCATGCGCATCGGCGAGCAACTGCTGCTCGAACTGATCGACACGGCCCGCGACCTGGGCCTGTCCCGGCTGTTCGCGCTGACCTTCCACACCGACTTCTTCGCCCGCCACGGCTTCCACGAGATCGACGGAATGCCGGTCGACGCGGACACCTACGACGCGCTGCGCCGGTCCTACGACGCCGGCATCGCCGAGTTCCTCGGTCTCGAGTACGTCAAGCCGAACACCCTCGGAAACACCCGGATGCTTCGCCACCTCTGAGCGATCGCTCCTTCACCTCGGTCGAGAGCGACGTAACGGCACAGAGATTGATTTCTTAGACACGCTTACCGCGCGCCTCACGTGTCACGCCTGTCTCACCGATTACCTTGCGCGCATGGGGGAGGTGATGTGTAGATGAGTGCAGTGCAGCGGACGGGCGCGTCGGGCGTCCTGCGCTGGCCGGGCGCCGCCGTCGAGCCCGGTACCGAACGAATTGGACGGCATCACCTCGGGGTACGCGCGCGCCTCTCCTGGTACCGGATGTTCTACGTCGGTCGGCACCGCGCCTAACCCTCGCCGGGCGTCCGGCTCGGCTCCACACCAGCAACCGCAACCCGCGTCCAAGCTGGCGGACGTGGGTTGTTGCGCGTCCGGAGCCGGGCCGGGCGCCCTACTCGTCGGCGTCCTCGTCCTCGTCGGCCTCGACGAGATCGTCGGCGCTGCCGCCGTTGCGCAGCGCGTACATCAGCCCGTCGAGCTCGTCCGGGGTGACCAGCACGTCGCGGGCCTTCGAGCCTTCCGAGGGTCCGACGATGTTGCGCGACTCCATTAGGTCCATCAGCCGGCCGGCCTTGGCGAAGCCCACCCGCAGCTTGCGCTGCAGCATCGACGTCGAGCCGAACTGCGTCGACACGACCAGCTCGACCGCCGACAGGAACAGCTCGAGGTCGTCGCCGATATCCTCGTCGATCTCCTTCTTGACCGCCTGCGGCGCGGTCACGTCCTCGCGGTAGCTCGGCTGCAGCTGGTTCTTGCAATGGTCGACGATCTTGTGGATCTCCGGGTCGGTTACGTATGCCCCCTGGATGCGCGCCGGCTTGCTCGCGCCCATCGGCAGGAACAGCCCGTCGCCCTTGCCGAGCAGCTTCTCCGCACCCGGCTGGTCGAGGATGACCCGCGAGTCGGCCAGCGACGAGGTCTTGAAGCCCAGCCGCGACGGCACGTTGGCCTTGATCAGCCCGGTGACGACATCAACGGAGGGGCGCTGCGTGGCGATGACCAGGTGGATGCCGGCCGCCCGGGCCAGCTGGGTGATCCGCACGACGGCATCCTCGACGTCGCGCGGGGCCACCATCATCAGGTCGGCCAGCTCGTCGACGATGACGAGCAGGTACGGGTAGGTGGTGTACACCCGCTCGGACCCCGGCGGCGCGACCAGTTCGCCCGACTGCACCTTGCGGTTGAAGTCGTCGATGTGCCGCACGCCCGAGGCCTCCATGTCCTCGTAGCGCATGTCCATCTCGCGGACCACCCACTGCAGGGCGTCGGCCGCCTTCTTGGGACTGGTGATCACCGGCGTGACCAGGTGCGGGATTCCCTGATAGGCGGCGAACTCGACCCGCTTGGGGTCGATGAGCACCATCCGGACCTGATCGGGCGTCGCCCGGCTGAGCACCGACAGGATCAGCGAGTTGATACAGCTGGACTTGCCGGCGCCGGTGGCCCCGGCCACCAGCAGGTGCGGCATCTTGGTCAGGTTGGCGACGACGAAGCCGCCCTCGACGTCCTTGCCGAGCGCCACGACCATCGGGTGGTGGTCGCTACGCGCCACGCCGGAGCGGAGCACGTCGCCGAGGCTGACGATCTCCTTGTCCTTGTTGGGGATCTCCACGCCCACCGCGCTCTTGCCGGGGATGGGCGACAGGATGCGCACCTCGGCGCTCTTCACCGCGTAGGCGATGTTGCGGGTCAGGCTG
>DATBER010000074.1:0-40637 GCA_036558905.1 Jatrophihabitantaceae bacterium | reverse complement strand
AGCGACATCGGGTGAACCGTCACACCCTCACGGCACAATCACCAATCAGCGACCCGACACGGCCGTCGACATGATCAACGAAACCCGCGCGAAAGATCCGGGTTAGTGATCATTTCGTGCTCGTTGATGCGCATGTTTCTCACGTGACTGCTGGCGCTCATGGGGCGCACGTGGCACGCTGGCTGTGGTTTGTGCCGGTCCGGGGGCCGTCCCGAGGAGAACGACCGTGAACGTTTGCCGCAGCCGACGAGTGGCCGGCCGAGCAGCTGCGCTGGCCGCGGTCGTCGCTGTGGCCGCCGGGCTACTGGTCGCTCCGCAGGTCGCCGGCGCCGATCCGCCGACCAACCCGAGCGACGGGCAGATCAACAGCGCCCAGGCCCGCAAGACCGCGCTGGCCGACAAGGTCGGCCAGCTGTCCGCGCAGGTCGCCGACCTGCAGAACCAGGTGCAGCAGCGCGAGGCCGAGGCCGAGCTGGCCGAGCAGAAGCTGGCCGACGCATTGCAGAAGCTGGCCGACGCGCAGGCCGCGGCCGCCGCGGCCCGGGCCCAGCTGACCCAGGCCCAGAAAGATGTCGACAAGGCCACACAGAGTTTCAGCGACTTCGTCCGGGTCACGTACATGAGCAGCCCGATCACCGGCCCCGCCTCGGGGCTGCTGACCGCCCAGGACCCCGACGCGCTGCTCAGCCGCAACGACTACATGCAGTACTCCGCGCAGCACAAGCTCGACGTGATCGGAGCGCTCAACAAGGCCAAGGTCGAGCAGTCGAACGCCGACGCGGCCGCCCGGGCCGCCGAGCAGCGCCAGGCCACGGCCAAGGACAACGCCGCGAAGGCCAAGACGGCGGCCGACGCGGCGCTGAAGGCCGCCGAGACCGAGCGGGACCAGCTCAACGCGACACTCGACTCGACCCAGTCGGCCCTCAACGCGGCCAAGCTCGAGCTCGCGACGCTGAACAATCAGCGAACCAAGTACCTCGCCTGGAAGAAGGAGCAGGAGCGCATCGCCGCCGCCAAGGCCGCGGCCGAGGCGGCTGCCCGGGCGCGGGCCGCCGCGGCGGCCGCGGCGAACAGCAGCAGTTGGCACCCGGTGTCCTCGCTCAGCCCGGCGCCGCCCCCGTCCGGTGGCAGTTGGAGTCCCATGGCCGGACACGTGGCGGTCGACCGGGCGATGCGCTACCTGGGCATCCCGTACGCCTTCGCCGGCGGCGGCTACAGCGGACCCAGCTACGGGGTGTGCGAATCCGGCGACGCGTTCAACGACTGCAACGTGTACGGCTTCGACTGCTCGGGGCTGGCCATGTACGCCTGGGCGCCCTACATCCACATGGACCACTACGCGGCGACCCAGTACGGGCAGGCCGGGTCGTACCACCCGGACACGTCGAACCTGATGCCGGGCGACCTGGTGTTCTGGAGCTCCGACGGCACGCAGGCCGGCATCCATCACGTGGCCATCTACATCGGGAACGGCAACGTCATCCAGGCCCCGCAGAGCGGGGACATCGTCCGGGTCACCCCGCTGTTCGAGGTCGACAGCGGGTACTACGGCGCGACGCGGCCGCTCACGTAGCGCCTAGTGTGGAGGGATGTCGTCGTCCGTTGCCGCCGATCCCGTCCTGATCGACGCATTCGGCCGGGTCGCAAGCGATCTGCGCATCTCGCTGACCGACAAGTGCTCGCTGCGCTGCACGTACTGCATGCCGGCCGAGGGCCTGCCGTGGCTGCGCAAGGCCGAGCTGCTGACCGACGACGAGATCGTGCGGCTGGCCCGGGTGTTCGTCGAGCTGGGCGTGGTGAGCATCCGGCTGACCGGTGGTGAGCCGCTGCTGCACCCGACGCTGCCCGGGGTGGTCGAGCGGCTGAGCGCGCTCGCCCCGCGGCCCGAGCTCTCGCTCACCACGAACGGCATCGGCCTGGTCCGCGTGGCCCCACAACTCGTCGAGGCCGGTCTGGACCGGGTGAACGTCTCGCTGGACACCCTCGACCGGCAACGGTTCCGCGAGCTGGCCCGGCGCGACCGGCTGCCCGACGTGCTCGACGGAATCGCCGCCGCGGCCGCGGCCGGGCTGCATCCGATCAAGGTGAACGCCGTGCTGATGCGCGGCAGCAACCTGGCCGAGGCGCCCGCTCTGCTCGCTTGGGCGCTGGCCCACGGCTACCGGATGCGGTTCATCGAGCACATGCCACTGGACGCCCAGCACGAGTGGACCCGTCAGGCGATGGTCACCGCCGACGAGATGCTGGAGCTGTTGCAGGAGCACTTCACGCTGCGCCCGGTCGGGCGGCCCGGCCACGAGTCGGCCCCGGCTGAGGAGTTCGACGTGGTGGACGGGCCGGGCGCCGAGCAGTGGCCGGAACGTCCCGGCCGGCTGGGCGTGATCGCCTCGGTCACCCGGCCGTTCTGCCGCGAGTGCGACCGGCTGCGGCTGACCGCCGACGGCCAGCTGCGCACCTGCCTGTTCGCCCGGACCGAGACCGATCTGCGCGGCGCCCTTCGCGCCGGGGCGGGCGACGACGAGATCGCCGAGCTCATCCGGGTCGCGGTGGCGGGCAAGCAGTCCGGGCACGGCATCGACGCCGCCGACTTCGTCCAGCCGGTCCGCCCGATGTCGGCCATCGGCGGCTAGGCCGTGTCTGGCCGCCGCGCAGCAGAGCATGGAATTGCCAGACACGGCCTAGAACTCGAGCACGAGGCTCGGGTCGGCGACGTCGAGCGGGCCGGCGTAGAGCTCGCGCGCGGCGGCCACCGCGTCGTTCGGGTCGTCGCCCGGCCACAGGTGGGTCAGCACCAGACGTTCCGCGCCGGCCTCGGTCGCCTCGCGGGCGACGTCGCGGGCGCTGGACAACAGGCCGGCGTCGTCCGCATCGCCGACGCCGTCGCCCAGCGTCGCCTCGGCCAGGAACACGCCGGCACCGCGAGCCAGCTCGACCACCCCGGGGTCGGGGCCGCAGTCGCCGGTGTAGGCCAGCACCGCCGAGCCGGCCGTGATCCGGAAGCCGGCGTTGGGCACGAAGTGCGGCAGTAGCCGGACGGCGATCGCGAACGGCCCGATCGCCAGCCGGTCACCGTCGCCGAACGAGTGCACGTCGTAGGTGTGCCGGCGCTCGGTCAGCATCGCGTGGTCGAGGGCCAGGACGGCGTCCAGCGCGCTCGGCAGGGCGTACACGGGTAGCGGGGGAGCCGGGTCGTCGCGCAGCGCCCGGGCGCGCAGCAGCGGGTTGAGGTCGGAGCAGTGGTCGGGGTGCTCGTGGCTGACCAGGACGGCGTCCACCTCGGTGGCGTCGACGTGCGTGAGCAGCCGCGGAAGCGTGGCGTAGCCGGGGTCGACGAGCAGCCGGAAACCGTCCGCCTCGAGCAGGTAGCCGCTGCAGGCCTGGCCGGCGGCCGGCCATGCTCCGCAGCCGCCGAGCACCGTCATCCGCATCGGGCGAGCCTACGAGACTGCGCGATACATCGGAGGTATTTGATCACGTTGGGACGGATGGGCGACGCGGCACGAGATCACCGAAAGTCGCAGTCCGCCCGACCAAATATCGACAGAGCGACACACTCTGGCTTCAGTCTAGGATTTCGTTCTTATGTTCAGAAATCTTGACTCATCGGATCTCTAGTGCTTGTGTAACCGCTGAACGCTCGCTGGGGGCGCAGCGGCTCGGCGCGGGGGCAGCGAGCCCGTGTAAGTCACGAGGGAGCCCCCATGCGTCTCGCCGTCCGCCGGTTACTCGCCCCGCTCGCTGCCGCCGTCCTGATATTGACCGGGTTCGGCGCCGCCGGCGTGCACGCGGCGCCCGCGGCCAAGCCGCTCACCCCCGAACAGCGAGCGGCGCAGATCGTCGCCCAGATGACCCTCGACGAGAAGATCACGGAGCTGCACGGCGTCCAGAACGCCGACCACCAGCGCTTCGTGCCGGGCATCGGGCGGCTGGGCATCCCGCCGCTGGTGATCACCAATGGGCCGGCCGGCGCCGGGCCGGGCGATGCTCGCCGGCAACCGCCGGCCACCGCGCTGCCGGCCCCGATCTCGCTGGCCGCGTCGTTCGATCCCGATCTGGCCCGCCGGTACGGCGTGGTCACCGGCGCCGAGACGCGCGACCTGGGTGAGAGCCTGCTGGAGGGCCCCGACGTCAACATCGCCCGCGTGCCGGTCAATGGCCGGACGTTCGAGGGCTATGGCGAAGACCCTTATCTGGCCGGCCAGATCTCGGTCGGCAACATCGACGGCATCCAGAGTCAGGGCATCATCGCCGAGGTCAAGCACTACATGGCCAACAACCAGGAGGCCAACCGGTTCGCGGTCAACGAGATCATCGACGACCGCACCGAGCACGAGATCTACCTGCCGCAATTCGAAGCGTCCGTGAAGGACGCGCACGTCGGCACGGTCATGTGCGCTTACCCGAAGATCAACGGCACGTTCAACTGCGAGAACGCCCACCTGCTGGGTGACGTGCTGCGCGGGCAGTGGGGCTTCGACGGGTTCGTGCAGTCCGACTTCGGCGCGGCGCACAGTACGGTGCCCTCGGCGCTGGCCGGCATGGACCTCGAGATGCCGACCGGCCCCTTCTACGGCGACGCGATGAAGCAGGCCGTGCAGTCCGGGCAGATCAGCGAGCAGACGATCGACACCCTGCTGATTCGCCGGTTCACGGTCATGATCCGCTTCGGCCTGTTCGACCGGCCGCTGACCATGTCGCCGATCCCGGTCGCCGCCGACGGTGCGTTCGCCCGCACCGCCGCCGAGCAGGGCACCGTACTGCTGAAGAACGCCTCGGCCCAGCTGCCCCTGGACGCGTCCAGTCTGCACTCGATCGCCGTCATCGGGCCCTACGCCGGGGCGGCCAAGACGGGCGGTGGCGGCAGCTCGCACGTGGTGCCCGAGTACACCGTGTCGCCGGTGGACGGCATCAAGTCCCGGGCCGGCGCGGGCGTCAGCGTCTCCTTCGACGCCGGCCAGGACGTCAACGCCGCAGCGGCCGCGGCCAGGGCCGCTGACGTCGCCGTCGTGATGGTGGGCGACGACGAGACCGAGGGCTCCGACCGCCCCAGCCTGGCGCTGTCGGGCAACCAGGACGCCCTCGTCTCGGCGGTGGCGGCGGCCAACCCGCACACCGTCGTGGTCGTCAAGAGCGGCGGCCCGGTGCTCATGCCGTGGCTGAACCAGGTGCCCGCCGTCGTCGAGGCCTGGTACCCCGGCGAGGAGGACGGCAACGTCGTCGCGAGCGTGCTGTTCGGTGACGTCGACCCGTCGGGCAAGTTGCCGATCACGTTCCCCAAAGCCGCGGGCGACGTGCCGGCCCACACTCCGGAGCGGTACCCGGGCGTGAACGGCGTGGCGACCTACTCGGAGGGTCTGCAGGTCGGCTACCGGTGGTACGACGCCCAGGACATCGCGCCGCTCTTCCCGTTCGGCTACGGCCTGTCGTACACGTCCTTCGCGTTCGAGCACCTGACCGTGACGCCGGTGCTCGGGCTGGGCGGCCACGTGACGGTCGGCGTCGACGTCACGAATACCGGCTCGCGGGCCGGCGCCGACGTGGCCCAGGCGTACGTCACCGACCCGGCGGCGGCCGGCGAGCCGCCGCGGCAGCTGAAGGGCTTCGCCAAGGTCGAGCTGGCGCCGGGCCAGACCAAGCACGTGACCATGCAGCTGGACGAGCGGGCGTTCTCCACCTGGGACACGCCGGCCCAGCAGTGGACGACCCACGACGGCACGTACACCGTGTCGGTCGGCGACTCGTCGCGCGATCTGCCCCGGCACGGCTCGGTACGCGTGCCGGTGACGCTGGGCGCGCAGGCGGCCGAGCTGGCGGCACCGTCCATTGTGGACGGTGGAAGCACGGCGACCGCCACGACCACGTTCACCAACAGTGGTGACCTGCCGATGGCCGACGTCCAGGTCGGGCTGTCGGGCCCGTGGCCGGCGCACGCGACCACGTCGTCGCAGTTCGCCGTCGTGCCGCCGCACGGCACGGTGCACACCACCTGGCAGGTCGACGTGCCCTCCGGCGCGGCACCCGGCGCGTATGCGCTGAAGGCCAGCGCGTCCTACCACGGCGCCCGGTCCGGCACGGCCACCGCGACCGCGACGGTGCACGTGCCGTACGCCTCACTGGCCGCGGCCGCGGACAACACCGGCATCACCGACGACGCCAATCCGGCCGCCGGCGCGTTCGCCAGCAGTGGCAAGACGTACTCGTCGCAGGCGCTGGCCGCGGCCGGGGTGGCGCCCGGGCCGCTGAGCTACAACGGCACGACGTTCAGCTGGCCGAGCGGATCACCGGACAACCTGGAGGCGAACGGGCAGGTCGTCCACGTGTCCGGCTCGGGTAGCCGGCTGGCGTTCCTGGGCGCCTCGACGAACGGCACCCAGGGCGGAACCGGCACGCTCTACTTCACCGACGGCAGCACGCAACCGTTCACGCTCTCGTTCTCGGACTGGTGGACCCCAGCCGCAACCGACCAGGTCGTCGCCACGGCGGGCTACATCAACGACCCGGTGGCCGGCCACTTCAACCACATCGGGTGCATCTACTACGCCGCCGTGCCGCTGCCGGCCGGCAAGACGGTGGCGGCGGTCGGACTTCCCGTCACCGGCACGTCTCCCAATCCCGGACTGCACGTCTTCGCGATGGCGGTGAGCTGATGAAACGAACCCTGCTGGCCTGTCTGGTCCTGCTGGCCTCGGCGGTGACGCCGGTGGCGACCGCCGCCCCGGCGCCGAGCGCCGCGGGCACCTGCGGCCCCTGGATGAACCCGCGGCTCTCGCCCGACCGGCGCGCCGACCTCGTCCTGGCCCAGATGACGCTGGACGAAAAGGTCGCGATGACGCACGCGATCTCCGACAACACCCACTCCCGCGAGGTGCCGGGCAACGACCGGCTGTGCATTCCGCCCCTGCTGCTCAACAACGGCCCGGCCGGCGTCGGGTCGGGCGGCGTCGTCCAGCCGAACACGACGGCCCTGCCGGCTCCGCTCGGCCTCGCGGCGTCGTTCGACCCCTCCGTCGCCCGCGCTTACGGCGCAGTCGAGGGACGCGAGACGCGCGACGTCGGGCGTAACGACATGGAGGGCCCGAACGTCAACATCGCCCGGACGCCGCTCAACGGGCGCACGTTCGAGGCGTACGGCGAGGATCCCTATCTGGCCGGGCAGATCGCCGCCGGCAACATCGAGGGGATCCAGTCACAAGGCGTGATCGGCACCGTCAAGCACTACATCGCGAACAACCAGGAGACCGACCGGGACACCATCAACGAGCTGATCGACGACCGCACGATTCACGAGATCTACCTGCCGGCGTTCAACGCGGCCGTGACGCAGGGCCACTCCGGTTCGGTGATGTGCGCGAAGAACATCGTGAACGGCGTGCACGCCTGCCAGAACGAGCCGCTCCAGCAAGGCGTCCTGAAGGACGACTGGGGCTTCGACGGGTTCGTCGTCTCGGACTTCACGTCCTGCCACGACACGGTGGGTTGCGCCGAGGGCGGCCTCGACCTCGAGCTGCCGTCGGCCACCTTCTACGGCGACGCGCTCAAGGCCGCAGTGCTGAACGGCACGGTCAGCGAGGCCAACCTGGACGACCACGTGCACCGCATTCTCGCGACGATGTTCCGGCTCGGATTGTTCGACCGTCCACAAGGGACGGTCACGCCGATCGACGCCACGGGCGACGGCGCCACCGCTCGGGCGGCCGCCGAGGCGGGCACCGTGCTGCTGAAGAACGCCGGCAACGTCCTGCCGCTGCAGACCGACCGGTCGGTCGCTGTCATCGGGCCGAGCGCGGCCACGCCGATGACCGGGGGTGGCGGCAGCGCCGGTGTCGCGCCGCTCTACTCGGTCAGCCCGCTCGACGCGATCAGCCGGAGGGGCGTCTCGGTCAACTACGCGCAGGGCATGGGGCCGGTCGACCTCGGTCCGCAGCCGGCCCTGCCGACCGACACGGTGACCGCCGAGAACGGCAGCCCGGGGTGGACGGCGCGCTACTACGCCAACACGTCGTGGTCGGGCGACCCGACGCTGACCCGCACCGAGGCGAACGTCGAGACGGACCCGAGCGGCGGCATCCCGGCTCCGGGCCTGCCGCCGAACGGCTGGTCGATTCGCTGGACCGCGACTTTCACCGCGCCGGTCGCGGGCGACTACACGTTCAACCTGACCAACCACGCCCGGGCCGGCCTGTACCTGGACGGCCAGCAGGTGATCAACAACGGTGGTGGCTTCCCGGGCGTGACCAAGTCGGCGACCGTGCACCTCGACGGTGGCAGTCAGCACGCGATCCGGGTCGACTGGGCCAAGCCGAACGGTCAGGCGATGATCGAGCTGGCCTGGACGCCACCGGCCGACACCCCGAACGTCGGCATCGAGCAGGCGGTGGCCGCCGCTGAGAAGTCCGACGTGGCCGTCGTCTTCGCCAGCAACAAGGACACCGAGGCCATCGACCGGACCGGACTCGGCCTGCCCGGTTACCAGGACCAGCTGATCGAGGCGGTCGCCGCCGCCAACCCGCGTACCGTCGTCGTGCTCGACACGGGCGGCCCGGTGACCATGCCGTGGCTGCCCGACGTAGCCGGCGTGCTCGAGGCCTGGTACCCCGGCGAGGAGGACGGCAACGCCGCGGCCGCCGTCCTGTACGGCGACGTCGACCCGGGCGGGCGACTGCCGATCACGTTCCCGAAGAGCCTGGCCGACACGCCCGCCAACACCCCGGCGCAGTACCCGGGCGTGAACGGCGTAGCCACCTACTCGGAGGGGCTGGACGTCGGGTACCGGCACTACGACGCGAGCGACATCGCTCCGCTGTTCCCGTTCGGGTACGGCCTGTCGTACACGACGTTCCGGCTCAGCCGTCTCGATGTGCACGGGCCGCACGTCTCGGTCGACGTCACCAACACCGGACATCGGACCGGTACGCAGGTCGTGCAGGTGTACGTCACCGATCCGGCGTCGGCGGGCGAACCGCCCCTGCAACTGAAGGGCTTCGCCAAGGTGACGCTGCGCCCGGGCCAGCACCGTCTCGTGCAGGTGCAGCTGGACCAGCACGCCTTCGCACACTGGGACACCGCGTCGCAGTCCTGGCAGGTCACGCCCGGGCAGTACACAGTGTCGGCCGGTACCTCTTCGCGTGATCTGCCCCTGTCGGCCGGAGTGCGCCTATAGCGGCGCGCGGCCCAGCAGGAAGCCCCGTCGGGACAGGAAATCGGCCAGACGGTCGCCGTGCTCCGGGCAGGCCAGCCAGTGCTTGATCCGGCTGGTGTCGTGCAACCGGGGATTGCGCCAGGACAGGTCCTCGGTGGCCGGCGCGCGGCACCCCTTCGCCGAGCAACGCGGCGTGTCGTCGGCGCCGTCGTCCACAGGGAGCATCTGCCGCACCGTACAGGTTCGTCCCGTACCGTGAAGCAGCGAACGCCATGAGCCAGGGCAGTGCCGAGCACCCGGAGACGCCGTGACCGATCAATCCACCCATACGCCTGCCGCCGACGCCACCGCCCTCGAGCGCGTGATGTTCGAGGTCAAGCGCGTCATCGTCGGCCAGGAGCGGCTGGTCGAGCGGATGATGGTCGGCCTGCTCGCCCGCGGTCACTGCCTGCTCGAGGGCGTGCCGGGCGTGGCCAAGACGCTGGCGGTCGAGACGCTGGCCCGTACGGTGTCGGGCACGTTCGCACGGCTGCAGTTCACCCCTGACCTGGTGCCCTCCGACATCGTCGGCACCCGCATCTACCGGCCCGGCACGGAGCGCTTCGACACCGAGCTGGGCCCGATCTTCGCCAACTTCGTGCTGGCCGACGAGATCAACCGGGCGCCGGCCAAGGTGCAGTCGGCGCTGCTCGAGGTCATGGCCGAGCGCAACGTGTCTCTGGGCGGGCAGAAGTACCCGGTGCCCTCGCCGTTCCTGGTGCTGGCCACCCAGAACCCGATCGAGAGCGAGGGCGTGTATCCGCTGCCCGAGGCGCAGCGCGACCGCTTCCTCATGAAGATCAACGTCGACTACCCGTCGGCGGCCGAGGAGCGCGAGATCGTCTACCGGATGGGTGTCGAGCCGCCGGTGGCCAACGCGGTGCTGACCACCGACGAGCTGGCCCGGCTGCAGGAGACGGCCGGGCGGGTGTTCGTCCACCACGCGATCGTCGACTACGTGGTGCGCCTGGTCGTGGCCACGAGAAACCCGAGCCAGCACGGCATGTCCGATGTGGCGCAGTGGATCTCCTACGGCGCCAGCCCGCGGGCCAGCCTGGGCCTGATCGCCGCCGGCCGGGCACTGGCCCTGCTGCGCGGGCGCGACTACGTGCTGCCGCAGGACGTCCTCGACGTGGCCACCGACGTGTTGCCGCACCGCATCGTCATGTCCTACGACGCCATCGCCGACGGCATCCCGGCCCTGCACGCCGTGCGCCGCGTGCTGCAGACGGTGCCGCTGCCGCAGGTGGCACCCCGGCAGCGGGCCGGCGGCGCGTCGCAGCAGCTGGTGTACGGGCAGTCCGCGCCGTCGTCGTCGCAGACGCCCCCGTCGTCGAGCGGCAGCGGCTGGGAGCGCAGCGCGTGAAGGATGCGCCGGCCGAGTTGCCGACGCTCGACAAGGCGTCGGCCGAGCCGCTGCTGCGTCGCCTGGAGCTCACCGTCCGCAACAAGCTGGACGGGCTGCTGCAGGGCAACTACCTCGGCTTGGTGCCGGGACCGGGCAGCGAGTCGGGCGACTCGCGGCTGTACTTCCCGGGTGACGACGTGCGCCGCATGGACTGGCCGGTCACCGCCCGGACGCTGGTGCCGCACGTGCGGCAGACCGTCGCCGACCGCGAGCTCGAGACGTGGGCGGTGGTCGACCTGTCGCCCAGCCTCGACTTCGGCACGGCCCGCACCGAGAAGCGTGAGCTGGCGCTGGCGGCGCTCACCGCAGTGGTGCACCTGACGGTGCGGGGTGGCAACCGGGTCGGCGCCATCGTCGGTACCGGCGAGACGACCGTGCGCATCCCGGCTCGGGGCGGGCGGGCTCACGCCCGCTACGTTATGGACCGGGTGGCCGCCGTACCGCGCGCGGCGGAAGGCCAGCGCGGCGATCTCGCGACGATGCTCGAGGAGCTGCGCCGGCCGCCGCGCCGCCGGGGTCTGGTGGCCGTCGTCTCCGACTTCTTAGGCGACCCGGACTGGGAGCGGCCGCTGCGCGGGCTGTCCGAGCGGCACCAACTGCTGGCCGTCGAGGTGCTCGACCCGCGCGAGCTCGAGCTGCCGGCGGCCGGGTTGATGACGTTCGTCGACCCGGAGAGCGGCGATCAGCTCGAGGTACAGACCTCCAGCGCGGACGTGCGCCGCCGTTACGCCGAGGCGGCCACCGAGCAGCGCGCTCAGATCGCGACGATGCTGCGGCACGCCGGGGCCGGACACCTGCAACTGCGCACCGACCGCGACTGGCTGACCGACATCGTCAAGTTCGTGATCGCGCGGCGCAAGAACCCGATCGGTGGGGCGGTGGCGCGCTGATGCACTTCCTGGCGCCGCTCTGGCTGTTGCTGCTGATCGTCATCGCGGTGGTGGCCGGCGTCTATGCGGTCCTGCAGTTGCGCCGGAAGAAGTACGTGGCCCGGTTCAGCAACGTCGAACTGCTCGCTTCGGTGGCACCGCGCCGGCCGGGCTGGCGCCGGCACCTGACGTTCGCCCTGCTGCTGGTCGGCCTCGCCGTACTCACCGTCGGCGTGGCCCAGCCGACGGCGGCGGTCAAGGTGCCGCGCGACCGGGCCACCGTCATGGTCGCCATCGACGTGTCGCTGTCCATGGACGCGACCGATGTGCTGCCCAACCGGTTCTCGGCGGCCAAGACCGGCGCCAAGTCGTTCGTCGACCTGCTCCCGCCGCGCATCAACGTCGGGCTGGTCAAGTTCGGCGGCAACGCCTCGGTGGTCGTGCCCCCGACGATCGATCGTGACGTGCTGAAGAAGTCGATCGACGACCTGAAGGAGCAGGACTCCACCGCCATCGGTGAGGCGATCGAGACCTGCCTGGACGCGATCAAGACGTTCAGCGCGCAAACCACCGCGAAGGACGACAAGCCGCCGCCGGCCCGGATCGTGCTGCTGAGCGACGGCGCGTCCAACAAGGGCCGCTCGCCCATGTCGGCGGCCGGCGACGCCAAGCAGCAGGGCGTGCCGGTTTCGACGATCGCGTTCGGCACCGACACCGGCACGGTCGAGGTGCCCGGGTACGGCTCGCAGTCGGTGCCGGCCGACAAGACGACCCTGCGGGCGGTGGCCAACGCCACCGGTGGCTCGTTCCACACCGCCGCCTCAGCCGAGGAACTGCGCTCGGTGTACGCCAACATCGGCTCGCAGATCGGCTACACCACGGCGCACAAGGTGGTCGCCTGGCGGTTCCTGGTGATCGGGTTGCTGTTCACCCTGGCCGCGGCGGGCGCGTCGCTGCTCTGGTCCGGTCGCGTGGTCTGACGCGCGCACGGGCTCCCGGCCGCCATCGGATAGCGTGGCGTGCCGTGAACAGGTCGGTTCTCGTCACGGGTGGAAATCGCGGCATCGGGCTCGCCATCGCTCGCGCCTTCGCCGCCAACGGTGACCGGGTCGCGGTGACGCACCGGGGCAGCGGGGCGCCGGAGGGGCTGTTCGGGGTCGAGTGCGACGTCACCGATGCCGCGGCCGTCGACGCCGCGTTCGATGCCATCGAGCAACAGCTGGGCGCGGTCGAGGTGCTGGTGGCCAACGCCGGCATCACCGACGACACGTTGCTGCTGCGGATGGGCGAAGACTCGTTCACCCGGGTGCTCGACGCCAACCTGACCGGCGCCTACCGGGTGGCCAAGCGGGCCGCATCGGGCATGCTGCGGGCCCGCAGCGGCCGGATGATCTTCATCTCGTCGGTGGTTGCCCTGGTCGGCTCGCCCGGCCAGGCCAACTACGCGGCGAGCAAGGCCGGACTGATCGGCCTGGCCCGGTCCATCGCCCGCGAGCTGGGCGGGCGCAACATCACGGCGAACGTCATCGCCCCCGGCTTCATCGAGACCGACATGACCGCGTCGCTGAGCGACGAGCGCAAGGCCGAGATCCTGGCCGGCGTGCCGGGCAAGCGGTACGGAACGGGCGACGAGGTGGCCGGCGCGGCGGTGTTCCTCGCATCCGAGCCGGCCGCGTACATCAACGGCGTGGTGCTGCCGGTCGACGGCGGCCTGGGAATGGGAATCTGAGTGAGTGAGCGTCGCAGCGAGCGCCGGCGAGCCGGCTGCGAACAGCGAGCGAGAGCGAGCGACCGATGAACGCTCGCGCGCAGAGGGAGATGTGACAGTGGGGATGCTCGACGGCAAGCGGCTGCTGATCACCGGCGTGATCACCGAACAGTCGATCGCGTTCGCGGTGGCGCGCGTGGCCCAGGAGCAGGGGGCGGAGGTCGTGCTGACCGGGTTCGGCCGGATGTCGCTCGTCGAGCGGGTGGCCAAGAAGCTGCCCAAGCCGGTGCCGGTGATCGAGTTGGACGTCACCGACGACGAGCACCTCGGCACGCTGGCCGACCAGGTCCGCGAGCACGTCGACGGGCTGGACGGCGTGTTCCACTCGATCGCGTTCGCGCCGGCGTCGTGCCTCGGCGGCGGATTCCTCGACACGCCCTGGACGGACGTCGCCACGGCGTTTCAGGTGTCGACGTACTCGCTCAAGGCGCTCGCCGTTGCGACGCTGCCCCTGTTCGGCGACGCCGGCGGCTCGCTCGTCGGGCTGACCTTCGACGCCACGGTGGCCTGGCCGGCCTACGACTGGATGGGCGTGGCCAAGGCCGGGCTGGAGTCGGCTTCGCGTTACCTCGCTCGCGAGCTGGGCCCGCGCAAGATCCGGGTCAACCTCATCGCGGCCGGCCCGCTCCGGACGATGGCCGCCAAGAGCATCCCCGGATTCAGCGCGTTCGAGGACGCCTGGGACGGCCGGGCCCCGATCGGTTGGGACAACGGCGACGCCGAGCCGGTGGCCCGCACCGCGACGGCGATGCTCTCGGACTGGATGCCGGCCACCACCGGCGAGATCGTGCACGTCGACGGTGGCTTCCACGCGATGGGCGTCTAGGTGTCCTCCACTGATCGTGCAACTTCCGGGCGCCTCACGCGGCCCGAAGTTGCACGATCCAGGAGCTACGACGCGTTGCTGCTGCTGTCGTTCGGTGGCCCGGAAGGCCCGGACGACGTGCTGCCGTTCCTGCGCAACGTGACGCGCGGGCGGGGCATCCCCGACTCGCGACTGGCTGTGGTGGCCGAGCACTACCAGCACTTCGGCGGTGTCTCGCCCATCAACGCGCAGAACCGGGCCCTGCTCGCCGCGATCGAGAAGGACTTCGCCGACCACGGCGTCGAGCTGCCGCTGTACTGGGGCAACCGCAACTGGGACCCGCTGCTGCCCGACACGGTCCGGCGGATGCGTGACGATGGGGTGCGACGGGCACTGGTGTTCACGACCAGCGCCACCTCGTCGTACTCCAGTTGCCGGCAGTACCGCGAGAACCTGGCCGCGGCGCGGGCATCGGCGGAGGGCGCGCCCGAGCTGGTGAAGCTGCGCCACTACTTCGACCACCCGGGGTTCATCACCGCCAACGCCGACGGCGTGCGGGCGGCGCTGGCCGAGCTGCCCGACGCGCGGCTGGTGTTCACCGCCCACTCCATCCCGGTCTCGATGAACGAGACGTCCGGACCTACAGGCGGGCTGTACCTGGCCCAGCAGCGCGAGACCGCCCGCCTGGTGGCCTCGGCGGTGCGCGGACCGGGCGCGGAGTTCGACCTGGTGTGGCAGTCACGGTCCGGCCCGCCGCAGGCGTCCTGGCTCGAGCCCGACATCAACGACCACCTGCGTTCGCTGGCCGACCGCGACGTGCGCGACGTGGTGGTCAGCCCCACCGGGTTCGTGTCCGACCACATGGAAGTGGTGTGGGACCTCGACACCGAAGCCCGCGAGACGGCGGCCGCGCTCGGGCTGGGCTACCGCCGGGCGGCGACGGCCGGGACGCACCCGGCGTTCGTCGCGATGGTGCGCGAGCTGGTGCTGGAGGAGCTGGCCGGCGCGCCGCGCGAGCTGCTCGGCGACCTGGGCGTGTGCGGCCTGCACTGCCCTCTGGGCTGCTGCCCGGCGCCGCGCCGCCCCGGCCATCTGTCCGGCTGACGGCGCCGGTCAGGCTCGGTCACGCTGGAACAGGGCCAGCAGCAGTGCCAGCGACGGCACGAGCAGGACCAGGCCGGCGGCCACCGCGATCGCCGTCGCGTGCAGCGTTGCCGGCAGGGCGTGGGCCTGGTCGACCGGCATGCCCGGCAGCAACTGTGGGTAGCGAGCGATGCCCCATCCCCAGACGATCGCCGCGACGGCCAGCCCCGCGGCTGCCCGGGCAGCCAGGTACCGGCGAGCGGCCACCAGGACCAGGGCGGCCAGCCCGGCCGCGGCCGACGCGACGACGAGGAGCCAGGCCCGGTGGGTCAGCCCGTGGTAGAGCGCGGGCGCGTCGGCCCGGGTGACGAGCAGCCCGGCCAGCGACAGTGCCCCGGTCAGCACGCCACTGGCGAGCGCCCGCCGCCGGAACCAGCCGACATCGGGGTGGTCGTCCGTGGCCGGTTTGCTCGGCTCACCCGTATGCAGCGCCGCCCGGTGGGCGTCGCCGGTCAGGTAGACGGCCGCCAGGAACGCGCAGGCGCTGACGGCCAGTGCGCCGGTCAGCAGCGAACTCGGGTTGAGCCAGCTACCCAGCACGGCTCCGGCGGCGATTCCGGGCGGTACCCGGTCAGACGCGATCGCCCCGGCCATGGCGCCGAGGAAGAACGGCGTCACCAGCGAGGACACCGCGAACGTCACGCCGAATGCCCGGTTGGCCACCGCCTTGCGGAATGCGAAAGCCGCACCCCGCCCGATCACCCCGAGGGCGACGAGCATGAGCGGCACCCACAGAGTCGAGGCCACCGCCGAGAACACCGGCGGGAAGCACGTCCACAGCAGCACCAGCACGAAGATCAGCCACACGTGGTTGGCCTCCCACACCGGGCCGATCACGTGCTCCATCAAGGCCCGGCGCCGTCGCGCATCCGGCCCCGAGCCGGCGAGCAGGTCCCAGATGCCCGCCCCGAAGTCGGCTCCGGCCAGCAGCGCGTAGGCGGTGACCGAACACCAGATCACCACGAGCAGGAGGGTTGCGGCAGACACGTCACACCACCGCGTACCGCTCGGCGTCGGCCTCCTGAGGCGCGACGGGTACGGGAATGTCCCGGGTCATACGCCGCAGTACGGCCACCAGCACCACGGTCAGCAGCGCGTAGACGGCCAGCAGTACGGGCAGTCCCCAGCCGACGCCCGGCGCCGGGTTGACCGCCGCCGAGGTCTTGAGCAGGCCGTACACCACCCAGGGCTGGCGGCCCACCTCGGTGACGATCCAGCCGGCCTCCATCGCCACGACGGCGGCCAGCCCGCTGACCGCGACCGCGCGCAGGAACCAGCGCGTCCGGGGTAGCCGGTGCCGGAGCCAGGCCGTCCACCCGAACCACGCGCCCAGGGCCAGCAGCCCGAAGCCGAGGCCGACCATCGTGTCGAAGGCCAGGTGCACGATCGCCACCGGCGGGCGCAACGCCGCGGGCACCGTCGAGAGCCCGGTGATCACGCCGTCGGCGTTGAAGTGGACGAGTAGCGACAACCCGCTCGGGATGTGCAGGGCGCCGCGCAGCGAGTCGCCGAGGTAGACGCCGCCGATGGACAGGTCGGCGTGCGAGCCGGTCCGGAACAGGCCCTCCATCGCCGCCAGCTTGATCGGCTGGTCCTCGGCGACGTAGCGGGCCGCCCAGTCGCCGACCACCACCTGCACCGGCGCGGCCAGCGCGCCCAGGCCGAGGGCCAGCCGCAGCCCGAGCCGGTGGTAGGCGTCGTTGCGGCCGCGCAGCATCGCCACGGCGTACACCGACGCGGTGACGAACCCGGTGACCATGATCGCGGCCAGCAGCATGTGCGTGGTTTCCGGCCAGGTCGCCTTGTTGAAGATCGCCTTCCACGGATCGACGGCCACCACCTTGCCGTTGCGCTCGACGAATCCCTGCGGGCTGTTCATCCAGGCGTTGGCGGTGACCACGAAGAACGCCGAGAGCACGCCGGCCACGACGATCGGCAGGCCGGCCAGCAGATGGGTGCGCGGGGAGAGACGGTCCCATCCGTAGAGGTAGATGCCGAGGAAGATTGCCTCGATGAAGAACGCGAATCCCTCGATGGCGAAAGGCAATCCGATGACGGAGCCGTAGTGGTCCATCAGCCCGGACCACAGCTGGCCCATCTCGAACGACAGGATCGTGCCCGACACGGCGCCCACCGCGAAGAGCACGCCGAGCGCCCGGGCCCAACGGCGGGCCAGCAGGCGATAGACCGGGTCGCCGGTGCGCAGACCGCGCCACTCGGCAAACAGCACCAGGGCCGGAAGGCCGACGCCCAGGCAGGCCAGCACGATGTGCCAGCCGAGCGAGAACCCCATCTGCGAACGCGGCGCGATGTCGGCGACGGCGAGGACCACGGCGGTCTCCTTCTTCTACGTCATGTAGAACGTCTACGTTTTGTAGAATAACCCCGTGGCTAAGCACGGAGAGCTCGAGGGCGCGGTCCTGGCGGTGTTGTGGGACACACCCGACGGCGCCACGGGGCGCGACGTTCAGCTCGCGCTGCCCGGTTCCGAGCTGGCGATCACCACCGTGCTGACCGTGCTGGATCGCCTGCAGCGCAAGGGAATGGCGCGTCGTTCGCGCGAAGGACGGTCGCACCGGTACTTCGCCGCCCGCTCGCGCGAGGACTACCTCAGCGACGTCATGGCCGAGGCGCTCGGACGCTCCGACGACCGCGCCGCCGTGCTGGCCCGGTTCGTCGGGTCGATGCCCGAGGAGGACACCGAAGCGCTGCGGCGCCTGCTCCGGAGGCGACGGACGTGATCGCGGCCGCGGCGGCGCTGGCCGGACTGGCGGTGCTGCTGGCCGGTCCGGCGCCGGCCCGGCTGGCCCGAGCCGGCTGGCCGGCTCGGCGCCCGGTGGCCGCGCTCGTCGTGTGGCAGGCGATCGGCCTGGGCGGCGGGCTGGCCCTGCTGGGCACCTTCGCCGCCCTGGCCGCCGTGCCGGCGGACCGCTGGCTCGGCGTCTTGGCCTTCGCGGTGACGTTGCTGTGGCTGGTCGGCGTGCTGACCACGTCCAGCGTGCGCGTCGTGCTGGCCCGGCGGCGGCATCGCTACCTGCTCGACCTGCTGGCCGAACGCGAGCGGGCCGGCGTCACCGTGCTGGCTCACCCGGCCCCGGCGGCCTACTCGGTGCCGGGCCGGCGCTCGCGCATCGTCGTCTCGCGCGGGGCGTTCGACCGGCTGACCAGCGACGAACTCGACGCGGTGATCGCCCACGAGTGGGCCCATCTGCGCCAGCACCACGACCTGGTCGTGCAGCCGTTCGTCGCGTGGCGGCGCAGCTTCCCGTTCCTGCGCCCGGCCCGCGACGCCGCCCGAGCCGTCGAGCAGCTGGTGGAGTGCGTGGCCGACGACGCCGCCCGCTCACGGACGAGCGCGGCCGCCCTGGACGGGGCGCTGGCCATCATGGCCGAGCACGGGTACGACGTCGCGGACCGTCGCCGCCGGATCTAGCGCGTGTCTGCTCCGCCCTGCCCGGACGCCGCGTTGTAGCCGGCCATTCGCGCCCGGCGCACCGCCGTCGCCAGCGGGCGCAGCGCGTCGGCCCGGGCGGCGATACCGGTGCGATCGATCGCCCCGCCCGTCGGGTCCGTCGCGGCGACGTCCAGCACCGCCTGCAGCCGCTCGGCCTGCGCGACCAGGCGCACCGCCGGGCCAGGGAACCGGGGCGGCAGGTTGAGCCGCTCGCCGGCCCGGCGGGCGTCGGCCAGCGCATCGGTCATGTCGTCGATCCAGCCGGCCACGTCGGCCGCCGCCAGGGCACTGGCCGCCTCGCGGATCGCCTCGGTCAGGTCGTGCTGCGCCTCGGGCACCGACAGCGGGTCGGGCGGCGGCGTGTCGACCGCGAACGCCCGCCACGTGACTATGGGCGGCGCGCTGCTCGGGTGCCGGTCGATCACGTCGGGCACCAGCCCGAGCCCGCCGCCGTACGCGGCCTCGCCCGCGTCCAGGGCCCGGCTGCGGAACTGCGCCGGACCGGGTAGCCCGCGCACGTCGCCGGCCACCGGCAGCACCAGCCGGACGGCGTCGCCGGTCTTGCGCCAGGTGATCAGCGCCTCGCTCAACGGCGCCGACCCGTCGCCCAGGCCGTCGACGTGATGCGGCGCGTCGTCGCCGACGGTGGCCCGCAGCACCTCGTCGGAGGCCGCGTCACCGGCCAGCCAGGCCGACGTCCACGCGACCAGCGCGCCCGACCGCAACCGCGTCATACCGCGATTCTCCGACACGTCCCGCACTCGTCCACGCGTGGCCTACACGCGACTCACGTGCGGCCGCGCTAGCGTCGGCGGTCGTGCCCGACTACAGCTCCGACGTCCTCGCCCAGCCGCACCGACGCCGTCACAGTGTGCCCGAGATCGAGGCCGAGACCGACCTGGTCGTCGAGACGGCCGACGGCCGCTTCTGCGGAGCCGTCGTCGGCGTCGGCCAGGCGGTCGATGCCGGCGAGCGCCGGAACACGGTCACCCTCGAGGACCGGCACGGCAGGCGTCGCGTCTTCCCGATGCTGCCGGCCGCCTTCCTGCTCGACGGCAGGCCGGTGACCCTGGTGCGCCCGGCGGTCGTCGCCCAGCCCAAGGCGCGCGCTCGCACGGCCTCCGGGTCGTACGCCGTGGCGAACGCGCCGGCCCGGGTCGCCCGGGCCAGCCGCATCTGGGTCGAGGGCGTGCACGACGCCGCGCTGCTCGAACGGATCTGGGGCGACGACTTGCGCGTCGAGGGCGTGGTGGTCGAGCCGCTCGACGGCATCGACCACCTCGCCGAGCGGCTGGCCGAGTTCGGCCCGGCGGCCAACCGGCGGGTCGGGGTGCTGGTCGACCACCTCGTCGCGGGCAGCAAGGAGAGCCGCCTCGTCGCCGCGGTGCGGGACGAGTACGTCCACGTCACCGGGCATCCATACGTCGACGTATGGCAGGCGGTCAAGCCGTCCGCCCTCGGCATCGCGCGCTGGCCGGAGGTGCCCCGCAGCGTCAACTGGAAGGACGGCGTGTGCGCTGCCCTCGGGGTGACTGATCCGCGTGAAATGTGGCGTCGGGTGCTGGCGAGCGTGGACAGCTACGCCGACGTGGAGGTGCCGCTGCTGCGGGCGGTGGAGGAGTTGATCGACTTCGTGACCGTCGACTCCGGGACGGCGTGACGCATCCGAGATCGGTTCGTGCCACGATGAATATGTGCCTGCGTGGTTGATCTGGGTTATCGCGGCGGCCATCCTGGCCGGCGCCGAGACGTTGTCGCTCGACCTGGTGCTGATCATGTGCGCCGGGGGCGCGGCCGGGGGTGCCGTCACGGCGGCGCTCGGCGGGGGAGCGCTGCTGCAGGTCGTCGTCGCGATCGTCGTGTCCGCCGTGCTGCTGGGCTTCGTCCGCCCGATCGCCAAGCGCCACCTGGTGGGCATCGGCACGCACCAGACCGGCTCGGCCGCCCTGGTCGGCAAGCAGGCTGTAGTGCTTCGCGCGGTCGACGCGCACGACGGCCGGGTACGGCTGAACGGGGCGGAGTGGTCGGCGCGTTCGTACGACCAGACCCAGACGCTTCCGGTCGGGGTGACGGTCCGCGTGATGGAGATCGACGGCGCGACCGCCGTTGTATGGAAAGAACCCTGAATATGCTGGGAGATGACTAAGTAATGGCCGTCTTGATCGCGGTTATCGTGATCGCTGTCGTGGCGCTGATCGTGCTGCTGCGCAGCGTGCGCATCGTGCCGCAGGCGCGTGCCGCTGTCGTCGAGCGCCTCGGCCGCTACGTGCGCACCCAGGGGCCGGGGGTGGCCGTGCTGGTACCGTTCGTCGACCGGATGCGCCCGCTGATCGACATGCGCGAGCAAGTCGTGAGCTTCCCGCCGCAGCCGGTGATCACGAGCGACAACCTGACCGTCGCGATCGACTCGGTGATCTACTTCCAGGTCACCGACCCGCGCGCGGCCAGCTACGAGATCGCCAACTACATCCAGGCTGTGGAGCAGCTGACCATCACGACACTGCGCAACGTTGTCGGTGCGCTCAACCTGGAGCAGGCGCTGACCAGCCGCGACTCCATCAACACCCAGTTGCGCGGCGTGCTGGACGAGGCAACCGGACCCTGGGGTATCCGGGTGGCGCGCGTCGAGATCAAGGCGATCGACCCGCCGCCGTCCATCCAGGACGCGATGGAGGCGCAGATGCGCGCCGACCGGAACAAGCGGGCCGTCATCCTGGCCGCCGAGGGTCAGCGCGAGTCGGCGATCAAGACGGCCGAGGGCCAGAAAGCCTCGCAGATCCTCGCCGCTGAAGGTGAGAAACAGGCGGCGATCCTCGCGGCCGAGGCCGAGCGGCAGTCACGCATCCTGCGGGCTGAGGGTGAACGGGCCGCCCGTTACCTCGCCGCGCAGGGCCAGGCCAAGGCCATCGAGACGACGTTCAACGCGATCCACGAGGCCCGGCCCGACCCGGCGCTGCTGGCCTACCAATACCTGCAGACGCTGCCCCAGATCGCGCAGGGTGACGCCAACAAGATGTGGGTCGTGCCGAGCGAGTTCAGCAAGGCGCTCGAAGGACTGTCCCGGATGGCCGGCGGGTCGGACGACGAGAAGCCGTCCTGGCTGGATGCCACCAGCACAGTCACCGGTACCGGCGAGAAGATCGACACCACCGACTGGTTCGACTCCAAGCTCCCGCCGGCCAGCGAGCAGCCCGAGGCGGCCAACCTGCGCGCGTCGGACCTGGACCCCGACTCGCTGGCGGCCAAACGGGGACTCCCGACCGAAGCCGGTTTCGGCGACACGACGCTCAGCTCGCCGCTGCCGCCGACTCCGCCGGCCGATCCGTCGGCGCCCTCCCCGCCGACCGCACCGGGGGCGGAACCGCCCGACGCCCCGCCGACCCAGCCCTAGGCGGCGCAGCCCCGGGCGGCGCGGGTCAGAAGCCGGTGGCGCACCACGGCGCCATCGGCGTGGCGAACATCGCGTCGGCCCGGCGCAGGGCCCCGGCGCTGAGCTCGTCGATCCGGCCGGCGATCGCCTGGCTGTGCAGGCTGGTGCCACCGAGGTAAGCGGCGGCCAACGCCCGCTGGTGCACCCGCAGCTCGGGAGTGTCCACTGTGGACGGCAGGCACTTGGCGCCGTCCGGGGCGCCCTCCAGCACGTACCGGCCCGCGGCGAACCCGCCGATGTCGTCGTCGACGACCTCGAACGTCAGCCGGTCGGACACTGCGTAGCGCCGGGCGCTCAGCGCCGCCGGCACGTCGAGCAGGCGCAGCCAGAGCGCGTCACCGGCGTACTCCTGACGCAGTGCCCGGCCGTCGCGCAGCAGCCAGCGCACCGGCTCGTCCACCGGGCGGCGCCCGATCTCGACCTGGCCCACCACGTCCATGGCGAGCAGGAACGACCAGATGCCGCGATAGGCCGACTCGGTGGCGGCGCAGAGGTCGGTCACGGTGACGGTCGCCATGCTGCCGTCGATGTCGAAACCCTTGCCGCCGGGCCGCCAGGCCAGATAGCCGTCCGGACCGTCCGGCCCCTCGTGGACGAGGCGGACGGGACGCTTCTCGTCGAAGGCGTCCTTCGGGTATCCGTCCAGGCCGAGGGTGCGCTTCCACCACGAGTCCGGGCGGTCGATGTTGCCGGCCCGCTGGACCGATGCCCGCGCGAAGATGTCCGGGGCGAGCGTGCCGAACTCCTCGGCGTCGACCCGCCGCAGCGGTCCGCCGCGGTCGCCGTCGAGGAACGCCCCCGGCCCGCGCGTCTTGAGGATGTATCCGGCAGACAGCGACGCGGGCGCATACCCGAATCGCCAGTAGATCGGCCATTCGGCCGCCCAGAGGATGCTGACCGCGTCGCCGCGGTCGCGCGCGGCGTGCAGCGACTCGGTCAGCATCGTCGTCAGCAGTCCTCGGCGCCGATGCGTGGTGGCGACGGTGACCATCGTCAGCGCGTCGGCCGGAATCGTGGTGTCGGTGCCGGGAACGGACAGGGTGCGCGGCCAGGCGCCGAGCGTGCCGACCCACTGGCCGTCGTCGCGGGCGCCCCAGAAGCGATCGGGCAGCCAGTCGCGGCGCAGTCCCTCGAGCTGACGCTGGGCCTGCTCGTTCGGCTCGAAGTCCACGAACGTGATGGCCATGGACTCGGCCCAGCTCTCGACCTCGTCGACGGGAACCGGGTGCACGATCTCGACGTCGCTCATGGGGCCAGGGTCTCACCGGCGGGTGCGCCGCGCAGCCGAGTTAGCTGGGCTCGGGGTAGGCGATCAGATCGGTGGCCTTCGTCGCCAGCCACACGTCCTGCCCGCGCGTCAGGCCGAGCTCGGTGACGGCCGGCGCGGTCACGTCGACCAGCGCGCTCGGCGTACCGGAGACGCTGAGCCGGATCCGGTCGCCCAGCGGAGCGAGCGCGTCGATGCGCCCGGCCCAGACGTTTCGGGCACTGCTGTGGTCGGGCCGGGTGGTGTGGACCGTGATCGCCGACGGGCGGACCGCCACCAGCGCCCGGCCGGCCAGCTCGGCGTCACCGATGACGATCGTGCCGCCCCCGTCGAGCTCGACCCGCCCGCTCGTCGCGGCGCCGGCGTAGAGGTTCACCCCGACCAGCTTGGCGACGTAGTCGGTGGCCGGACGGGCGGCGATGTCGTGCGGCGAGCCCTGCTGGACGACCTGCCCGGACTCGAGCACGACGATGCGGTCGGCCAGCAGCAGCGCCTCGAGCGGATCGTGGGTGACGAACAGCGTCGGCCCGGCGAACTCGGTCAGGTGTTCGCGCAGCTCGCCCTGCACGGTGGCCCGGGTGCGCGCGTCGAGGGCGGCCAGCGGCTCGTCGAGCAGCAGCAGGTCGGGCTCGGCGGCCAGCGCCCGGGCCAGCGCGACCCGCTGGGCCTGCCCACCGGACAACTGCGGTGGCCGGCGCCGGGCCAGCTCGCCGATGTCGAGCCGCTCCAGCCAGTGCCGGGCGAGCTGCCGCGATGCCGCCCGGGGCACGCCCCGTGAACGCGGCCCGAACGCGACGTTGTCGACGATCCGCATCCGCGGGAACAGCCGGTAGTCCTGGAAGACGACGCCGACCCGACGGCGGGCCGCGTCGCGGAAGACGCCGGCCGTGGGATCGTCGAGCACGGCGCCGCCGAGCTCGATCCGCCCGGCGGCGAGCGGCAGGAGCCCGGCCAGCACGCGCAGCAACGTCGTCTTGCCGGCGCCGTTCGGGCCGAGTACCGCCACGATCTCGCCCGGATCGGCCCGGATCTCGACGTCGAGACGAAACGCCCCGCGCTCTACCTCGACGGCTGCGACGAGCCCGGACGTGGGTGGCTCCAGCTCCGTCACGAGCTCACGGCCGGGCGCAGCCACTGCTCGCGCAGCGCGGCCAGGATCACCAGCGCGATCGCGATCAGGATGAGGCTGAGCGCCTCGGCCTGTTCGGGGCTGGTCTCCAGGGCGAGCGAGATCTTCGTCGGCATCACCTCGGTCTTGCCCGGCAGGCTGCCGTTGAAGGTAATCGTCGCCCCGAACTCGCCCAGCGCCCGGGCCCAGCACAGCACGGTCCCGGCGACGAGCGACGGCCCGATGCCGGGCAGGGTGACCCGCCAGAACACGGTCAGCCGCGAGGCCCCGAGTGTGGCCGCCGCCTCCTCCAGGCGTCGGTCGGCCGCCCGGAACGCGCCCTCGGCCGTGATCACCAGGAACGGCATCGCGACGAACGTCTCGGCGGCGACCACCCCGTACTTCGTGAACGGCAGGGTGAACCCGAACCACCGGTCCAGGTACCGGCCGACCACGCCGAATCGGCCCAGCGCGAGGAACAGCGAGACGCCGCCGACCACCGGCGGTAGCACCAGCGGCATGGTGACCGCCGCCCGGATCAGGCCCAGTCCGCGGAACCGCAGCCGGGCCAGCATCCACGCCAACGGCACCCCGAACAGCAGCGAGGCGATCGTCGCCGCGGTGGCCGTCTGCAGCGACAGGGTCAGCGCCGCCGAGACGTTCGAGTCGGAGTACAGCTCGCGCAGCCCGCTCCACGGCATGCGGATGAGCAGCGCGACGGTCGGCAGCAGCAAGAACGCCGCGCCGATCAGCGCCGGCGGGACGAGCGCGAGCGGTACGCCGGCCCGGTCCCGCCGGCGAGGTGACCGGGTGGCCCGGGTCACGTCAGGACGGGCTGCCGAAACCGGCCGCCGTGAGCACCGCTTTGCCCGCGCTCGAGTCGACGTAGGTGACGAACGCCTGGGCCACGGCCGCGTTCTTGGCGTGGGTGAGCGTCGCGATCGGGTAGTCGGTGCTGGCGTTCACGTTGTCCGCGATCGTGATGCCCTTGACCTTGGTGCCGGCCGCCTTGACGTCGGTGACGTACACGACGCCGGCGTCGACCTCGCCGACCTCCACCTTGGCCAGCGTGGACTTGACGTCGGCCTCGCGGGTGACCGGCTTGACCGTGATGTGCGCGTTGGTGAACACCTGCGCGGCGACCACGCCGCACGGCACCTGCTCCTGGCACAGCGCGACCTTGACACCCGACTTGGCCAGATCGGACAGCTGCGTGACGTGGCCCGGGTTGCTCGGCGGGATCGCGATCTCGGTCTTGTTGACGGCGAACGTCACGGGCGTCTCGGCATTGCCCGGCGTGACGACCTGGTCCATGTTCTTGGGTGCCGCCGAGGCGAACACGTCGGCCGGCGCGCCCTGGTTGATCTGGTTGGCCAGGGTGGAGCTGGCCCCGAAGTTGAACGTCACCTTCGTGCCCGGATGCGCCGACTCGAACTGGTGGCCGAGCGTCGTGAACGTCTCGGTCAGCGACGCGGCCGCGAACACGGTGATCGATCCGCGCGGGCCGGCCGGGCTGCCCGAACCGCCACCGCCGGCCGGCGCCGAGGACTGGGCTCCGGTGTCATCCGGGCCCTTGCTCGACGAGCCGCACGCGGCGAGCGATGCGGCCAGTGGGACAGCGATCAGCAGTACGGGTAGGCGGACACGCATAGGTCACCTCTTGGGTATCTCGACGACGACGTTCGTGGACTTGACGGCGGCGATGGCGGTGACGCCGGGCTCGAGCTCCAGCTCGTCGGCCGCCTCTCGGCTCATCAGCGACACCAGGCGATGCGGGCCGGCCTGGATCTCGACCTGGGCCATTACCGAGTCGCGTACAACCCGGGTCACCAGGCCGGTGAACCGGTTGCGCGCGGACTCGAGCACCACGGGCTGGACGTCCGGTCGCGGGGCGGCGGCGGCCAGATCCTCGGCCAGCCGGGCCAGCTCGGCGCCGTCGACGATGTGCCGGCCGCTGGGGTCGCGGGTGGTGGCGAGCCGGCCCGCGTCCACCCATCGGCGCACGGTGTCGTCGCTGACCCCGAGGAACTGCGCGGCCTCCCGCAGCTTGTATGAAGGCACCGCCGCATCGTAGCCGCAGCTGCGGAGCTATGACTGTCTCAGATCCGCAACTGCGGTCAGATCCAGTCGATATGGTTGTGCAGGTACACGTAGCCGACGAAGCTCACCGCGTCGATGATCGAGTGCGCGATGGCCAGTGGCAGCACGCGGCGGGTGCGCTGGAACCACCAGCCGAAGATCAGCCCCATCACCAGGTTGCCCGCGAACCCGCCCCAGCCTTGGTAAAGGTGGTACGTACCCCGCAATACGGCACTGGCCCCGAGTGCCCGGTTGTTCGACCAGCCGAGCTGGCGCAGCCGGGTCAGCAGATAGCCGACGACCACGATCTCTTCGAGGATGCCGTTCTGGGCGGCCTCCAGGATCAGCAACGGTACGCGGTACCACGTGTCGGGCAGGTTGACGACGGCGATGCTGGCGTTGATGCCGAGCTCGTGCGCGGCCCACACCAGGCCCAGTCCGGGAATGCCGATCAAGGCGGCGAATCCCGCTCCCTGCAGGGCATCGCGGCGTAAGTGCAGCCGGTCCAGCCCGATGCCGAATCCCGGCCCGCCCGGCGCCCGGTACAGCAGCACCAGGGCCAGGAAGGCCGGCATCAGACCGTTCAGCACGTCGGCCAGGTCGTCAGCCAGGTCCAGCCACGGGTAGCGGGTAGCCGGCCCGGACACCACGGTGGCGGTCGTCGCGGCGATGCCGCCCTTCACGGTGACCTCGGCCCGCAGGTAGTAGAGCAGCGCGTAGACGGCTGACATGCCCAGCGAGACGCCGAGCACCGCGAGCACTTCCAGGCCGTAGTGCGGCGACCGCTCGGGCTCGGTGGGACGCTGCGCGGTTTCGGGCAAACCCGATGCCGTGTCGGATCGGTCGGTCACCGGGACAGTGTGCCCGGCGTCCCTGGTCAGGCGGCTGTGGGCCGGCGCAGCGTCGTCGGCACAGGCCGCGCACGCGCTGGCCGGGATGAGTCCCACGCGCATCAGGCCTGCTCGCGCTGATCGTGATTGCGGCCACACTCGAATCGGTGTTCGCCTTCTGCATCGGCTGTGCGATCTTCGCCGGCCACCCAGTCGGCCTCGAAGCCGAAGTGCGCGACCACCGCGGCCAGCGAGATCGTCGCGCCGAGAGCCTGGGCGAAGCGCTTGGGCGGACCAGGAACCGGCCGGGGCCGACCGAGCCGCGGTGCGACGAGCCGGGTGGCCAGCTGGCCGAGCGGGCTCAACGTGGGCCCGGTCAGCACGCGGGCGAGGAACCCGTAGGCCTGCGGCACCGTCAGCCAGAGCCAGCCCAACCCCAGGGTGGAGCTGAGCAACAGGCTCAGCAGCGCCAGGCTGAGCACGCCGGCGGCGACCGCGCGGGCGGCCAGTTCATTGACCGGATTCGGGAACCCGAACAACCGATCCGTGCCGTAAAGCCTACCGGTCATATAGGCATGACGGGGGCGGTCGTCCCGGTCTGAATACGGGTCTGACAAACCTGGGAAACCTACGAGCCGGCCGGCCGCCGCGCGGAGTGCCACAGCTTGCGCGCCACCCAGGTCCATGCAATACAGTTGTCCGTCGAAGAGGCGTGCGGCACATCCCTCCCGTGCCGCCGCCTCTTCCTTCGTGTTCCGGGAAATCCCTGTCAGATATCGACAGCGTGGACGAGCCGGATGAGCTAACGCACGCCGTTGCCCGGGCCGGACCGGGCTGCGACAGTCGGGCGCTGACCCGCCGGGGCGCGCCGTGGTGCAGCTGCCGGCAACCCCGACCACGAACGGAGAAGGTGCCCATGCCTGACAAATCGCCTGACCAGTTACCCGATCAGCCTGCGACTCCGGCCAGCCGGCGGGCGTGGCGCCGACCGTTCGCCATGATCGCAGCGGTGGTGGCGGTGATCGCCGGGCTGGTGTCCGGCGGTGTGGCGATCTCGCAGTCGACCCCCAAGCACGGCGACTCGATCCCGAACATCACCCTGGTCGAGAACCAGATCAAGGCGTACTACGGCGACACGGTCGTGGGCACCGACCACCTTCCCTCGCCCACGGGCAACTACGCCAAGGAGGTCGAGGGCATCGCCGGCCAGGCGCAGCAGTACCTGGCCCACCAGCATGTCAAGCAGGCCCACCCCGCCCTCGTGTTCGACGTCGACGACACGACGCTGAACACCTACAACTACGAGATCTTCTCCGGCTTCGCCTACAACCCGACCACGAACGCCGAGTACGTCAACGACGAGCGCTTCCCGGCCGTGTTCGGCATGCCGGGCCTGGTGAACTGGGCCAACAGCCACGGCTACACCGTGTTCTTCCTGACCGGACGCCCCGAGGCCCAGCGGGCCGGCACCGAGGGCAACCTGGCCAAGGTCGGCTACCAGGCCCCGGCCGACACCGCGCACCTGTACCTGAAGGACCAGACGGTGCCGTGGCTGTCGTTCTGCGCGCCGACCTGCACGACCATCCAGTACAAGTCCAGCACCCGGGCGCACATCGAGTCGCTCGGCTACCACATCGTCGCCAACTTCGGGGACCAGTTCAGCGACCTCGAGGGCGGCCACGCCGACAAGACGTTCAAGATCCCGAACCCGATGTACTACCTGCCATAAGGCCGATCAGGGGTGCGCGGGCGTGATGCGCCCGCGCACCTCACCCAACCCGAGGCGCGCACCGTCCGGGCCGGGCGCCGACGCGGTCAGCACGATCTCGTCGCCGTCCTGCAGGAAGGTGCGCGTGTCGTCGTTGTCGAGGGTGATCGGCTCGGCGCCGCCCCACGACAGCTCCAGCAGCGAGCCGCGCTGCTCGGGCGCCGGGCCGCTGATCGTCCCCGACGCGAAGAGGTCGCCGGGCCGCAGGCTGGCCCCGTTGACGGTCATGTGGGCCAGCATCTGCGCGCCGGTCCAGTACATGGATGCGAACGGCGGCTGCGAGATGAGCTCGCCGTTGAGCCGAACCTCGACGGCCACGTCCAGCCCCCACGGATGGGCTCGGTCGTCGAGGTAGGGCAGCAGCGGCACGTCGCGGGCCGGCGCGGGGACGCGGGCGGCGGTCAGGGCGTCCAGCGGCGTGATCCAGGCCGACACCGAGGTGGCGAACGACTTGCCCAGGAACGGGCCGAGCGGCACGTACTCCCAGGCCTGGATGTCGCGGGCCGACCAGTCGTTGACCAGGCAGACGCCGAAGACGTGATCGGCGAAGTCGGCGAGTGGCACCGGTTGGCCGAGCGCCGACCCGGTGCCCACGACGAACCCCAGCTCGGCTTCGATGTCCAGCCGGCGTGAGGGCCCGAAGCCGATCGTGCCGTCGGCCCCGCGGGTCTGGCCGTTGGGCCGGCGGACCGGTGTGCCGCTGACCACCACGGTGCCCGCCCGGCCGTGGTAGCCCACCGGCAGGTGCTTCCAGTTCGGCTTCAGCGGCTCTTCGTCGGGGCGGAACAGCCGTCCGACGTTGCTGGCGTGGTGCTCGGACGCGTAGAAGTCGACGTAGTCGCCGACCGTGAACGGCAGCGTCATCGGCAGGCCGGCCAGCGGCACCCGGTCGGCGGTCTCGATCAGAGACGGCAGGATCGCGCGGACGCGGGTCCAGGTCGGCCGCCCGGCCGCCAGCAGCGCGTCGAGGGTGCCGGCGGCGAACAGCTCGGCGAACTCGGCCGGTGCGGCGGCGGTAAGCGACACGGCCGACGAGCCGATGCGCACCACGACGTGGCGGGTGCCGTCCGGCCAGATCGCCGAACCGTAGGGCAGGTTCGCTGCCCCGAACTGATCGTCCGGGGTGGGATCCGCGGCCGTCACTGCACGCTCACCAGGCCCAGCTGCAGCAGGTCGTGGACGGGCTCCTCGATGCTGCACGTGCCGAACGAGTTGAACAGGGCGCGGATGGCCCGCACGTCGGTGGCGGTGAGCTGGCCGACCTGCGCGGCGATCGCGCTCGGGTCGTGCTCGGCCAGCACGTTGCGGGTGGCCGCGTGGCTGCCGGTGCTGGCCGCGATGCGCGCCGCGAGCGCGACGTTCAGGAAGCCGTGGTGCTCGAACAGGGTGTCGGGATCGCGATGGCGGATCGCGTTGTGCAGCCCGGCTGTGCACTTGAAGGCGAGCCGCTCGGCCGCGCACATGATGATCGGCTTGGCCAGGCGTTCCTCGCTGCTGAACGACTCGATCGCGGTGCCTCCGGTGCGCAGCTTGAGCCGCACGCCCGTCGGCGCGAGCGCGTGCACGTGGTCCTCGGTGACCTCGCGCACCGGTATCTCGAGGTACACGCGGCACTCGTCGGACACCAGCGGCACCAGGTGACTGACAACGTCGACCAGCGGGTACAGCCCGAGCGGTAACTCGACGGCGACCAGCCGCACCCGGGGGCAGCGGCGCGTCCTCTCCAGCGCGTGGCCCAACGACTCGACCCCGGACGGCACCACGAGGGCGATGTCCAGCTGGTCGATGCCGTGCTCGGCGGCGGCCTTGTCGATCGCGGCCAGCCGCCCGGCCGCGCACACGAACGGCCCGACCAGATCGGCGTACCACGCCACCCGGTGGACGAGGTGATCGGCGACGGCGGGCCGCGGCGCCTCGTCCTGCGGGGGGAACATCGAGGCGTCGTCGAACAGGCCGGTGAACAGGTCGGCCAGGTGGCCGGCGATCATGCCGGCTCGCTCGGCCCTCGGCCGCTCCAGGTCCAGGCGTACGCCCCGTCGTCGACGGCCTGCCCGCCCTCACCGAGCTCGAGCGGGCGGAACGTGTCGACCATGACGGCCAGCTCGTCGAAGAAGTCGACCCCGATCGAGCGCTCGTAGGCGCCGGGCTGCGGGCCGTGCGCGTGCCCGCCCGGGTGCAGGCTGATCGACCCCTGGCCGATGCCCGATCCCTTGCGGGCCTCGTAGTTGCCACCGCAGTAGAACATGACCTCGTCGCTGTCGACGTTGGAGTGGTAGTACGGCACCGGGATGGACAGCGGGTGGTAGTCGACCTTGCGGGGGACGAAGTTGCATACGACGAAGTTGATGCCCTCGAACACCTGGTGGGCCGGCGGTGGCTGGTGCACCCGCCCGGTGATCGGCTCGAAGTCGGAGACGTTGAACGCATAGGGGTATAGGCAGCCGTCCCAGCCGACGACGTCGAAGGGATGGTTCGGGTAGGTGTAGATCGTGCCGGTGATGCCGCCCGAGCTGCCGGCGCCGGCGCCGCGGTGCTTGATGTAGACGTCGACGTCGGTGCCCTCGGCCTGCTGCGGCTCGCCCGGTCCGCGCAGGTCGCGCTCGCAATAGGGGGAGTGCTCCAGGAACTGGCCGTACTTGGACAGGTACCGCTTGACCGGCGTGATGTGGCTGTTGGCCTCGATGCAATACGCGCGCAGCGGCTCTGCGCCGGCGGGTACCCAGCGGTGCGTGGTGGCCCGCGGCATCAGGATGTAGTCGCCCTGGTGCGCGTCCAGGTCGCCGAACACCGTCTCGACCCGCGCCGACCCGGACTCGACGTACACGCACTCGTCGCCGATGGCGTTGCGGTACAGCGGTGACGCGTGCCGGGCCACCACGTAGGACAGCCGCACGTCGGCGTTGCCCAGCACCAGCCGGCGCCCGGTTACCGCATCGGTGGTCTCGACGTCGGCATCCTTGAACAGCTCGTGCAGCCGCAGGTGGCGGGGCAGCAACGGCGCGTTCGGAATCGTTGCCTGATCGGGCAACCGCCAGGTGCGGGCGTCGACGATCGCCGACGGCATGTCCCGGTGGTACAACAGCGACGAGTCCGACGAGAACCCCTCCTCGCCCATCAGCTCCTCGTAGTAGAGGCCGCCTTCAGGGGTCCGGTGCTGGGTGTGTCGCTTGGGCGGCACGCTGCCACGCTGCCGGTAATACGCCATCGTCGCCGTCCCTCCGGGTTCTGTTCGCCGCCTCCATCCTTACCCCAAGAGGGTCACAACGCGGTCGCGAATACGGGTAGGTTGCGCGGCATGGCGACCGAGATCAGCACCGATGCGGTGCGGTTCCGGCTGACCGATCCGGGGCCGGCGGTCGACGAGGTGCAGCTGTGGCTCGACCTCGAGCACGACGTCGACCCGGAACCCATGCGGCACCTGGACGGCGCCTGGGAGGTGCGCATCGACCGGCCGCCGGTCCAGCGGCTGGAGTACCTGTATGTGCTGCACTACACCGACGGTTCGTCGGCGATGGTTTGCGACCCGGACAATCCGCGCCGGGCAACCACGGCGTTCGGCGACCATTCGGTCATCGAGTTCCCGGGGTACGCGCCGCCGGCCTGGCTGGAGGCCGGGGCCGAACCGGGGCACACCACCGCCTTCGTGGTGCGCGCCCTGGACCTACGCCGGCCGATGCCCGTCACCGTCTGGTCGCCGGCCGACTGCCCGAGCGGCGTCACCTTGCCGGTGCTGGTGTTGCACGACGGGCCGGAATTCGACCGGCTGGCCTCGTTCACCCGGTTCAGCGCGGCCATGATCGCCGCCGGCCGGTTGCCTGCGCACCGAGTGGCCCTGCTCGGCCCGGGCGACCGGGATCGGTGGTACGCCGCGTCGCCGGCCTACGCGCGCGCCCTGCACGGGCTCGCCCTGCCGGCCATTCGCAACGCGGTGGCGGTCGGCGGGGAGGTGGTGGTCGCCGGTGCCAGCCTGGGCGCCCTGGCCGCCGTGCACGCGGCAGTGACCCGGCCCGGGACGGCCGGCGCGCTGTTCCTGCAGTCGGGCAGCTTCTTCCGCCCGGACACCGACGCCCAGGAGAAGTCCTTCTCCGGGTTCGGTGCGGTGACCGAGTTCGTCGCTGCGCTGCAGGCGATGTCGTCGGCCGCGACGCCGCTGCGCATCGGGATGACGTGCGGGCTGGGCGAGGAGAACCTGGCCAACAACCGGCTGATGCGCGACACGCTCACCCGGCTCGGCCACCGCGTCACGTTCCGCGAGGTGCCCGACGCGCACACCTACACCGGCTGGCGCGACGCGCTCGACCCCAACCTGGTCGAGCTGCTCGCTCGCACCTGGGCACGGCCGGCGTGAGACGCGACGAGGCGCAGATCGGGGGCGGCACCGTCATCGCGTACGGGACTTGGGGCCGGCCGGTGCTGGTGTTCCCGTCCGAGCAGGGGCGGGCCGTCGACTACGAGAACAACGGCATGGTCGGCGCGGTGGCCGACCTGATCGACACCGGGCGGGCCAAGCTGTACTGCGTCGACTCGTTCGACGCCGGCAGCTGGTCACGGGGCGACCTGCCGCTGGAGGAGCGGGCCCGGCGGCACGGGCAGTACGAGGCGTGGATCGTGGACGAGGTCGTGCCGGCCGTGTACGCCGACTGCGGCGGCCCGCTGGACATCCTCACCACCGGGTGCAGCCTGGGCGCCTATCACGCGGTGAACTTCGCCCTCAAGCGGGCCGACCTGTTCCCGCTGGCGCTGGGCCTGTCCGGCAACTACGACGCCGCCGCGTGGCAGGGCTGGGGCGAGCGTGGCGCCGCGACGTACTTCAACAACCCGATCGACTACGTGCCCAACCTGGACGGCGATCACCTGAACTGGCTGCGCGGGCGCGTGTCGATCCAGCTGGTCGTCGGGCAGGGCGATTGGGAGACCCACCCGACCGGCGCGCTGCCGTCCAGCAGGCAACTGGCCGGGCTGCTGCGGGCGAAGGGCATCCGCTGCGACCTGGACCTGTGGGGCTTCGACGTCGCCCACGACTGGCCGTGGTGGCGACGCCAGATCGCCCACCACCTGCCGCGGTTCTGCTAGCCCGCGATACGCGATAACGTCCGCGCATGGCCGGTACGCGGGAAGTCGAGCACCTGGTCGGACTGCTGCTCGGAACCGAGGACGACTGGCCGCGCGCGTACGAGGCGCTGCTGCGGCAGGTGTCCCCGGTGGTCGACGCCGACGGCGTGACCCACCGCTTCGGCACCGAGCGGCTGTCCATCGAGCCGTTCTCGCTGCGGGCCAAGCCCCGGGCCGAGCTGGTCATCGACCGGCTGGCGTACTGGTACTACCACCCGCGCGAGTGGCTGAAGAAGGTCGCCCTTATGGACGACGTGTACCTGCTGAACTCGCCCTTCACGTTCCAGGCGATGGAGAAGCACGCCGCCTACTGCGCGATGATGCGGCTCGGGCTCAAGGTGCCCGAGACGGTGCTGGTGCCGTACAAGAACCCGATCGACCACGCCAAGTACGCCTACACGGCCGAGCGGTACAACAAGCCGTTCGAGCTCGACGCCGTGGCGGCCCAGGTGGGCTACCCCCTCTACATGAAGCCCTACGACGGCGGGGCGTGGCGGGGCGTTTCCCGGATCCGCGACGCCGCCGAGTTGCACGCCGCATACGATGCGTCCGGCGAGATGCTGATGCACCTGCAGGCGGCCGTCGACGGCTTCGACGTGTTCGCCCGCGCGCTGAGCATCGGGGCCGAGACGCTGGTCATGCGCTTCGATCCGGACGCCCCGATGCACGACCGGTACCGGGTGCAGCACGACTTCCTCGATGCCGGCACCGGCGCCGAGGTCGTGACGATCTCGCGGACGATCAACGCCTTCTTCCGCTGGGAGTTCAACTCCTGCGAGGTGCTGATCAAGGACGGGCAGGTCTACCCGATCGACTACGCCAACGCCTGCCCGGACGTCGCCGTCACGTCGCTGCACTACTACTTCCCGTGGGCGATGCGCGCGCTGGTGAAGTGGACGGTGTTCTGCCTGGTGACCGGGCGGCGACCCCGCATCGACCTGAACACCCGCGCCTACTTCGAGGTAGGCGACCGGGCCGAGCTGAGCTACGAGCAGAAGCTGGCCGCGTACCGCGAGCTGGCCGACCGGTACTTCGACGTCGAGAAGTACCAGGCGTTCTGTGACACCTACCTGTCCAAGGTGGACGAGCAGGTGCACGACTGGATCGCCGGGCCCGCGTTCGAGCAGCTACTGCTGGACACCGTCCGGGCGACCTACCCCGAGCACGAGCAGGACCGCTTCGTGGCCCACTTCCGCGGCCTGCTCGGCCTGTGGGTTAACGACCAGGGCGCCTAACGCTTCTCCAGCGGCACGAACGGACGCTGCGTCGGGCCGGTGTACACCTGGCGCGGACGGCCGATCTTGGTCTCCGGGTCGTTGGCCATCTCGTACCACTGGGCGATCCAGCCGGGCAGCCGGCCGATCGCGAACAGGACCGTGAACATCTTCGACGGGAAGCCCATCGCCCGGTACAGCAGCCCGGTGTAGAAGTCCACGTTCGGGTAGAGCTTGCGCGAGATGAAGTACTCGTCGGACAGGGCGACGCCCTCGAGCTCGACCGCGATGTCGAGCAGCTGGTCCCGCTTGCCCAGCGCCGACAGCACCTGGTCGGCCGTCTTCTTGATGATCGCCGCGCGTGGGTCGTAGTTCTTGTAGACGCGGTGCCCGAAGCCCATCAGCCGGACGCCGGCCTCGCGGTTCTTGACCTTCTGCACGAACGACGAGACGTCGCCACCCTGGTCACGGATGGCCTCGAGCATCTCGAGGACCTCCTGGTTGGCGCCACCGTGCAGCGGGCCGGACAAGGCGTGGATGCCCGCCGACACCGAGGCGAACAGGTTGGCCTTGGACGAGCCGACCAGCCGCACCGTCGAGGTCGAACAGTTCTGCTCGTGGTCGGCGTGCAGGATGAACAGCTGGTCGAGCGCGCGCACCATCACCGGGTCGAGCTCGTACGGCTCGGCCGGGAACCCGAACGTCATGCGCAGGAAGTTCTCGACCAGGCCGAGCGAGTTGTCCGGGTAGAGGTAGGGCTGGCCCACCGACTTCTTGTAGGCGTATGCGGCGATCGTCGGCAGCTTGGCCAGCAGCCGAACCGTCGAGAGCTCGGCGTCGGCCTCGACGTTCGGATTGAGCGCGTCCTGGTAGAACGTCGACAGCGCCGACACGGCCGAGGACAGCACCGGCATCGGGTGCGCGTCGCGGGGGAACGCGTCGAAGAGCCCTTTGAGCTCCTCGTGCAGCAGGGTGTGGCGGCGGATCTGCTCGGTGAATGTCGCCAGCTGGTCGGCGTTCGGCAGCTCGCCGTGGATGAGCAGGTAGGCGACCTCGATAAAGCTGGCGTTCTCGGCCAGGTTCTCGATGGGATACCCGCGATAGCGCAGGATGCCGGCGTCCCCGTCGATGTAGGTGATCGCCGACGAGCAGGCGGCGGTATTGGCGAAGCCCGGGTCGTAGGTGACCAGCTTGGCCTGGGACAGCAGCTTGGAGATGTCGGCGCCCGGCGCGCCCTCAGCGGCCGGGACGATTCGCAGAGCTAGGTCCTCGCCACCCTCATGGCGCAAAGCTACGGAATCGGGCATCTCGACGGTTGTATCCGTCATCGGGGCCCCTCTCGATATTCAGCGGTGCCGCCGACACTACTTGACGGAATTGTCACTTCACTGTGGATCCTCAGCCGCTGTGAGATTTTGCAAACGTACTTGCCCGCGGGCTACCGGTCGCCCCGGATCGTCGCGGATCTCGACCAGCCGGAGCCGCCGGCTGCGACCCCGGTGGATCGGGGTCGCGACGGCCGTCAGCGTGCCGGGCTGGACCGACCACCCGGATGATGCCCTACCCAACCGGGTGCACGGGCCCTGACCGCCTCCGGGCCGACCGCGTCTGGCGTCCGGCGTCGTGCACCCTTAGGATCAGCTCTCGAAGATTACGTATGCACGACCGCCGACCGTCGAGGATGCTGCTCATGCGAGTGCTCGTGACCGGCGCCGGGGGGCGCATCGGCTTCCAGCTGAGCGGGCTGCTGCTCGCCGAGAGGCACGACGTCCGGGCCTTCGGGCTACCGGCCGAGCGCGGCCGGTTGAGCGAGCTGGCCGCCGACGGCGCCGAGGTCGTCTTCGGTGACCTGGAGGACCCGGCCAGCGTCGAGCCGGCGGTGGCGGGCGTCGACGTGGTCTGCCACTTGGCCGCCGCGCTCACCACCCACGACGTCGCCGACGAGCGGTTCGTCGACGTCAACGTCGGCGGCACGTTCAACCTCCTGCAGGCGATCCGGCGCCAGGCCCCCGGCCTGCGCCGGCTCGTCTACACCAGCAGCGACGCCGTCTACCTGAGCGCCGGCGACGACCCGCCGCCCGAGCTGATCGACGAGACGTCGCCGGTTCAGCCCGGCACGGTCTACGGGGCGACCAAGGTCGGCGCCGAGCTGCTGTGCCGGTCGTTCTGGCGCACCTACGGCATTCCGTTCACGGTCATGCGCCCGACCGCGACGGCCAGCCCGGCCGAGCTGATCAGCCCGCGCAGCGTGTTCGCCCGGCGCTGGTTCGTTCGAGCGGCCATCGACTGGTACGAGGCGCGGCCCGCGCCGAGCGCCGACGAGCAGGCCCTGCTCGACGATCTGCACGCCGCCGACGACGGCACCGACACGAAGATGTACGCGCTGGTCGGCCCGGACGGTGCCGCCAGCTACTCGACGTACGGCGACGCCCGTGACGCCGCCGCGGGAATGCGGGCCATGATCGAGCCCGAGGGCGCGGTGGGCGAGGCGTTCAACATCGGCCCCGCCGCGCCGCACGCGGATCGCGAGCTGGTCGAGCACATCGGCCGCCGGCTGGGCGTCGAGGTGGCCGAGATCCGCAACGCCGGCGTGCGTGCACCGTGGCGGGTCACCAGCGCCAAGGCCCAGGCGATGCTCGGCTACCGGCCGCAGCGCAGCGTGTTCGACATGGTGGACGAGGCCGTGGCGCAGCTGTCCGCGGAGCCGGCCCGATGACCGCCGTGATGGCCGCACCGCCCGCCACCGTCGCCGTCGACGAATTGACCGACGAGCTACGTGCCTGCCGCGACGGCGCCCGCCGCTGGCTGCTGGCTCACCTGAATGCCGACGGTTCGCTCGGCGATCCGGACGACGGCTTCAAGTACTACCGCGCGCCGTGGGCGTTCACCCTCCTCGGCGAGAGCGACGCCGGGCAGGCCGTCTGCGGGTGGATCCGGCGCAACCTGCTCACCGCCGACCACGACCTGGACGCCCCGCTGCGCAAGGCCAGTCACGGGTTCGCGTACTGCAACGCGACCCTGATCGTCGGCGCGCAGATGCTGCAGCAGTACGACCTGTCACTCGGTCTGATGCCGGCCCTGCTGCGGTGGCAGGACTCCGTGTCGGGCGGGTTCGCCAACGACAAGACGCCCGACGGCGGGATGAGCGACGAGATGGACATCCCGTACGCCTGTGGGCCGGGGTTCGCCGGCCTCATCACCGGCCACCTCGCCGCGGCCCGTCGGGTGGCCGACTTCCTGCGCAGGATCTACGACGCCCAGCCGGACCTGCCCGACCGGTTCTTCTGCTTCTGGTCGCGGTCGCGCCAGGCTCCCATCGTGGGGAGCGATCCCGAGTTCCAGCAGCGGTTCGTCGTCGACAACCAGGCCGACCGGATGCAGCGCTGGACGATCGGCGGCATCGCGGCCGCCTTTCTGGGCCGGCTGTACCTGGCCGAGCCCAAGCCGGAGTACCTCGACCTGGCTCGGCGCTACCAGGCGTTCTCGATGGCGGCCACCGACGCGCAGTTCGGCTACCCGTCGGCCTGCAAGAGCAGCTGGGGCGCCGCGCTGCTGTACCAGATCACGGGGGAGCAGCAGTACCGCGACTGGCTGGCGCGGTTCGCGCACTGGTACATCGAGTCGCAGGAGCCGGACGGGTTCTGGCACCCCTGGGTCGAGCAGAGCCTCGGCGACGTCGTCGAGATCACGCTCGAGTACGCCATGCACGTCGCCACCCTTACCGGCGCGCTGAGCGCCCGGGCCGATCGGAGGGCCTCATGACCACCGTCTCGTTCACCCGCATGAGCGACGGCACCCAGGCCGACTACGACCTGCTGCGCGAGCGCGGCGCGGCGTTCCTGGCCAGGCTGCCCGACCGGATCCTGGCCGCCGTCGACGCACTGCGCGAACCGGGCGACGGCTACCAGGTCACCCGGTTCGAGCACTCGGTGCAGACCGCGACCCGGGCCCATCGCGACGGTCAGGACGACGAGTACACGGTGATGGCGCTGGTGCATGACATCGGCGACGGCCTGGCGCCCTACACGCACAGCGAGATGGTGGGCGCGGTGCTGCGGCCGTTCGTGCGGCCCGAGGTCGAGTGGATCGCCCGCCACCACGGCGCGTTTCAGCTGTACTACTACGGCCAGCACGTCGGCGCCGACCCGAACTCGCGCGACGCGTTCCGCGACAGCGAATGGTTCGACGCGTGCGTGCAGTTCTGCGAGAAGTACGACCAGGAGAGCTTCGACCCGGCCTACGAGTCGCTGCCCATCGAGTTCTTCGAGCCGATGGTGCGCCGGGTGTTCAGCGAACCGCGTTACCTCTGATCAGACCAGCCGGCCGCGTCCCGGCATCGCGACGATCTCGGTCACCCGGCCGTCGCGGTGACCGACGACGTGATCGTGCAGGAACAGCATCGCGTCGCTGTAGGCCGGCACGAAGTGGACCCGGTCGCCGACCTGGGTGGTGCCGGCGTCGTCGGCCAGGATGCCGTGCTCGGCCGACAGGCCTACGGTGTGCAGCGTCTTCGGGTCGATCACCCACGGCGGCTGGAATCCGGGCAACGAGCCCAGGGCCTTGAACCCCGCGTCGACGATGGCCCGGCCCTCGGCTTGCCGGCTGACCACCGTGGTCAGCACGGTCAGCGCGTGGTCGAGCTCGACGTGGCAGTCCTCGGCGTAGAAGCGGTCCATGAGGCAGCCGCCACCGGCCTGGCTCTCGGTCAGGCCGGGCAGGCCGGCCGTGGTCTCGAAGCTGCCGGTGCCGCCCGAGCTGACGATGTCGACCGGGTAGCCGACCTCGCGCAGCCGGTAGGCCGTACCGGTGAGTATGGACATCGCCTCGGTGAGCTGGCGCGTCTTCTCCTCCTGCGGCCAGACGCGCAGCAGGTGGCCCTCGTAGCCCATGAGGCCGGCCAGCCGTACCCCGTCGTGCACCGTGATCAGTGCGGCCAAGGCCAGCGCCGCCTCGTGCGACGTGACGCCGGTGCGGTGCATGCCGACGTCGACCTCGATCAGCAGCGGGATCGTCACTCCGGCCTGGGTGGCCGCGGCCGAGGCCCAGTGGACGTGCTGCGGGTCGTCGACGCAGACGGTCACCGAGGCCTGGCGCTGCAGGGTGGCCGCCCGCTGCCACTTGGCCGCCGACCCCAGCTGGTTGGCCACCAGGACGTCAGTGATGCCGCCGGCCACCATCACCTCGGCCTCCGCCAGCTTGGCGCA
>DATBER010000073.1:0-45332 GCA_036558905.1 Jatrophihabitantaceae bacterium | reverse complement strand
GCAGTCATGGTCATCGTTCCTCTCGCACGTGGGACAGTTGCCGGCTTCAACCGCAGGGTGGCGGACGGTATGCCGGGCCGCCGCCGGATCTCATCAGGCTCTCAGTCTCGGCGCGCGCCGACCGTCTCAGATTGCGCCTAGTCGAGCACCACGACGTCGGACGCGGTGGTCGGGTCGACGAGATAGACGACCTGCACAACGCGCTCGCGGGCCAGCCGGGGGAGTCGGCCGACGAGCCGGCGGTACTGCTGGTTGTCCGGCAGAGCCAGGCCGTAGCGCGTGTGCGGCTCGCGCAGTCGCTGGACGAGTTCGCCCACCGCACCGAAGAAGTTGCTGACCTGCTGCGGTGGATTGGGCGCGCCGCCCTTGGCCTCGAGCATCAGTCGCTCGGCGGCCCGGTTCGCGTCGATGTCGACGCCCCGGGCGTGGCCCCACGCGACTCGAACGCTCCACCCCTGGGCCTCCAGGTAGGACTTGACCGCGGTCTTCACGGTGTCCTCGCTGACCAGATCCGCCACGCCGATCCGACGCGAGTCGAGCGGGCCGACCTCGGACGGATGCCGGCCGGTGAGTACGTTGAGCACCGTGCCGTCCGGACCTGGGATGCGGCGCAGCAGGTCCACGGATTCCAGGCGCCGGCAGGCCGACGTGATCGTCTGGCGGCGGCGGGCCCCCAACCGGGCGGTGAGCTCGGCGTCGTCGAGGGCCTCGTCCGAAGCGCGCAGAGCGGCCACAATTCGCGCCGCCCATAACTCCTGACTGTCGGCCACGCATCACCGTAACGTGGGGGATCGGTAACGCAATAGTCACAAGCCCGATCACGGCGTGTCTTTCCGGAAAACCGGGGCAAGCCGCCCGGGTCAGCCCAGCAGCTGCCCGGCGAACAGCGCGTAGATCGCGGCGACCCGGTGCAGCGCGGCCTCCTCGACGTACTCGGCGGGGCCGTGCGACACGTCGAAGGTGCCCGGCCCCAGGCCGAATGCGGGGATGCCGAGCTGGGCGTACCAGCGGGTGTCCAGGCAGCCGGCGCACAGCTCGTAGCGGGCCGGCCGCCCGGTCACCTCGGCGACGCACTGCCCGAGCAGCATCGCCGCCGGGCCGTCCATCGGGGTGTCGGCCGGCGGGGCGAGCTGGCTGACCTCGATCGACACGTCGGCGTCGGCCTGCTTGGCTGCGGTGTTGACGATGGCGGTGATGCGAGCCAGCTCGGCGTCGATGTCCTCTTCGGGGTTGAACCTCGCGTCGAGGGTGAAGTAGCTGCGGGCCGGCACGACGTTGAAGTTGGAGCCGCCGCCGGACAAGCCGCCGACGACCACCATCGAGCCGGGCGCCTCGCCGTCGCACACCGGGTAGCGGGTCCTGCGTTCGCTCAGCTCGCGCGCGTACTCGCCGAGTGGCGCGACCACCTCGAGCATGTGCAGGAACGAGTTGACGCCCTTGAACGCCTGGCCGACGTGTGCCGCCCGGCCGTGCACGTCCACCCGCAGCGACAGCGCCCCGCGGGCGGCCGGCCAGATCGTCTCGCCGCTCTGCTCGGCGGTCAGCATCGCGCGGGCGGCCGGGTCGATGAGACCGTGCTCGCGCAGGTAGCCGGACCCGACGCTGCTGCCGGTCTCCTCGTCGCAGACCAGGTGCACGACGATGCGCCCGCCGTCGAGCAGCCCGAACTCGCGCGCTGCCGCCGCGCCGTAGAGCAGGCTGACGATTCCGCCCTTCATGTCGGCCGTGCCCCGACCGACGATCCGGCCGTCGGCCCGGCGTGCGGTGAACTGGCTGGGGTCCTGGGCCGGCACCACGTCGAAGTGGCCGTGGAAGTAGACGAGGCCGGCGCCCGAGCCGACACCGCCGCGCACGATCCGTGGCGCGTCGAGCGTCTCGGCCGGTCCGACGTCGATCACCTCGGGGGAGAGGCCGAGGTCGTCCATCGCCGCTCGAAGCACCTCGGCGCCGGCGGTCAGGTTGCGGCCCGGCGGGTTCTCCGTCTCGACGGCCACCAGCCGGATCAGCAGTTCGGCCATCTCGTCGGCGCGGTCTTCGATCCAGGCGTGCAGCTGGTTGGCGATCATGCAAGGCAGGCTAGGCCGAGATGGCCGGAAGGTGCTCCCGACTTCTGCCGCTCGAGCCAGCCGTCGTGGAAGAATCCGGGCGGTGGACGCCATCGATCGGAAGATTCTTGCCGAGCTGCAGGTCGACGGCCGGCTGACGGTCACGGAGCTGGCGGCCAAGGTGGGGCTGAGCCTGTCGCCGTGCCACCGCCGGCTGCGCGAATTGGAGCGGGCCGGCGTGATCACCGGCTACCGGGCCCGCCTCGACCCCGAGGCGGTTGGTCTGTCGTTCGAGGCGCTCGTGTTCGTGACGATGCGGCAGGAGGATCGCGACACCCTGCTCGGCTTCGAGGCGGCCGTCGCGCGGATCCCGAACGTGGTTCAGGCGCAGCGGCTGTTCGGCGACCCCGACTACCTGCTGCGGGTCGTGACCGCCGACCTGAACGCGTACGCGACGCTCGAGGACGAGACGCTGGCCGCGCTGCCCGGCGTGCAGCGGCTGACGTCCACCCTGGTCATGAAGCGGGTAGTCGACGACCGACCGCTGCCGATCACCGGGACGACTTAGCGCGGGCCGGCGCCGGCTTGGCCGTGGGCCGTAGGGCCTTCTTGTGGTGATCGATCGCGTCGCGGAACTGCTCCTCGGTCAGCGCCGGCAGCGGCAGTCTGGCCGCGCCCGGCTTGAGCCCGGCCAGACACAGGGCCAGGTAGCGCCGCCAGGTGTCCGGAGCGAAATCGGCGGTGATCTCGGTGACCGCGCTCATCATCGTGATGATCATGCCGATGTCGGTGGCCGCCGCGTCCTTGCGCAGCACGCCGGCCCGCTGGGCTCGCCGGACCAGTTCGGTGACGATCACCGTCATGCGGCCGTGCACGTACTCGATCTGGCCGGTGTCCTGCACGCCGAGGAAGACCTCGCGCAGCCCCCGGTCGCCGACCTGGACGGCGACCGCCGCCTCGAAGAATCCGACCAGCGCCCGCCACGGGTCCTCGACGGTCAGCGCCTGCTCGCCCGAGGCGACCACCGCGTCCAGCGTCTGGCCGAGCAGCGCCGACGCGATCTCGTTCTTGCTGGCGAAGTGCCGGTAGCCGGTGCCGACGCCCAGGCCGGCGTGCTGGGCGATGTCCTCCAGGCTCACGTCCAGCCCCCGCTGCGCGAACAGCTCGCGGGCCGCGGTGATCAGCAGTTCCCGATTCCGCGCAGCGTCCTTGCGCAGCGGGCGGGCCGGAGGGTGAGCCTGGGCGGTCATGGCGTCGCTCAGACTACGACCGGGCCGGTCGGCGACCGCACCGTCGAACACGCCCGGGCGCAGCAGCGGCCTGGCGCAGCAGCGGCCCGGCGAGCAGCGCGGCCACCGCGAAGATGCCGGCCGACCACCAGAACGCCACGATGTAGCTGTGCACGGCGGCCAGCTGGCCGACGGCCGGGTTCGTCGCGTGGGCCGCGGCGCATTGCGAGCCTTCCCAGTTCCGGAATTTTCTCTCCGGTTATGACCTTAGCACTATCCGGAAGAGTCGCTCCGCTTTTTGTTCGAATGAGTCTGGCACCACAGACTCGCGTCGGCACCGTCGTCGGGCCAGACTCAGGTAGGACACGTCAGGCTCAGGTGAGATGCGGATACTTGGGCGTCCAGGCAGCCCCGCCGACTGGCTCGGCGGATCACAGGAGGTGGCATGACTCGTCCGGCCGAAGATCCCGACTCGTCGGCTCCGACTACGCCGAACCGGGGGCGGGCTCCCGGCAGCGCGGCGCGGCCGGCGCCACCCGACACGGCGGCGGACACCAAGGAGTTCTCCCGGCCGCGCTTGGCGGAGCACCCGTCGCCGCCGAACGCTGAGCTCGCGTTCCGGGTCAGCTGGCGAGGCTACGACCGCGGGCAGGTCGACACGTACCGGGCCCGCGTCGAGTCCGATCTGAGCACCACCCGCACCGGGTACGAGCGGGCCGTGCGGGCGCACGCCGAGGTGGCCGAGCGGCTGCGCGTCGCGCAGGCCGACCTGGCCCGGCTGCGCAGCCAGCTGTCGGACAGCCCGTCCGCGCTGTCCGAGCGGCTGCGCGAGATCCTCGACCTGGCCGCCCAGGACGCCCACCAGACCCGGCTCGACGCCGAGGCCGAGGCCGACCAGATCCGGGCCCGGGCCAGCAACGACGCGCAGGCGATCGTGAAGCAGGCTCGCCGAACGGCGGAGGGCATCGTCAACGAGACGCGTACCGAGCACCAACGGGTGCGCGCCGAGGCCGAGGAACTGCGCGCGGCCACCCGGCGCGAGCTGGATGAGACCCGCGCCGAGGCCCAGCGGCAGCGCGAACAGGCCGACACCGAGGCGGCGGCCAAGCGCAACGCGGCCGACCGCGAGGCGCGCGAGCGGCGCGAGCGCGACGACGCCGAGGCGGCCACTCGGCTCACCGAGGTGAACCGGCAGGTGGCGGAGCTGAGCCGGCATCGCGACGATGCGCACGCAACGCTGTCCCGGCTACATCAGGCCGTCGCCACGATCATGGAGCCCGCCAAGGAGCCGGCCCAAGGCCCGGCCGAACGCCCGGGCTCGGCCCAGGCCCAAGGCTCGGCCCAGGGCCAAGGCTCGGCCCAGGGCGAGGCAGCCGAGGGGAGGTCGGGCGCCGAAGCCGAACCGGCCACGGCCGGCCGACCCAGGAAGAGCTGAGCGACGGCCGGGACGCCCGCCCCCGAATCAGGGGCGGGCGTCCCGGCCGAACGAGGCTCAGCGCAGCGTGGACAGATCCAGTTCGGCGGGCTCCGCCGGCTCGACGTCCTGGAACCCGGTGGCCGACCGGCCGATGCCGTCGTAGATGTCGGGGCGGCTCCTGCGGATGATCGCGCCCCAGACGAGGCCGATCACCGCGGCGGCCAGCACCAGCGCCGGGAACAGCCAGCGCAGCGGCGAGTTCGGGTCGGTGCCGAGCAGCGAGTCGAAGTTGACGACCAGCAGCACCACCAGTGCACCCAGCACGATGGTGGCCAGCGCCGGGGCGATCGCCCGCTGCCACACGTTCTCGTCCGCGGTGCGCTTGCGGAAGAAGCCCACCACCGCGGCCGACGTGCCGGCCATCAGCAGGATGACGCCCACCGCGGACATGCCGCTGAACCAGGTGAACAACTTCAGGATCGGGTCGGCGTGCGCGACCGCGAAGATCACGACCACGATCAGGGCAAGCGTCGTCTGCACGATGGAGCCGACCAACGGGCCGCCGGTACGCACACCCACCCGGGCCAGGCCCTTCGGCAGCACGCGCTCGCGGCCCAGCGCGAACAGGTAGCGCGCCACGCTGTTGTGGAAGCTCAGCAGGGCGGCCAGCACGCTGGTCAGGAACAAGACGTTGGCCAGGTCGGAGACGACGCGCCCGACGTGTTGGTCGAGCAGCCCGAACACCAGCCCGGGCCCGGCCTGGACCGCAGCCGGTTGCAGGTTCTTGGTGCCGACGTTGGTGGCCATCGCCCAGGCCGACAGCGCGTAGAACACGGCGGTGAACGTGATCGCCCAGTAGGTGGCGCGAGCGACGGTGCGCCGCGGGTCGAGGCACTCCTCGCTGTAGATCGCCCCGGATTCGAATCCGATGAACGCCGCGACGCTGAACGCGAACACGGCCCCCAGTCCGTGGACGAACAGCTTGCCCGGCGACAGCCCGTCGGCCGTGACGGTGTCGCCGGCCGGGTGCGAGAACGCGACGATGTCGTAGATCGTCACGGCGATGACCTCGAGGGTCAGGAAGACGGCCAGCACGCGCGCGTTGAGGTCGACCCGGGCTGCGCCGAGGATGGCCACCAGCACCAGGCAGCACAGCGCCCAGGCCCACCACGGCATGTCGAACCCGGTCTTGTCGATGACGAACTGCTTGATGCTGGCCCCGAACAGTCCGTAAAGGCCGATCTGGATGGCATTGTACGAAATCAGCGCGACGAAGGCGCCGCCCACCGCGGTCTCACGGCCGAGCCCGTTGGCCAAATAGGAGTAGAACGCCCCGGCGTTCGCGACATACCGGCTCATCGCCGCGTACCCGACGGAGAACAAACCGAGCGCTACACCCAGTAACAGGAACGACAGGGGCACACCGGCAATACCGGTTACCGCATACGTCGTTGTCACCCCGCCGCCCAAAACGGTCAGCGGAGCTGATGCCGCGACGGTGAAGAAAAATAGGTGGATGACTCCCAATCGACGCCGAGCGAGTCGTGGAGAGCCAGCGTGCGGACTGGACATCTGGTTCCTTCCCCGTGAAGTAAGCCGCGCGAAGTGTATTGGCACCGCATCTGAACGCTCAATACCGGTTCGAGCGAATTTCCTCCTCCATCCGGCGCGTGCGGCTCGGTAGACTCCGGACGGTCTTCGACCGGGCAGGCACGGGATGGGACGGGACGGGGGACATGGCGAGCATCGACCTGGCAGAGCAGTTCTTCCTGATCGGCCACGACGAATTCTCCGGAAGGCCGGCTGTCAGCAATGAGCTGATGGAGTGCGGCCTGGTCGGAGCGCTGTTCGGCGCGCTGGTCATCGAGCAGCGGCTCGGGATCAAGGAGGGCAAGGTGATCGCCCTCGACGCCGAGCCGTCGGGCGAGGAGCTGGCCGACCGCCTGGTCACGACCGTCGACCGGCAGGCCACCAGCCACCGGGTCCGCACCTGGACCGAGCAGCTCGGCTCGTTCGCCTATCGGACCATCGCCGAGCGCCTGGTCGACTCGGGCACGCTGCGCCGCGAGTCCGGCCGCAAGCTGCTGGGCCGCCCAGGTGAGCGCTACCCGGCGGTGAACCTCTACGACGCGGCCCGCCCCCGGCTCAAGCTCAACCACGTGATCCGGCACCGCGAGGAGCTCGACCTCGACCAGGCGGTGCTGGCCGCGCTGCTGACGGCGGTCGGCATCGAGGCGGTGCTCGGTGTGGACATGAACCGCGAGGCGCTGCGCACCGTGATCAACTCGCTGTTGCGGGCGATGCCGGTGCAGCTACAGGAGCTGCTGGCCGGCATCGACGAGGCGGTGGCGTCGATCTCGCTGACCGTCCACCGCTGACCTCTACCCGTGGTGGTCGTGCTCGCCCGGCGCACCGTGCTCGCCGGGCCGACAGTGGGCTGAGTTCGGCACGTCCAGCGTGGGGTTGCGGTCGAAGAAGCCCACCGGGCGCAGGGTGAACCCGCAGCTGTCCACCGGCATGATCGGCCAGTCCTCCGGACGCGGGAAGTGCACCACCCCGAAGGTGTGCCACACGACGACGTCGGCGCTGTCGATCGGCCGGTTGGCCGCCGTCCAGTTGGGCAGGCCCGCCCCGCCGGCGTGCTGGTTGACGAACTCGCCGGCCGGGTAACGCTGCTCCGGGTCGTACTGCGTCACCCACAGGTGCTTGGTGGCGAACGCCGCCCGCCGCGCGATCGACGAGTTGTCGTCGGCGAGCAGCGGCGGCTGGCTCTGCGGGCGCAGCTCGTAGCCGACCGGTTGGCCCATCCGGTTGGTGCTGTTCGGGTTGACCACCCGCCAGGTGCGTCCGATCGCGGCGGGCCGTCCCTCCGACTCGTCGGTCAGCCGGTTGGCGGTGCGGGTGAACGCGTTGCCGTAGACGTTGCCGGGGCCGGCCGGCACGCGGGTGACGTCGACCTCGTCGACGGCGTTGTCCAGCCCGTCGATCATGGTGTCCAGCCGGGCGCAGAACATGTGCTGGTGGAACGGGCCGTCCAGGCCCGGCGCGACCTCGCTGGCCCACGGGCTGTCCGGCACGTGCGCCGAGGTGAACAGCACGCCGGTCGACTTGACCTCCAGCTCGATGCGGCCGTCGAGGTAGAGGTACCAGTAGAAGCCGTAGTCGTAGTTGCCGACCGTGACGAAGAACGAGATCACCAGTCGCCGGTTGCGTCGCGTCTCGGCCGACTCGGTGAACAGGTCGGTGTGCTTCCACAGCACGCCGTAGTCCTCCTCGTGCAGGCAGATCGCGTTCGTGACCGTGCGCGGCTGGCCGGCCGAGTCGGCCATCGTCGCGTCGAAGTAGTGGATCTCGCCCAGGCAGTCGCAGCCCAGTTCGAGCGAGTTCACCTGCTGGCCGAGCAGGTATTCGCCGGCGTCGAAGTAGTTCTGCCAGAACCGCACGGCGGCCGGGTCGGCGTAGGGCACGACCATCTCGGCGATGGAGGCCCGGTAGATGATCGGCCGCTCGCGCTCGCCGTCGCGGTAGCCGATCTGGTGCAGCACCAGGCCCTCGCGGGGGTCGAAGCCGACCCGCAGCGACCAGTTCTCCCAGCGGATGACGTCGTCGGTGACGGTGAAGCTGGGCCCGTCGGGCTGAGTGATGTCCAGCGTCTTCAGCGTCGTGCGGGCCGGGCCGACGTAGGCCGGGTCGTCGAAGTTGCCCTCTTCCTCGGGGACCGGCGCGACGTGGTCGTCGATCAGCTGCACGACCTCGCGGGCGATCAGGTCGACGTAGGCCACCACGCCGTCGATCGGGTGGGCCCACGGGTGGTCGGAGCGGCGGTGCTGCAGGAACGACAGCACGCGCAGCAGCCGGCGGCCTTCCTCGCCGGGCAGCTCGAACGAGCCGGCCGACAGCGGGCAGGGGCAGACCAGGTCGAGATCGGTGATGCCGCGCTTGGCCATGGCCTCGCGCCACCCCGCATCGGCCTTGACGATCTCGTCGACGGCGATGAACTCGTCGAGCATGATCGGCGGCTGGCCGTCGACGGCCGGATCGACCGGCTCGACCTGCTCGACCGCCTTGTCGGTCAGCGACACGCGGGCCCGGCGCACCTCGCCGGTGGCCGTGTCGAGCAGCACTGCCCGCACCCGGCGCGCCACCGGGACACCCGGATAGGCCAGCACCTCGGATTTGGCCGGCTCGTCGAGGGTGAAGATCGGGAACAGCGTGGTGTCGGTTACCAGCTGCGCGTCGGTCATGATCTGCCGGGCCGCGTCGATCTCGTCGGCGGTCAGCCGGGCCAGGGGGTGGTCGGGCCCGTCCAGGACCCAGGCCTGATCGACGGACTCGGTTGCGTGCGCGCTCACACAGGGCTCCTCATCGTGGGTGATCGACGACAGCCCTGCTATCTCAACGGGAGGACGTCGATGCTGCCCCGGCCTCGGTCCGCAGCTTCACGACGTACTCCACCAGCGATATCAGGGTCTGCTTCGTGGACTCTCGATGCCTAGCATCGCAGGTGACGATCGGGATGTGCGGGCTGATCGACATCGCGTCGCGGACGTCGATGCTCTCGTGCCGCTGGACGCCGTCGAACAGGTTCAGCGCCACGATGTAGGGCAGCTTGCGATCTTCGAAGAAGTCCACGGCCGGGAAGCAGTCGGCCAGCCGCCGGGTGTCGACCAGCACGACCGCGCCGATCGCGCCGCGCACCAGCTCGTCCCACATGAACCAGAACCGGTGCTGACCGGGTGTGCCGAACAGGTACAGGATCAGGTCGCTGTCCAGCGAGACGCGGCCGAAGTCCATCGCCACGGTGGTGGTGGTCTTCTGCGGGATCGCGGCGAGATCGTCGACCCCGGCGCTCGCCTCGGTCATCACCGCCTCGGTGGTGAGCGGCACGATCTCCGACACGGACCCGACCAGTGTCGTCTTGCCGGCCCCGAAGCCGCCGGCGATGACGATCTTCGCCGAGATGTGCTGGCCCGACGGGTCGTTGATCGTGCCCGCGTCGGGAGCCGACCTAGAGGCGCCGAAGTCCACTGAGCACCCTCTCCAGCAGGGCGAGATCCGGCTCGCCGCTCTCCGGTGCCGCGCTACGGTGCACCGTTACCAGTCCCGTTTCGGCCATGTCCGCTATGAGAACACGAGCCACGCCGAGCGGCACGTTGATCAACGCCGCCACCTCGGCCACCGATCGGACGTCCTGACACAGGTTGGCGATGTCGCGATGCTCGGGCTGCTTGTAGCGATCGCCGTAGCGGCCGAGCGGGGTCGTGACGATCAAGGCTTCCAGCGGCAGGTCCAGGCTCGTGCTGGTCCGCCCGCCGGTGCGCGCGTAAGGCCGAACGATCGGGACGCTGTCGTCCGAGCCGGCCTGTGTCATGTCAGTAGACCCTCGGTCAGTCGGCTGCTATCCGCAGCTGGCTACGCAGTTCCGGGGTGAGCAGCTCGCCGGCGCGATCGACCAGCAGGGTCATCTCGTAGGCGACCAGGCCCATGTCGCAGCCCGGCGAGGCCAGCACGGCCAGGCACGAGCCGTCGGTGATCGACATGAGCAGCATGCAGCCCAACTGCATCTCGACGACGGTCTGCAGCACCTCGCCGGCCCCGAACACGCGCGCCGCGCCGCGGGTCAGGCTGGCCATACCGGACGCGACAGCGGCGAGCTGGTCGGCCCGGTCGCGGGGTAACCCGGCCGACGAGGTCAGCAGCAGCCCGTCGGAGGAGACGACCACCGCGTGGCTGATGCCGGGCACGCTGTCGACGAAGTTCGTCAACAACCACCCGAACTGGCCCGGGTCGGACGTCGGCTGGGTTTCTGAGGCCGTCACCTACTGCTCCTCCGGCATCTGCTCGTCGTCTTTCCCTCCACTTGCGCCGACCTGCTCGGACGGCTTGCCCGGCCGGGAGTGCCGACCGCGCTCGAGTCCGCGCTGGTAGCTGGCCATCCGGTCGCGGACCGCGTCGGCGTGCCGCGCCGGGGCATTGGCCGGCTGCTGGCCCATCATGCCATTCGTCCCGACACTTCCGGGAACGAGGAAGGCCTGCGGGCGGCGCTTGGGCAGTCCGGCCGCGGTCAGCTCCTGGGGGACGGAGGTGGGCTCGCGAACCGCCTCGGCGGCCTGCCAGCCGGCGTCGGCCTCGGACTCCCAGCCGTTCTGGCCCGAGGCCTGCGGTGCCGCCGGCGGCTCGGGTAGCCGCAACGGGTAGCTGCTGGCCCCGTCGCCGGGCGGGTTCAACGGGGTCGCCTGATGCTCGGTGAACCACCGGGACAGCATCGCCTGGAAGATCGGGGTGTCGCCGGTGTCGGTGTCGTCGTCATTGGCGACGACGCTCTCGAGGCTCTCCAGCAAACCGTTGGACACCCCGTTCAGGGGCTCACCGGGGGCGCCGGCCGGGACCGGTTCCGCAGCCGGTTCGGCGAAGGGCTGGTCCCACGCGAACGCGCCGGGCTCGCGGCGCGCGACGGACGTGTCGACCGTGGTGGGCTGCGAGTACGAGCGGCCCAGGTTGTCCGGACGGCCGCCGGTGCGCGCGTCGAGCGTGACCATCGACCGGGGCAGCGTGACCTTGACCGCGATGCCCGAGCCGGCCTCGGACGACAGCCGCACCATGATGCCGTGCCGGCTGGCCAGCCGGCCGACCACGAACAGACCCATCTGCCGCGACACCGACGCGTCGACGGCGGGCGGCTCGGCCAGCCGCTGGTTGATCTCGCTCAGCCGGGCGGCCGAGAGCCCGGCGCCGACGTCGCTGATCTCGATCGTGAGACCGCCGTCCTGTTCCAGGCGGGCGCTGAGCCGCACCTGTGACTCGGGATCGGAGTAGGCCGTCGCGTTGTCGAGCAGCTCGGCGACGAGGTGGACGATGTCGTTGACGGCCAGGCCGGAAACCATTGCCACGGGCAGCGACTGCATTGCGACCCTTCGATAGTCCTCGATCTCCGAAACGGCCGCCCGCAATACGTCGACGATCGGTACCGGCTCGCCACTGCGCTGGCGCAGTTCGGCGCCGGCGAGAACGAGCAGGTTCTCGCCGTTGCGCCGCATGCGGGTCGCGAGGTGGTCGAGGCGGAACAGGGCCGCCAGCCGCTCCGAGTCCTGCTCGCCCAGTTCGAGCTGGTCGATCAGTTGCAGCTGCCGTTCGACGAGGCTTTGGGTACGCCGGGAAAGGTTGACGAACATGTCGTTGACGTTCGCCCGCAGAGCGGCCTGCTCGGAGGCCAGCCGGACCGCCTCGCTGTGCACCGCGTCGAACGCGCGCGCGACCTGGCCGACGTCCTCGCGGGAGTAGACCGGAACCGGATCGATCTTGATGTCGCGGTCGCGGCCCTCGCTGCCGCGCAGCTGCTCGATGACCGCCGGCAGGCGCTGGTCGGCCACGTCGAAAGCGGAGGCGCGCAGGACGCGCAGCGGCTTGAGGATCGAGCGGACCAGCACGATGAGCAAGATCACGGCGAGCAGCACGACCGCGCCGATGACGATCGCGTCGCGCAGCGCGGTGGTGTGCGAGTGCCGGGCGGCCTCGCGGATGCGCAGCAGGGCGAGCACGATGGCCAGCACCGCCGGGATCGCGGTCAGCGCGATCAGCTTCGTCCGCAGCCGCCAGTGCTGCGGTTGCCAGCGGGCCGACGGCGGCAGCGGCGTGTCGACGACCAGGCTCCGCACTGGACGCGGCTCCACTCGGCTCGCCGGGGTCGACGAGCGCGGGGGGAGCCGCGGTCCCTCAGTGGCCGGTTGGTCGCCCGACAGCAAGCGTTCGCGGAAGGCTGCTGACGACATCTCGTCCACGACGCCCCCAATGCGCTCTGCGGCGAATGTCGATGACCTTTCGTTTCGATCCACGAACGTATTCGGCCAAGCGCGCGATGTCTACGCTCGTGCGACGTCTATGTCGGTGCGTCCGGACACTCTGTCGTCATTCATACATGGACAGTATTTAGATGATTACGTACCGCTTAGGAGGACCCGTCCTTCTGATAACGGACGTGATGTATCAGTAACAGGACGTCTCGATGATCAGCCGGCCGGCCGCTCGCCCCGCATCCGGGCGACGTACCGGTCGGCCGAGCGCCGGACCGCCGCCGCGCCGTCGCCGACCACGACCCGGCCCCACCAGCCGCCGTACACGCGGTCGAATCCGAAGCGCTCGACCCGGCCGGCGATGTCGAGCACGGTCGCCTCGTCCAGCGGGATGAGGTTGGGGTAGCTCCACATGAAGCTGACCCACTCCCGGTCCTGGACCACCGTGATCGTGTCGCCGGTGAGCAGCGCGCCCCGCCCCTCCGCCCCGGCCGGCCAGTGCAGAACCGCCGCCCCGTCGAAGTGGCCGCCGATGCGGGCCAGCGTCAGCCCGGGCACCGGCTCGACCTCGTCGTCGAACAACTCGATCCGGGTCGACGGGCGCTGGATCCACTGCTGGTCGGCGCGGGGCAGCAGCACGCGGGCGTCGAAGGCGTCGGCGATGTCGACGTAGGCGCCGTAGAAGTGCGGGTGCGAGATGCAGATCGCGGCCAGGCCACCCAGCTCGGCGATCTGGTCGCGGGCGGCGTCGTCGAGCAGCGCGATGCAGTCCCACAGCACGTTGCCGTGCGGCGTGCGGACCAGCAGGGCCCGCTGGCCGATGCCGAACGACGGCTCCAAGCCGATGCCGATCAGGTCGGGCTCCTCCTCGCGCAATACGGTGCGGTGCTCGCGGGCCAACTCGGCCGGCGTGGTCCAGCGCTGTCCTTCCCAGCCGACGTACTGCCGCTCGTCCAGGCAGATGGGGCACTGGCCGGGCGGCCGGTCGGTGTCGGGGTACTGCACGGCGCAGGTGGCGCAGATCCAGGCCGGCACGGGTCGCCTCCTCGGGTGGGTACACCCACTCTGCCACACCGATATCCTCAGCCAGGCTGTGTATCAGGCCGGGCTGGTGGCAGGCTGGCCGGGTGCCGATCTTGCTGCGGGGCGGCCGGGTGGTCGATCCCGGCTCGGGCCTTGATGCGACGGCTGACGTGCTCGTCCGGGACGGGCGGGTGGCCGCCGTCGGCAACAACCTGGCCGCGCCGGACAACGCGACGGTGCTGGACGTCGAGGGGCTCGTGGTCGGTCCGGGATTCGTCGACCTGCACAGTCACGTGCACTCGATCGCCGGGCACCGGCTGCAGGCCCTGGACGGCGTGACCACCTCGCTCGACCTGGAGGCCGGCCTGATGCCGATCGGGCGTGCGTACGCCGACGCGGCCCGCGACGGTCGCCCGCTGCACTACGGGTTCTCCGCGTCGTGGGGTGCGGCCCGGGCGCAGGCGCTGCTCGGCGTCGTGCCGGACGCACAGCTCTCGTCCGGGCTGGCCCTGCTGGGCGATCCGGGCTGGCAGCGCTCGTCGTCTCCGGCCGAGCTCACACACTGGCTGCGGCTGCTCGAGGACGAGTTGGCGGCCGGCGCCCTGGGCATCGGCGTGCTGATGGGCTATGCGCCGCGGACCGATCCGGCCGAGTTCCGGGCCGTCGCCCGGTTGGCCGCGACCGCGAACGCGCCGACGTACACGCACGTACGGGAGCTGGCCGAGGCCGACCCGACCACGCCGATCGACGGGTCAGACGAGGTGGTGATCGCCGCCGCCGAGACCGGCGCCGCCATGCACCACTGCCACGTCAACAGCACCTCGCGCCGGCACATCGACCGGGTGCTGGCCACGCTCGACCGCGCCCGCTCGGCCGGCTCGCGGGTGACCGTCGAGGCCTACCCGTACGGCGCCGGCAGCACCGGCGTGGGCGCGTTCTTCCTGGCCCCCGAGCGGCTGCCCGTGTGGGGGCTGACGCCGTCCGACATCGTGCTGGTCGAGACGGGCGAGCGCATCGCCGACGCCGAGCGGCTGCGTGCGGTCCGAGCCGAGACGCCCGGCGCCGAGTGCATCGTCGAATTCCTCGACGAGAGCGAACCGGCCGATCAGGCCCTGCTGCAGCGGTCGCTGGCCTTCCCGGACGCCATCGTGGCCAGCGACGCGATGCCGGTCGTGTGGAGCGGCGGCGTCACGGAGTCACGCGAATGGCCGCTGCCGCCCGGTGGTGGCACCCACCCGCGCACGGCCGGCACGTTCGCCAAGACGCTGCGGCTGATGGTGCGCGAGTCCGGGGCGTGGACGTGGCTCGAGGCGTTCCGCCGCTGCTCCTACCTGCCGGCCCGGGTGCTCGACGACGTGGCCCCGGCCGCGCGAGCCAAGGGCCACCTGGGGGTCGACGCGGACGCCGACCTGGTCGTGCTCGACCCGCGGCGGATCACCGACACGGCGACCTACCGCGAGCCGACCCGTCCGTCGCGCGGTGTGCGGCACCTGCTCGTGGCCGGCACGTTCGTCGTCCGCGACGGCGACGTGCAGGTCGACGCCTACCCGGGGCGGGGCCTGCGCGGCCAGCCCCGCTGATCTACCGGAAATGCGGTTTACGGTCCGCGTGTGCGGATCCTGCTGGTCGAGGACGACAATCGCGTCGCGACCGCGTTGGGCGCGGTGCTCGGACGGCACGGGTTCCCGCAGGTTCCGGCGGCGGGTCGGATGTGGCCCAGCGCACCAGTCGCGCTTGGCAGCGACGTTTCCGGCCGGGAACAACTGGTGACCAATGACCGAATCGCGCCACCTGCGGCCGATGCTGACCGGCGGCGGCTCGCAGTGCCGTGGACGGATCGTGGCCGCCGTACGAAGGTAGGACCCGAGCATCGGGAGGCAGCGATGAAGTTTCTGGTCCTGTGGCGGATGGAGTTGTCGCTGCTGTCCCGCGAGATGGCCCAGGCGGTGGGCAAGATGGCCGACTACGGTGCGGCCCTCGAACGCGAGGGCAAGGTGCTCATGCGCTACCACGTCGTGGGCGCCCACGGCGGGGCGTGGATCTACCAGGTCGAGTCGAACGAGGAGTTCGAGCGGTTGCTGGCTCGTTCGCCCGTCTTCAACTTCGCGAAATACGACGTATACCCGCTGGCCGAGATGGGCGAGCCGGCGGTCGGCTGACTCGGCCCGAGTCCGTGATTGACGGAGTCCGGGGATGGGTCGAGACTGGACGGACTCCATGCGAGGCGGGCGATGAACGCGAGCATTGGTGAGACGTGGCCCGGTCGGCAATTGCTGATCACCCAGCGATTGCGTCGACGCCGGGGCGAGCTGGGCCTGACCCAGAAGCAGGTCGTCACCCGATTGGCCCGGGCCGGATTGCGCACCACGAACCGGGCCGTGTCCAGCCTCGAGCACGGTGCTGGGGTCGATGTCGCCAAGCTGCCCGAGTTGGCCGCCGCGCTGGACTGCACGGTCACGTACCTCGTCGGCCTCACCGACGACCCCCATCGATGGGAACCGGATCACGTGTCGGACGCGGCGCCGGCGCCCCGCGCGGTGGCACCTCGCCCGAACGGCCCGTCCGCGTCGTGGATCCTCGGCGCCGACGTCCCGGACCGTGGCTCTCGTCTCGGATCGGGCGGCCGCTCCGGCTAGCGCTCAGCCGAGCGCGCGGCCCCAGTCGCCGCTCCGGAAGGGAGCGCGCACATGACTGTGCGGGCACGGCTCGGAGTGGGGATCTGCGCCGTCGCGTTGGTCGCCGCGAGCTGTAGCAGCAACCCGTCCGGAAGCTCCACGTCGGAGCTGACGCTGTACACCTGCGCCAGCGCGAACGTCGAGCAGGCGGTGATCAAGGCCTACGAAGGGGTGCACCAGGACACGAAGGTCAACGTGTTCCGCGCGCCGACCGGCCAGCTCAACGCTCGCGTCGCGGGCGACCTGCGCTCGGGCGGGCTGCGGGCCGACGTGATCTGGGCCTGCGACCCCCTGACCATGCACGGCTACGACACCCAGGGTCTGCTGGCCGACTGGACGCCGGCCGACGCGTCGGGCATCCCGGCCGCCTACCGCGGTCCGCGGTTCACCGGAGTCGACGTGCTCTACATGGTGGCCGCCGTGCACAACGGAACCGCGCCGCCCGCCGCCTGGGCGGACCTGACCAAGCCGGCCTACCGCGGGGCCGTCGCGCTGCCCGACCCGACCTTCGCCGCGTCGGCCCTGGGCACGCTGGGGTATCTGGCCGCCGCACCGGGCTACGGCCTCGACTTCTACAAGCAGCTCAGGAGCAACGGGGCCAAGCAGGTCAACAGCCCCGACGAGGTGCTGACCGGTGTCGAGCAGGGCCGCTACCGAGCCGGGATCACGCTGGCCAACACGGCCTACGCGGGGCAGAAGAAGGGCTCGCCGATCACGATCGTGTGGCCACAGCCGGGCGGAGTCGCGATCTACGCGCCGATCGGCATCACCACGCGCAAGAACCGCGCTTCGTCGGCCGGCGAGTTCGCCTCGTTCGTCGCCGGCCCAGCCGGGCAGAAGATCATGGCCGGCGCGGGGACCTACGTGGCGATGCCGGGAATGGGCGGGCCGCCGCTGCCGGCCGGCCGCCCGGTCGCCGAGCCGGACTGGCCGAAGCTGTTCGGCAACTACAAGTCGGTGCTGGCCGGGTACGCCGCCGTGTTCGGCAACTGACGTGGCCGGGTCACGCGACCGGCTCGTGGTCGCCGCGGCGCTGCTCGCGGTCGTGGCGCTGGTCGGCGTGCCGCTGTACCGGCTCGCGCAGACCGCGTCGGAGGGCGGCACCGGCTCGATCAGCCGAGTGCTGCACGCTCCGGGGTTCGCCGGCGCGGCCTGGCACAGCCTGATGTTGGCGCTCGTGGTGCCGGTGATCGCCGTGCCCCTCGGCGCGGCGACCGCCCTGCTGCTGCGCCGGCCCGACGTGCCGGCTCGGCGGCTGCTGCAGGTCCTGGTGCTGGCGCCCCTGGTCGTGCCGCAGTTCGTCCTCGGCTACAGCTGGACCCAGGCCTACAGCCAGGCTGGATTCACCGACCAGCTGCTGGGCGTGCACTGGGCCGGCCTCACCGGACCGGTCGGCGTCGTGGTCGTGCTGGTCGTCGACGCCGCCCCGTTGAGCTACCTGCTGACTACAGCCGGACTGGCTACCCGGGCCCAGCCCGATCTGGAGCGGGCGGCCCGGGCCAGCGGTGCCGACGGGTGGACGACGCTGCGCACGGTGACCCTGCCGTTGCTTCGGCCGGTGCTGGCCGCGGCCACGGTGCTCACGTTCGTCGCGACGTTGGAGACGTTCGCCGTGCCGCAGGTGCTCGGCGCGCCGGGCGGGTTCTCGACGCTGACCACCCGCATCTACGCCGACCTGTCGCTGGCCAGCGATCCGGCCTCGTTCGTCGACGCGGTGACGCTGGCCCTGGGACTGGTGGTCGTGGCCGCGGTGATCCTGGCGCCGGCCGACCTCGTGCTCGGGCCGCGCCTGCGCACCACCCGGTCGGCCCAGGCGGGCGGCGCGGTCCGGGCTTCGCGGCGTGACCGGCGCACCATCGGGGCGGCCGCGCTGCTGGCCGGGTATCTGCTGCTGGCCGTCGGCGTGCCGACCCTGGCCCTGGTGCTCGCGTCGATCACCCGGGCGGTGGGCGTCCCGGCGACTCCGGGCAACTGGACGCTCGACAACTTCCGTACTGCCCTGGACGGGCCGACCGTGGACTCGATCGGGCACAGCCTGCAGCTGGCCGTGGCCGCCGCCTGCGCGCTGACCCTTCTCGGGGCGGTGCTCGCCGCGCTCGAGCGCCGGCGAGCCGGCCGGGCCCTCGGCTCGCTGGTGATCCTGACCTTCGCGATACCCGGATCGACGCTGGCCGTGGGCCTGCTGATCGCCTACGGGCGCTGGCTGAGCGGCGGCCTGTTCCTGATCCTGCTCGCGTATCTCGCCAAGCTCTGGGCGCTGGCCCATCGCACCGTGTCGGGGGCGGTCGACCGGGTGCCGCCGGCCGAGGCGCAGGCCGCCCGGTGCAGCGGGGCCGGGCCGGCCGCCGTGCTGCGCACCGTGTGGCTGCCAGCACTGGCGCCGGCGCTGGTCGTCGCCTGGCTGCTCACCTTCGTCACCGCGCTGCACGAGGTGACGATGTCGAGCCTGCTGTACTCAACCGGCAACGAGACGCTCGCGGTGGCCGTGCTCAACAGCCAGCAGCTCGGTGAAGTCGGCACGACGGCCGCGCTGTCGGTGGTGCTGACGCTGCTGCTGGTGGTCGGAGCGCTGCCGGCCTGGGTGCTGCTACGCCTCCTGTCCCGGCGTCGGGTCGGCGCGCCGCGCCTGATCGCAGCACGGGTGGCCCATGCCCGCTGACCCGGTGCTGCGCTGCCAGGACCTCGGCGTGACATACGCCGGGGTACGGGCACTGAGTGGGGTCGACCTGGGCGTGGCGGCCAACGAGGTGGTGGCCCTGCTCGGCCCGTCCGGCTCGGGCAAGTCGACGCTGCTGCACGCGGTCGCCGGCATAGTCGCGCCGTCGGCCGGCGAGATCTGGCTGGCCGGGCACCGGGTGGCCGACCGGCGCAGCAGCGTGCCGCCCGAGCGTCGCGCCGTCGGCATGGTGTTCCAGAACTTCGCGCTGTGGCCGCACCTGTGCGTGCTCGACACGGTGGCCTACCCGATGCGGCGGGCCGGCCGGTCCCGGTCCGCGGCCCGGGCCGCGGCGATCGAGCTGCTGGACCGGCTGGGCATCGGTTATGTCGCCGATCGCCGGCCGGCCGAACTGTCCGGCGGCGAGCAGCAGCGAGTCGGCCTGGCCCGGGCGCTGGCCCGCAACGCCCGGCTGTACCTGCTCGACGAGCCGACCGCCCACCTGGACACGCACCTGCGCGAGGCGTTCCAGGCCGAGGTGTTGGCCCGGTGCGTCGACACCGGTGCCGCCGCCGTGTACGCCACGCACGACGCGGCCGAGGCGCTGCGGCTGGCCGACCGCGTTGCCCTGATCGACGGTGGGCGGCTCGTGCAGTTCGCGTCGCCGCAGACGGTCTACGCCGAGCCGGTGAGCGAGACGGCGGCGGCACTGACCGGTCCCGGTTCGGTGCTGTCGGCGACAGTGCGCGCCGCCGGGCCGGATCGACTCGGCGTGGATCTGGGCACGGGCGAGCTGACCGTGCTCGGCGGTGGTGCCGTCCCCGGGGCGCCGCGGCCGGCCCGCCTGCTGCTGCGCCCGGACTGGGTGCGCCCCGACTGGCTCGGCGACGACGGCCCGGTGCCCGGCCGGGTGGCGGCCGTCGGCTTCCGCGGCACGCACACCGACTACCACGTGGACTCACCGGCGGGCCGGGTGCTCATCCAGCACGCCGGCCCGCCGATGCGCGCCGTCGGCGACCCGGTGCGATGGGACATTCACCGCGCCTGGGTACTCGGCCCGGGGGATGCCTCAGCCGAGGGCGACGATGGCGCCGGCCTGGTCCAGCCGGTTGTTGACGACGTCGAGGTGTAGTCGGGTGTAGTGCCGCAGGGCGTTCAGCTGCGCGCCGCTGAGCCGGTCGCACACCCACTCCCAGTGCATCGACACCCAGTCGCCGACCTGGAACTCGGGCACCAGGCCGACCCCGTCGAGGGTGCGCTCGACGGTCTCCGGCCCCGGGGCGCCCAGCGACAGCCGGCCCTGCTCGAACAGCAGCGGCGACGACTCGACGACCAGCTGATCGGCGCGCACCTCGTGCACCCGCCCCCACCGGATGCGGCACCGGTCGAGCACCATCAGCGCCTGCTCGTAGCGGCGCTCGTCGCCGAGCAGGCCGACCCAAGGGTAGATGCAGAAGACATGGTAGCTGTGGTGCGGCATCCCGCCGGCCAGCACCGCCTCGCCCAGCTGGCCGAACTGCCGGCCGGTCAGCCGCCGGAACCGTTCGTCCATCGAGTCGCCGAGCCGACGCGTCCCGACCTGGTCGAGCAGCCGGTTGCCGACCCAGTACGCCTCGACCACCCGCCGGTCGAGGGCGTCGGCGATACCGGCCGAGCGCGCGATGAGCTCGAGGTAGGGGTACGCCCCGGCGAACTTCCGGGCCAGCGCGCGCAGACCCTGGTCGATCACCTGCTGGGCGCCGTAGTCGAACAGCGCCTGCGAATCGGGCGGACCGCACGAGCCGTGGTAGTTCGGCGGGAACGCGTAGCGCACGAACATGATCGGCCCCGGGACGGCTGCACCGGTCACGGCGGGCCGGCCGGCAACTCGTCGAACACGGCCAGCGCCGCGGCTGCCTCCTCCGGCGTCATCCGTTCCAGCGCGAAGCCGGTGTGGATGAGGATGTAGTCGCCGGGGTGGAACGGGCCGTCGAGCAGGGCCAGGTTGATCTCGCGCACCACGCCGGCGACGTCGACCCGGGCCAGGTCGCTGCCCGGCTCCAGATCGACGATGCGTCCAGGGATCCCCAGGCACATGGGTGACTCACATCGACCGGAGCTTGAAGTAGCGCTTGATGTCCTTGAACGACATCGCTACCGCGGCTGCGCCCCATACGACCATCACGGCGGCGAGCAGGCGACCCGTCACGGCCCCCGTCGCGCGCCGCCTCTTGTCGCGGCGGCGCTTCGATTCCTGTTCGGTCACGCGCTGCCTCCGATCCGAGTTCCGTCGGCCGGCGCGGCGGCACCGGTCGAAGCGTCGCGCACGATGTCGACGACGAGTCGGGCTGCGCGTTCGACGCTACGCGCTACCGCCTCCGACAGCCCCATGGTCGGCGCGACTTCGCCGGGCTCGCAACCGACGACGACCACCCGGCCGAGCGTGCCGCCCAGCGCGGGTACCAGCGCCAGCACCTCGTCCGGCGCCATGTCGTGGGCATCGAGCATCGTCGCCGGGGCGTCGTCCGGACGAGCCTGGTGCTCGATGACGTACAGCGTGCCGGGCGTGCCGCCCCGGCTGACCGCGTCGGCGATCACCACCAGGTCGTAGCCCTCGAGCAGTTCGTAGGCCAGATGCACGCCGCGGATGCCGAAGTCGCGCACGGTCACGTCGTCCGTCCAGGCCGGCCGGTCAGCGGTCAGCAGCCGGGCCGCGACCTCGACGCCGAACCCGTCGTCGCCGTGGAAGACGTTGCCCAGTCCGGCGATGAGTGTGCGCATCAGCGGCTCATCCCGATCGGCTCGACCTCGTCCGGCGCGAAGTAGAGGAACCGCCCGTGCGGGTGGAAAACCCCATCGGCCAAGCTGTCCAGGTCGTCGAGCGAGACGGCCAGGTGGGTGCTGCCGTCCACGTCGAACAGCACGGCGGCCACCGTGGCCGGCCGGCCGTCGAGGAACATGTCCTGCGCGTCGGCCCGCTTGCTGCCGGGCCGCAGCGTGACGGGCGAGCCCTTGCCGACCGGCACGCCGCCGATCAGCACGACGTCGGTGTCCGGGTCGAATTCGGCGTCGCGTTCCGGGTCCCACCACGGTGACGTCTCGGCCGGCTGGGCTTGTTCGGCCAGGCCGTTCATCGACCGGATGGTGCCGTGCAGCCGGTCGAGCAGCTCGGGCGGCAGGTGGTCGAGCTGCTCCATCAGCTCGGCGGCGCGCGGATCACTGCCGCGGACCTGGCGCTTCTCCTCGTCGGTCAGGGTGAGCGTGCGCAGGGTCAGCATCTCGTCCATCTCGGTGGCGTCGCAGAACGTCGACGCGCTCTCCGGGGCGACCTGCGGGTAGTCGTACAGGATGATCGGGCTGGCCAGCATCAGGTTGCGGGTGTCCGACGTGCCCGCCAGTACGGGGAACGCGCCGACCGGATCGCAACCGGCGACATACCCGCGGGCCCACTCCGGCGGGTCGAGCTGCGAGACGAAGGCCCCGCCGTCGGCCTCGAGCAGCAGGTGGGCGGCCACCAGCGCCCGGCACAACGCGTCCGGGCGGCGCGGGCCGACCGGCGGCGTCCACGGCGTGCCGTTCTCCACCCGCACCCGCAGCCGGCGCACGCCGAACGGGCCGGGCAGCAGCTCGGCCTCGACCCGGACCCGGGCGGTCAGCCGCAACCGCTCGCGCACCAGCCGGCCGACCACGGCGCCGCCCGCGGTGAGCTCCTCGACGTCGATCCCGCCGTCGACGGTGCGCACGCGTTCGGCCGATACCGTGTCCAGGCCGGGCAGCCGGAACGCCTCGTCGGTCTCGCACACCACGGCCTCGTCCCACGGCAGGTACGTCGCGTCGCCGACGTCCAGGCGCTCGACGCGGCGGAAACCGTCCGACGTGCGTGCCTCCACGACCCGCCGCTGCACCTGCAGGAACCGCACCCGCACCGTCAATGTCACGTCCTGGCCCTCGAGCACGCACTCGGTGCGCAGCCACGAGCGCTCCGACGGATCGAGGTCGGCGAACGCCGGCGGGGCCAGCACGCCGAACTGCCAGCGCACCTGGTTCTTGGCGTCGTTGGCCCGGTACGGGTAGAGCATGTACCCCTCGAACAGCACGGTGTCGGCGACCGCCTGGGCCGACGCGAGGTCGACGTTCACCGGTCGGCCTCCTTCAGCAGCTGCTCGATCGCGTCGTCCCAGCTGAGCAATTCGTGCCGGATCCGGTAGCGGTGCAGCGCGTCGAACGTGTCGGCGTCCAGCCGCAGCCAGGCTGCGCCGGGGAAGTGCAGCTGCATGGTCTGCTTCCACACCGTGACCGGCAGCCGGAACGTCGCCTCCTTGTGCCAGGGCACCGGTTCGACCGAGATGCCCGACGGCCCACTGGTGAACACCGTGCCGCTGAACAGCAAGAGCAGCGGCACCTCGCCGGCATCGAGCGCGTAGAGGTACTTGTTGGCCGCCACGTCGAAGTCGTAGCTACAGCCGAGCTGTAGTTCTGTCTCGGTCTCGCCGGTGAACCCAGGCACCATCTGGTTGATGAACGCGAGCTGGATCGGCTTGAGGCTGTCGCCCCACCGGGTGCGCTCGCCGAACAGGTCGCGCACCGCCTCGGCCTCACGGTCGTCGTAGCGGCGGCGCTGCGGCTCGATGCGCAACTGGCAACGCAGCGCGAGTGCGTGCACCGGCGTGCCGGTGGTCTCGCGCACACGCAGGCGCAGGCCGATGACCGGCGCCGCTGCGATCAGGTCCGGGTGGGCGTCGAGACAGTCGAACTCCAGGTCGGTCACGTCAGCCGCCCACGCGTTCGAGGAGTTGGTCGAAGAACGCGTCGATGTGCTGCCACACTTCGGCGCCGCCCTGGAAGCCGACCCAGTGCATCCGGACCAGGCCGACCAGCTCGTAGCAGGCGTCGATCGGGACGAGGAAGCACTCGAATCGCGCCGGGCCGTGCCGCCGGACGAGCACCGCCTCGACGTCGGGCTCGGCGTCGGCCAGCACCGGGTTGGGCGCGACCAGGTCGGTCCACTGCCGCAGGTCCAGCTGCGACTCGGTGGCGCCGGCCGGACTGGGGTAGCAGGCGACCAGCGACGGTGGCTGCTCGGGATCGTCCAGGGCACTCTGGCGGAACAGGAACACCAGGTCGACCGGAATCGCCAGCTCGTCCCACTGCTCCTGGCTGAACGTGAAGTCGCGGGCCAGTCGGTACCGCTCAGGGACGGCCCGCAGCCGCTTGGCGCCCGCGCCGTCCGGGGTGAACAGCAGGTAGCAGGCCCGGCAGGTGCACAGCAGCCGGCGCTCGCCCAGGCTGGCGACGTGGCTGTGGTGGTCGCCGATCGTCTCGCCGCACATCTCGCACTGCTCGCCGGGCACGGCACGCTCGCGCGGTGTCATGATGCGGCGCAGCACGTCGTAGGCGGCAGTGTCGCTCACGGTACGGCCGCCCGGGGTACGGCCAGCCGCCAGCCGGCGCCGTCCGGCAGCAACGGCACCGGCGCGAGCGGTTCGATGTCGGCGTCGAGGGCGCGGCCGGCCAGCCGGGCGTCGAAGCGACGGTCGCAGCCGGCGCACTGCAGCTCGTCGCCGGCCAGCCGCGCGTCGCCCAGGTCGGCCCCGCACGCCGGGCACCGGTCTCGGTAGACGTAGAACGTGCCGGCGAGATTGGCCGCGACGACGCCGAGCTCGGGCAGCCGTTGCAGGGCGCCCGGCTCGGCGGTCAGCTCGACCGAGCGCCAGCCGTCGCCGGGCTCCGGCCTGGGGGGCCGGAGTCCGATCTGCAGCAGCGGGCGGGCCTCGACCATGCCCTCGACCTCGACGCGCACCACGTCCGGCGCGGCCTCGATCACCGCCCGCTCGACGGCCGACTGCACGGTGACGCTCGAGGACGGGCAGTGGTCGCAGCTGCCCTGCAGGCGCAGGTGAGCCACCCCGCCGGCGTCCACGCCGAGGAAGTCGATGCCGCCGGCGTGCGAGCCCAGATACGGGCGCACCTCGTCGAGCGCGCGCTGCACGCGGGTCGCCACGTTGTCAGGATGCAGACCGTGCAGCAGCAACAGTCCGGCCACCAGGTCGTCGTCGACCAACTGCCGGACCACGTCGTCGCCGGCCCGGGCGACCACACGCCGCAGGCCCTCGCCGTAGAGCGACAGCACGGCTGCGACGAGATCCTCGGCCCGCTCGGCCGCTCGCGAATCATCGAAGCTGTCGAGCAGCTCCTCGATGCGCGCGGGCAGCGCCCGGACGTCGGCGGCGTCCATCTGTACCCCTCAGTACGGTTTTACCGCGACGGCCGGGGAGTGGATCTGGCTGACCTTCGAGCCGTTGCCGGTGTACATGTGCACGCCACACGGCAGGCAGGGGTCGAAGCTGCGCACCGCGCGCATGATGTCGATGCCCTTGAACCGTTCGGGCGGGTTCTCCTCGAAGATCGGCGTGTTCTGCACGGCGTCCTCGTACGGCCCCGGCGTGCCGTTCGTGTCGCGCACGCTGCCGTTCCACGGCGTCGGCGGGTACGGGTGGTAGTTCGCGATCTTGCCCTCGCGGATCACCATGTGGTGGCTGAGCACGCCGCGCACCGCCTCGGTGAAGCCGACGCTGATGGCCTCCTCCGGCACCGTGAACGGCGTCCACGTGTCGGTCCGGCCGGCCCGCACCTCGTCGAGTGCCTTCTGCACGAAGTGCAGCGCGCACCCCGCGGCGTAGGCCTGGAAGTAGGTCCGGGCGCGATTGCGCTCGATCGCGTTGCTCCACTGCGGGATCTTCCACTCGAAGCTGGCCGCCGGTTTGAGCGCCGTCTTGGGCAGGTTGATCTGCACGCTGTGCCCGGTGGCCTTGACGTAGTCGATGTCGACCAGCCCGGACAGGGCCGTCGACCACAACCGGGCGATGGGACCGCCGCCCGTGTCGAGCGCCAGGTAGTCCGTGCCGTCGAACCAGCGCGGCGACATCGTCCAGCTGTAGGCGCGGTCGAAGTCGCGCTTGGCCGGCTTGGGCAGGGTGTGCTGGTTCCACGGGTGGCGCACGTCGACCGGATTGCCGAGCGGATCGCGCTCGACGAACACCTCGTTGCCCGAGCCCTCCCAGTCGTCGTAGTACGAGTGGCCGAGCAGGATCCGGATACCCAGGTTGATGTCGACCAGGTTGTTCGTCACGAGCTGCCCGTCGACGACCACGCCCGGCGTCACGAACATGCGCCGGCCCCAGTCCGTCATGTGCTGGTACTTGAAGTCGCACACCGCCGGGTCGTTGAACGCGCCCCAGCAGCCGAGCAGGATGCGCCGCTCGCCGACGTGCTCGTATCCGGGCAGTGCCTCGTAGAAGAAGTCGAACAGGTCGTCGTGCAGCGGCACGACCTTCTTGAGGAACTCGACGTAGCGCATCAGCCGGGTGAGGTAGTCGGTGAACAGCTGCACCGTCGCGACCGTGCCGACACCGCCCGGGTACAGCGTGGACGGGTGGACGTGCCGGCCCTCCATCAGGCAGAACATCTCGCGCGTGTAGCGGCTGACCTGCAGGGCCTCGCGGTAGAACTCGCCCTCGAGCGGGTTGAGCGAGCGCATGATGTCGCCGATGGTGCGGTAGCCGTGGTCGGCGGCGTGCGGTGCTTCCGTGTTGTTGGCCTTCTCGAGCACGCCCGGGTTGGTCTCGCGGACCATCCGCTCGCAGTAGTCCACGCCGACCAGGTTCTCCTGGAAGATGTTGTGGTCGAACATGTACTCGGCCGCCTCGCCGAGGTTGATGATCCACTCACCGAGGTGCGGCGGCGCGATGCCGTAGGCCATGTTCTGGTTGTAGACCGAGCAGGTCGCGTGGTTGTCGCCGCAGATGCCGCAGATGCGGCTTGTGATGAAGTGGGCGTCGCGCGGGTCCTTGCCCTTCATGAAGATGCTGTAGCCGCGGAAGATCGACGACGTGCTGTGGCACTCGCGCACGGTCTTCTGCTTGAAGTCGACCGTGGCGTAGATGCCCAGGCTGCCGACGATGCGTGTGATCGGATCCCACGCCATCTCGACGACTTCGGCGCCGTCGGCGTCGGTACGGGCGGGTGCTGCCTGCATCTTGGTCATGTCCGTACCTACCAATTCCGGTGGTAGCCGGTGGTGAGTTCAGAGCCCTTGTGCCGCCACTTGGGTTCCTTGTCGGCGGTCTTCTCGGTGATTCGGCGCAACCGGCGGATGACCGTGCCGTAGGCGTGACTGGCCGCGGCCGAGACCCGGCTGCCCGGCGGCTCGTCCATGAACGGCATGAACTTGTCGGGGAAGCCGGGCATGGTGCACGCGATGCAGATGCCGCCGACGTTCGGGCAACCGCCCACGCCGTTGATCCAGCCGCGCTTGGGTACGTTGCACTTCACCACCGGGCCCCAGCAGCCGAGTTTCACCAGACACTTCGGCGATCCGTACTCGGTGGCGAAGTCGCCCTGTTCGTAGTAGCCGGCCCGGTCGCACCCCTCGTGCACCGTCGCCCCGAACAGCCACTTCGGCCGCAACGCCTCGTCCAGCGGGATCATCGGCGCCTGCCCGGCTACCTGGTACAGCAGGTAGACGAGCGTCTCGGACAGGTTGTCCGGATGGATGGGGCAGCCCGGCACGCACACGATGGGCAGGCCGGCCTTGGACTTCCAGTCCCAGCCGAGGTAGTCGGGCACGCCCATGGCGCCGGTCGGGTTGCCGGCCATCGCGTGGATGCCGCCGTAGGTCGCGCAGGTGCCGACCGCCACGATCGCGGTCGCCTTGGGGGAGAGCCGGTCGAGCCATTCGCTGGTGGTCACCGGCTGGCCGGTGGCCGGGTCGTTGCCGAACCCGCACCAGTAGCCCTCGGGCTTGATCGCCTCGTTGGGGATCGAGCCCTCGACGACGAGCACGAACGGGTCGAGCTCGCCGCGGTCGGCCTTCCACCACCATTCGATGAACGTGTCCGCGCCGGTCTCGGGGCCGCACTCGAAGTCGATCAGCGGCCAGTGCACCTGGATGTTCGGCAGGCCGGGCAGGGCGCCCAGCACGATCTCTTCGACGCTGGGCTGGGTGGCCGCGGTCAGGGCCACCGAGTCGCCGTCGCAGCTGAGCCCGGCGTTGATCCACAAGACGTGCAGGACCGGTTGGTCAGCCTGGCTGCCGCCGCCGGCGGCGCTCGCCTCCGCGGTCGTCGACGCGCTCGCCATCGCACACCGCCTTTCCCGTCGGCCATGCGTCCTGCATGTCCGCGAACCTGCGTCGGAGCAGTTGGGGCGGCGCGGGCTCACGTAACGCAAGCCGCTGGGTTTTCGGTCAGGTTAGCGACACCCTGACAGGGCAGCTAGACACTTCTGACCGGTCATTTCTGTCTGATTCCGGGATTCCCTGAGTTCCCCATCGAGGCTGGCCGGCTTCACCTATCGGTGGGCCGGGCATCGGTCTAGCGTTTCTGAGAACGAACATCGCGAGGAATCCGATGCATATGGACCAGCCGGACAACCGCGAAGCAGCCGTGACGGACACGGCCGGCTCCGACGTCGTCGTCTCGCCGGTGATCGTGGTCAGTCAGACGTTCGACGCCCGCCCGGGGTCGCTGCCCGAGGCGCACGCCTTCGTCCGCGACGCGCTGGCCGGGGCGACGATGGAATCCGCCGATCTGCGGGCAATCCACACCGCGATCATCGACGCGATGCTGAAGGCGGCCAGCCCCTCGATCGGCAAGTTCCAGGTCGTCATCCGGTTGTTCCCCGACGACGTCGAGGTGGAGGTGCTGTCGTCGGCCGACCGGGCCGGGCCGGTCTCCGAGGTACCGGGCGAGCCGACCTCGTTCGCCGACTGGTTCGCCGACGTGTTGCGGCGGCAGGGCCTGTCGCAGGAGGCTGCGGCTCGCCAGCTCGGGGTGTCGGTGCGCACGGTCAGCCGTTGGGTGCGCGGCACGACCGAGCCGCGGCTGCGCGACGTCCGGCGGATCAGCGAGGCGTTCGGACCGGTCCCGCATCGGTAGTCTCCGCGGGTTGCGCTGCGCGCCTATGGTGAGACATATCCGTCCGGACAGAGGCGGTGAGCCGACCATGCACGAGCTCGCCATCGCCGAGAGCATCGTCGAGGCGATCAGCGCGCGGACCGACGGGGCCGAGGTGCGCGGGGTGCTGCTCGAGATCGGGCGGCTGTCCGGCGTCTCGACCGATTCGTTGCGCTTCTGCTTCGAGCTGGCCGTCGAGGGAACGACGCTGGCCGGCGCCCGTCTGGACATCCGCGAGCCGTCCGGCCGGGCGCACTGCGCGAACTGCCAGCAAGAGTTCGCGCTGGACGATCTGATCATGCTGTGCGAGTGCGGCAGCGCCGAGGTCGAGGTACTCGCCGGCAACGAGCTGCGCATCGTGTCGGTGGAGGTGTGTCGGTAGATGTGTGCCACCTGCGGCTGCTCGGACGACGCTTCGGTGCGCGTGATCGACCTGCACGTGCCCGCCACGCACGAGCACGGCCATACCCATCCGCATGCTCACGAATCGACCACTGTCTCGCTCGAACAGCGGGTGCTGGCCAAGAACGACGCGCTGGCTGAGCGCAACCGCGGCTGGCTCGAGGCGCGCCGGGTGGCCGCGGTGAACCTGATGAGTTCGCCCGGATCGGGCAAGACGACCGTACTGGTCCGTACGGTTCACGACCTGGGCGCCGAGGTCGCGCTGTACGTCGTCGAGGGTGATCAGGAGACGACGCTCGACGCGCAGCGCATCGAGGCGGCCGGGTGCCCGGTCGTCCAGGTGAACACCGGCGCCGGCTGCCACCTGGACGCGTGGATGTTCGGCGAGGCGCTGCACACGCTCGACCCCAACGGCGGTGTCGTGCTGATCGAGAACGTGGGCAACCTGGTCTGTCCGGCCCTGTTCGATCTGGGCGAGAACGGCCGTGTCGTGATCATGTCGGTTACCGAGGGCGTCGACAAACCCCGCAAGTACCCGCACATGTTCCGCAGCGCGAACCTGGTGCTGCTCAACAAGATCGACCTGCTGCCCTACGTCGACTTCGACGTCGACGCCTTCCACCGCGACCTCGCGCTGGTCAACCCGAACGCCCAGGTACTGCACGTGTCGGCGACGGCGGGCGATGGGCTCGACGCCTGGTACGCGTGGCTGCGGGCCCAGCCCGCGACATAGTCCAGTCGCATGACGGATTCCCCGACCCGTCGCTACTCCTAGCGTCGATGCCGTGATCGCATCGGCATTCAGGCACGCGGTGCGCCCTCGCGGCGCACGAACGAGCGGATCACCGAGGCGGCCGCACCGCGGGCCCAGGCGTCGAACGTATGTGGGCGCAGCTCGAGCCGGCACTCGGCCGCTGCCCCGAACGCCTGCGCGGCGAAGGTCTTGCGCAGTGTGGCGTCGTATACGTCGAAGTCGGCCACCGCCTCGCCCTCGATGACGACGACCTCCGGCCCGGTCAGGTTGGCCACCACGGCGATGGCCCGGCCGATGGCGGTGGCCGCCCGATCGAAGGCGGCCACCGCCTCGGGCTGGCCGGCGTGGGCCAGCTCGACGGTGCCGGCCATGTCCAGATCGGGCCGGTCCGTGGCGGCCCGGACGGCGCGCACGATCGCGGCCGACGAGGCGACGGTCTCGACGCAGTCGATCCGCCCGCACTCGCAGGTCAGCCCCTGGTCGGCCAGCGGCAGGTGACCGATCTCGCCGGCCACTCCGAACGCCCCGCTGACCACGTCGCCGTTGAGGTACAGCCCGCAGCCGATGCCCGACCCGATGGTCACGATCACGAACGAGTCGACGTCGCTGGCGCCGACGCCGAACCACTGCTCGGCCACGGTCAGCGCCCGGACGTCGTTGTCGACGCGGACCGGCCGGCCCAGCCGCTGCTCCAGCTGCGCGCCCAGCGGCACGTCGCGCCAGCCGAGCTTGGGCGAGTCGCGCACCACGCCGTGCGCGGTGTCGACGTCGCCCGACACCGAGACGCCCACCCCGACCAGCCGCTCGGCGGCCGCACCCAGGCGGCCGGCCAGCGCCGAGGCGACCCCCTGCACGGTGCGGGCGACCTGGCCCGGTGCGTGCCGGGACAGCGGGCGGTGTTCGGTGTCGAGAATCGTCGCCCGGAAGTCGGTGGCCACGCCGATGACCTCATCGGCGGTGACCTTCACGCCGATGACCACCACCGCATCGGCCACCACGCGCAGCGGCGTGGCCGGGCGGCCCGGTGCGTCCGGGCGGTCGCGCGTCCCGTCCAGCGCCACGAATCCGGCGTTGATGAGCGGCGCGACGGCCTTGGTGACCGCCGCCTGGGACAAGCCGGTCTCTCGCGCGATCCGCACCCGGGGGATGGGACCGGACGTCAGCAGCCGGGCGAGCACGTCGATCGCCGCCGGACTGGCCGGAGGCAATTGCGGCGCGGTCATGATGCCCCTTCTGTGCGGCGGCGTCTGGCCGAAGCCCCGAGCATAGATTGCCCACGGTGCCCGTTGTCCCGGCCGAGATTCATTTCTTTATAGTCGCAAGTAATGGGCGGCTCCGGAGAGGGAGGCCACGTGGGCGAACCGGGTCAGGCCGGCGAGGTCGTGCACCTGCGCCGGGACGGGATCAGCGTCGTCGTCGAACTCGGCGAGGCCGTGCCCCGGCTGCTGCACTGGGGCGGCGAGCTCGACGACCCGACGGCGAACACGCTGCCGGCTACGGCCGACGGCCCGGTGCTCAACAGCTCGATCGACCAGCCCCGCCGGTTCTCGCTGTGGCCGACCGAGGCCGAGGGATGGTCCGGGATGCCGGCCCACGAGGGGCACGCCGACGGGGTAGCGACCACGCCCCGGCTGACGACGGTCGGCGTGCACGCCGAGCGGACGGCGTTGCGGCTCGAACTGCACGACGCCGTCGCCGACCTCGATATCCACGTGGAGTACCGGCTGCAACCGGGTGGCGTCCTGGCCGTCACGCCGACACTGCGCCGCCGCGGTCGCGACGGCCACTACGACCTCGCTGCCGTACAGGCGCTGCTGCCGGTGCCGCCGCGCGCGGACGAGCTGCTCGACTTCACCGGCCGGTGGTGCCGCGAGCGAGCCCCGCAACGCCGGTCGCTCGGTTTCGGCTCGTACGTGCGCGACGTCCGGCGCGGGCGCCCCGGGCACGACTCGCCGTTCCTGATGGTGCTGGGCGACCCCGGCTTCGGGTTCCGGTCGGGCGAGGTCTGGGGCGTGCACGTCGGCTGGAGCGGCAACCAGCGCTACCTGGCCGAGCGGCTGCCCGAGGGCGCCGGCGCGCACGGCGCGGTGCTCGGCGCCGGCGAGCTGCTGCGACCGGGCGAGATCCGGCTCGGCCCGGGCGACGAGTACGCCGGCCCGACCGTGTACTTCGGCTATTCGGCCGGCGGACTGGACGGCCTGGCCGAACGGTTCCACCGCATGATCCGCAGCCGGGCTGTACATCCGGCAACGCCGCGCCGGATGCTGCTGAACACCTGGGAGGCCGTCTACTTCGACCACGACCTGGACCGGTTGACCCGGCTGGCCGAGACTGCGGCGGCGACCGGGGTGGAGCTGTTCGTGCTCGACGACGGCTGGTTCAACGGGCGGCGCGACCCTACAGCCGGGCTGGGCGACTGGACCGTCGACCCGACGATGTGGCCGCAGGGGCTGGCCCCGCTGGTCGACACCGTGCACCGGCTGGGCCTGCGGTTCGGGCTGTGGGTCGAACCGGAGATGGTCAACCTCGACTCGGACGTGGCCCGCGAGCATCCGGACTGGGTCCTCGCACCGTCGGCGGGACTCGGCCCGTCGGCCCGGCACCAGTACGTCCTCGACCTCAGCCACGACAAGGCCTGGCAGCACGTGTTCGAGCAGCTCGACGCGCTGATCGGCGAGTATCGGCTGGACTTCCTCAAGTGGGACCACAACCGCGATCTGCTCGAGGCGGTCAGCCGGAGCCCGGACGGGCGTGACCGCCCCGCGGTGCACACCCAGACCGCCGCCGTGTACCGGCTGCTCGATGCGCTGCGGGCCCACCACCCGGACCTGGAGATCGAGTCGTGCGCCTCGGGCGGGGCCCGGGTGGATCTCGGGATCCTCGCCCGCACCGACCGGGTGTGGGCCTCGGACACCAACGATCCGTACGAGCGGCAGCGCATCCAACGCTGGACGGCCCAGCTGCTGCCGCCGGAGCTGATCGGCGCGCACGTCGGCGGCGCGACGTCGCACACGACCGGGCGGACGACGTCGCGCAGCTTCCAGCTGGTCACCGCGCTGTTCGGGCACGCCGGCATCGAGGCCGACCTGGCCGCGGCGAGCGCCGCCGAGCTGGACGAGCTGGCCGCCTGGACCGGGCTCTACCGCGAGCTGCGTCCGCTGCTGCACAGTGGCCGGGTGGTGCGCGCCGACCTGGCCGGCGGCGACGAGGCGCCGCAGCTGCTGCACGGGGTGGTGGCCGCCGACGGCGAAGCGGCGGTGTTCGCCTGGGTCCAGCTCGCGACCGTCGCGGTGGCCTCGCCCGGCCGGGTGCCGCTGCCCGGGCTGGACGACGGCCGCGACTACGTCGTGCGGGTGCGCGACGAAGCCGGCCGGCCGTCGATGCGCCAGCTCGTCGCGCCGCCGTGGCTGGCGACCGCGCAGGCCGGCGGGCTGCGCGTGCCGGGGCAGTTGCTGACCCGGGTCGGGCTGCCGATGCCGTCTCTCGACCCGGGACAGGCCCTGCTGCTGCACGCCGTCGCGACGGACTGATCCGTGCGGCCGGCTGCGGTCGGACCGCTCGATTCGGCGGGGGCTCCGGGTGTTGGGGCGCCCCGCCGATCTGGCAGGATTGGCGCCCGGGAAAGCAGCTCCCGTCTCGGTTGACCCTGCGGTAAGGGATATCGATGACGGACGCGTTGGCGGGCGTCGAGCCCGCGGACGAAGAGGATGCTGCACATCCACCGGAGCCGACGGTCGCAGGGGACGAGTCTGTCCCTATGCCGGCGGTGCCCGAGCGGGTGAGCCGGGCCGTGCTCGAACCGGTCGATACCGACGGAATGACCGTCGAATCGATCGTGCGGCTGCTCACTCTGGTGCGGGCCGACCTGGCCGACGCGCTCGACGAGGACGCCCCGCCCGAGCAGCTGCTCGACCACGTCGTTCAGGTGGCGGTGCGGATGGTGCCGGGCACCGACGACGCCGGGATCGCGCTGGTGTCCGACACCGGCCTGGAGACGGTGGCCGCCGCCCGCGACGTCGCCGTTGCCGCCGACGACGTGCAGCGGGCCATCGGCGCCGGCCCGGCCGACGTGGTGATCGCCGAGGGGTCGGTGCTGCGGATCGCCGACCTGTCCGCCGACGGGCGCTGGCCGCAGTTCGCTGCGATGGCGGCCGACCTGGGCGTCTGCGCCCTGTTGGCCTGCCCGCTGCCGATGCCCCGCCAGCGGGCCGGTGTGCTGACCCTCTACTCGGCCCGGGCCGGCGCGTTCGACGCCGCGGCCGAGCTGGTCGTGCCGGTCTTCGCCGCCCGGGCCGCCATCGCGGCCGCGTACGCCGACAAGGTCACCCACCTGCAGCGGGCGGTGAAGAGCCGGCAGGTGATCGGCCAGGCGGTCGGCATTCTGATGGAACGGCACCGGCTCTCGGCCAAGCAGGCCTTCGCCACCCTGGTCACCGCGTCGCAGGAGTCGCACCTGAAGCTGCGCGAGGTCGCCCAGCGCGTGACCGAGACCGGCGAGGAACCCTCGACGGCCGCTCAGCACCGATAGGGCGGCTGCCGATCAGGGCGACGTCGGCGGGGTGCTGCTGGGGGGCGGGGTGCTGCTCGGCGGAGTGCTGCTGACAGGCGGAGTGCTGACCGGCGGGGTCGTGGACGGCGGGTTGGTCGTGCTGGGTGGCGGGCTGGGCGTCGCCGAGCTGGAGCTGCTCGTCGTGGTCGACGGCGCGCTGCGGGTCGTGGCCGGCGCGGAGGTCGACGTGGGCGTGGTGGTCGGCGAGGCGGGTGGCGCCGCGGGCTCGGACTGGGTGCCCGGCACGAACGAGGAGGAGGACACCGCGGTCGTGCTGGGCCGGTGGCGTGCGGAGGTGCTGGTCGACGCCGCCTCGCCGGGGCCGGGTTCGGGATTCGACGTCTTGTGCCCGGTGAAGCTCACGATCGCGGCGATGCCGATCAATGCGGCGGCAACGGCCAGGGCCGCGGCGGCGATCACGCGGTAGCGCCGCTGATGCTCGGGCGGCGGGACGTATCCGAACTCGTCGTCGGGCCCGCGCACCGGCGGCATGATTGCCGGCGGCAACTGCGGTGGCCCCGGGTCGGCGCTGCCGGGCCCGAGGTGCACCGTGGCCATCGCATCCGGCGGGCCGAACTCGAGCGCGGCCAGCGGAGCGAGCCGGTCGACCACCTGCCGGGCGTCCGGGCGTTCGGTCGCCTCCAGGGCGGTCATCGCGGCCAGCAACACCTCAAGCCCCGGATCCTCGCTCGAGGGGATCTCCGGCGGATGGTTGAGTCGGGCCATCGCGGCCTGGATGCCGGTGCCCGGGTAGGCGACCCGTCCGGTCAGCGCCTCGATCAGGACGAGCCCCAGCGAGTAGATGTCGGAGGCCGGGGTCAGCGGATCGGTGTGCAGCTGCTCGGGGCTGAGGTAGTTCGCCGTACCCAGGGTCACGTCGGCGCTGGTCAGCCGGGTCGACTCGGTCGCGAGCGCGATGCCGAAGTCGACCAGTTTGGGCGTGCCGAGCTGGTCCTCGATCGAGGGGGCGAGCAGGATGTTGGCCGGCTTGACGTCGCGGTGCACGATGCCGTGGCTGTGCACGTAGTCCAGCGTCTCGGCCAGGGCGGCGCCCAGCCGGGCCACCTGGGGCTCGGCCAGCGGCGCCTCGCGGATCCGCCGGCTCAGCGTCGGCCCGTCGATCAGCTCGGTCACCAGATACGCGGTGGCGCCCGGTCCCTCCTCGCCCAGATCGGCGTCGAGGACAGTGACCAGGCCGGGATGGCGCAGCGACGACAGCAGCATCACCTCGCGGCGATACCGCTCGTCGGCGTCGAGCAGCTCGACGCCGGGACGGAACACCTTGACGGCGACGGTCCGGCCCATGCGCAGGTCGAGCGACCGGTAGACGGTGGACATCCCGCCCCGGCCGATCACCTCGCCCAGCTCGTACCGGCCGCCGAGCAGCTCGCCGTGTTCCGAACGCCCGTCGTCGTTCGTCATAAGCCACTGGCGGCGGTGGTCGTCCCGCCGGTGCTCACGTTCCAGCTCGTGCCGAACCCCATCGTCACTCCCCGTCCCACGGATACCCGCTTGCTCTGGGCCGAAGTCCGGCGTTGGTTTCCCGGTTCGGCGCCTGTCCTACCCGTGGGCTGACAGTGCTTAAACGCTACGGGGGCACGGTGCGCGCTCGGGCCGGGGGCTGGGAGTGATCGGTTCTATACGCAGCGTCCGTTCTCGTCGTAGGAGCCCGGCCCGGCCAGTCCCGGCCCGGTGAGCTGCGGTCGGTTGGCCCCGCCGCCGGGTGGGTAGGCGGTGTCGAACCACTGGGTGAAGAACGCGTCCAGGCGGACGTCGCAGGCGTGGCTGTGGTTGGGCAGGAACCGGTGGAACTCGGCCTCGAACTGCTGCTCGGTGATGCTGGCGCCGCCGTAGTCGCGCTGGATGCGCTGCAGGGCCTGGGTGAAGTTGTCCGGACCGAGGATCTGCCGCAGCGCGATGTAGGCCGTGCCGGGCCGGGTGTAGGTGAAGCTGTTCGAGAACAGGGTGGCCGGCGTCGGGTTGGACGGGGCCGCGGTCCACAGCCGGGTGCTGGCGTAGTTGGTGTTGAACCGGTTGATCAGGCTCTGCTCGAACGCCGCGTCGCCGGCGGGTGTGCCCGGACCGCCTGCGGCGGTCTGCGCGTTGCGGGCGGCGAACAGGTACTCGCCGAGGGTCGCCATGCCCTCCTTGAAGAACGTCAGGTTGAAGTTGCCCTCCGAGACGTTGTCGCCCCACCACTGGTGCATGTTCTCGTGATTGAAGGTCTGCAGCCCGATCTGCCCGCCCTCGAACGTGATCATCGTCTGCATCTCTTCCTCGAAGCCCGCCTCCGGGACCCCGACGAGGACGCCGTTCGACGTGAACGGGAACCGGCCGTTGAACTGACTTTGGAAATCGGTGATGTCCTGCTGCTGGTCCATCACGGCCAGGTTGGCCTGCTTCTGCGCGTCACTGAGCGAGCTGCCCTGCGCCTCGTAGTAGCGGATGCCGTCCGAGCCCGGGCGCGAGGTCAGGTCGTAGGCGCCGACGCTGTTCTCGACCAGGTAGCTCGCGATCGGGGCCGGCGAGTGCCAGTGGAAGCTGGTCGAGCCGCCCGGGAAGAGCGTGTCCGGCCGGTTGGCGTGGACGGACAGCAGCTGGCCGTTGGCGATCGCGGTGCGCCCGGCGGTGACCGTGTCGTAGAAGTCGTAGGTCGGCTTGGCGCTCGGGTGGTTGTTGAGCGGCATCCAGTCCTCGGTACCGACCGGTTCGGTGGTGACGAAGCCGCCGTCGCCCGGCGGGTCGTCCGACCGGAACCAGCCCTCGGTCGAGCCGTCGCCGTCGGTGTGCACGCCCGGGCGGCCGGTGTAGTTCACCGTCACCCGGAACACCTCACCCTTCCCCACCGGATCGCGCGGCGTGATCACCAGTTTGTTGGCCGGACACGGGTCGCCGTTCTGGGCGTTGACGTCGTCGCCGGTGACCTCGGGCGAGCAGGCCGGCGGCAGCGGGTTGTTGCTCGGTCCGCCCACCGGCGTCACCTGCGAAGCCTGGTGCGCCCGCGGATCGGGGTCGTCCTGGCCCTTGGGGTCGCCGGGGTAGGTGGGCTGCACGAAGCGGAACGAGGCCGGCCGGCCGTTCACCCGTACCGACTGCACCGTCATGTCCGGGCCGTCGACCGGGTCGACCGAGGTGCGCTCGAAGTCCAGGCTGAAGTCGTTCAGGCACCGCGTGGCCCGATCGGTCAGTTCGACGTGGTTGCCGGGCAGGAACTGGTTGGCCGACGCGTCGTAGATGACGTGCACGTCGGTGTGCAGGCTGGTGTAGCCGCCGTTGCCCATGTCGGGGTACACGTGATCGCCGAAGTGCGACAGCGTGCGCGCCCCCGACCCGCACTGACCGCCGGGGCCGCCGTGGCCCGGATCGGCTACCGCCGCGGTGGACGACGCGGCCAGTACAAGGACCGAGCTCGAGACAACGGCGAGCCGACGGATCATAGACCCTCCTACGGGCGGTCGCGGTCAGTGGGCTTCATGGGCACGCCGCCGCTGGTGGGCATGGGCCGCTCGGCGACCCGGGGGAGCCGGCCGGCGCTCAGCGTGGCGTTCGCCGAGCCGGCCGGCAACAGCACGGCATTGAGCACCAGGCGCTCCTCCTGCGTGGTCCACGAGCGGTACCAGGGGTCGAAGCCGAGCAGGACCGCGTGGCCGGCGCCGAACGGCTGGTCGACGACGGCCGGGCGGCCAGGCAGGTTGGCGTTGGCGTTGACCTCGTAGCCGTAGCAGTTGCCGAATCCGGCCGGGCCGCCGCAGTCGCCGGCCGGCGCGAACGTGGCCACCGCCGTGGCGGCCGGGATGGTGCTGCCGTTGCCGGCCAGCGTGGCCGGGTCGAAGTTCGGGTCGCTGCTGGACTCGCGGTAGACCCAGCCGCCGGCGTCCATGCCCCAGCCGGCCGGATCGGCGGTGTTCCAGCTGGCGTCGAACGTCGAGCCCGGCGTGCTGATGCCGCTGACCGTGTTGGTGTTCACGGTCGTGATGCCGGCATTGCGGGCACTGGTCGCGCCGCCGGCCTGGGTGCCGAGGAACGTGCCGCCGGCGTTGACGAACGCCTGCACCGCCTGGGCCGGCGGGCCCGCCGTCCCGACCGGGGTGGTCGCCGAGATCGTCGACCCCGGGTCGATCAGTACGGTGAAGCCGCCGCTCTGCAGCACCCCGTTGGCCAGGTCGGTCGAGGTCAGCTGGCCGATCTGGCTGGTCGGCACGCCCTCGCGCTGGGTCAGGTCGAACAACGCCTCGCAATACGTCGAGGTACGGCAGTAGCCGTCGCTGTCACCGGGGAAGGCCGGGTTGGTCGGCACGGTGGTGCCGCCGGTGTAGATCGCGATCTTCGGCCGGGCCATCGCGGTGTGGGCCACCGGGTAGCCGGACAGCCCGTACACGGGCGTCTGCCAGTGCTCGGCGTCGGCGGCGATCGTCGACAGGTTCACGCCGGACACGAGCGCCGCGCCGCTGGCGAAGTGTGTGCCGTCGGCGTCGAACGCGGCACCGGCCCGCGACACGTCGGCCCCTTGCCCGAGCAGCTGGTTCACCATCGCCAGGGCGGCCGCCGAGTCGGTGTTGAACGCGTAGACGACCTGCTGGCGGCTCGGCGCGGTACCCAGTTGTGGGGCGCCGATGGAGCGCAGCTTGGCGTTGTGCGGCAACGGCCGGGTCAGGAACCCGTCGCCGGCGAAGCCGCGCAGCAGCGAGTACGACCACGTGACCTGGTCGTAGAAGTAGTTGAACGGCAGGTATGGGTTCTCACCCAGCACTGCCTGGATCCAGTGCTTGGTGCCCTGTTCGAGCGGGATGTACAGCGTGCCTGCAGGCAGCGTGACCGTGTCGGTGCGGACCGGCGTGCCCTGCCCCTGCACGGCGTTGATGTCGAAGTTGCCGAACCGGTGCACGCCGGGCACGGTCGCCGGCTTGTCCAGCCGGTAGATCTTGACGCCGACCGCCCGCAGCTCCTGCAGCGTGCCTGCCACGTCACCCGAGTGCTGGCCGGGCAGGTAGTAGTAGCCGCAGACGGTGGTGTTCGGCTCCTGGTCGATCGTGCTCTGCCCGATCTCGTACTGGTCGATCACCGGTGGGCTGACCTGGGTGTTGTTCTGCACCGTGCAGTCGGCGCCCTGCTGCACCGCCTCGGGCCACTGCTTGATCCAGTCGGTGAGCAGGCTCTCCTTCTGGTCGGCGACCACGTTCACCGTCGTGTCGATCGCCAGGTAGTGGTCGTACACCTGCTTGCCGTAGTTCTCGTTGTTGCCCTTCTCGAAGGTCATACCGGCCCCGCCCTGCAGCAGGGCGGGCACCGTGTCGCCGTACTCGGGCACGAACAGGTCGTAGGTGTTGTAGTTGCGGTACTGGCCGGTCTGGTCGTTGAACGCGTTCTGGATGGCCGGGCCGATCACGTTCTGGATCGCGTCGAGGGCCGAGTGGGCGATCTCGTGGTGGGCCGCGTCCTGGTCGGGCGGGAAGAAGTAGCCGGAGGACTGCTGGTGCGCGTCGATGAAGAACAGCCCCGGGTACTTGGTGATCGCGTTGATCAGCGCCGCGTTCTCGGGCTGGTGGAACGTGCCGCGGTCGCGGTTGGGGTCGAAGTCCCAGGCGGTGGTGCGGTTGTTGTGGTCGCGGTCGTCCGGAGCGGTGACGGGCTGGATGAACGTGTCCAAACTAGACAGCCGAGCTGTATTGTCGCAGTCGGTGCGGGCGGCCAGCTCGTACAGTTCCTTGGCCGACGCCTCGCCGCCGGCCGGCTCGTTGCCGTGCGGGGCACCGGTCACCCAGGCGAACGCCGGGCGCTGGCCGACCTGGCTGAGCGCCTTCGACGGCGACGTCGTGCCGTCGATCAGGCCGCGCCAGAACGCCTGGTCGTCGCGGCCGCTGTCGAGGTTGGCGATGTTGTCCGGCGTGCCGACCACCACGTAGTAGATCGGGACCCCCAGCACGCTGTTGCCCTCGTGCACCATCTTGGCCGCGACCCGGTTCCCGCCGTGGGCGTTCACCGCCGCGACGACGGCCTGCATGTAGGCGTTGAGCTGGGCGGTCTGCTTGGCCGACGGGGTCGCGCCGGACAGGCCGTCGCCGGTGGTGCCGCTGCCGAGCGTCGTGCCGAAGAAGTCGTCGTAGGAGGGGATGTTCGGGTCGAACTGCACTCCGGTGGTGCACGACGGCGCCCCGCTCCGACCCGGTGCGTCGGCGATCGGGTACTCGCCCGAAGCGGTATCGGCCTGGTCGCTGGAGCGGTACGGGCAGAACGTCACGGCGCTGGAGTCCGAGACGCCGGCCGGGCAGGCGCCGTCGGTCACGGGCGAGCCGTTGACCGGGTTCTCCGGCACAGGCGGGTTGATCGTGGTGGGCGTGACGACGTCGGACCAGATCGCCGGGCCGGCCGTCGGCAGCGCCACCGTGCCGGTGCGCAGGCCCCACCAGTTGTTGCGCGCGTCGACCGGAGTCGTGGCGGCCGTCGTGCCGTCGGCGCCGGTGTTGATGACTCCGAACGCGTTGTCGGTGATGTTGCTGCGGGTGATCGACGAGGGCCCCGCATCGACCAGGCGCACGCCGGCGCCCAGCCGCAGGTTCTGGTTGTTCTCGGAGTGATCGCCCAGCGGGTACGGGTCGTTGTTCGGGGTGGGCGCGTACACACTCTGGATCGGCGAGCCCTCGCCGTTCACCAGGTTGGACGACACCGAGTCGCCGCTCAGCTGCACCGACGCGCCGGCGCTGACCCGCACGCCGTCCTGCCCGAACAGCGGGCCGGTGGTGAGGGGCAGCGGCGGCGGGATCGGCGTGCTCCCGCCGGACGCCTCGCAGTCGCCGTCGATGACAGTGGGCCCGCCGGCCGTCGGGTCGTTGTAGTTCTGGCACAGGTTGCGTCCGGCGATCTGGTCGTTGGTCAGCACCGCTCGGTTGCCGGCGCCCTCGACGACGACGCCGGCCGCGTTGTAGTGATCGATGCGGGTGTGGTCGACGGTGAGCTTGGGCGAGCGGCCGACCTGCGCGATGCCGAACCCGAGCGCGTTGCTGCGGAAGCCGCCCGGCACCGTGTAGCCGTTGGCGCTCTCGTCGACGTCCACGCCGGTCACCTGCGAGCGGGTGATCGACCCTTGTGCGTCGAGGTACACCACGCCGGCGCTGACGTACGCGCCGTTGGCGTCGAAGGTGATGCCGCTGATGTCGGCGTCGGCGCCGATGACCGCGACGAGAACGCCCTTGCCGCGGTGGATGTCCGGGCTCGTCTCGGCCAGCTGCGCGCCCTTCTGCGCCTCGACGCGCACCCGGTCGGCGCCGGCGCCCACCAGGTGGACGTCCTTGCGGATCGTCAGCGCGTTGCTGCCGCGGGCGGTGCCGCCTTCGGTGTAGGTGCCGGCGCACACCTGCACGGTGTCGCCGGGGCGGGCGGCGTCCAGCGCCGACTGGATGGTCCGGAAGTGGGCGCCGGGGCAGGTCCCCACGGTCAGTCCCGGTGGCCTGCCGGCTGCGGCCTGTGAGTAGAAGCCGGCGAACAGTGCGATGACCACGCTCGCTACGGCTAGGACGGACAGCTGCTTTCGACCGCTCATGTTCGCCCCCGAGGCGCCGCGCCGAAACTGCGATCCAAACGGGCAGAACCTAGCGCCGTGCGGCATCACGCCACAAGGCCAACATCCGGACATTGCACATCGGACGCTCAGTGCACGGACAGCCCGCCGTCAACGAAAATCGATTGCCCGGTGACGTAACTCGAGGCGTTACCGGCCAGGAACACCGCGGCCCCGGCGAAGTCGTCGGCCTGCCCGTTGCGGCCGACCATCGTCCGGGCGGCCAGCTCGGCGACCTTCTGCGGATCGGCCGACAGCCGGGCGTTGAGCGGCGTCATCACGAAGCCGGGCACCAGTGTGTTGGACGTGACGCCGTGCCGCGACCAGGCCTCGGCCTGCGAGCGGGCCAGCGACTCCAGCGCACCCTTCGAGACGCCGTAGGCACCGCTGTCCACGAACGCCCGGTGGGCCTGCTGCGAGCTGACGTGGATGATGCGGCCGAAGCCGCGCTGGGCCATGCCCGGCCCGAACCGTTGCCCGAGCAGGTAGGGCGCCTCGAGATTGACCGCCATGGTGGCATCCCACGTCGAGTCGTCGAGCTCGGACATCGGCGGGCGCAGGTTGATGCCGGCGCTGTTGACGAGGATGTCGGGCTCGCCGAAGGGTTCGACGGCGGCCTCGGCGGCTTGCCGGACGCCGGCGCGGGTCGCGAGATCGGCGCTGATCCAGGCGGCCCGCCCGCCGGCGCCGCTGAGTTCGTCGACCGTCTCGGCCAGCTCGCGTTCGCGCCGGGCCACGACCACCACGGCCGCACCGGCCCGGGCCAGCGCGGTGGCGATCGCCCGCCCGATGCCCGAACTGCCGCCGGTCACGACGGCCACCCGCCCGTCGAGCGCGAAGAGTTCGGTCAGGTAGGGCGCCGAGGTCATGCCCGCACGATATGTGGACGCCCAGGCCCGCGGGGGGAGCGGGCCTGGGCGAGTAGGCGGATAGCTAGTGGATCAGGCGACAGCGACGGCCTCGGAAACCTCGCCGATGTCGCTCTTGCGGACGTTGATCATGACCAGGGCGGCCACCACCGCGACGATGCCGAAGATCGCGGCAACGAGGAAGCCTTGGCTGGACCCGTGCGCCTGTACGGCGTGGAACGCGTCCACCGCGGCCTGGTCGGCGTAGGCTGCGGCCGGCGCCGGCTTGCCGCTCTCCGAGCTGGACAGCAACTGACCGAAGTGCTGCTGGGCCGTCCCGGTCAGGTGGCTGAGCTGCTCCTTGCCCTCGCTCTTCGACGCACTGGCGAAGGCGGTGGCCAGCACGGCCAGGCCGATCGACCCGCCGACCTGCTGGCCGACGTTGAGCAGCGCGGACGCCAATCCGGTGTCGGTGTTGGTGACCTTGGTGACCGCGACGACGGTCAGCGTCACGAACACCATCGCCATGCCGGTGGCCATCACGATCATCGGCGGGAACACGCCCGACCAGTACTTGGTCTGGGTGTCGACCTGGGCGAACCAGAAAAGGCCCACTGTGATGAGCGCGGAGCCGATCGTGAGCAGCGGCTTGGGGCCGATCCGCGGCAGGATGCCGCTGACAATGCCCGAGCCGACGATGATCACCGCACTGAACGGCAGGTACGACACGCCCGTCTTCAGCGAGCTGAAGCCCATGACGCCTTGGATGAAGAACGTCATGAAGTAGAACATGCCGAACATGGCCGCCCCGAGGATCAGCATGATCACGTAGGCGCCGGCCCGCGACCGGTTGGCGAAGATCCGCATCGGCATGATGGCGATCTTCGAGCGGGCCTCGTACAGGGCGAACGCGCCGAGCAGCACGACGCCGGCGGTCAGGGACGCGACCGTGGTGCCTTGGCTCCAGCTGTGGTTGGCCGCGTTGATGAACCCGTAGACCAAGGCCACCATGCCGGCCACCGACAGCACCGAGCCGAGGATGTCGAACCGGCCGGACAACCGCTCGGACGAGTGGATGTAGAGGAAGCCGCCGATCATCAGGGCCACGCCGATCGGCACGTTGACGAACAGCACCCACCGCCAGGTGGCGTACTCGGTGAGGATGCCGCCGAGCAGCAGGCCGATCGCCGCGCCACCGCCGGATACGCCCGCGTACACAGCGAATGCCCGGTTACGTTCCGGCCCTTCCTTGAACAGCGTGGTGATCAGCGACAGCGCCGTCGGGGCGGCGATGGCTCCGCCGATGCCCTGGATGACGCGGCCGACCAGCAGCAGTTCGTACGTGGTCGACAACCCGCCGAGCAGGCTGCCCAGCGAGAACAGGCCCAGCCCGAGGATGAACATCTGGCGTCGGCCCAGGATGTCCGCGGCTCGTCCACCGAGCAGCAGCAGGCCGCCGAACGCCAGCGTGTAGGCGTTGATCGCCCACGTCATGTCGGTCTGGCTCTTGTCGAAGTAGCGCCCCATCGATGGGAGCGCGATGTTCACGATCGTCGCGTCGAGCACCACCATCAACTGGGCCCCGGCGATCAGGAACAGCAAGATCCCCGGGTGAACGGTGCGGCGGGCGGTCCCGCGCGACGCGGTGGTGGCGATCCCGCCTTGTACCGTGTCGGTCACAGATAGCTCCGTGTGGTCTCGTGTGTTGAAAGTTACTGGTAGGGAACGGGAACGTCTCCTACGCTGGAGACAGTAACCGGGAACTGTTAGGGAACGCAAACGTTTTTTATTGGTGTTCCCTCAGGAACCACGATTGAAGGAGTCAGGGAAGTGACGGCGGTAGCAACGGCGCCGGCGATTCGACAGCGCAAGCGCGGTGCCGCGCTCGAGGACGCCATCCACGACGCGGTTTTCGCCGAGCTGACCGAGGTCGGCTACGCGGCGTTCACCATCGAGGCCGTCGCCGTTCGGGCCAAGACCGGCAAGGCCAGCATCTACCGCCGGTGGGAGACCAAGGTCGACCTGGTGATGGACGCATTCCTGGCCCGGTTCGGCGGACCGGACGAGATCGTCGGCGAGCTGCTCGCCGACTCCGAGGCGCCCACCCGCGACCTGCTTGTGAAATTGGCCACCCGGATCTGCGAAGTGTCCGACGAGGCCGGCGAGGTCATCCGGGCCGTGGCCTGCGAGGCTACCCGTGACCCCGAGCTGGCGGCCGCGGTCGAGCAGAAGGTGCACCGCCCGAAGCACCAGGCGTTCGTCGGGCTGCTGCAGCGCGGCGTCGACCGGGGCGAGGTCCGCCCGGACGCGGTGTGCGGGCTGTACGCCGACATCCTGCCGGCGATGCTCACCTACCGCATGGTGCTGAACAACCAGCCGGTGACCGAGGCGGAGGCGGCCCAGATCATCGACAAGGCCGTCATGCCGCTCATCTCGACCACGCCGGGCGCCGGCTAG
>DATBER010000072.1:0-40843 GCA_036558905.1 Jatrophihabitantaceae bacterium | reverse complement strand
AAGCTGATAGTGCGGGTTCGATTCCCGTCGCCCGCTCCACGGCCGAATCCGCCGCCGAGTGCTCCCCGGCCGGGACTGCTGGCACGACGAAACGCCGCCCGGCCGGCGAGCATCCGACAACACAGCAAGACGGGCGCCCGGCCGAAGCCCGGCGCCCGCCCGCTGTTGAGAGGGACGACCTGCTAGCTCTTCTTCAGGGCGAAGTTGGTCGTCGTGGTGGTGCCCTTGGTGATCTTCACGGACTTGACCTGCGGCTGGTAGCCGTCCTTCGCTGCGATGATCTGCAGTGGGCTGTACCGCGCATCGAGCCACAGCTGGTAGTGGCCGCTGCTGTCGGTCTTGAGCGTGAAGGTGACCTGACCGGTGCCGTTGAACGTGCCGATCTGCACGGTGGCGCCGGAGATCGCCGAGCCGTCAGCCGCGGAGGTGACGGCGCCGGTGATCTTGCCCCAGGCCTTGGGCGGGTTGACCTGCATGCTGGCCGAGACCGACGGAACCGAGTACGGAGTGTCGGTGCTGATCGAGATCCCACCGGTGTACGCGCCCGGCTGCGGCACGGTGGACGAGTCCATCGTCACCACAACCGTCGTCGAGGCGCCCGGGGCGAGGTCGAACTCGGTCGTGCTCTCCGACAGCCACGGAACATCCGGCGTGACACCGCACGGGCTGAACCCGGGCAGCGTCTCGGCGAACGTCTGCGGATTGAAGTTGCCGGTCGACCCACCGATCTTGTACAACCCGCACCCGCCACCGCCGCGGTAGTCGGCGTTGTTGGCGTTCGGCAGCGCGCTCCAGGTGTTGGCCGCCGGGTCGTACTCCAGTGCCTGGTTGGTGATCTGGGTTCCGTTGCTGATGGCGCCACCGACGATCTGGAACTTGTCGTTGGCCCCGTAGTACGAGAATGCCCAGTCGTCGACCGGCATGTCGGCGACCTTGGTCCAGCCGGACCCCGGCGTGAACGCGTACGTCGCCTTCGACCCGGCGCTCGTGGTCGCGTCGATGCCACCGGCGCAGACGAGCTCACCGGCCACACCGGCGCAGCCCATGAACGCCAGCGCACCGCCCGGGTAGGCGTCCAGCGTCGACCAGCTGTCACTGCCCGGGTCGTAGCTGAACGTCGAGTCCGACGCCGGAGCGCACTGCCCGGTGGTGCAGCCGCCGACCACGTAGAGCTGGCCGTTCAGCGACGTCGCCGCCGCCCCGCTGACACCCTTGGGCAGGCTCGCAACCTGGCTGTAGCTGTTGCCGGACGGGTCGTACGCGTACACGTGCGTGGACCCGGTGCCGGCGGCGTTCCAGCCACCGATGATGTAGATCTTGCCGTTGAGCGGCACCGCCGCGGCCCCGTTCAGCGCCTCCGGCATGTCCGCGATCTTGCTCCACTGCTGCGAGCTCGGGTCGTAGGCGTAGGAGGTGGCCCAGGCGGCATTGCCGTCCGTCCCGCCGAACGAGTAGACCGTGCCGTCATCCCCGGTGGCGACGGCGTTGTCCATCACCTTGATCGGGTAGTTGGCGATGTCGGCCCACGGCGGCGCCGACGGGGTCGTGCTGCGCGGCTCCACGCCCAGCGGCTTCGCCTGCGGCTTGACCTGCGCCGAGCTCCGGTTCGTGAACGACGTCGTCGTCTTGACCGTCTGCAGCGGCGCACCCGGCATCGTGGACGCCGGCTTGCTCTGCCCCATCGGGGTGAACGACCCGTTCTGCTCACCGAACTTGACGTGCACCGGCTGGGTGCCGTCGTTGGTCAGCTTCACGTTCTTGGTCTTCGCCGAACCGAGCGTCTCGGTGACGGCGATACTGCCCGGCGTCACTGTGAGGTGGCCGGCCTTGAGCGTGAAGTCCTGCCGCGTCACGAAGTTCGGCGCGACGTTCACCGACGCGGTGGCCGGCACGTACTTGCCGTCGGAGGCGCTGAACTGCTGGCTGCCGGTCTGCGAACTGAACAGCCAGTAGAAACCGTCGGACAGGTTGGCGTCGTCCGGCGTCGGCGCCGACACACCGAAGTCGGCCGGCGTGCCGTTGTTGACGACCTTCGCGCCGTTCAGCGGCTGGCCGGTGTTGTCGTCGTTGACGAGGCCCGCGAGCAGACCACCGTGCTGCGGGGAGCAGGCGCGGTTGCCGACGAACACGTTGTCGATCTCCCACCACCAGGCGAAGTTGCCCGTGTAGTGGAACCGGACCTGCACGTCGGCCTGCCCGGCCGCCTGCGGGATCGGGATGTCGACGTGACCCTGGACCGCGGTCGTCGTCTGGTGCCAGACGTTCGACCACGTGGCCCCGCCGTCGAGCGAGAGGTCGACGTCGGCCACCGAGTTGAAGAACTCGTTGTAGAACGTGTCGAACCCGATCTCGGGCGAGGTCTGGGCCGACAGGTCCGACACCGGCGAGACCAGCGACGCGTCCTGGCTGTGGCCCGGGCCGTAGTGGTCCGAGTCGATGATCGCGAAGTCCGCGTCACCACCCGGCGGGTTGGCCCGGTTGCCCGGGTTGTCGAACTGCCAGGTCTGGCCGCTGCCGTTGTTGTCGACGTTGGTCCAGCCGTCCTGCGGCGTGCTGCCCGTCCAGCCGCTGAACGACGCGGTCGAGCCGTTGTAAACGTAGGCGTAGCCCGGCGCGGTGCAGGAGTTGGCGTCGACTGCGACCTCGGCGTTGGCGACCATGTCGGCGCTGCCGAGCGCGACGTCGACGTCCTTGGTCACGTAGCCCTGAGCCACCGGCGCGATGTGCATGTGGTACGCGGCGCCCTGCGGCAGGTTGACGCTGTAGTGCCCGCTGAACGGATCGGTGTACACGGCACCGCCCGGGTACCCGTCGATCGTGATCTTCGAGTACAGCGGCCAGTTGTGGCCCGAGCCGTCGGTGACCGTGCCGGACACGTTGTGCGTCGGAACGGCGGCCAGCGCGAAGTCGGCCGTCGTCGTCTGCCCGTCGGTGACGGCGACACCGGTCGTCGTCTTGTCCTGGTAGCCGAATGCCTGGGCGGTCACGTCGTACGTGCCGACCGGCACCGACACGTCGTAATGACCGTTGGCCTCGGTGGTGGCGGCGAAGCCGTCGGCCGTCTTGACCGTCGCGCCCTTGATCGGCGCACCCGTCGCGCTGTTGGTGACCGTTCCGGCGATGTCACCGTGCGGGCCGGTCGTCAGCGCGCTGACGCCGTTCGGGGTGCCGAGACTGGTCGGGCCGTCCCAACCGGGACCCGCGTTGCACAGCACGTTGCCGCAGCCACCGTTGCTGCCCTCGGTGACGTCGTTCAGCGCACCGGCCGGGGCCTGGTACGGGTAGGTGACCGGGAAGGTGCCCGGCACCGGGGTGCCGGCCAGCGCGTACATCGCCGCCGTCAGGGGCGACGACAGGCTGGTGCCGCCGATCTGCAGCCAGTCGACACCGAACGGCGACGGGATGCTGTCGTACACCGCCAGGCCGGTGTTCGGGTCGGCGACGGCGGAGATGTCGCCCTGCGCGCGGTTGTTCGGGCAGTTGGTGGCGAGGTTCTGCTGGTAGTCCGGTCGCGGCTCGTACGGCGAGCACCCCGAACCGCCGCCGCTCCAGGCGGTCTCGTGCCAGCCGCGGGGTGAGCCACTGTCCTGGGTGAGCGTCGTTCCGGCCACCGCGACGACGTTGGGGTCGGCCGCCGGCCAGTTCGGGATGCCGCCCGTGTCACCGGTGGACGCGGTGACCGCCACACCCGGGTGGTCGTAGTAGTGGTCGTAGGTCTGCTCGTTGGGCATCTCGCCGGCCACGCCGTAGGAGTTCGACACGAACTTCGCGCCCAGCGACACGGCGGTGTCGACCGCGATGCCCAGACTGTCGAAGCCGTTGTCGTTGCCCTCGACGAGCAGGATGTGGCAGGCCGGGCAGGCGGACGAGATCGCGTCCATGTCCAGCGCGCTCTCCAGCGCCCAGCCGGGGTCGTCGGCCGGGTAGTTGGTCCCGCCGGTCTGGTCGACCTTCTTGAAGCAGCCGTTGTCGGAGGTGCACGGCGGCAGGCCGTACTGCGACCGGAACACGGCCAGGTCCTGCTCCGCGGTCGAGTAGCCGAACGCGTCGACGACGGCGACGGTCTGGCCCTCACCCGAGGCGGGCAGGTTGTAGGCACTCTGGATCTGGGCCGGGCCGAGTGCGGTCGGCGGCGGCGCGGAGTCGTTCGGCGCGACCTTGCCGGACGCGTCGGTGTGGATCAGCGCGTAGCAGCGGGCGAAGTCACGGCCGTTCTTGCTGGGCTGGGCCGTGTTGCACGGAGCGGCTACGTAGTTGGCGGTCAGCTTGGCGGCCGGCGCCGCGGGAGCCGCCTGGGCGGGCGTCGCGGCGGCGACGATCATCCCGGCCGCGGTGACGACCGTGGCCAGCGCAGCGATGTAGGCCTTCGGCCTACCGAACCTAAGTCTCATAGGTAATCCCCCGGGGGTGTCTGTCGACCAGATGGGTGGGCTGGGCTGTCGGACGAGATTGCCGTGGGTCTCACGTCTCCCCTTTCTGCGCCGATCGACGGGTATCGGCGGCGCGGAACCCTTGGCCAACCGTCGGCCGGAACCGAGCGCAGCGCGACGTTCTGGGGTGACTTGGGCCGGCAACGACGGTTGGCGTAAAGCGGACGGAAAATGACGCTGACAGCTCGGACACAAGGAAGGAAGATCCGGTGACGCCCGTTTCACGCCACCGCCGCGAAACGGCTAGACCGGGCCGAACGGCTGCGCGACGATTGTGGACATGCTGGAGGTGCTCGGGCTGACTGCGGACGAAGAGGACCTTTACGAATGGTTGCTCTCCCGCACGCCGATCCCGAGCGCTGACCTGGACGCCCTCGTCGTTGGCCAACGCTGGGCCGGGCGGCTGCCCGACCTGCTCGTCCGGCTCGAGGAACTGGGGCTGGTGGCCCGGCTGCCCGGCTCGCCCCCGAGCTGGCAGACCGTGGCCCCCGACATTGCGTTCGACGCGCTGGCCCTCAACGGCGAGCGCGCGCTCACCCACGCCCGGCACCGCCGCTCGCAGCTCTCGGCCGCCTACCGGCACGCCGCCCAGCGCGAGGACCCGATGCAGCTGGTCGAGGTGGTGCGCGGCCGCCCGGCGATCGGCGAGCGCTACGTCCGGATGCAGCGCGAGGCCCGCCAGGAGGTGCGCTGCTTCGACGCTCCCCCGTACGTGTCGCGCGCGCCCCAGGTCAACACGCTCGAGCTCGACCTGCTGCGGCGCGGCGTGCGTTACCGCGTGCTCTACGACCGGCACGGCCTGGAACTGCCCGGCCGGCTCGATGACCTGGAGGCCGGCCTGGCCCACGGCGAGGAGGCCCGGGTCACCGACGTGCCGCTCAAGCTCGTGCTCAGCGACTACCCGATGGCCCTGCTTCCGCTGCAGCACGCCCCGACCGAGATCGAGACGTCGCTGGTGGTGCACGACTCGGTGCTGCTCGACGCCCTGTCGGCCCTGTTCGAGATGTACTGGGACCGGGCCATCCCGCTGCAGGTGCGCAACGGCCAGGCCCAGCTACCTGATGCCGGCGACGCCCCGACCGAGATCGACTGCGACCTGCTGCCGCTGCTGGCGGCCGGGTTCACCGACCAGGCGATCGCCAACCAGCTGGGCTGCCACGAGCGCACGGTGCGGCGATACCTGAAGGACATGATGCATCGCCTGGACGCGGTCACCCGGTTCCAGGCCGGCTACCAGGCGATCCGCCGGGGCTGGCTGGCCAGCGACCGGACGGTGGCTTCGTGAGCGACGAGGCGGGGCTGGCCGCCGCCGGACTGAACCCGGACGAGGTCGCCGCCTACGAGCTGATCATCACCCGGCCCTCGTCGACGATGCCGGAACTGACCAAGGCCTGGACCCGGTCCACGCCGGTGGCGGCGGTCGTCGCCCGGCTGCAGTCGCGCGGCTTCGTCACGCGCGAGGACGGCCCGCATCGGCGCTACGCCGCCGTCGATCCCGAGATCGCCCTGGACACGCCACTGGCCGACTACGAAGGGCAGCTGCGCCGGGCCCGCGAGCACGTCGCCCAGCTGGCCCACCAGCACCGATCCCGCTCGCAGGACGGCGACCGGGCCACCCTCGTCGAGGTCGTCACCGGGCAGCGAGCCGTCCTGCAGCGGATCACCCAGCTGCAGTTCGGGGCGCGCGAGGAGATCTGCTGCCTGGACAAGCCCCCCTACCTCGACTCGCCCGGCACGTCGGCCAACGACGTCGAACTGCTCGAGCGCGGCGTGCCGTGCCGGACGATCTACGAGCGGGCCTCGGTCGAGCATCCCGGCGGGCTGCGCGAGGTGGAGGTGCTGCTGGCCGCCGGGCAGCAGGCGCGGGTGTTGCCGAACATCCCGATGAAGCTCTACCTGGTCGATCGCCGGCACGCCGTGCTGCCGCTGCAACGCGAACCGGCCACCGTCGAGTCGGCCGTGGTCGTGCACGCGCCGGCGCTGCTCGCCGCGCTGTCGACGCTGTTCGAGGGACTGTGGGAACGCGCGCTGCCGATGCAGCTACCGGCCGACCCGGCCCAGCTCGGCCGGCGGGCCAACGTCGACGAGCACCGGCTGGTGACCCTGTTGCTGTCCGGCCTGACCGACGAGGCGATCGCCCGCCAGCTCGCCCTCGGTTACCGCACCGTGCAACGCCACATCGCCGCGCTGATGACCCGGCTCGGTGCCCACACCCGCTTCCAGGCCGGCGTGCAGGCCGCCCTGAACCAGCCCGAAGCCGAGCGCTGAGGTTTGACGCGTTGCCGGCCGGGTGTGGTCCGCTTCCCCTCCCGTCCGACCAGATTTCGGGCTGGATTCTGGTCAGAGCGGAGGGGAAGCGTCGCCGCGTCCGGTCCGCACCGCTTCCCCGATGGGCCGACCAACCTCGGGCTGTTCGACCGGCGCGCCTACTTGTAGCGGAAGCCGTCGAGAAAGCGCCGGAAGACGCCGCCCTCGCGAGGCAGCGGCCGCGCCGGCGCCGGCGTCGTGGCGGTGCGCTTGCGTTGCCCGGCGATCGGCTTGTCGTAGTCGGTGTTGGCGATCGTGTCGATGATCCGCTGCTCGTCCCAGTCCTCGGAGCCGTCGATCGAGGGGACGTAGCCCACCAGCATGCCGTCGCGCATGACCTGAGCCTCGATCCCGGCGGTGCCGTCGCTGTCCCAGATCGCCTCGCGGCCGTCGGGCAGGTCGACGCGCACGCCGAACTGGTAGACGCCTTCCTTCGCGGTGCGCGCGTTGATGCCCTGTTCGCGAAGTGCGTCGACGACTCGCCGGGCTCGGTTCTCTTCCATCTGGATCACGGTACGCAGCGTCACCCGGGAGCCAGCTGTGTGGTCAGCGACCGGCGCGCGAGCGGCGCAGCCGGCCCAGTCGCAGCACCCGGGCCGGTGCGGCCAGCACCTCGGCCGAGCCGGCGTGGGCCGGTCCGACCGGGCTGCGCGCGCGGTCGTTCCAGATCACGGCGACGGTGCGGTCGTCGGGCGTGGACGACCGCGGGGCGCGGCTCAGCCGCTCGGCCAGGCTGCCCACCGGGTGGGCGGCCAGCGTCTCGCCGACCCGCTGCTCGAGCCGGTCGATGCTCGCGTCCAGGTCGGTGGGCCGGTCGTCGATCAGGCCGTCGGTGTAGAGCACGAGGGCGTCACCCGGTTCGAGGGTTCCCGAGTCGGCGTGCAGGCCCAGGTCGTCGACGACGCCGAGCACCGTGCCGGTGCTGGCGCTCCGGACGGCCAGCCGGTCGGCGGCCGCCCAGCGCAGGGGCGGCGGGTGGCCGGCGTTGCGGATCTCGTACCCGGACGTCACCAGGTTGAGCCGCAGGTGGGTGGCCGACGCGAAGTCGGCGCCCCAGTTCTGCCGGCGCAGGTAGCGGTTGGCCTGGTCGAGGAACTCGTCCGGCCCGACGGCGCCGAGCAGCCCGCCGACCGCACCGGACAGCAGCAGCGCCCGGGATCCGGCCTCGATGCCGCTGCCGGACACGTCGACCAGCGCGACCTCCAGGTACGGCACGCCGTCGACGTCGTGCAGCCGGGTCGAGACGATGTCGCCGGCGAACGCCGCCCGATGGGCGCCCTGCTGGGCCACGTCCACGTGCCAGCCCAGCGGCAGCGCGGGCACCCGGCCCTGCACGTGCAGCCGGTGCCGTACCCGTTCCAGTACCGACTCGGCGCTCATCCGGCGCAGGCCCAGGGCGTCACGGCGGCCGGTCTGGACGATCGACACGGCGGCCACCGAGGTCAGCATCACGACGCCACTGGCGGTCAGCTGGCTGGTCACCTGCTCGTGCGGCACCACCACGACGAGCACACAGCCGACCAGCAGCACCACGATCGCGACCATGTACACCGTGCGCAGCACCAGCGAGCCGAACACCATGGCCATGATGGCCACGCCGGCGATCCGCACGTTGTGGCTGTAGTCGAGGAACGACCAAAGCGTGCCGCCGACGGTGAACGCAGCCACGAGAAGGAACAGCGTCCGGTCGCTCGTCCGGCGCATGCGATATCGCGCAGTGCGGGTCAACCGCGACGGGGACAACAGGCGGAACCGGTCAGTTCGCATGGCACTGGCACCGTCTCGCGCCGACGGCCGGATGGCAACCCGCGGTCGCCAAATCGCAGCCGGATCGGCACCTGCACCGGCTCGGCTGGGGCAGAATGGTTCGCCGTGACGGGCGAAGCGGTCCCCCCTCGGCGCCGGCGCCGCCGTGCGGTGTGGCGGGCCGGGGCGGCGGGCGTCTCGCGCACCGCTGCGCGAACGCCGCCGGACGTCCGCCCCGATGTCGCCCCGGACGTCGCCTCAGGCGTCGCCTCAGGCGTCGCCCCCGACGTCGCCCCCGACGTCGCCTCAGGCGTCGCCCCCGACGTCGCCCCGGACGTCGCCCCCGACGTCGCTCCCGACGTCGCCTCAGGCGTCGACGCGGACGTCGGCCCGGATGCGGCCACCGCCGCGACGCTGCCCGCGTCCGACGATGCCGCCGAGGCTGAGCCGGAGGCGGCGGAACCGAAGCCCGGTCCGCGGCCGAGCCCTCGGCGCCGGCGCGGGGATCCGAGCGAGCGCGGACTGCGCGACCTGGTGGGCAGCGGGCCGTCGCAGCTCGGGCCGGTGCGCGCCATGCGGGCCCGTGACCTCAACCGGCCGACCGACGAGGAGCTGGCCGAGGCGGAGCAGAACGTAGTGCTCGTGCGGCGGCACTGGAAGCCGCCGAAGTCCTGATCAGATGTGGCCGGTCCGCTCGTACTCGCTGACCTGGCCGATCCGGCGCACGTGCCGGGGATCCTGTGAGAACGGCGTCTCGAGGAAGATGTCGACGAAGCGCTGGGCGTCGTCGGCCGGGTGATTGCGGGCGCCGATGCTGATCACGTTGGCGTCGTTGTGCTCGCGGGCCAGCCGGGCGGTTTCCTCGTTCCAGACCAGCGCGGCCCGGATGCCGGTGACCTTGTTGGCCGAGATCTGCTCGCCGTTGCCGGATCCGCCGATGACGATGCCGAGGCTGCCCGGGTCGGCCACCGTGCGGCTGGCCGCGGCGATGCAGGGTCCCGGGTAGTCGTCGCCCGGGGTGAAGGTGAGCGCTCCGCAGTCGACCGGCTCGTGGCCCGACTTGGTCAGGTGCTCGATCAGGGCCGCCTTGAGTTCGAAGCCGGCGTGGTCGCTGCCCAGGTAGACGCGCATGCCGGCATCATCGCAGGTCGCGGACCGCGATGCGGCAGGCTGGTGAGGTGGCGACTTGGCGCGAGATCGGCGAGCGGGTCTTCGTGCGCCGGCACGCGTCCTACGACCTCAACGCCGGGCTGATCGTCGGCGCGCTGCGGTGCGTGGTGATCGACACGCGGGCCTCGCTCGGCGAGGGCACCGACCTGGCGAACGCCGTCCGGACCGTCACGCCGCTGCCCTGGACGGTGGTGAACACGCACTCGCATTTCGACCACTACCTGGGCAACGCGGCCTTCCCGGACGCGCCGATCTGGGCGTCGCAGCGCTGCGCCGTCGCCGTCGCGGCCTTCGGTGCCGAGCAGCGCGACGCGGCGACCGACGGCCCGGACGACGTGCGCGAATCGCCGATCGTCGGGCCGACCGACACGTTCACCACGACGACGTCGCTCGACCTCGGCGGGCGTACAGCCGAGCTGAGCTTCCTGGGACGGGGCCACACCGACAACGACATCGTCGTCACGGTGCCCGACGCCGCAGTGACGTTCGCCGGTGATCTCGTCGAGGAGGGCGCGCCACCGTCCTTCGGCGACTCGTTCCCGCTCGACTGGCCGGCCACGCTCGACTCGCTGATCGCGACCTCGGTGGACGGCCCGGTCGTGCCCGGGCACGGCGCGGTGGTCGACTGGGCGTTCGTGCGCGAGCAGCGTGACCTGTTGGTCCGGGTCGCCGCCGCCGGGCGCACCGGCGACTGGCGCGACGTCGGCCTGCCCGACGACTTCGCGGCTACGGCCCGCGCCCGGTGCGCGCTGCAGCTGCGGGGCTGAACCGACTCAGTCGAAGCGGGGCTGCTCGGTGCGGGTGCGCTTGAGCTCGAAGAAGTACGGGTAGCCGGCCAGCAGCCGCGCGCCGTCCCAGATCCGCAGCGCATCCTCGCCGCGCGGGATGCGGGTGATCACCGGGCCGAAGAACGCGGTGCCGTCAACGTGGATCACCGGGGTGCCGACCTCGTAGCCGACCGGGTCCATGCCCTGGTGGTGCGACTTGCGCAGCGCCTCGTCGTAGTCGGTGGAGTCGGCCGCGTCGGCCAGGGACGTGGGCAGGCCGACGTCGGACAGCGCCTCCTCGATCGTGGCCCGGTCGAGCTCGCGGCCCTGGTTGTGGCGCCGGGTGCCCAGCGCGGTGTAGAGGTCGCGCAGGATCGCGATGCCCTCCTGCTGCTCGGCGGCGATCGCCACGCGCACCGGGCCCCACGCCCGATCCATCAGGTCGCGGTACTTCTCGGAGAGGTCGCGGCCCTCGTTCAGCACGGACAGCGACATCACGTGGAAGCTCAGATCTATGGGTCGATGCCGTTCGACCTCGAGGATCCACCGCGACGTGACCCAGGCGTAGGGACAGGCGGGGTCGAACCAGAAATCGACGGCAGTGCGGTCAGGGGCTGCGGGTACCGGCGAATCGCTCACGTCTCGAGCGTAGCGCCGTAGTTGAACGCTCGACCAGTGATTCTTACGGCTAACTAATCAACTGGCGCAGCCGGGCCAAGGCCTCGTCCGCATGCTTGTCCATATTGAGCTCGCTCGAGATCACGCCAAGAACGCGACGGTCGGTGCCAATGACGAACGTGCTCCGCTTGACCGGCAGCGCTCCGATCCGGCGCTTGACGCCGAAGATCCGCGCGACGGCGCCGTCGGCGTCGGACAGCAGCGGGTAGTCGAACCCGTGCTTGTCCGAGAACTGCTTCTGCTTGGCGACCGGGTCCGGGCTGATGCCCACCCGCTGCGCGCCGGTCGCCGCGAACTCGGCCGCCAGGTCGCGGAAGTGGCAGCTCTCCTTGGTGCACCCGGCCGTCATGGCCGCCGGGTAGAAGAAGAGCACCACCGGCCCGTCGGCCAGCAACTTGGTCAGGCTTCGCGGCGTACCGTCCTGGTCGGGCAGCTCGAAGTCGGGCACGACATCGTCGGGTTTCATGCCGTCCACCCTAGGGCGCCGAAATCAGTACCATCCGTGAAACGAACCTTGCACATCTCGACCGGGGAGTTGCCGCGCACGTGTCCGTACCCAACCTCACCCGCGAGGACGCCGGTGTCCGCGCCGAGCTCCTCCACATCGATTCCTACGACGTCGTCCTCGACTTCACCGATGGCGGAGGCAAACCGTCCGAGCGGACGTTCCGCTCGACCACGACGATCGAGTTCTCGGCTGCCCGCGAGGGCACGTCGACGTTCCTCGACATCGTGGCCGACGCGATCCACTCGGCGACGCTGAACGGGCAGTCGGTCGACGTCTCGGCCTACGAACCCGAGCGCGGCATCGTGCTGAGCCCGCTCGCCGCCCACAACACCGTGGTGGTCGACGCGGACATGGCGTACACCAACATCGGCGAGGGCATGCACCGCTTCGTCGACCCGGTCGACGGCGAGACCTACCTCTACAGCCAGTTCGAGACGGCCGACGCCAAGCGCGTGTACGCCTGCTTCGACCAGCCCGACCTGAAGGCGACGTTCACCTTCCACGCCACCGTCCCGGAGTGGTGGGAGATCTCGTCGAACACCAAGCCGGTCGAGGTGGAGCAGCGGCCGGTCGGCAAGACCGTGCACTTCGCCACCACGCCCCGGCTGAGCACCTACATCACCGCGGTGGTCGCCGGTCCGTACCACGTGGTACGGGACGAGCACGACGGCATCGACCTCGGACTGTTCTGCCGCAAGAGCCTGGCCGAGTTCCTCGACCCCGACGAGATCTTCGAGCTGACCAAGCAGGGCTTCGACTGGTACCACGCCCATTTCGGCGTGCGCTACTTCCTCGACAAGTACGACCAGCTGATGGTCCCGGAGTTCAACGCCGGCGCCATGGAGAACGCCGGCTGCGTGACGTTCCGCGAGGACTACGTCTTCCGCAGCAAGGTCACCGACGCCCGGCGCGAGCGGCGGGGCGAGACGATCCTGCACGAGATGGCCCACATGTGGTTCGGCGACCTGGTGACGATGCGCTGGTGGGACGACCTGTGGCTGAACGAGTCGTTCGCCACCTACGCCGCGGCGCTGTGCCAGTCGGAGGCCACCCGGTTCAGCAACACCTGGACGACGTTCGCCACCGTCGAGAAGGCGTGGGGCTACCGCCAGGACCAGCAGCCCACCACCCACCCGATCGCCACCGACGCCCCCGACGTGCAGACCGCCGAGGTGAACTTCGACGGCATCACCTACGCCAAGGGCGCCAGCGTCCTCAAGCAGCTGGCCGCCTACGTCGGGCGCGACCAGTTCCTCGCCGGGCTGGGCGAGTACTTCACCGAGCACGCCTACGCCAACACCACCCTGGGCGACCTGCTGGCTGCGCTGGAGCGCTCGTCCGGGCGTGACCTCGGGTCGTGGTCGAAGCTGTGGCTGGAGACGGCCGGCATCAACACGATCCGGCCCGACTTCGACATCGACGACGAGGGCCGCTACACCCGCTTCGAGCTGGTGCAGACCGCGCCCGACGACGTGGCCACCTCGAACGTCATCCGCCCGCACCGGCTGGCCATCGGGCTGTACAACGGGGATCCGCTCATCCGCACCGACCGCATCGAACTCGACGTGGTCGGCGAACGCACCGCCGTCAAGGAGCTGGTCGGTGTGGCCGCACCGGCCCTGCTGCTGGCCAACGACGACGACCTGACGTACTGCAAACTGCGCCTGGACGAGCACAGCCTGCAGACGCTGCGCGACGGCGGTATGGGCCGGCTGCCCGACTCGCTGCCCCGCGCGCTGTGCTGGTCGGCCGCCTGGGACATGACCCGCGACGGCGAGCTGGCCACCCGCGACTACCTCGCGCTGGTGCTGGCCGGCGCCGAGGCCGAGGAGAACATCGGCCTGCTGCAGTCGCTTAATCGCCAGGCGCTGCGCGCGCTGGAGATCTACGCCGACCCGGACTGGTCGCCCACCGGCTACCACGCCATGGCCGACAAGGCGTTCGCCGCACTGCACGCCGCCGCCCCTGGATCCGACCACCAGCTGGCCTGGGCGCACGCGCTGCTCGGCTCGGCCCGTAGCGACGAGCACCTGCAGGCGATCCGCGAGCTGCTCGACGGCCGCCACGCGGTCGAGGGCCTGTCCCTGGACGCCGAGCTGCGCTGGGCCGTCGTCCAGACGCTGTCGGCCCACGGCCGGATCGGCGACGACGAGATCCAGGTCGAGCTGGACCGCGACCCGTCCGCCGCGGGGCAGCGTCACGCCGCGTCGGCCCGGGCGCTGCGCCCGACCGCCGAGGCGAAGGCGGAGGCTTGGCGGTTGGCCACCGAGGACGACAGCCTGCCCAACGCGATGCAGGAGGCGGTAATCGCCGGATTCGCCCACCCGACCCAGGGCGCTCTGCTGGTCCCGTACGTGCCGCGGTATTTCGACACCGTCCCGGACGTGTGGCGCCGCCGGACCAGCGAGCTGGCCCAGAACGTGGCGATCGGACTGTTCCCGACCTGGACCTCGACGATCACGCCGGCCACCCTCGACGCGGCCGACGAGTTCCTGGCCCGGTCCGAGCTGCCGGCCGCGCTCCGTCGGCTGGTGAGCGAGGGCCGCGCCGACGTCGCCCGCGCGCTGCGGGCTCGGGCCACCGACCAGGCGGCCGGCTGAGGCCAGGGCGTAACCGCAGCGGCACCCCGCACCGATCCCGGCTTCGAAATGCGGAGTCGGCTGCTAACGCATAACCTACGGCGAGTCGCCCGTCGGGGGCGGGTGCTTCGTCCGTCCCCCGACGTCCGCTCCGTCCGCCGGAGGCCGCCGATGTCGCACCGCCATTCGCTCGCGCCTGCGGGCCGGCCCGTCGCCGGCCGGAGCGCGCCCCAATCCGGTGGCCGGCGGCTGCGCCAGCTGTGCACCGGCGTACCAGCAGATCGGAGCGTGCCACCGTCGGGAGTCGGGGGCTCGACGGCGGCCGGTGGGGTCGGCCCGGGCCGGATCAAGCCCGGCCCGGGCCTGACCTCCGCGTTCGGCTCGCGCCCGGAACCCAGCCGTATGGCGGGATAGCGCGCCCCGCGACGACTCGGAGCGCCCGTGATATCAGGCCCGGCATCGCGCCCGTGGGGCGACGCCCCGCCGCAGCCTGCTTCCGCCGTTGTGCCCGAAGGGTTAGCCGGCCGAGTCAGCCAGCATGCGCAACCCGGTGACAATGCCACCGGTGAGGTCACCGTTCGCGAACGCGGCCCGCATTCCGAGCGCGGCCAGCGCGCAGGCCCGGTTGGGCAGCCGAGGAGCTGATCCCTCGCCGGTGACGATGTGCAGCCGCCGCTGGCCGGGCGACACGGCGACGAGCACGGCGTTGTCGACCTCGGTCGCCAGCTTCTCGAACAAGCCTTCGGCCGCCGCCCGGGTCGGCTCGGTCAGCTCGCCGACGTAGACCGAGAACGTCAGCCCGGACTCACGGCTGGACAGGGTGAGCGCCTCGTCGATACGCGCCAGCTGGCGCACGTTGAACGGTTTGCTGCCGTCGTTGCGACTGGCCGTCGGACCATGGGCGAGCCAGGTCTCTGACGATTTGGCCGGCTTGGCCTCACCACTCACCGCTGGCACCTCCGACGGCGTTGGGCGTGGGCGCAGTCGTGCGGGACTCGATCGCCGGGTGCGACGGCCCAGCCACGGCCCGGTGCTCGGTGGCGGTGCTGTCGTCGGTATCGGGACGCGGCACGTACCACACCGGTGGGTAGTTCCACGGCTTACCGGGCCGGTACCGGTTGGGCTGGCGCAGCTCGCCCGGGCCGAAAATCAGCAGGACGAACGCCCCGACGACCAAGATCGGGATGCCGGCAAACACCAGTGCCGTCTGCGCGATGCTCACGCCGACACGTTAGCGAACCGGCCCGCGCGATTCGCAGTCAGGCGGCCCAGATCGGCGGATGCCGTTCGCGCCACGGCGCCGCCGCCTCCAGCTGCGCACCGAGCCCGAACAGCGTCGCCTCGTCCGCCGGGCGCCCGACCAGCATTACGCCGATGGGCAACCCGGCTCGGGATTGCCCGAATGGCAAGGAGATTGCCGGCTGTCCGGTGGTGTTCACCACCGCCGTGAACGGCGTGAATCGCTTCTGTCGTTCGAAGTCGGCCGCCGGGTCGCCGTCGCTGTCGAACCAGCCGATCCGACGTGGCAACTGGGCGAGCGTCGGGGTGAGCACCGCGTCGAGGTGGGCGGTCGCGGCGATCGCGCTACGTGAGTACAGGCCCAGGGTGCCCAGCGCCTGGGCGAACTGCGGACCGCTGATCGCCCGGCCCCGTTCGCGCAGGTAGCGGGTCAGTGGGCGCAGCTCGCCCTCGCGGGCCGGATCGACCGGCACGCCGGTGGCCGACACCGACCACACCGTCTCGAACGCCGACACCGCCTCACGCGGCACCGGCGACGCGATGTCGATCACATCGTGACCGAGACGTGCGAGCAGTTCGCCGGCCTGCTGCCAGGCGCCGTGCACTTCGGCCTCGACGTCGGCCTCGAGCGGTGGCTCGACGAACCGGCCGATCCGCAGCCGGCCGGGCTCGCGATCGCACGCGCTCAGGAACGACTCGGCCGGCAGCGGCAGCGGGTCCGGGTCGCCCGGCCGCGGAGCGGCGACGGCGTCCAGGAACGCCGCGGCGTCGCGCACCGTCCGGGCCAGCGGCCCGTAGACGGCCAGCCGGGTCGAGTCGACATCGAGCGGACCCTTCGAGACGCGCCCACGCGACGGCTTGAGGCCGACCAGTCCGCAGACGCTGGCCGGGATGCGGATCGAGCCGCCGCCGTCGCTGCCCTGCGCGAACGGGACGAACCCGCCGGCGACCGCGGCCGCCGCTCCCCCACTCGAGCCGCCGGCCGATCGAGTGGTGTCCCACGGCGTGCGGACCGGCGGGCCGATGTCGGTCTCGGTGTAGCACGGCAACCCGAACTCGGGGGTGGCCGTCTTGCCCAGGCTGATCGTGCCGGCGGCGCGCAGCGACTCGACGATGTAGTCGTCGAACGTCGGGACGAAGTCGGCGTACACCGTCGAGCCGAGTTTGGTGACCACGCCCTTGGTCAGGTTGAGGTCCTTGATCGCGGTCGGCACGCCGAGCAAGGGCGGCAACGTCGCCGGATCGCCGGCGTCGAGCACCTGCCGCTCGGCCGCCCGGGCCTGGTCGCGCGCAGTTTCAGCGGTCACGGTGACGAACGCCCCGAGCTGATCGTCGAGCCGCGCGATGCGGTCGAGCGCGTGCTCGACGAGTTCGACCGGGCTGGCCTCGCGGCGCCGCACGGCCTCGGCCATCTCCAACGCGGTCAGGTCGTGCAGCTGGGCCACGCTGGTCAACCTAGTGGGCCAGGTCCCCAACGTGGGCGCGCAGCACCTGGCGGACGGTTCGACGCGACGTGTGCCCGGTCACCAGGTGCAGGGTCAGCCCGTCGATCAGCGCCCACAGCCGCTCGGTCTCCTGACGCAGGTTGCGCTCGGGGGCCATCAGCCCGAACCCGGACAGACCGAGCAGGCACTGCCGGCAGAGCTCGCGCACGCCGTCGTCGGCCTCCTGGCGCAGCGCCTGCATCTGCGGGTCGATCAGCGCGCGCGGCGTGAACGCCAGCCAGATCTGCGCCTCGGCCAGCCGCTCGTCGTCGATCGGCAGCACCTGTTCGAGCAGGTCGACGACGACCTCGCCGGTCTTGCCGCGCCGCATCGCCACATCGCGTGCGGACGCGCCGGCCTCGATCCGGACCTGCACGCGGCGCATCACCTCCTGCATGGCGAACCGCAGCAGGCCGTCCTGGCTGTCGAAGAAGTAGCGCAGCGAGCCCATCGACAGGTTCGCCTCGCGGGCCACCTCGCGCACGGAGGCGTGCTCGACGCCGTCGCGACGGATGACTCGCCACACCGCCTCGGCCAGCTCGGTGCGCCGCCGGGCGTGGTCGACAACGCGGGGCATTGACGTTTTCTAGCACACGCGTGCTAACTTAAGGAAGTAACACAGTCGTGCTAGTTAGGGAGTTGCTCGTGATCATCGCCGGCATCGTCACCTGCGAGATCGCCTTCTGGGTCTTCCTGGCGGCCGGTTTGGCCGTGCGGTACCTGCTGCGTCGCCCCCAACCCAGCAGGTACGTGCTGCTCGGCTCGCCGCTGGCCGACCTGGGACTGCTCGTGTTGTCGGCGGTCGACCTGGCTCGCGGAGCGAAGGCCAGCGAGGCCCACGCGCTCGCGGCCGCCTACATCAGCTTCACGGTCGTGTTCGGACCCAGCGTCATCCGCTGGGCCGACGCGCGGTTCGCCCATCGCTTCGCCGGCGGGCCGGCCCCGAGGAAGGTGCCCAAGCGCGGTTCCGAGCGGGTGCGCCACGAGTGGCGAGAGTTCGGCAAGGCCGTACTGGCCTGCGCAATGGCCAGCGCGCTCATCGGCCTGGGCGTGCTGATGGTCGGCGACTCCGGGCGCAGTCAGGCACTGGTCGGCTTCGAGACGCGTCTGGCCGGCCTGCTCGTCATCTGGTTCGTCGTCGGTCCGCTGTGGGACACCATGTGGCTGAAACGTCAGCCCCGCTGATGCCCTAGTGTCCCGCCCGGGGAATTGGGCGAATAAGTCCGGTGATCCAGGTGTGCGCTCGCAAGGCGGAGGAGGAGCCGATACCGCTGTTGTATCGGCGACGACCGTGCAGCTGGGCGCCGGAATTATCGTCTGAATGCCCGGCGCGGGGCACTAGCGTGGCGGCGTGGTGGTGCTGCGCGAGCCGGGCCCGGGCGATCTCGGCTGGATGATCCAACATAACGCCGAGCTGTACACCGCCGAGTTCGGGTGGGACGCCGACTACGAGGCGCTGGTGGCGCGCATCGTCGCCGACTACGCGGCCCATGCTGACCCGGTCCGCGAGCGGGTCTGGATCGCCGAGCTGGACGGCCGGCGGGTCGGCTGCGTCATGTGCGTGCGGGCCGACGACGGCACCGCCAAGCTCCGCCTGCTGCTCGTCGAGCCGTCCGCGCGCGGGCACGGGGTGGGCGGACGGCTCGTGGCGGCGTGCGTCGACTTCGCCCGCGCGGCGGGCTATCGACGAATCACGCTCTGGACGCAGCGCAACCTGACGGCGGCGCGTCGGATCTACGCCGCCACCGGGTTCGAACTCGTCGAGTCGACGCCGCACCGCAGCTTCGGCGTCGACCTGGTGGGCGAGACGTGGTCGCTAGACCTTCACGCCGACGCGGGCTCGGCGCTCGTCCAGTCCAGGGACAGGTAGCGCTGCCAGGCCGGGTCGCGTTTCGCCCAACCCAGAACAACAGCCACCGTTGCCGGTGGCCGCATGGGTGGGGTGGCCAGGTGCCAGCCGAGTTCGGCCAGCAGGCGGTCGCCCTTGCGATGGTTACACCTGGCGCAGGCGGCCACGACGTTGCTCCATATGTGCTCACCCCCGCGCGAACGAGGGCGGACGTGGTCGATGGTGTCTGCCCGGCTGCCGCAGTAGACGCAGCTGTGCCGGTCCCGGTCGAGCACGGCACGGCGGGTCAGCGGCACCTCGCGCCGGTACGGCACCCGCACGTAGCGCGACAGGCGCACCACGGTGGGAACAGGCATCGACGTGCGGGCCGAGCGCATCATGCCGTCGCCGGACTCGACGACAACCGCCTTCTCGGCCAGGACGAGGACCACAGCGCGCCGCAGCGGCACGACGCACAAGGGCTCGTACGTCGCGTTGAGCACTAGCGCACCCGACACCGGCACACTCCTCGAGCCCAGGTCCCGACGTGGACAGTCAACCGGACGATCGCGCTCCGCGCACGAACTTTCGCTGGTGTCACAGCCGCGGGGCGCGACCCCAGCCGGGCAACTTCTGGCAAATCCGGACATTCGCCCGCTTGCCGTCCGTCCCGGTGAGGCTGGCATGGTGGACGCCCGTGGATAGTCACATCGGCTTGCCGGAGTACCTGAGCGAGCACAGCAAGGTGCTGATCGAGACGCCCGCCCGGATCGTGGCGATCATCGTGGTGGCTGTGATCGTCCGGTTCATCCTGCACCGGATGATCAACCGGCTGGCCCGTCCGGTCGAGAACGGCAGCGTGCCGCGCATTCTGCGGCCGCTGCGCGAGAAGCGGGGCGGCAACGCGATCCTGTTGTCGACTGGCCTGCTCTCCGAGCGGCGGGCCCAGCGCGCGGCGACGGTGGCGTCGGTCCTGCGCAGTTTCGTGTCGTTCACGATCTTCGTCCTGGCCGCCCTGCTCGTCCTGAGCGAGCTCGAGATCAACCTGCTGCCGTTCGTCGCCGGTACGTCCATCATCGGCGTCGCCCTCGGCTTCGGCGCCCAGAACATCGTCAAGGACTTCCTGGCCGGCATGTTCATGATGCTCGAGGACCAGTACGGCGTCGGCGACGTGATCGACTTCGAGAAGGCCACCGGCACGGTCGAGGCGGTCGGTATGCGCACCACGCGGCTGCGCGACGTGAACGGCACGGTCTGGTACGTGCGCAACGGCGAGGTCGTGCGCGTCGGCAACAAGAGCCAGGGCTACGCCCAGGTGGTGCTCGACGTCCCCATCGCCGCGTCGACGGATGTGGAAGCGGCGTCGACGGCGATGCTCGAGGTGGCCCGGCGCATGTACGAGGACCCGGAGTGGGCCGAGGTCTTCCTCGGCGAACCCGAGGTGCAGGGCGTCGAGGCCATGACCCGCGAGGAAACGACGATCCGCCTGGTCGTGCGGGTGCGTCCGCTCGAGCAATGGCGCACCGCCCGGGAGTTGCGCCGGCTCATCCGCGAACGCCTGGACCGGCTGGACATCGCGGCCGGCGAACCCCAGGAGCCCGCGCGGCCGTCGGACGCCCAGCCCCCTGGCGAGTCGGTGGTGCCACCGGCAGCGCCCTCGTCGGACTCGTCTCACTAGTTGTTAAGCCGGCCCGGTCCGGCCCGGGCTGGGCATCCCGTACCGGGTGACGCCGTGGAACCGCGGCTACTTGTAGCCGAGGTCGCGCACGGCGTCGAGTACCGCGCGGTGCAGCGTCGGATAGGCGTAGTGCATGGTGGCCAGCTGCCTCAACGGCACCTCGGCATGTACAGCCAGGGTGAGCATTCCGAGGATCTCGCCGCCGTGCGGGCTGACCACGGTCGCGCCGACCAGTACACCGCGGTCGACGTCTTCGACCAACTTGACGATGCCGTCGTTGCCCTTGCCGTAGATCCAGCCCCGGGTCGAACCGGCGATCGTCGTCGTGCCGGTACGGACGTTCCGGCCGGCCTCGCGGGCCTCCGCCTCCGTCAGGCCGACCCGGCCGACCTCGGGGTCGCTGAACGTCACCCAGGCCAGACCGTGGTAGCCGCCGAACAGGTCGTCGCGCTCCAGCAGACGGTTGATAAGCACGCGGGCCTGCCAGACTGCGACGTGGGTGAATGCGCCGTGCCCGGTCGAGTCGCCGACCGAGTAGAGGCCGTCGACCGGCTGGCCGTCGTGCTGCACGCGCATACCGTCGTCGACGTCCAGCGTGCGCGCCGCGCCGTCGAGCCCGAGCGTGTCCAGCTGCAGGTCGAGCGTGTTGGACCGCCGCCCCACGCAGACGAGCAGCTTCTCGCCGGTGACGGTCGTGCCGTCGTCGAGCGTGACCACCACGCCGTCGCCGCCGGCAGCCACCTGGATGGCGCGGGCGCCGGTGCGCACCTCGATGCCCTCGCGCTGGAACACCTCGGTCACGACCTCAGACGCCTCCGGCTCCTCGACCCGCAGGATCCGGTCGGACGCCTCGATCACATGGACCTTGGTGCCGAACCGGCTCAGCGCCTGGGCCAGCTCGGTGCCGACCGCTCCCCCGCCGAGCATGACCAGGCTGGCCGGCGCGACGCGGGCCTGCAGCACCTCGCGGTTCGTCCACACCGGACCCTCGACGCTGCGCTCCAGGTCGGCCAGGCCGTCGATCGGCGGGATCGCCGGGGCAGTACCCACGCCTACCACGACGTGCGGGGCCCTGAAGCTCGCGTCACCGACGTCGACCCTGATCGCGCCGTCACCGGTGCGGCCGGCCAGCCGGGCCTCGCCCCGCACGAACGCCCCGCCCAGGTTCTCGAACCGCTCGACGGCCACCCGGTCGTCCCAGTTGTCGGTGGCCTCTTCCCGGATGCGCTTGGCCGTCTTGCCGAAGTCGGGGATGGACTGCGCCGTCCCGGACAGATCGTTGACGTAGCGGGCATCGGTCAGCACCTCGGCGCCCCGGATCACCATCTTCGACGGGATGCAGCCGAAGTACGGGCACTCGCCGCCGACCAGCCGGGAATCGATGCCGAGCACGGACCAGCCGGCTTCGGCCATCCGCTCGGCCACCTCCTCGCCGCCCGGTCCGAGTCCGATCACGATCAGGTCGAAGCCGTCTGGTCCAGGTCGGTCGCTCATGCCTGGGACAATAGGGGGTGTGCAGCCCCAGGAAGACGTAACGAATCCCGACCGGCCCACGACCGTCTACCAGGCGATCGGGGGCGAACCGGCGTTCACGAAGCTCATCGACGCCTTCTATGCCCGTGTGGCCGCCGATCCGGTGCTCCGGACGGTCTACCCCGAGGAGGACCTGGGCCCGGCCGCCGAGCGGCTGCGCCTGTTCCTGATTCAGTACTGGGGCGGGCCGACGACCTACTCCGAGCGGCGTGGGCATCCGCGGCTGCGTATGCGGCACGCCCCGTTCGTGGTGAACACCACTACTCGTGACGCCTGGCTTCGCCACATGCGGGCCGCCCTGGACACGCTCGAGCTGCCGCCGGAGTACGACACGATCATGTGGCAGTACTTCACCCGGGCGGCGGACTCGCTGCGCAACACCCCGGGCTGACGCACCTCTCCGCGCTCCCGGCGAGCCCGGGCTGACGCGCCGGGCTTCTCTCCGCGCTCTTGGCGCTCCCGGCCGACGCGCGGGGCTTCTCTCCGCGCTCTTGGCCGAGCCCGGGCTGACGCGCCGGGCTTCTCTCTGCGCTCCCGGCGACCCCGGGCTGACATCGGTGTCGGGGCGACCCGGCAGAATCGGTTGGGTGACCTCAGTGCAGCCGTGGTGGCGTACCGCCGTCTTCTACCAGGTGTATCCGCGCAGCTTCGCCGACGGCAACGGCGACGGCAACGGCGACCTGATCGGTCTGCGCGAGCGACTGGACCATCTGGTCGAACTCGGCATCGACGCCCTGTGGCTGTCGCCGTTCTACCGCTCGCCCATGGCCGACGGCGGCTACGACGTGTCCGACCCGTGTGACGTCGACCCGCGGTTCGGCACGCTGGCCGACTTCGACGCCATGCTGGCCGCCGCCCACGAACGACGGCTGCGCGTGACCGTCGACATCGTCCCCAATCACTTCTCCGACCAGCACCCGTGGTTCCAGCAGGCGCTGGCCGCGGCGCCCGGCAGTCCCGAGCGGGAGCGGTTCTTCTTCCGGGACGGTCGGGGCGAGCACGGCGAACTGCCCCCGAACAACTGGCCCTCGGCGTTCGGCGGCCCGGCCTGGGACCGGGTGCCCGACGGGCAGTGGTACCTGCATCTCTTCGCCCCCGAACAGCCCGACCTGAACTGGACCAACCCCGAGGTCCCAGCCGAGTTCGAGCGGATCCTTCGGTTCTGGCTCGACCGTGGCGTCGATGGGTTCCGGATCGACGTGGCCCACGGCATGGCCAAGCCGGCCGGGCTGCCCGACGTGGACCTGTCGAAGCTGCTGCCCCGCGGCGACGCGCCGACCCCGTCGGAGAACGACATCCGTTGGGACCGCCCCGAGGTGCACGAGTACCTGCGCGGGTTCCGCCGGGTGCTCGACGCGTACCCGGGTGAGCGGATGGCGGTCGGCGAGGTCTGGGTGGCCGACGACGTCAGCCTGGCCCGCTACGCGCGCTCCGACGAGCTGAACCTCACCTTCAACTTCACCCTGCTCCAGGCGGAGTGGGGCACATCGTTCTTCCGCGCCGCCATCAACAGTTCCATGAACGCGATGGCCGAGGTCGGCGCCCCGTGCACGTGGGTGCTGTCCAACCACGACGTGGTCCGGCACGTGACTCGCTATGGCGGCGGCGCTCTGGGCACGGTTCGGGCCCGCGCAGCCGCGCTGCTGCAGCTGGCCCTGCCCGGCGCCGTCTACGTCTACAACGGCGACGAGCTGGGTCTGCCCAACGTCGACCTGCCCGACTCGGCCCTGCAGGACCCGACCTGGGAGCGCAGCGGCCACACCGACCGCGGCCGCGACGGCGAGCGGGTGCCCCTGCCCTGGAACGGGGTCGCGCCGCCCTACGGATTCACCACCGGCCCATCGACCTGGCTGCCCATGCCGGCCGACTGGGCGCCCCTGACCGCCGAGGCGCAAGCTGCCGAGCCCGACTCGGTGCTGGCTCTCTACCAGCAGGCCCTGTCGTTGCGCCGTAAGACGGCCGAGCTGCGCGGCGAGGAGTTCACCTGGCTGGACGCCGCGGAGGGTTGCCTGGCCTTCCGCCGGGGCAAGGGCTTCGTGTTCGTGCTGAACACCGGCGACTCGCCGGTGGCCCTGCCGACCGGCGACGTGGCGCTCGCATCCGGCCCGCTGACCGAGGACGGCCAGCTGCCCGGCAACACCGCCGCCTGGCTGCGTACCTGAGGGGCGCGCGGCACGCGGGTCGGACGGCAGCGGGGCCGCGCGGCAGCGGGGTCGGCGCGGACCCAGCGCGACCGGCGCGGACCCAGCGCGGTTCCCGTGGTCGGCGCGGATCCGGTGGCCGGCGCGGTCCCGTGGTCGGCGCGGGTCCCGGGGCCGGCGCAGACCCAGCGTGGCCGGCGCGGGCCCAGCGTGGCCGGCGCGCCGGCTCAGGAGACGATGCCGAGGGCGAGGCCGGGCCGCTCGGCGTACACCGAGCCGTACTCGGCCGCCACCCGCGCCCAGCGCCCGCACACGTCGATGGCCACGTGCGAGCCGTCGGGCAGGAAGCCCATCCGGGTGAGCGCGCTGACCGTGCGCAGGGTGACCTCGGCGCGCGCGCTGCCGTCGATCGCGGTCAGCACGACAGAGTCGAGCAGTGCGTCGGCCACCTCGGCCCGGGGCTGCACCCCGCGACGGCCCAGCTGTATGCCGTCGCGCTCGGCCGCCTCGCGGAAGGTGATCGCTCCCTTGCGGACCACGTCGCGGACCACTGCGGCGGGCACCCGTTCGATCCGTCGCCAGCCCGTGACGGGTGGCAGCGCGCCACGCCATTCGACGTCGCGCCGCACCGGCGGCTGGCCGGTGTGGTCATCGAGCCAGCTGACGAGATCGCCGGCCCGCACCGCGCAGTCGACCGGCGGGGCCGACCAGCTGACCCGGACGGTGCGGCCGACCAGCACCCCGAACGGCAGCCGGGCGTAGCCGGAGAGGACGTCCACGTCAAGCCGGATTCGCAGCACGCCCTTAGGGTCGAGCGCCGCCACCCGCCGGGCCAGCGGCATCAGCCCGGTCAGTTCGGCCGACGCGCGGTCGAGCACACCGGCCACTTCTGCGCTGGTCACGTCGCCTCCGCCGCCACGTCCGGCACCGAGACCCGCTCGTCGGCGTAGCCGGACAGGATGCGCCGCTCCTCCGGCGTGATCCGTCGCGGTCGGTCGGACGCGAAGTCGAACGTCACCAGCGTGGTGGACGCCTGCGCCGCCAGCGTGTCGCCGTCGTACACGTCGTAGAGCACGCGGAACGAGGCCGCCCGGATCTGGTCGACCCATAGCTCGAGCCGGAGCGGTTCCGGGTGGTAGACGACGGGGCGCAGGTAGGTGATCTCGTGGTGCTTGACCACTGTGCCTCCGGAGAACGAGGAGTCGTAGCGGTCGAAGAACATCGACACCCGGGCCTGCTCCAGGTAGGCCAGATACGCGGTGTTGTTGACATGGCCGTAGGCGTCCATGTCCGACCAGCGCATTGCGCACCGAGCGATGAAGCGGGCCACGACGAATTCCTAGTCGCGGGTGAGCTTGCGGTAGGTCACGGCGTGTGGACGGGCCGCCTCGACGCCGAGACGCTCGATCTTGTTCTTCTCGTAGGACTCGAAGTTGCCCTCGAACCAGAACCACCGCGCCGGGTCGTCGTCGGTGCCTTCCCAGGCCAGGATGTGCGTGGCCACCCGGTCGAGGAACCAGCGGTCGTGGCTGATCACGACGGCGCACCCGGGGAACTCAAGCAGGGCGTTCTCGAGAGAACCCAGGGTCTCGACGTCGAGGTCGTTGGTCGGCTCGTCGAGCAGCAGCAGGTTGCCGCCTTCTTTCAGGGTCAAGGCCAGGTTGAGGCGATTGCGCTCGCCACCGGAGAGGACGCCGGCCGGCTTCTGCTGGTCAGGACCCTTGAAACCGAACGCCGACACGTAGGCCCGCGAGGGCATCTCGACCTGGCCGACCCGGATGTGGTCGAGCCCGTCCGAGACGACCTGCCACACCGTCTTGGCCGGGTCGATGCGCTCGCGGGTCTGGTCTACGTAGCTGATCTTGACCGTTTCGCCGACCTTCACCTCGCCGGAGTCGGGCTGCTCGAGACCGACGATGGTCTTGAACAGCGTTGTCTTGCCGACGCCGTTCGGGCCGATGATGCCGACGATGCCGCCCCGGGGCAGGGAGAACGACAGGTCCTTGATCAGCACGCGACCGTCGAAGCCCTTGTCGAGGTGGCTGACGTCGACGACCAGGTTGCCCAGCCGCGGGCCCGGCGGGATCTGGATCTCTTCGAAGTCCAGCTTGCGGGTCTTCTCCGCCTCGGTGGCCATCTCCTCATAGCGCTGCAGCCGGGCCTTGCTCTTGGCCTGCCGGCCCTTGGCGTTCTGGCGCACCCAGTCGAGCTCGTCGCGCAGCCGCTTCTGCAGCTTCTGGTCCTTCTTGCCCTGGACCTCGAGCCGCTCGGCCTTCTTCTCCAGGTAGGTCGAGTAGTTGCCCTCGTACGGGTAGGCCCGGCCCCGGTCGAGCTCGAGGATCCACTCGGCCACATTGTCGAGGAAGTACCGGTCGTGGGTGACCGCCAGGACGGTGCCCGGGTACTTGGCCAGGTGCTGCTCGAGCCACTGGACGCTCTCCGCGTCGAGGTGGTTGGTCGGCTCGTCGAGCAGCAGCAGGTCGGGCTGCTCGAGCAGCAGCTTGCACAGCGCCACCCGGCGGCGCTCACCCCCGGACAGGTGGGTGACCGGCTCGTCGCCGGGCGGGCAGCGCAGGGCGTCCATGGCCTGCTCGATGCGGCTGTCGAGCTCCCAGCCGTTGGCGTGCTCGATCTTCTCCATCAGCTCGCCCTGCTCGGCCAGCAACGTGTCGAAGTCGGCGTCCGGTTCGCCCATGGCGGCCGACACCTCCTCGAACCGGGTCAACCAGCCACGCAGCTCAGCGACCGCGTCGTCGACGTTGCCGCGCACCGTCTTCGTCTCGTCGAGCGGCGGTTCCTGCTGGAGCAACCCGACCGTCGCGTCCGGGGCCAGCTGGGCGTCGCCGTTGGAGGCCTGGTCCAGGCCGGCCATGATCTTGAGGACGCTGGACTTGCCGGCGCCGTTGGCGCCGACCACGCCGATCTTCGCGCCCGGAAGGAAGGCCAAAGTGACGTCGTCGAGAATGACCTTGTCACCGTGGGCCTTGCGTACCTTGCGCATCGTGTAGATGAACTGCGCCACTGTCCGTCCTCGCTCGTGAATTCATTCCTGATCGGCGGCGGGCCGACGCCGCCGCACCACCGACCAGTGTCCCAGTCGAGAGGACCCCGCCGGCCCGCAACCCCCATCGCGACCGCTGGCCGGCGAGGCCGAATCAGCACTCGACACGCGGGACTAGCCCACCGACGCCAGCACCGGGGTCTCGGCGGCCTCGATCCGTTCGTCGGTCAGATCCGCCGGGATGCCCTCGTCGTCGACCTCGACCGAGGTCACCGCGTAGGACCGCGCGACCTTCGTGAATTGCGATGTGCCCCGCGACAGGTCGTGACCGACCGCCACCGCGTCGAGCTCGTAGGACATGCGGGTGACCTCGTCCTTCGTGTACTCGCGCGAGTAGAGGCGACCCGTCACGAATACGGGCTGACCTTTGTGCAGGGACGCAGCGACGTTCTGGGCCATGGCCCGCCACGAGGTGACGGTGACGAACAGCCGCTCGTTGTCCTCCCAGGCGCCGGTCTCGCGGTTGAACCGCCGCGACGTCGACGCGATGCGGAAGCTCGTCACCGGGATGCCGGCGCCCGTCGTGCGCGGCCGCGGCTCGTCGACGACGTTGCCCACGATGGTGATGTACGTGTCGTTCATGTGTCCGTGCTCCTGTCAGTGATCCGGTTCTGTGTCCGGTCGCCCGCGGTGGGCGTGAGATCACTGAAGCGCAGGGCCGGCCCGCTTGCTCGGGTCTGCGCAGAGCTGTGGACGGAGGCGGTGGATGTGGACGGCGGGGCGGGAAACTGTCGCCCGGACGTGGTAGGCGCGAAGGAGCGTCAGCCGCGGAATGTCCGCCGATAGGCCGCAGGTGAGGTGCCCACCAGCCGGGTGAAGTGGTGCCGCAGCATCGCCGCCGTGCCGAAGCCGGCGCGCTGCGCCACCGTCTCGATCGGATCGTCGCCGCGCTCGAGTATCTCGCGGGCGTGGTGCACGCGCTGGTTGGTCAACCACACGTGCGGAGTGGTGCCGGTCTCGTCGCGGAACCGGCGGGCGAACGTCCGGGCGCTCATGGCCGCCCGGACCGCCATCGACTCGACCGTGTGATCCGCGGCCAGGTCGGACGTGATCTCGTCGAGCAACGGGGCCAGCGTCTCGGCCTCACAGGCCCGGATCGGGGCACCCACGAACTGGGCCTGGCCGCCCTCACGGAACGGCGGCATCACCATCCGGCGGGCCACTGTGTTGGCTACCTTGACGCCGTGCTCCTCGCGGATCAGGTGCAGGCAGAGGTCGAGGCCGGCCGCCGAGCCAGCACTTGTCAGCACCGGCCCGTCGCAGACATAGAGCACGTTCGGATTCACCCGCGCGGCCGGGAACTCGTGCGCCAGCCGGGCCGCGTGCCGCCAGTGGGTCGTGCAGTCGCGACCGTCGAGCAGTCCGGCCTCGCCCAGCGCGAACGCGGCGTTACAGATGCTCATCACCCGCGCGCCTCGCGCCACCGTCCGGCGCAGCAGCCCCAGCAGCTCGGCCGGCCAGACGGTCGGGCCCAGCGTGGCGATCACGATGACCAGATCGGCCTGGTCGGCGACGTCGAGGCGGTACGGGGTGCTGATGCTGAAGCCGTTCGAAGTCGGCACCGGGGCGTTGTCGACCGATACGACCGCGAAGTCCGTCGGCGGCACGCCATCGTCCGTGCGGTCGACCCCGAATCCCTCGCAGGCCACGCCCAATTCGAACGGAGTCACGCCGGGAACGATGACCGCGGCGACAGATCTGAGCGCCATCCCGCCAGCATGCAGCACGAGTGGCAGAAACTCAATGCATGTTGGCTTATCTGCCACTCGTGGCAGGATCTCTACTGACGCACAATAATTGCCATGTACGCCATCGCGCTTCTCGGTCTGTTCGTGCTCCTCGCGATCGTCAGCGCGCTCGGCCTCACGGCCGACTCGCGCGATCTGCGCCCCCGCCTGCCGGTTCAGGCCCGCGGCAACGTGTCTGAGCCCCCGTCGGACGAGCAATTCGCCCACACGGCACTCCCGCCGTATCGCCGACTTCGGGCGCACCACTCGTAACGGATGCCATACGCGCACATCGGAGCGGTAACCTGCCGCTGGGCCCCCGTAGCTCAGCGGATAGAGCTGCCGCCTTCTAAGCGGTAGGTCGCAGGTTCGAGTCCTGCCGGGGGCACGGCCGATTAACCTTGCACAGCAGGGAGTTCAGGGCGTGCGCACGCATGTCGCTCGACCCGCGCAGTGCCAGGCACATCGAGGAGTCGATCTGGCGCATCGAGGAGCTTCTTGGGCGTCCGAGCAAACCGTCCGGCGACACGCCAACCAGCTATCTCGGCGCTTCTGCCACGTGGTCAAGGTCTGTCAGGAGGTCCGTCAGGACTCCAGTTGAGGACCGGGCTCTCGGCGCTGACCTGGATCAGCGGGCCCCCGGCCCGCTCCTTGTCCCAAAGTTCCTCGATATGGCGCGGGTGATGTCGGGACGACGTGTGTTCGACGTGGCAAGCGCCATGACGTGGCGCCATCGGTGAGCATCTGTCGTCGCACGAGGTCCGCTGGCGGCGCCGACGAGTCCTCGATCCAGACGATCTTGGTCAGTGCAACGTGCCGCGCTTCCCAGTGGCGGCATGCCGGGCTGTCCTTCGGAGTCCACATCGTGTTCAGGCGACCGGCGTCGGGCCGAAAATTCGGCGTATCGCAACCGCCCGATCCCGGCCCGCTGGTGGCGCCGGGTCGGGCGGCGGCGCTTACTTCGCGGTCTCGCTGGGCCTACAGTTGCGACGGGGGCCATCCAGCACCACATCGCGCAAGGGATCGTGATCGTGTCCAGGATCAAGCGGCTCTTCCTCCCCATCGCGTCTGTGCTGTTAGTGGCGCTCGGCCTTGCGCCCGTCACCGCGGCTCAGGCAAACACCGCCGCCTGCGGTGGCTCGGGAACGCCCACTACGACCACCGGGACGCTCCCGGACGGCGCCACCTACAAGATCGACTGCCCAGCTGGCCCGTGGAACGGCACCCTGTTCCTATACAGCCACGGGTATGTCGTCCCCGGTGCGGCCAATCCGGCTCAAGACGTGGGTGATCCAGTGACAGCGGCGTGGATGCTCGGGCACGGTTTCGCCCTGGCCGGTTCGTCGTACGCCACCACGGGTTGGGCGATCCAACAGGCGCTCCCCGACCAGATCAACACGCTGGACACGTTCGGCCAACTCTTCGGCGCGCCCACGCGGACTATCGCCTGGGGTCACTCCCTCGGCGGCATCATCACCGCCGGGCTGATCCAGCAATACCCGGGTCGGTTCAGTGCTGCGCTGCCGATGTGCGGTGTGCTCTCCGGCGGCGTGGCGACCTGGAACACCGCACTGGACGGAGAGTTCGCCTTTCAGCAGCTGATCGACCCGTCCGTTCAGACCGTCAACATCAAGAACGCCGCCGCGAACCTGGCCAACGCGGAAGCGGCTGCCGCGGCCGCACAACAGACGCCACAAGGTCGGGCACGGCTGGCGCTCGCCGCGGCGCTCGCCGACACGCCCGGCTGGTTCACCCCGCTGTCCCCCGAACCGGCTCCCAACAATTTTGCCGCCCAGGAAGCGAACCAATACCTCTGGGACAGCCAGGTCGACTACCCATTCGTCTTCGCATTCCGTGCCGAACTGGAGGCGCGCGCGGGGGGTAACCCGTCGTGGAACACCGGCGTGGACTACTTCAGCGACTTGGCCCGCTCCGCCGACCTCGGCGAGGTTATCGCGCTTTACCAGCACGCCGGACTTAGCTTGACCCGCGATCTGCTGACACTCGACAGGGCGCCACGGGTCAGCGCCGACCCCTCGGCGACGAAATACCTTGCGCAGAACATCACCTTCGACGGCGACCTGGGCATTCCGGTGCTCACCATGCACACCACTGGCGACGGGCTGGTCGTGCCGGAGAACGAGCAGGCGTACCGGCGCGTCGTGGATCAGGCGGGCGACGGACGCCTCCTCCAAGAGATCTTCGTGCACCGCGCCGGCCACTGCAGCTTCACGCCGGCAGAGACGCTCACCGCCGTGCAGACACTGCTGAATCGGCTGAAAACTGGTCGGTGGGATCTGGGCGGACTCCAGCCGGATGCGCTCAACAGCGAGGCGGTTGCGCTCGGCCCGGGCACCAACATCTTCACGGTCTCCGGTCAGGTGGTCCCAACCCCGCCGGCGTTCCTGCGGTTCCATCCGTTCCCGTATCTACGCCCCTTCGACCGACCCGGCAGCTAACGCACCTACCTCCGATCCGCCGCTGAAGGATGCTTGCCGTCGTCGCCAGGTTTCGCGAGCGAGCGAGATTGCGGACGATGTCGGCCCGGTCCAGACGAAAAGCGACCGGACGTCGGCGTGAGTCGTTCTGCGTCAAGTGCTCGGTGGTCGGTGACCTCGTCCGTCGTCCCACCGGCAGCGCTTTAGTCTCCGTCGTTCTGTGCGGGGCAGCCCCGCAGACACGGGACCGTGATGACGCGATATTGAGCGATGGCGTTCGTGTCACGAGTTGACGGTCCAGACCTCTCCGTTCAGGGTGACGATGTAGGCGGTGCCGTGGATGAATTCCAGTGAGGTCGGTTGATTGAGGCCGCTTACGACCGGTGTCATTGTGCCGTCTCGGTGGACTGATTCGAGCGCGCCGGTGTTCGGGTCAGCGGGCGAACCTTCCGGATGGCCGGGGGTGAAGTGGCCCTGCGATAGTGCGTACAACGTGTGGCCGCGGTCGAATTCGACGTCGACCAGTAGCGGTGCGCCGGACGCGATCTCGGTAGCAACGGGGGTTCGCGTCGTGAAGGTGACGATCTTGCCGTTCTCGGGCAGGTGCGGGACTGGGCCGGCCTGCGCGAGGTACACGTTGTGACCGCGAAGTGCGAGGCCGGTCGGGACGATGTCTGAAAAGGCGATCACTTCGGTGATTTCGCCGTTCAGCGAGACCCGTAGTACGCGATTGTGGTGCCCGTCCGTGACGAGGAACCCGCCACGATAGGGCTGCATCGCGTACTGCACGCCGGTTGGGACGAAGAACGCCGTCGCCGGCGGATGGGCCAGAGAATATGCGCCGATATCTGCGATCAACGTGACGTGGTTCGGGCCGTCGATCCGATAGATGCCGTCGGCGCTTGTGCCGCCGACGTCGGGGCTAACGAGAGTAACGAGTGCGTAAGCGGTGTGATGGATGAATGCGACGTCCATCGCGCCGCCCAAGTCACCAACGCGCGTCGGCAGACCGCTTGCGAATGTCGTTGTATGCCCATTTCTCGGGTTGACGCGCGTGATCGTGCCGGTTACGGACTCGGGTATGTACAGTGCACCGTCAGGGCCGACAGTACTACCAATTGTTCCTTGCAAACCCGACACGAGCAGATGAGCGTGATGCCGATTGTGCTGCCAATTGTCGGTCGTATCAGCACGTGCGCCCGACGGATCGACGAGCACAATCACCGCGACGGCTACGGCAAGTACTGAAATGTTCCGGATACGATGCATGATGACCCTCCTCGCCATGACGCGACGCCCGAGAGGCACGGCTAATGGCGGGACCGAACAGAAATGCCCTCGTCACCGGCATGATCCGAGCGTCGACGTGTGTGAAGCCTTTCCCGGGGCCATAGCACCGGTCAAGGGCAGATCCGGCTGAGAAAATTCGGCGATGACAAGCGATGCTCGCCTCTCAATCCAGGCACACATCAGCGGAAGGCTCGTAGCGCTCCGCCAGTACGCGATATTCGGCGATCTGTGTGGCCACGTGGCCGGACGCGACCGTCCGATGGCTCACGCGACCCCAGCCTCCAGCGGACCGCCAGGAAACTCAACGATGATCGGTTGCGGGTACCGTTCGGCCGCGCCTGCCCCCGGTTCATCCGCGGGTCAATACGTACCGAAGGCAAACGCATCGCAGAGCCAGGCCTTCCCGAACGCCCGAGCCCAGCCAACGACGAAATGCGGTCGGTCGATGTCGCGCGACGGCACGCCTCTAGCGTGATCCTCGTGGACGAGAACTTCGAGTGGCTGGTCGGCGGGAACATGGGCCCGGTTCTCCGCGACGGCAACACGGTGATCCGGCTGTCCGGCGACTGGACACCGGCCGTGCATCGCTTGCTCAGCCAGCTCAACGAAGCCGGTGTACCGGGAATCCCTGAACCGCTCGGCACCACCGAGAACGGCCGAGAGGTTCTCGGCTTCATCGAGGGGACCGTGCCGTCCTATCCCATGCCGCCCTGGGTGTGGACCGATGTCGCACTGGACTCGGCGGCTCGACTGTTGAGGCAGATCCACGACGCGACCACAGACCTCGAAATCGAAGGCCCCTGGCGTTCTCCCGTTCACGAGCCGGTCGAGGTGATCTGTCACAACGACTTCGCGACGTACAACCTCGTCTTCGACGGCCCGGCTGTTGTCGGCGCCATCGACTGGGACTTCGCGTCTCCCGGCTCACGGCTGTGGGACCTCTCGTACCTCGCCTATCGCATCGTCCCGCTTACGACCGCTGATTGGGGAGACGGGTTTACCGACGCCGTACGCCGCGGTCGCGTGCGCCGGCTCCTGGCCGCCTACGGCGCTGCCGCACGACCGGCCGATCTCGTTGCGGTACTGCGTGAGCGCCTCCACGAGCTAGCCGACTTCAGCGACCGCATGGCTCAGCGACTGGACAAGCCGGAGTTGCGCGACCACGCCGGGACCTATCGGCACGACGCGGCCCACCTGCCCGTGCTCTGAGTCGACATCGGTTCATCGAGTGGCTTCCCGTTGATGGTGCAAGCGTGACGAGTACAGCGGCCGAGGCCGACAACGCACCGATGGCTCAGCGTCTCGGCGCGAGGCCGTAGGCGTTGGCGACGGTCTGATCGATGGTGTTGCCCTCGGCGTCCTGGGCACGCGCCCGGATGCTGACGGTGCTGGCCGAGGACGAGTTGGTGATCGTAGCCGTGTAGCTGCCGTCCGAGTGCCGCAACGTCGGGATGTCCTGCCAGTGCGCTCCGGCGTCGAACGTAACGGACAGGCGCAGCGACCTGAGCGCCGGTTGTGGACTGACCAACCCGTCGTGATAGCCGGACACGGTGACTGTGCGAGTGCTGCCGGCCGGCACGGTGTTGTCGAGATCGAGGCCGAGGTCGTAGTCGAGGTAGAGCAGGTGCTCGGGCCGGCACGGGGCGTTGGGATCGCCGTCCATGAACAGATTGCCCCAGCACACATACCCCGAGGGCGGCCCGCCCGTCGCGCGGCTGGACGTGAACGTCCACGCCGTGTCGACTGTCGTTCCGTAGCGCTGACCGGGGAACTGGGTCGGATGATGCTCGGTCAGCCGGTAGGTCGTCGGGCCGGCGTCGAGGGCGTACGTCGGTGCCGGGATGTAGATGCAGAAGAACGCGCACCCTAGGAACACCCGGTCAATGCTCTGTGGCAGCTCCTGGCTGCCGCGGTACAGGTGCAACTCGTCCGGGTAGGTGACGTTGCCGCTCTGGTCCGCGGTCGCGTACCACGACTCGTCCCCCAGGTGACCGGCCTGAGCTGTCGTGAGGAACGTCATCGGCGTGAACGTGTCGACAGTCCGGCACGCTTGGCAGAACGTCGGATCCAGGCCGAAACCCTGCACCGTGCTGCCGAGCGCGCGGACCTGGCTGGAGAAGCGGCCGGCACCGGGCACGTACGGCGCGGCGCCCCACGTCTCACTACGCGCGCCCGGCCGGTCGAACACGTCCACCGACTCCTCGCGCTGCCCGGTGCCATAGAGGATCTGCCGCTGCCACAGAACGTCGGGCGTGAGCGGTCCGACGTACTCGGTGCGCTCCTGCGGGACAGCAGCCGTAGTCGCGACCTGGTCGCTCAGCGTGGACAGGTCGCCGGCCTCGCGAGTCGCCCACTGCAGGGTGGCGGTACCCGGCTCGTCGGCGTGAACACGGTTGTCGATGCGATAGAGATCATGTCCGTCGAGCTCGTGGCGCAGCGACGCCGGCACCTTGCCGTCGTCGGAGAACCTCAGCGCGTACAGGTATGGGCTCTGCGCGACGCCGTCCGCCCGGACGGCGACCGGCCCGCGGCCGAGGTCGGCTACGAGCGCCGCTCCCTCGTCGGCCGGCAACGACATGGTCGGGATCGGATACGCCGGCCACGACCGACCCGGGGCGAGGAAACTGCGGCCTGCGCCGCCGAAGCCGAGCACCGCCACCGCGCCGGCCGTCGCGATGTTCTGCACCCGGTCCTCGGCGTCGCCGGTACAGCTGTCCGGACAGATGTCGTCCAGGGAGAGCACGGCGATCTTGTCGTGGAGGTTTACGCCGGCGAGGTCGGAAGGCAGCCCGTGCTTTACGTATACGAGCTGCAGCGTGCGGGTACCGTCCAGCTTCGGGTATTGCGGGTCAAGGCCCTGGTAGCGCGGGTGCAGCGGGCGCGAACGGCCAGCCAGCTCGGTCATACCGATCGGCGGCGCCCCCAGCAGGTGCTGGCTGTAGAGCCGGAAGCTGCCCTCGGTCACCCGCCGCTCCGTCGGGATCATCCAGTAGTTCTGGCTGCCGTAGCCGGCGTGCAGGTCGGCAGAAACCTGCCAGTGGGAGGCTGCGTCGACGCGCTGGTAACCGAAGAACGCGTCGTAGGTCTGCGTCGGGCGCGGCGTGGCCACGCTGATCTCGCGGGCTCGGTTCACGTCGAAGCTGACCGTCGTGTCGCGAGTCAGGTCGACTTGCGGGGCCACCGGCAGCGCCGAGTTCCAATCGCCGTGCGAGTCCTTCCAGGTGACGCTGTTGCCGACCATGTAGCCGCCCTGCGCGAGAACGGTCGAGGTCCCGCTGAGATACACCGGGCCGTCGTCGAGATCTTCCCGGCCGTCCTCACGCACCACGAGCGGCCGCCCGACGCTGACGTCGGTCGCGCCGGCGGGAGCGGTGACGGCGACCGTCAGAGTCGCAGTGGCCGGCTGGGCGTAGGCCCCGACGGTGGTCACCAAGCGCACTGCGCCGGTCGGGTCGGCGGCCCGGATGCTGCCCTGGTACGCGCCGGCACCGCCGACCCGCGCGGGGTCGATCGTCACCGTCGCCGAGGCGTGGCCGTGAGCGGGCACGACGACAGTCGCCCGGTCGAGGGTGAGCAGGTGCGCGGGCGCAGACTTGCCGGTGTAGTCGGTGAACTGCGGGTGCAGTGCAAGGGTGAGCGGCGTGTCGCCGTCGTTGGTGTAGTCGATCGTGCGGACGACCGGCGCGGTCTGCCCATGGCGCAGGTCACCGAAGTCGACGCTGCCGGTCGAGTCGATCTTCTGGGCGAAAGCGCGGGCGACGTCGACCCGCCCGGTGCCTTGCTCGAACGCGGTGTAGCCGTCGTCGTGAGCTGTGCTCATCAGCGCGTTCTTGAGCTGTGTCCCGGTCCAGTCCGGATGTTCCTCCGCCAGGATCGCGGCGGCGCCGGAGACGTGTGGAGTCGCCATCGAGGTGCCCGACGCCATTGTGTAGTAGTCACTGACCGGGCGGCCCATCGACGTGCCGGCCGCCCGCGCTGCGACGATGTCGACTCCGGGCGCACCGATGTCAGGTTTCAGCGCGCGGTCGGCGGCGCGCGGTCCACGGCTGGAGAACGACGCGAGCGTGTCGGACTTCGTTACTGCCGCCACGGTGAGCGCAGCGTCGGCCGAGCCCGGTGTCTGAACGGTCTGCGCGCTCGGCCCGGCGTTGCCGGCGGCAACCACGAAGAGGGTGCCGTACTGCGCACTCAACTCGTCGAGGGCCTGGCTCATCGGGTCGGTGCCGTCGGTGGGGTCGCCGCCGATGCTCATGTTGACGATGCGGACGTGTTGCTGAACCGCCCACTCCATGCCCGCGATGATCCAGGAGTCCTCGCCGTAATCCTGATCGTCGATCACCTTGCCGACGATCAACTTCACCCCGGGGGCGACGCCCTTGTACTTGCCGCCGGATGCGGCACCGGTGCCACCGATGATGGAGGCGACGTGGGTGCCGTGGCCCAGGTGGTCGGCAGTGTCCGGGTCGGTTGTGAAGTTCTGCTGGGCGATGACCTTGCCAGCCAGGTCCGGGTGGTTGGCGTCGATGCCGGAGTCGAGCGTCGCGACCGTCACGCCGGTGCCGTCGAGGCCGGCGGCCCACGCGGCGGGGGCGCCGATCTGCGGCACGCTCTGATCCAGATCGACGTGCACCTTTCGATCCAGCCAGATGCGCGTCAAGCCGCCGCCTAGCGCGCCGCTCGAACCGCGCGAGGTCACGGCGGCCCAGAAACTCGCGGCGTGCGGCTTCTCGACGGTAATCGCCGCCGAGTGGATGCTCAGGAGGCTTCGGGTGCGGGCACTGGCCGGCAGGGCGTCCGCCCGCGCGGCCAGCGCGGTGGCCGCAGTCGCGTTCGGGTACTGCGCGATGAGCGGCACCCCACTGGTCGCGTCGTCGGCGTATCCGTTCGCGGCCAGATAGGCCACGTCGAACAGACCGAGGTCGAGCTCGTGATCGGCAACCAGCGCCGCCGCGTCCGAAGGTACGACGTAGAGGCTGCTCCCGTGCTGCAGCGTCTGGAACGCGATCGGCGCACCGCTGCCGCGCGGTGCCGCCGTCAGCGCTGCGACCCCTGGCTTGCCGTCGGCGCCTGTTTCGACTCGCACGCGGTCGCCGGTGAGCAGCGTGATGTCCTTGCCCGGCGGTCGGTCGAACTGCGGGACCGCGCCCGGCGCGACCGGGGGCTGCGGCGCGGCGCCGGCGGGCCGACTGGTGCCACTCAACGTGGCGGTGAACAGGACCGCGCTGGCGATCGCTACGACCGTCGCGCGCGTCCGGCGGATCCGGCGAGTCATGGGTGCTCCTCGTAGTGAGGTGTGGATCCCGCCGGGGCCCGTGCGGCTGGCGTAGGCGCTGGCGGCGTCACCGAAGTATCGAAGGGACGGACCGAGTTGAGATCGGGCAAATGACCGAATGAATTGCCAGGGCCCATCGCTCAGGTCAGCGGTCAGCCTGACGTCAGCTGGTCGCGTATCACGAGGCCGGCGTCGAGCGCGCTGACCGCCAGGGCAGTCCTGGTCGAAACTTTCAGCTTGCGCATCGCCGAGTTGAGCTGCGTGGCCACCGTCTTGGGCGATCGGTTGAGGGCGCCGGCGATCTCTCGGTTGGTCCGTCCGGCGACGACCAGGTGGATCACTTCGAGTTCGCGTGGAGATAGCTGGTCGCCGTATCCGCGGCGCCCGCGCCGGACAGCGCCGACGTCAGTCTCGTCGGCGCCGAGCTGCGTCGCCGCCCGGCGCTCGTCTACCCGGGCGCCGAGCTGCGCCAGCCCGTCGCGGGTCGCCGCGAAAACTTCCCGAGCCTGGTCGGGCCGGCCGACCGCGAGTAGACAGCGTGCCTGCCGTTCCCGGGCCAGCAGCGCGTCGTACGGACGGGGCAGCGCCTGCCAGGCGGAGGCCGCGCGATCGAACAGCCGCGCAGCGAGGGACAGGTCGCCGCGCGCCTCGGCGAGCAGGGCCCGACTGTGGGGAACGGCCGCCGCCGGACCCGGGGCCGGGCGCCCGCGCAAGCCGCGCGCGAAGGTGTCGACCAGTCGCCGCGCGTCGTCGGAACCACCGACCGCGAGCAATGCTTCAACCCGGACCGGAACGATCTCCGCACCCCAGATCCAGATGCGCTTGTGAGCGATCAGCGACACGGGCTGGTCAGTGATCTCGACCGCGTCCTGCACACGCCCTTGCCTGATCAACAATCTGGCCAACGCGGCGGCCGGCTCGGCCAGCTGGTCGAGCACGCCGCGCCGCCACGTCTCCTTGACCAAGAGGCTGAGGCTCTCGTACGCGACGCGATCATGTCCCGCGGCCACGGCCAGCAGGCCCGCCACGAGCATGCCTTCCAGCTGATTCAGCGGGTCGGCGTCCCGGTCGATCAGTGTGCTGACCCGGTCGGCCAGACCGTCCCAACTTCCGCTGAGCCAGTCGAGGTGGGCCTGGGTAAGCGCGATGTCGTGGAGCACGCGCTCGTCCCCGATCCGGGCGGCCAGTTGCCGGGCGGTCCGCAGCCGATCGCGAGCGTCGCGGTAACGCCCCCACAGCAGCGCCGCATGGCCGGTGTTCAGGTAACCCGACGCGGAGGCGGCGAGCCGCGCCTGGCCGGTCACGTTCGCGTCGATCTCTCGCGCCACGGTCCACCCGGCCTCTTCACCGAGCAGCAGCAATGCGGTCGCGCGGTGGACTATGACGTTCGTGCGGGCCGGCTCGGGCAGCGAGCGTGGCGTGACCCGCTCCGCGCGCCGTAGCCACCCCAGGTGCCGCGCCGCCGGCCAGGACGCGCCGCGCGGCCAACCGAGGTAGATCATGACCCGGGCCGCCTCGAGCGGAACGCCGTCCAAATATGGGATCGCCGCTTCCAGCTCGCTCCGCCCGGTCTCGTAGTCGCCCATTTGCATGAGCAGGCGCCCGAACGGGTTGCGGATGCGCGCCCGCTGCGCGGGTGTGAGGTCCGGGGCGTCGACGACCACGCGGAGGGTACGCGCCGTCTGCTCCACGAGATCCACGAAGAAGGCCTTGCGTGACAGCGCCGCCACCGCCAGCGTCTCGGCCAACCGAGCCCGATCGTCCGGCGGCAGCTCGGCCTGGGCGATGACGTCGTTGAGCAGCGTGATCGCGGTGGCCGCATCGCCGGCGCTGACCGCGAGGTTCGCAGCGCGCTCCGCGTAATGACCCCAGCGGCTGCTGTCCTTGCTGGCGCGGCAGTGCCGGACCAGCAACGCGAGTGGCGGGGCGGTCGCAGTCTCCAGCACCGACACGGCGCGGCGGTGCATCTCTAGCCGGGCCAGCGGGGGCACCAGTTCGCGGACGGCCGCGGCGATCAGCCCGTGGCGGAACATCGCCTGTGCGCGGCCGTCTTGGCGCAGCAGTGCACAGTCGACCCCCTCCGCGAAACCGCGCGCCGCCTCGTCAGCGTCGAGGTCGCCAACCTTCGCGAGCTCAGCGACACCGGCCGGGTCGCCGAACACCGCCGCCGCCTGCAGGAACCGTTGGGCGGGTGCGCTCAACCGTCGCACCCTCTCCTGCACGGAATCGCGGATAGTCGCCGGCACTCGAACACCCTCGACACTGCGTCCACCCCATCCGCCGTCAGCGTGGACGAGCTCGGCCCGGTCGTGTAGCAGCCGAACTGATTCCTCAACCGCCAACGGGAGTCCGGCCGTTCGGTCATGAACGGCGCGTGCGAACGCTTTCGATACCGGCTGGTCGTGAAGCATCGACGCCATCAGCTGTTCGGTGCTCGGCACATCGAGCGGCTCGAGTGCGATGCGCAGCTTCCTGGCGTTCGCCGGAGCGCACGATGGAACGCGGTGCACGAGCGAGCCGGAGGGAACCTCGCCGGACCGGAACGTCAGCAACAAGTGCGCCGCGCGGTGCGCCTGACGCGCCGCGAGAAACACCAGGAACTCCAAGGTCGCTTCGTCGGCCCAATGCAGGTCCTCGACGACGAGAACCTTCGTCTCGAGCGCGTCGATCAGCTCGGCCAGGGCCCGGAAGAGCCGGTGCCGAGCCGCCCGGGCGTCGGCCAGCGGCTCGGGGTCCGCGGGCAGATGCGCCGCCCACTCGGGGAACATCGGCCGCAACGCCCCGGCCAGCCCGCTGAGCCGTAGTTGGGCGACGTCATCGCCGGCGCTGCGCAAGGCATCGACAACCGGGCCGAGGGTGAATGGCTGTCCCAGTGGGAGGCAGGCGCTCGTGAGCACGTCGCCCGGGTTGGCTGATGCCAAGAATTCGTGCACCAGCCGGCTCTTGCCGACGCCGGCCTCGCCCTCG
>DATBER010000071.1:0-34749 GCA_036558905.1 Jatrophihabitantaceae bacterium | reverse complement strand
ACAAGGTCGGCAAGGAAGGCGTCATCACCGTCGAGGAGAGCAACACCTTCGGCCTCGAGCTCGAGCTCACCGAGGGCATGCGCTTCGACAAGGGTCACCTGTCGCAGTACTTCGTGACCGACGCCGATCGTCTCGAGACGGTTCTGGACGAGCCGTACATCCTCATCCACGAGGGCAAGATCAGCGCCGTCAAGGACCTGCTGCCCCTGCTGGAGAAGGTGATGCAGACCGGCAAGCCGCTGGCCATCATCGCCGAGGACGTCGAGGGCGAGGCCCTGGCCACCCTGATCGTCAACAAGATCCGGGGCACGTTCAAGTCGGTTGCCGTCAAGGCCCCCGGCTTCGGTGACCGCCGCAAGGCCATGCTGCAGGACATCGCGATCCTGACCGGCGGCACGGTCATCACGGACACCGTCGGGCTCAAGCTCGAGAACGCCACCCTCGACCTGCTGGGCAAGGCCCGCAAGTTCACCACCACCAAGGACGAGACCACGATCGTCGAGGGCGCGGGTGACGCGGAGCAGATCCAGGGCCGGGTCAACCAGATCCGCCAGGAGATCGAGAACAGCGACTCCGACTACGACCGCGAGAAGCTGCAGGAGCGGCTGGCCAAGCTGGCCGGCGGCGTTGCGGTCATCAAGGTCGGCGCGGCCACCGAGGTCGAGCTGAAGGAGCGCAAGCACCGCATCGAGGACGCGGTCCGCAACGCGAAGGCGGCCGTCGAGGAGGGCGTGCTGCCCGGCGGCGGCGTGGCGCTGTCCAACGCGACCGAGACCGCGTTCGAGAAGCTCGACCTGGCCGGCGACGAGGCCACTGGCGCCAACATCGTCAAGGTCGCGCTCGAGGCCCCGCTCAAGCAGATCGCGGTCAACGCCGGCCTCGAGGGCGGCGTCGTGTCGGAGAAGGTGCGCGGGCTGCCGGCCGGCCACGGTCTGGACGCCTCCACCGGCGAGTACGTCGACATGTTCGCCGCGGGCATCATCGAGCCGGCGAAGGTTACCCGCTCGGCGCTGCAGAACGCCGCGTCGATCGCCGCGCTGTTCCTGACGACGGAGGCCGTCGTCGCCGACAAGCCGGAGAAGGCGGCTGCCCCTGCGGGCGGCGGCATGCCCGGCGGTGACATGGACTTCTGAGTCCAGGCAAACGACAGGGGCGGGCCCGTACGGGTCCGCCCCTTGTCGTCGTCCCCGGGCGTGCCGGTGCCGGTGCCGGTCGGTGTCGGGGCCGGGCTCGGTCAGGGCGGGGGTAGGACGACGCCGAAGCCGGCGACGGCCAGCCGCAGGAGCACCGGCCCGGGCGCCAGCAAGTCGGCGATGCGCGCCGCGCTGAGCAGCTCCAGCTCAGCCAGCCGGGTCCGGTAGGCCGTCTCGCCGGCCACCCGGGCCTGCTGCAACTCCAGGGTGTTGTGCCAGACCTTCTGCCGGGACTCGCGCAGGAATCGCTTGGAGCTGAGGCGGTTCAGCGGGGTCAGGACCCGGTCGAGAAGCGTCTTGCCGAACGCCGACAACTCGGCGTCCTCCGCGCCGACCCGCGACGACAGCACGCCGTCGATGCGCTCGTGGTCGCGCTGCCGGGCCGCCATGAGCATGGCGTCGCCGAACTGCGGGTCGCTGATCACCGCCAGCAACGCCTGCGGAAGGTCGTAGTTGACGTGGGCGTTGACGCCGAGGAGCACGTGCCGCAAAGGCGGCAGTTCGGGCGGCGCCGAGAACGCCAGCCGCCACGGGCGCGGGGCAACCGGGGCGTCCAGCGCGGCCAGGTACAGCTCGGCGAACGCGACGTCCCAGCGTTGCACCCAGTCCGGGTCCTCGAACCGCCCCGCGTCGACAGCTGCGCCCACCGCCCGGGTCGTCCGCTGGTAGGTGTCCAGGAAGAAGCGCAAGTGCTCAGCGGGCAGCCCGGCCCGCCGGTCGGTCATCGCCTGCGCCACCCGGTCGACAGCGTCAGCCATTGCGCGCTCCCCTCGCCGCCTGCATTCTCATCGGAACCGACCCGCGGGGGGAACCATGCAACGGGGTCCGAGGTCGTTCGATCCGGTGCTGCTCGGACAGCGCGAGTGTGCCGCCTGGGCGGCGTACTACCGCCACGAGTGGGGCCGGCTGCTCATCAGCTCGGTCGGCCTGGTGCGCACCGGGTTCGAGATGGCCTGGCCACGGACCTTGCTCGGCGCCTGGTACGTGTTGCGGGCCAATCAGGCCTGGGCGCCCTATCCGAACAACGACCCGGATGCGGCCCGCGGCTACATGCGCCGCTTTTACGCACTGGTCGTCGCCGACGGCGGGCTGGAGCTCAACCCGGCCGAGGCGGCGCGCCGCGAGGTGGAGTGGTGGCGGGTGCACCGCATGCATCAGCGCGAGGACGGGCTGAGCGAGGCTGACCTGGCTCGGACTCTGGGCGAGCTGTACGCCCACGTCTACGACGTCGAGCCGGCGGACGTCGCCGAGGCGGCCCACCACCGCGTCGTGGCGATGCGGCTGTCCGACGAATGGGTCGAGGCCGGCTGCGACCGCGCCGATCCGCGGCTGGCCGACGAGCGCCGCGAGCTGATCGCCTCGTACACCGCGCTGCTGGCCGCCGTGGCCCGGCCGGCTCAGCCCAGGCGCTCGTCCACGTAGCACCAGCGCCACGCCTCACCCGGCTCGATACTGCGCATGACTGGATGGGCCACGTCGGCGTAGTGCTTGGCCGCGTGGTTGCCGATGGACGAGTCGCAGCAGCCGACGTGCCCGCAGGACAGGCACAGCCGCAGGTGCACCCAGGTCATCCCGTCGCGCAGGCATTCCTCGCAGCCTTCCGGAGTGCGCGCCACGGCCACCCGGGGCGCGGTCTGCAGGTGCTCGCACTCGCCCTCCTGCTGCGGCGGGGCGACCAGATCGCTGTCCAGGCGCGCGTCGGCGTCCTCGACCCGGTCGAGCATCGATTCTTCGAGGTCGACGGCCGCCAGGGCGGCGCGCAGCACCTCGTCGTCGATCAGCCCCGAGTCGCGAGCCTCGAGAATGCGCCCCCGCTCGGCCTGCAGCATCTGCATCCGCAGGCGGCGGTAGGCGGCCGAGGGCGGCTCGATCTCGTCCACCGGTCGGCCCAGCCGCTCCCAGGCGGTGTTGCTGCGCTTGCTGGTGCGGGCGTGCAACTGCTCGATCACCTCCGGCGGATCGTCGGGGGAGCGGATCTCTTCCAGGCGGGCGGCGCCGGCGCGGGCGGCGTCGGTGATCAGCCCGGCGTACTGCAGCGCATCCTCGGCGGGGCTCGGGGCGGGCAGGTGCAGGCGGCGGATCAGCCACGGCAGGGACATGCCCTGCAACAGCAGCGACCCGGCTACCACGGCGAACGCCGCCAGCCGCAGAAGGTCGCGAGCAGGCGTCTCCTCGGGCAACAGGAACACTGCGGCCAGCGTGACCACGCCTCGCATACCCGCCCAGGAGACCACCGCACTGGTCGACCAGCTCCAGGCGATCGCGCGCATGCGGGCCGTGCCGTACCGGTAGCTCACCGCGGCCCCGAACACCCAGACGATGCGCGCCAGGATCGTGACGGCCAGGGCCACGACGCAGCACACCACCACCTCCGACGCCGGACGGTGCTGGACGCCGTCGAGGATGCCCCGTAGCTGCAGACCGATCAGCATGAAGACGACGTTCTCGAGCAGGAACTGCACGGTGCGCCAGTTGGTCTGCTCGGCGATGCGCGAGGCGGCCGTCTGCAGTTTGGGCGACTTGTGCCCGAGCATCAAACCGGTGACGACGACGGCGAGCGGTCCCGAACTGTGGCTGACCTGGGCGGGCAGGAACGCGACGTAGGGCGCGACGAACGAGAGCGTGGTGTCCAGCACCGGGTCCTGGATGTGCTTGCGGATCAACGCGAGGACGAACGCCGCGGCCAGCCCGATCGCGATGCCGCCGCCCGCGGCGATGATGAAGTTGAGGGCGACGGTGCCGCCGATGGCCTTGCCGGTGATGGCCGCGATGGCGGTGTTCAGGGCGACCAGCGCGGTGGCGTCGTTGACCAGGCTCTCACCCTCGAGGATCGACACGATGCGCCGCGGCATGCCGACCCGGCGGGCGATGGCGGTGGCCGCCACCGCGTCGGTGGGCGCCACGACCGCCCCCAGTCCGAACGCCGCGGCGAGCGACACGGCGGGCACCGCCCACCAGACAGCCGCGCCCACGACGACCGTCGTGAACGCGACCAGGCCCACCGACAGCAGGGCGATCGCCTGCCGGTTGGCCCGGAAGTCGACCAGCGAGGTGCGGATGGCCGACGCGTAGAGCAGCGGGGGCAGCAACCCGACGAGGATGACGTCCGGGTCGACCTCGACGCGCGGCACGCCCGGGATGTACGAGATGACGACGCCGGCGGCCACGAGCAGCACCGGGGCCGGCCACCCGTAGCGGCGCGACGCCCCGGCGACGACTGCCACGGTGATGACCAGGCCCAGGATCTCGAGCGTCTCGTGCACTCGCACATTCTGCTGCCTGCGCGCCCACTGCGGTTTTGGTCACCGGGCCGGATATATGGGACCTGGTGACCAAAACCGGGGCGGGGCGTCCGGGGAGACCAGGAGCGTCACTCGCCGCGCAGCCGGGCGGCGGCCACCTCGGGTGTGACGTCGTTGATCCACACTCCTGCCCCGGACTCCGACCCGGCCAGGTACTTCAGCTTGCCGGGCGCCCGGCGGATGGTGAACACCTCGGCGGCCAGGTGCCACACGTCGCGGTCGCGATGGACCGGCGACTGCTGCCAGCCCGAGATGTAGGGCGTCCGGCCCCCGCCGAAGAGCCGGTCGAAGCGTTGCAGCACGTCCAGGTAGATGCCGGCCAGATCGTCGCGCTCGTCGTCCGACAGCGCCGGCAGGTCGGGCACGTGGCGATGCGGCACGATGCGCACCTCGTACGGCCAGCGGGCGCTGTAGGGCACGTGCGCGGTCCACAGCTCCGTTTCGGCCACCACCCGGATACCCGTCTTGCGCTCGGCAGCCACGACCGCGCACTGCAGGCAGGAGTCGTGCTGGTCGTGGTAGGCGCGGGCGGCGTCAGCGGCCCGTTCGAACCGGGACGGCACGAACGGGTAGGCGTAGATCTGCCCGTGCGGGTGGCTGAGCGTTACCCCGATCTCCTCGCCGCGGTTCTCGAAGCAGAACACGTACTCGACGCCGTCGATGCGGCTCAGCTCGCTGGTGCGGTCGGCCAGCGCGTCGAAGACGGTGCGAGCCCGCGACGGTCGCAGCTGCCCGAACGAGGTGTCGTGGTCGCTGGTGAAGCACACGACCTCGCACCGCCCGAGGCCGGGCGCCGAGCGGAAGGGGAACTCGTCGGCGGCCAGGTCGTCGCTGGCCTGCGTGGTCAGCGAGGGAAACCGGTTCTCGAACACGACGACGTCGTAGTCGTCGGCCGGGATCTCGGTCAGCCGGCCGTCGCGGGACGGGTCGAGCGGGCAGTCGCTGGTGGGCGGCCGGTAGGTGCGGGTCTGACGGTGCCCGGCGATGATCGACCACTCGCGAAACAGCGGATCCCAGCGGATCTGCGACGACGTCGCCGTGGCCGGCAGATCGCGGCCGTCGACCGTGCTGCGATCGACGCCGGGCTGCTCGTCGTAATAGAAGAGCTCACGGCCGTCCGCGAGCTTGGTCGACTGGCGGAACGTCATGCGCCGGTGGGCACTTCCGGCGCAACGAGGATGAGCTCGTCGACTGCGTCCTCCAGCGTGGTCCGCGCGTCGGCGGGTAACGCCTCGTCGGTGATCACGACGTCGGCGGCCGAGAGCGGGCCGAAGTCGGCCAGCCCGACCATGCCCCACTTCGTCGAGTCGGCCAGCACGATCACCTGCCGGGCGCTCGCGATCAGCGCCCGGTTCGTCTCGGCCTCGGCCAGGTTCGGAGTGGTCAGCCCGGCGTTGCCGTCGAAGCCGTGGGCGCCGAGGAACAGCTGGTCGACGTGCAGCGACCGGATCGTCAGGTCGGCCACCGGGCCGACCAGCGCCGCGCTCGGGGTACGCACCCCGCCGGTCAGGATGACGGTCTGCTGGGTCGGATCGCCCAGCGTGGCGATCGTGTCGGCGACGGTGGTGGAGTTCGTGACGACGGTGAGCCCGCGCACGGACGCCAGGTGCTGAGCCATCGCCCAGGTGGTGGTGCCGGCCGACAGGGCTATCGCGGTGCCGGGCTTGACCAGGGCGGCGGCCCGGGCGGCGATGGCCCGCTTGGCCGGCTGCTCCAGCGCCCGCTTGGCCTCGAAGCCGGGTTCCTCGGTGACGTTGCCGGACAGGACCGCTCCGCCGTGCACCTTCTGCAGCACGCCGTCGCCGGCCAGCTGCTCCAGGTCACGGCGGATCGTCATGTCCGAGACGCCGAGCAGCTCGGTGAGCTCGCTGACGCGCACTCCGCCGGTGCGGCGAAGCTCGTCAAGGATCAGTGCTTGACGCTGGCGTGCGAGCATTCGTCGACCCTCCGGGGAACGTCCGACGCGGTGGTCTTTGCACTTTCCAGCACACTCTAACAAAAGTCAACAACATCGCGCAGGGTTGCCCAGGGGCAGCAGAAAGCTACGGTGCGGGGGCCCAGGAAGCGCCGCCATCGGACGTCGCGAACACCTCGTGTTTGACGGTGCACTGCGACTTGGCGTCGGCGCAGCCGGCCACATCGACCTGCGCCAGCCCCATCATCACGCTCAGGAACGTGAGCGACGACGGCGGCGCCGGCAGGCCCTTCGGGACGACCGTGTGCGTGCCGCCGGCGCCGAGGACGTGCAGGCGCAGCGTGTTGGGATCCGACACAACCACCGAGCCGTCGGACCGGATGCCAACCGCGGCGCCCGCCCCGGCCCCGACGTCTCCGGTCAGCGCGACCCGGCCCAGCGAGCGGAACGTCGAGCCGTCGGTCGTGGTGAGCAGGTCGACGCTCGGCGCGCCGGCGTGGCTGGTGACCGGTACGACGAGCGAGCCGTCCGGGCGGGTCAGGGCGACGCCGATGCTCGGCACCGACGGGTCGACGTCGAACTGCGGGGCCACGTGGCCGTCGACCGGGACGGCGTGCCAGGTCGAGCCCGTCGCGTCGGCCAGGTACAGCCGGGACGACAGCGCGCCGCCGCTGAGCACCATCCGGCCGTGCCACCAGGCGAGCTGACCGGCCGTCGGCGCCGCGTGACGGGCGAACGCGCCGCCCGCGGCCGGGCCGACCAGCACATCGGCCTGGCCCACCGCGCCGGCCGAGGCGGGGCGGTCGAGCCCGATCGCCAGCTGCCGGCCGTCCGCGCTGAGCGCGAGGTCGACGCCGGCCAGGTCGGGCGTGGACGTGACCGGGCGGCTGTGCCAGCTGTGCCCGCCGTCGTGCGAGTAGTCGAGGACTACGCCGCTCGCGCCCAGGTCGGCCGCGTAGATGTCCGAGCCGTGGCCGGCGACCGCGTCCGGATCGGCCGGCGAGTGCGGCAGCGGAACCGTCGTCCAGCGCTGGGCGGCCAGGGCGAAGACCACCGCCCGGTTGCCGCGGGTCGTCGTGACGGCGCTGACCGCTACCTGGCTCGGGGCGGACGACGCGGCGGACGACGTCCCCGGCTTGCTCGAATGGGCGGAGCAGCCGCCGCACAGGGCGGCCGCCAGCACTGCTACCCCGACCACGTACACGCGATGCGGACGCATCGGACCCCTCCTAGTGACAGGCCGAGCTGGTGCTCACTCGTGACGCCGCCCCGTAGATCGGCCCGTAGGCGCACCGGCTGTCGATGTTGAGCGTGACCCCGTTCTCGGTCTGGTTATGTCCGCCTTGGTACTGCTTGTGGCGCTGGACGTTAGACCAGGACGAGCTGGAGACGCAGCTCAGAGCGCGGGTGGACGGGTTGCGGTCCCAGTCGGCGCCGTCGACGAAGTCCGGCGGATGGGCGATCGTCGCGAAGTCGGCCAGGTGGCCGCCACAGGTCGAGGTGTAGACGCCGGCCGATTGAGCCGGTGCGACATGCATCTGCTCGACCCAGCCCTCGACGAACGACTTGGCGGCCGCCCGGCAGGCCGACGTGTCGCTGGCCGGCGACTCGAGGTCGAGGTCGATCGGCACGCTCGGCGTGTTCTGTAGCTTGACCCAGGCGTTGTAGGCGGCCAGTGCCTCGCTCTTGCCCTGGGAGCGCGCCGTCGTGGTGTTCAGGCTGAAGTAGGACGCCTGGCCGGCGGTGCACGGGTTCTGCCGGCCGACCCAGATCGGCAGCAGGTCCCAGCCCATGGCGATCACGCTGTTGACCCAGGTGCTGTTCAGATTGGGCTGCGCGCAGCCGCGGTCGCTACCGCCGATGTAGATGCCCCAGTATGAGTACGGGGTGTTGTTCCAGAACGCCCGCATCTGGGTCAGATTGGGTGCGGTGCAGGTGTCGGCCCCGTAGCCGGACAGCTTCTGCAGGCCGGCCGCCTGGCTGGTCGGCGCCGACCAGACCGGTCCAGCGATCGACGGGCCGACGAGGATCAGGAGCGCGGTCAGCAGCCTGGCCAGCCGATTGTGCGATCGCCGTAAACCGGACCTGGCCGAACGATAACGACGCCCGCCTCGCGCGGCGCGCCGAACGAGGTGACCAGTGCGCGCCGGCCGTCGAAGGTGATCAACAGCCGGTGAGCGAGGCATATCGCTACCTGACGGGCTGTTGATCATGACTAGCCGTCTTACGAAGCCAGATACTTCCGGGAGCCGGGCGCCGCAACTGCTCGGGGATCAGCTCGGGGTGCTCGCGCCACACCCACGACGAGAACAGCTCGATCTGCCACATCGTCGTGCCGGTGAGCATCGCCCGCAGCAGGTACAACTCGGTCCAGTCACGCCGCTGTCGCAGCCAGTACTCCGGATACTCGAACGGCCAGAACGTGTCGTGGATGTGCACGATCACCCCGGGCTGGAGCCGAGGTAGCACGTGCAGGTACAGCCACGCGACGTCCGAGCCGGGCTTGAGGACGTGCGTCGAGTCGATGAACAGCACATCACCCGGAGCGAGCTGGTCGAAGTCGGCGAGCGGGATCTCCTGCGCCGCGACCTGCCGCAGCTCGACCCGCTCGCCGCCGCGCAGCCGCGACAGGAGACGCTGTGGATACGGCTCGATGCACGTCACCGACGTGGGCACGTCGAACTGCTCGATCGTGTCGAGCATGACCGCGGTCGAGTAGCCCGACCCGACCTCGATGATCCGGCCCGGCCTCAGTTTGCGGAGCATCGCGTGCAGCACGGCGGCGTCGGCCGTGTCGTACTGGCCGTTCCCGGCGTGCCAGCGGTCAGGCCGGTACCCGGCCATCATCGACACCAAGCCCGCCACCAACCCGAGCTGCTGGTTGGCCCGCAGGTCGACACCGACCGGATCGAGACCGGTCCACTCGACCGCGCGCTCGGTGTCAGCCGGCGCGGTCAGCGGCGAGTAGAAGTGACCCGGCCGGGCGAACGGCGGCCGCCGGATCGTGAGTAGCGCGGAACGTAGGCCGCGTACAGCGGCATGAACATCAGCCATTGGCTCCCCCCCGACCAAGGTCGGCACTGACCTTAGAACCGTGTTAGACCAGCGGCAACCCTTTGTTCGCGGGGCCTACTCATCTGCGCTGTTCGAAACGCATGTGCGGCTACTGCGGTGATATGACCGGGCATTCGCTCGGCTCCGGGCGCTCGATGTCCGCGACGAATGCGGGCAGCGTCCTACCAGAACACCAATTCGGCCTCGACCGCCCGGAGGACTTCGGGCCGCCGCCCGCCGAGTAACCAGGGCACCAGCGGTCGCCCTGGCCTACAGCGGGCGGAGCAGGTCGTCGGCGTCGGTGATCGTGTACGCGTAGCCCTGCTCGGCCAGGAACCGCTGGCGGTGCGCCGCGTACTCCGCGTCGAGGGTGTCGCGGGAGACGACGGTGTAGAAGTGGGCCTGCCGGCCGTCGTGCTTGGGCCGCAACACGCGTCCGAGCCGCTGGGCCTCCTCCTGCCGCGAGCCGAAGGTGCCGGATATCTGCACGGCGACGGCCGCCTCGGGCAGGTCGATCGAGAAGTTGGCCACCTTGCTGACCACCAGCACGCGCTGCTCGCCGCGGCGGAACTCGTCGAACAGCCGCTCGCGCTCCTTGTTGGTGGTCGAGCCCTGGATGATCGGCGCGCCGTCGAGCTCGGCGGCGACGTCGTCGAGCTGGTCGAGGTAGGCGCCGATCACCAGCACCTGGTCGTCCGGGTGCTGGTCGACGATCGTCTTGATCACCGGCAGCTTGGTGCGCGCCGTGGCCGCGATGCGGTAACGATCCTCGGGCTCGGCGGTCGCGTAGTTCATCCGCTCGGCGTCGGTGAGGGTCACCCGCACCTCGGTGCAGTCGGCCGGCGCGATCCAGCCCTGGTTCTCGATGTCCTTCCACGGGGCGTCGTAGCGCTTGGGGCCGATCAGACTGAACACGTCGCCCTCGCGGCCGTCCTCGCGGATCAGCGTCGCGGTCAGGCCCAGGCGGCGACGCGACTGCAGGTCGGCGGTCAGCCGGAAGATCGGCGCCGGCAGCAGGTGCACCTCGTCGTAGACGATCAGGCCCCAGTCGCGCGAGTCGAACAGCTCCAGGTGCCGGTATTCGCCCTTACGGCGCGTGGTCATGATCTGGTACGTGGCGATCGTGACCGGGCGGATCTCCTTGCGCTCGCCGCTGTACTCGCCGATCTCCTCGTCGGTGAGGCTGGTGCGGGCGATCAGCTCGCGCTTCCACTGCCGGCCGGCCACCGTGTTGGTGACCAGGATGAGCGTGGTGGCGCCGGCCTCGGCCATCGCGGCCGCGCCAACCAGCGTCTTGCCGGCGCCGCACGGCAGCACCACGACACCCGAGCCACCGTGCCAGAACGCCTCGACGGCCTGGCGCTGGTAGTCGCGCAGGTGCCAGCCGTCGGGGCCTTCGGACTGGTGCAGCTCGATCGCGTGGGCCTCGCCGTCGACGTAGCCGGCCAGGTCCTCGGCCGGCCAGCCGACCTTGAGCAGCGCCTGCTTGAGCCGGCCACGCTCGGACGGGTGCACGACCACGGTGTCGTCGTCGATGCGCGCGCCCAGCATCGGGGCGATCTTCTTCTGCCGCAGCACCTCTTCGAGCACGGCCCGGTCGAGGCTGATCAGCACGAGACCGTGGGCCGGGTGCTTGGCCAGCTGCAGCCGGCCGTAGCGGTCCATGGTGTCGGCGACGTCGACCAGCAGCGCGTGCGGCACGGCGTAGCGCGAGTAGCGGACCAGGGCGTCGACGACCTGCTCGGCGTCATGCCCGGCCGCGCGGGCGTTCCACAGGCCCAGCGGGGTGAGCCGGTACGTGTGCACGTGCTCGGGCGAGCGCTCCAGCTCGGCGAACGGCGCGATGCCGGCACGGGCCTCGGCCGCGAGCGGGTGGTCGACCTCGAGCAACAGGGTCTTGTCGGACTGAACGATCAGGGGGCCGTCGGTCACGTTTCTCCTCGGTGTCTCGACCATTCTCCCAACGGGGACGACACCGCGCCTGTTCCGGTATCGCTAGGGGTGTTCCCAGCCGGTGGTCGAGACGTGGTCGATGCACCACGTGGTGAGGGCGTGCAGCGGGCGCAGCGCGGTCACGATCGCCCCGGCGGCGGCCGCCTGGTGCGGGTCGGTGTCCAGGCACTTGCGGGCGAACACGGAGCGGCGGCGCAGCAGATCGGCCCGCGCGTGGTCGGCGTGGTAGCCGCTGGGCACGCGCTGCAGCGTGGGGCCGACCAGCTCGAACCCGTCGCGGTCCAGGTCCTCGACGATTCCGGCCAGCTCGGCCCCACTGGCGTCAGCCGCGACCATGCGCCGGAACACCGGCACCTGGTCGCCGGCCGCGTTGGCCGACCCACCCTCGACGGCCAGCCCGTCGACATCGAGGCTGATCGTGATCCGGACGCGGCGCGAGATCCACGCCGTTGCGGTCTGCCGCTGCCACATCGCCGGGCGGTCGGTGAGCCCGCCGAGGTAGAACGTGCCGAATTCGCGGTCGGCGTTGAGGTCGTCGCACAAGAGCTGCATCGGCCCGCGGACGTGCCGTTCCAGGTCGGCGCGGTGGGCCTTCAGTTGGTCGCGCGTCGGCTCGCCCTCCAGTTTCAGCAGGATGTCGAACGCCGCGTCGGGCCAGCCGCTGAACCGCATTCAGAGTCCTTGCGGGAAGTGGAAGAACCGGTCCGGGTCGTAGCGCTGCTTCAGTTCGCGCAGCCGGGGCAGGTTGCCGCCGTGGTAGGCCGGCAGCGGGTCGTCCAGGTCGGCGCTGGGAAAGTTCGGGTAGACCCGGCCCGAGCCGTACGGGCGGACGATGTCCCAGGACTCGTCCACCCAGGCGTCGATCCGTCCGGCCGGCAGCTGCTGCAGGTGCTCGACCAGGTAGAGCTCGTCGCGGTGCGCGAACGCGGTGGCCGACTCGGCGGGCCGGTTGTAGGCGCCGCCCCACGGCGTGAAGTTGAGCTCGCGGTAGGTGCCCGGCTCGCGGGTGGCCGCGAACGTGGCCAGCAGCTGGTCGATGACGGCGCGGGGCAGCGTCCGGGCGAAGAACTCCGAATGGCCGGTCTCGAAGCGCGGCTCGGTGCTCGGCGGCTCGGCGCCCAACCCGGACAGGGCCGGCTTGGCCTGCTGGTAGGGCAGCTCGGCGACGTGGCTGGTCGCCGGGTCGCCGCACCGGGCCAGCAGCTGCTCGGCTTCGGCCCGCGAGCCGAGGTGGATACCGAATAGGTGCAGGGTCGGTTCGACGTCGGGGTCGCTGCCGGCGACGATTCGGATGTTGGCGTTCAGGCTTTCGTCGGCGGTGGGCGCGACTGCCAGCCACCGCTCGACGACGTCGGCGGCATCGGCCTGCCGCCAGGTCAAGTCGAACAGCGTGGTGGCCGGGTCGGCGATGGTCGCGAACCGCAGCTGCGTCACCACGCCGAACTGCCCGCCGCCGGCGCCGCGCAACGCCCAGAACAGGTCGGGGTCGTCGTCGGTGTCGACGATGCGGCCGTCGGCCAGCACGACCTCGGCGCCGAGCAGCCGGTCGCAGGTCAGCCCGTACGCGCGCCCGAGCTGGCCCAGGCCGCCGCCGAGGGTCAGCCCGGCGATGCCGACGGTCTGGCCGCAGCCGATGTTGAGGGTGCGGCCGTGCTGCCACAGGTCGGCGTAGAGCTGCTGCAGTCGCGTACCGGCGCCGACCGTGGCGGTGTCGCCGTCGACGACCACCTCGTGCATCGGGCCGACGTCGAGCACGATGCCGGTGGTGGACGACCGGGCGGCGAAGCAGTGCCCGCCACTGCGCGGGGTGAGGTGCACCTGCGAGCAACGGGCGAATGCGATCGTCTCGGCCACGTCGCCGGCGCTGGTAGCCCGCACGACGGCCTGGGGCTTGACGTCGTGGAACCGTTCGAGGGCCGGCTTGCGGGACTCGTCGTAGGCGGGGTCGCCGGGCTGGATAACTGCGCCGTCGATCGCGGCGCGCAGCGCGTCGAACATGCCGGCAGGCTAACCGAGAAGTATGACGAGGCGGGCCACTTCGGCGGCGACGGCGTCCCGGGCCGGGGCGAGGTATTTGCGCGGATCGACGGCGTCCACCGACCGGACGCCGGCGGTGAACACCTTGTTGAGCTGCGTGCCGATGTTGACCTTGACGATTCCCTCCGCCACCGCCCGGCGCAGGCCCTCGTCCGGGACGCCGGACGAGCCATGCAGCACCAGCGGCACCGGCAGCTCGGCGTGCAGGGCGGCGATCAGGTCGAAGTCGAGGGCGGCGTCGCGGGTCAGCATCGCGTGGCTGCTACCGACCGCGACGGCCAGCGCGTCCACGCCGGTGGCCTCGACGAACGCGAGCGCCTCGTCGGGATCGGTGCGCGCCCCGGGAGCGTGCACGCCGTCCTTGCCGCCGACCTCGCCCAGCTCGGCCTCGACCCAGACGCCGACACCGTGGCATTCGGCCACCACGTTCGCTGTCGCCGCGACGTTCTCGGTGTACTCCAGCGCCGAGGCGTCGAACATGACCGAGCCGACGCCGAGCTCGACCGCCTCCCGGACGAGGTCCACGTCGGTGGCGTGGTCGAGGTGGACCGCGACAGGCACGTCGGCGGCGGCCGCCACCGCCAGCGTCGCCGCCGTGATCGGGGCCAGCGCGCCGTGGTAGCGCACCGCGTTCTGGCTGATCTGCGTGATGACCGGCCGGCCGGCCGTCTCCGCCCCGCGCACGATCGCCTCGGCGTGCTCGAGCGTGATGACGTTGAACGCGCCGATGCCGCCGCCCGTCGCGATGACATCCGCAGTGGAACTCAGGGGCATGGGATCTCCTCGACCGTGACGGTAGGCCGGAACCGGGCGTAGGCGTCGGCATCGAAGGCGCCGGCCACGGGGTGCAGCACGGTGGCCGCCGACAGGGCGACGGCGTCGCGCAGCCGATCCGGCCAGGGATCGCCCGTCGCCAGGCCGGCGGCCAGCGCGGCGACCACGGCGTCGCCGGCACCGGTCGGGTTGCCGGCCACGCGCTCGGCTGGCCGGGCCCGCCAACTGCCCTCGCCGGTGACGGCCACCAGCCCGTCGGCGCCGGCTGAAACGACCACCGCGCCCGCGCCCTTCGCCCGCAGTGCCGAGGGCGAGTCGGCGATCTCGGCCAGCTCGTCGCGATTCGGCTTCACCACCGCCGGGTGGGCGGCCAGGCCGGCCCGCAGCGCCGGGCCGGACGTGTCGAGCAGCACCGGCGCCCCGGACGCTGCGCCGAGGATCGCGTACCCGTCAACGGGCACCCCGGGCGGCAACGACCCGGCCAGCACCACCACGTCGGCCGTCGGGGCCAGCTGGGCGAACCGGCGCACGAACCCGGCCCACTCGTCGGGGCCGACGACCGGGCCCGGCTCGTTCACCACGGTGGCGTCGGTGTCGACGATCGTGACGGTGCGGCGGCTCTCGCCGGCCACGTCGACCAGCTCGTCGCGCAGCGGGGCGATGGCCAGGTCGCGGCGGATGTCGGCGCCGGTGCCGCCGCCGGCCAGGCCGGTGATCACGACGTCCTGGCCCAGGGCCTGCAGCACGCGGGCGACGTTGATCCCCTTGCCGCCGGCGCGCTGGTGCACGTCGCGGGCGCGGTTCGTGCCGTGCACCACGAGGGCGTCGACCTGATAGGTGACGTCGAGCGCGGCATTGAGGGTGACGGTCAGGATCAACGAGGCGCCGCCCGCCGCCAGGCCAGCAGTCCGGCGCCGAGCGCTCCGGCCTGGTCGCCCAGCTGGGCCAGGACGAGACGGGGCCGCCGCTGAAAGGTCAGCCGTCCGTCGAGCGAGCGGGCCAGCGGGTCGAGCAGTACGGCACCCGCCTCGGCCAGCCCGCCGCCGACCACGACGAGCTCGGGACCGAGCAGGGTGGAATAGGCAGCCAGCGCCCGGGTCAGCGCCTCGATGGCCTCGCCCCAGACCGCGACGGCATCCGGGTCGCCGGCGTCGACGAGTTCGCGCAGGTCGTGCGTCTCGACCGACTGCCCGGTGCGGGCGGCGTAGCGCCGGGCGATGGCGGCCGCCGAGGCGATGGCCTCCAGGCAGCCGTACGCGCCACACGCGCACTCCGGGCCGGTCGGGTCGACGATCATGTGCCCGATCTCGCCGGCGTAGCCGTGTCCCGAGTACGGCTGCCCGTCGAGCACGACCGCCCCGGCAATGCCGGTGCCGATCGGCAGGAACAGGTAGTCGCGAACGCCGCGCGCCGCGCCCAGCTCGCCCTCGGCCAGGCCGCCGGCCCGCACGTCGTGCCCGAACGCCACCGGGACGTCGACCCGCTTCTCGATCAGCTCGACCAGTGGCGCGTCGCGCCAGCCCAGATTGGCCGAGAAGACGGCGAGTCCGCGATCCTCGTCGACGATGCCCGGCACGACCACGCCCACCCCGCGCGGGGTGTGGCCGGCCTGCCCGGCTGCGGCCAACTGGTCGACCACGGTGGCCACGATGCGCTCGACCACTGCATCCGATCCGTCGGCCCGTCCGGTCGGGATGCGCGCCGACGTGATCACCTGATGCTGCTCGTCGACCAGGGCGGCCTTCATCGACGTACCGCCGACGTCGAGGGCGATGACGCAGTTCATGCGGGTGAATCTAGGCCGGGTCGAGGATCACCGAACGAGTGAGGTTGCGGGGGTTGTCGGGGTCCAGGTCGCGGCCCCGGCCGACGGCGACGGCCAGCCGCTGCGCGCGGATCAGCTCGGCCATCGGGTCGCAGTTCGACTCGACCCAGGTGGCGCCGGTGGCCGTGACCTCGTCGCGCAGCCCGTCCGGGGCGGCGCCGAGCATCCAGACCAGGCTGTGCTTGTCGGCGATGCTGATCGGCCCGTGCCGGTACTCCATGGCCGGGTAGGACTCCGACCACGACAGCGACGCTTCGCGCATCTTGAGCGCGGCCTCGTTGGCCAGGCCCACCGTCCAGTGCCGGCCCAGGAAGGTGAACTGGCCGCGGTCGAGCGCGCCCTCGGGCAGGTCCGCCCCGACGGTGGTGCGCGCGTCGGCGATGGCGGCGGTCAGGTCCTTGCCCAGGTGGGCCCGCAGCAGGGCCAGCGTCGATGTGGCAAACCGGGTCTGCACGACCGAGCGCTCGTCGGCGAACGGCAGGCTGATCGTCTCGTCGGCCAGCTCGACCACCGGCGTGCCGGGATCGGCGGTGATGGCCAGACTGGGCCCGTTGACCCGGTCGAGCAGCTCGAGCACCTCGGTCGTGGTGCCGGACCGGCTGATCGCGACGAGCCGGTCGTAGGACCGGTCGGCCGGCGCCTCGGACGCGGCGAACGCGTCGGTCTCACCCAGCCCGGCCGCCTCGCGCAATGTCGCGTAGCACTGGGCCACGAACCAGGAGGTGCCGCAGCCGACGACGGCCACCCGCTCGCCCGCGGCCGGTAGCAGCGGTGAGGCCGCCAGCTCGAGGGCGGCCGCCCAGCAGTCGGGCTGGCTCGCGATCTCGTCCTCGACGAAGGTCATGTACCCACTCCCTGTGTCCGCGGGTTCGTCCGCGCGTTCTTGCGCATTCGGCCGGAATATCGTGCATCTTCGCGCGGATGTACCGCAAGCGTACAGTCTCACTGCTTGGATTTGCAGGAATCCGTCCACCGGGCGGCCGGACATGAGCGAGGCGTAGCCCGATGAGTAAGCATGAACGGCTCGGCTCGATTCTGGAACTGCTCAATCGTGACGGGACCCTCGACGTCGACGAGGCAGCCAGCGAGCTGCGCGTCTCGGCGGCCACCATCCGGCGCGACCTGGACATCCTGGCCCAGCAGCAGCTGCTCACCCGCACCCACGGCGGCGCCGTGTCGAACAACGCCGCCTACGACCTGCCGCTGCGCTACAAGACCGCGCGGTACGCCTCGGAGAAGCAGCGCATCGGCAAGGCGGCAGCCGAGATGATCGAACCCGGCGCCATCGTGGGGCTCAACGGCGGTACCACCACGACCGAGGTGGCCCGCGCCCTGGCCCTGCGCGGCGACCTGCAGGGCTCGTACAACCCGGCGATCACTGTCGTCACCAACTCGCTCAACATCGCCACGGAGCTGGCCGTGCGGGCCCACCTCAAGATCGTCGTCACCGGCGGGGTGGCCCGGCCACAGTCCTACGAGCTGATCGGCCCGCTGGCCACCGGCATCCTCGAACAGCTCTCGCTCGATCTGGCCGTGCTCGGTGTCGACGCCATCGACATCGACGGCGGCGCGATGACCCACCAGGAGAGCGAGGCGGCGATCAACCAGCTGATGGCCTCGCGCGCCCGTAAGGTCGTCGTGGTGGCCGACAGCTCCAAGCTGGGCCACCGCGCGTTCGCCCGGCTGTGCCCGTTGGAGTCGATCGACGTGCTGGTGACCGACACGGACGCCACCGACGAGCACATCCGCGGCTTCGTCGAGGCCGGTGTCGAGGTAATTCGCGCTTAGAACAGGGCGAGCTGCTCGTTCTTCGGCTTCGGCAGCGGCGCGTAGCGCGGGCGGGCGCCCCAGTCGGCCACCGGCTCGTCGGGCCACTGCTCGTCGCGCATCTCCTGATGGCACAGCACCCGGATGGCCGTGCTGGTCGTCCAGGCCAGTTGCTGGGCGTCGAAGGCGGCGCGCACCGCGTCGACGCCCAGGGGCAGGCACCCGACGCCGCCGTCCAGGTCGACGCCGATCGGCACGTCGCGGTGCATGGTCATGACCTGGCAGTTCAGCTCCCAGGCCTCGCGGGCGCCGAGTGTGCCGAGGCGGCGCGCCCCGGCCGGGCCGATGGCGGCGGCGACCCGCTCACCCCCGGCAGCGACGTCGTCGAACGCCGCCTTCGCTGAACCGAGTTCGCGCAGCAGGGTGGCGGCCGTCTTGGGACCGATGCCGCGCACGCCGGGCAGGTTGTCCGACGTGTCACCGCGCAGGGCGGCGAAGTCGCGGTACTGATCCGGGCGGATGCCGAGCATCGTCTCCAGGCGCGACGGGGTGAGCATCGGCGATGCCTCGACGCCGCCGTCGATGATGCGCAGCACGCTCGTGGTGTCGTCGATCAGCGAGAACGCGTCGCGGTCGGACGTCATGATCACGGTCTGCGCGCCGGCGTCACGGGCGAAGGCAGCCGCCGAGGCGAGCACGTCGTCGGCCTCCAGGCCGGGCGGGATGACGACGGCGACGCCGAGTTCGCGCAGCACGTCGGCCGCGCAGCCGAGCTGGTCGACCAGGGTGTCGAGCTTGTCGCCGCGCTGGGCCTTGTACTGCGGCCAGGCGTCGCGACGGATGCTCGAATCGGGGTCGTCGAATCCGACGACGATCGCCGTCGGGTCGACCCGCTCGACCGCGGACACCAGCTGCGACAGCAGGCCGCGTACCGCCCAGGTCGGCCGCCCGTCGGGGGAGTGGACGCCGGTGCGCGCCTGCGAGTGGTAGGCCCGGTGCACGAGAGAGTTGCCGTCGACGGCCAGCAACACCTGCACCATGCCCGCCATCTTGCCCCATCACGCCGACGGTTCAGGCGGTCGCCACTCGGTTTTGGTCACCGGGCCGGTTATTTGAGACCTGGTGACCAAAACCGAGTTAGACGGGCAGGGGCCGGGGCGGTACAGGGCTGGACACCACGATCGACGTGACCGTGTTCCCGTGCACCAGGAACCGGTCGAGGATCTCCTCCAGGGCCTCGATGGTCGGTGCGTGCAGCTTGATCAGGAAGCAGTCCTCGCCGGTGATGCGGTGGCACTCGCTGACCTCTGGCGAGCGCTTGGCCAGTGCGGCGATCTTGGGCAGCTGGCCCGGCGTGGGCCGGATGCGCGCGAACGCGGCGACCGGCCGGCCCAGCGCCGCCGGATCGATCTCCACGCGGTATCCCATGATGACGCCGGCCTGCTCGAGCCGTTGCACCCGCTCGGTGACCGCCGGCGCCGACATGCCGACCTGCCGGGCCAGCGCCGACATCGTCACGCGCGGGTTGGCCTGCAGCTCGTACAGCAGACGGCGGTTCACGTCGTCGAGCAAGGTCGATGCCCCCGGAATCCTTGATTCTGTAACCATCTGGGCCTCCTTGCCTACAGGATGCCATTCTCTTGCGCCGCCGGCCTGGCCACCATCTAAATATGGCCACTATCGAGAAGCCGCTCGTCGACCGGGTGCCGGCGACGTCGTACTTCGTGGTCAGCGCCGTCTTCCACTACCTCGGCCCGTCGTTCGCCGTCTTGCTGTTCGCCCACGTGGACGTGCTGGGTGTCGCCTGGCTGCGCATCGCCAGCGCGGCCGTGGTGTTCGGGATCTGGCGCCGGCCGTGGCGGATGCTGCGCGACTCGGAGAACCGAACCACGCTGATCGCCCTGGGCGTCGTGCTGGCTGCGATGAACAGCCTGTTCTACCTGGCGATCGACCGGTTGCCGCTGTCGACGGTCGGCGCCATCGAGTTCCTGGGCACGGTCGTGTTGGCGGCGGCCGGCACCCGCACCCGGCGCAACGCGTTCGCCCTGGTCCTGGCCATCGCCGGCGTGTTCGTGCTGACCGACGTCCGCCTGACCGGCGAGCCACTCGGGTTCGTCTTCGCGTTCGCCAACTGCGCCGGGTTCATGCTGTACGTGATCCTCGGGCACCGCGTGGCCAACTCCGGCGACTCTGCTTCCCGAGGCGCCTGGACCGACGGTCAGCGCGCCGCCTCCGGCGACTCTGTTTCCCGAGGCGCCTGGACCGACGGTCGGCGCGCCGCCTCCGGCGACAAGCTGGACCGCCTCGGCGCGTCCATGCTGATCGCCGCCGTCGCGGCCACGCCGTTCGCGATCGGGCAAGCGGCGCCGGCGTTCACCAATCCGGTGTGGCTGCTCTGGGGCATCGGTGTGGGCCTGTGCTCGTCGGTGATCCCGTATGTGACCGACCAGTTGGCCATGGCCCGGATGCCCCGGGCGACGTTCGCCCTGATGCTGGCGTTGCTGCCGGCCACCGCGACCCTGATCGGGTTGGTCGTGCTGTCGCAGGTGCCCACTGCCCGCGACCTGGCCGGTGTCGCCCTAGTCGTCGCCGGCGTCGCGTGGCACCGGATCTAGGACGCCCACCCCGGTGATGTGGTGCAACGCGAACGCCTCGAGACGACCCGTCTCGACGTCGTGCCCGCGTAGCGTGCCACCGGCCATCGAGATCGGCTCGATGGTGCGCTGCGACGACGTGCCCTGGGCGTCGACGTAACCCAGCCAGATCCGCCGTCCACCGCGGATCGCGTCGCGCAGCAGGCCCAGCGTCGCCGCCGATGTGACACCCGGGATGCGCTGCCCGGCCGGCGCCACCCGGCGGGTGATCTCGGCCAATTGATCGCCGGCGCGCAGCCGCCGGATCAGCTCGTCGACGTGGGCGGCCGAGTCGGTCGCCGGCCGGTTGCGCACCAGCCGGGACGTGGGCCGCGACGGCGCTCGCGGCGCCTCGGTGCCCAGCGTGACGACCGCGCCGTCCGGGGCCTCGGCCGCCGGGGCGTAGCCGGCCTCGCGCAGCACGTCCAGCAGCCGGGCGACGGGCGCGGTGGCGATGACCACGGTCGGGGCGATGCGGCGCAGGCCCAGCGGGTCGACGGCCCGGTCGGCCAGCACCCGGGACAGCAGCGCCTCGTCGTCGCAGCGCAGGTAGGCCGTCGCCGGCCCGGCCCGCAACACGCCGTGCCGGCGGGCGACGTCGTCGATGAGGTAGCTGAGCGCCTGTGGCACCGGGGTGCGCGAGTGCTCGGCGAACAGGGCCGAGATGCCGGCGCCGCTCAGCCCCGAGTCCAGCCCGCGGCGCACCGACGCCTCGGTGATCCGGTAGACGCTGGCCCCGCCGGTGGACTCCAGATCGGCCACCGCGTTCAGCTCGTCGGCCAGCTCGGACACCGGCGGTCCCGGCACGATGACGGTCAGGTCGGGCTGGACCAGGAAGTGGTCGACCGGCTCGGGCAGGGCCGCGTCCAGCGCCAGGGTGGCCGTGGTGCTCGACCCCTGCAGGACGGCCCGGCCGTACGCGGTCAACCCGCCGGCGGCGGTCACGCCCAGGACGTCGGCCTCGGCCAGGATGGCCTGGGCCTGCCGCCACTGCGCGTTCGCCCGCCGGGGTGCCAGCCAGGCCAGCCGGGCCAGCACGTCGTCGCGGTCGACCGGCGCGGACCCGGTGGGCAGCGTAGCGAGCACGCCCAGCACCTGGCGGCGCAGCGCCGGGATGGTGCCCCGTTCGGCGTCCGGGCCCAGAGTGGTGATCAGCCGGTCGCGCTCGTCGCGTTGCCCGATCAGACTGGGCTGGCGGGTCATGCCCAGCCACGCGACGGCCAACGGCGCCCAGCGCGGCGCCGTGTCGCGGCGACGCCACGTGTCGAACTCCGTGGTCGGCAGGAACATCGGCTCGATGCCGTGCGTCGCGGCGACCAGCCCGGCGGCGGCCGCGACCTCGACGAGCAGGGCCGCTGCGTCCTCGGGAACGTCCAGCGCACGGGCGGTGCGGCGCAGGTCGCGCACGCCCAGGCCGCCGGCGCGCAGCACAGCCGGCGGCGCCGCACTCCACAGCTCGGCCAGCGCCTCGACGTAGCGCACCGTGTCGAGCACGGCGGTGGTGCCCAGGTGGTCGACGTCGGCGTCCGCCAGCGAGACCTCGGGCGGCTGCGGCGGTACGGCGGCGAACGGCGCCCCGCCGCGCAGGGCCAGCCCGACCTCGCGGGGCAGCTCGACGGTCTGCGTGTCGATCGGGGCGAGCAGCCCGTGGGCGATCAGCCGGTGCGGCGGCGTGGCACCCTCGGCCACGGCGTTGGGCGACACCGCGTCGCGGACGACGCCCACCGGCGGCCCGTCGGCCAGCCGGGCCAGCACGTCGCGCTCGGCCGGGTCGCGCTCGTCGATCAGCTTCTGCAGCCGGTCCGGGTCGGTCAGTATCTCGACGACGGACGCGCCCGATCGGGGTTGGCCGGCCGGCGGCAGGTCGAGGGCGCGCAGCACCGGCACGAGCGTGACGTCGGAGACGGCGGCGAACAGGTGCGCGGCCGGACGGCCCAGTCCGGCCGGGTAGGGCCCGATGGACTCGACGACGTGATTGACCAGATGCAGGTGGTCGTTGTCGCCCCAGATCAGGCCGAGGGCGCGCAGCTCGTCGACCGCGCCGGCCACGTCCAGGCCGGGCAGCAGCGCGGCTGCCTCCGCGAGACCGGCGCCGGTCAGCACGAGCGCCTCGAGGGTGGCCAGCCGGGTGGCGTCCAGGCCGTCGATGGCCCGCTGCACCGAGGTGCGCACGCCCAGCCGGTTGGCCAGGGTGGCCAGGTCGCCCGGGGCGGGCAGGGTCAGGTCGGGGCGCCGCCGCAGCAGGTCGACCAGCTGATCGTCGGTGCGCCGCCGCAGCCACTCGGTCAGCGACCGGGCGGGCGAGCCGTCACGCGGAAGGGTCAGTGGTCAACACCGGCCCGGTTGGGCAGCTCGTCCCGGGTGGGGTGCCGGTAGTTCAGCCGGCTCAGGGGCAGCGGGAACTCGACGTCCGACCCGAACGGCGACATCGCCCCGGCGGAGTCGGCGGCGAGCTCGGACACGTGGAAGTCCAGGCCGGGCGCCATCTGGATCGGCTGATAGAGGTCCGGCAGTCGTGGCGTGGCTCCGGGCATCGAGGTCCCTTCCGACGGTGAAAAACCCGAAGAACCAGTCTGCCATGTCTCGTGGTTCCACGATGTGGCCGAGCCCGTATCCGTCGACCGGGCGGGCGCGTCGGGGCGTCCAGCTGGAGAGGACGGCGCGGTCGTCACCGGCCGACGCCCGAATGCCGGCCGAGGCGCACGAGCGGGGCTCGGATCCGGCTGGCCGGTGCTCGCGCCCCCGGCGAAGGGTACGGGCTCGGGCAGAACGGGCGTCGCCGCCCGCCAACACCGCTGTATCTCTTGTGCCGAAGGCGCGCGCGGCAAGTAACCTGTAGTCGAGGAGGCACTGCCGGTGCGGTGCCTTCGCTTGTGTTTGGGGAAGGAGATCCGGTGCCTACCGGCAAGGTGAAGTGGTTCAACGCTGACAAGGGCTTCGGTTTTCTGGCCGAAGACGATGGCGAGGATGTGTTCGTCCATCGTGACGCCCTGCCCAGCGGCGTCACCGAGCTGAAGCCCGGACAGCGGGTCGAGTTCGGGATCGTCCAGGGCCGTAAGGGCAATCAGGCGCTGTCGGTCCGCGTGCTGGACCCGATGCCGTCGGTCGTGCGCGCCACGCGCAAGCCGGCCGAGGAGCTGGCTCCCCTGGTCGAGGATCTGATCAAGATGCTCGACACGACTTCCAATTCGCTGCGACGCGGCCGGTACCCCGACCGGGGCGAGGCCCGCAAGATCGCCGCCCTGCTGCGCGCGTTCGCCGACAACCTGGACGCCTGACCCAACCGCCTGCGCCAGCGCGGCGCAGGCGGTTGCGGAAATCCGCTAGCCCGGGAAGGGCCCGGAGTCCTGGGCGCACCTCGCGCCCGCAGCCGGCCGGGTGCCGCTGATCAGGTACGTGTCGCGGGCGGCCCGGGAGCAGGTGCTGTTCTGCGACGGGTGCCCGTAGCCGTCCACGGTCAGCAGTCGGGCGTCGGCCAGCTCGTGCGTCAGCCGCACGGCCCCCGGGTAGGGCGTGTACATGTCGTGGGTCATGGCGACGACCAGGATCGGCGCGGTGGGCCGGTTCCACGGGCCGCCGTAGTACTGCTCGTCGGTCACCGGGTAGGTAGCGCAGGGCGTGTCGTTATAAACGATCCAGCGGCCGAACGTCGGGGCGAAGCGCTCGAACGTCGCCGCGAGCCGCGGGTACGCCGCCTGGCTGCGCGGCCAGTTGCCGTCGGTGCAGTACGTGCCGAGCCACGAGTCGGTGCCGTTGAACTTGTACGGCTCGTCCGCCGCTGGTGACGCGGCCGCCGCCGGCCGGGCCGTCGGCGCGGACCCCGAGCCGAACGCCGCGTCATAGAGCTGCTGGAACCAGGTGGCCAGCGGCAGCATCTGCTTCAGGTTGAACGCTGCGGTCGCGATGCCGTCGACGAGGTTCGAGATCGTGGTGTCGCCGATCGGGCCGGTACGCAGCCGATCCCGCAACCGGGCGAACTTCTGCTCGGCGCTGCGCCCGCCGCCGAAGAACGGGCAGGCCGACCCGGCCTGCTGGCAGGCCGCCAGCACCGAGTCGAGCATCGTCTCGGCGCCGGCCGCCCGGAATCCCAGGTGCCCCGCGCGGTCGTTCATCATCAGCTGGTCGTCCTCGGGACCGTCCAGGATCATCCGGCCGACCCGGCTCGGGAACAGGTTGGCGTAGGTGGCGCCCAGCAGCGTGCCGTACGAGTAGCCGGCGTAGTCGAGCTTCGCCTCGCCGACGGCCTGCCGCATCTGGTCCAGGTCACGGGCCACGTTCAGGGTGCTCATGTGCGCGCGCAGGGGGCCGGCGTTCACCCCGCAGGCGGCGGTGTACTCCCGGAACGCCTCGAGGTCCGTCGACACCTCCGTCGGGGTGATCGGGACGTTCATGATCCGGGTGACGATCGTGAGGGGGTCGTCGTTGTTGGTGAAGCACTGCAGTGGCGTGCTCGCCCCGACGCCACGCGGGTCGAAGCCGATGACGTCGAAGTGAGCCAGTACGTCGGAGCCGAAGCGCTGGGCGGCGTTGCGCGCCTCGTGCAGCCCGGAGACGCCCGGGCCGCCCGGGTTGACGAAGATGCTGCCGAGCTTGTGCGCCGAGTCGTCGGCCGGGCGCCGCTCCATCGCCAGCGTGATGCTCGGGCCGTGCGGATGGGCGTAGTCGAGCGGCACGGCCAGGGTGCCGCAGTCGACGGCCGCGTCGTCGGCACACGGCGCCCAGTCGATGCGGGGCGACGCCGCGACGGCCGACGGCGTGCCCACCGCCAGGGCCGACGCGGCGCCCACCGCCGCGATGATCGATATCGTTCGTCGTCTCAAGGTCACAGGTCGTCCTCCCGGCGCGGGTTCAAAACGCCGACACCGTAAGGACGATCTCGTCGGGTTCGGACGCCTGCGACTAACTTGTTACCGGATCACCGATATGCCGTGACCATTCGGGAGGGGCGAAACCGTGGCGATGACCGCCAGCCTGGGCCGGCCGTTCTGGACGGTGTGGACGGCGGCCACGGTGTCGACACTGGGCGACGGGATCCGCTACGTCGCGTTCCCGCTGCTGGCCGCCAGCCTGACCCGCGACCCGCGGGCCGTCGCCCTGGTCAGCGCGGCCGGGTACCTGCCGTGGGCGGTGTTCGGGCTGCTCAGCGGCGCGATCGTCGACCGGGTCGATCGGCGCCGGCTGATGTATCGCATCGACTTCGGCCGGGCCGTGCTGGTCGGCGGCTTCGCAGTTCTGGTGGCCGAGCAGCAGGCGCCGGTGGGCGCCCTGGCGCTGGTGTCGTTCGTGCTCGGTTCGGCCGAGACGTTCTTCGACAACGCTGCGTCGGCGATCCTGCCGATGCTGGTGCCCGAGCATGGCCTGGAGCGGGCCAACTCGTTGACGACGGTCAGCCAGAACGTCATGTCGACGCTGATCGGCGCGCCGTTGGGCAGCCTGCTGTTCGGGCTGGCTCACGAGGTGCCGCTGACCGCGGATGCGGCCACGTTCCTGCTCGCGGCGGCGCTGGTCGCCACGGTGCCCGGCTACTACGTCGCCCGGACGGCCGGGGCTCGGTCTCGGGTACGCACCGATGTGGCCGACGGGCTGCGCTGGCTGTGGCGAAACCGCCTGCTGCGCACGCTGTGCGGGCTGCTCGCCGTGGTGAACCTGACGCTGGCCGCCGGCGAGGCCGTGCTCGTGCTCTACGCCTACGAGGTGCTGCACCTGAGCAGCTTCGGCTACAGCGTGCTGCTCGCCGTGCTGGCGGTCGGCGGCGTGGCGGGCGCGCTCGTCGCGGCGCCGCTGCGCGCCCGGCTCGGCCTGCTGCCGTCGGTGCTCACCGCGTCCGTCGGCCTGACCGCCGGGCTGGTGCTGGCCGGAGCGACGTCGTCGGTGGCCGCGGCGGCAACCGGGCTGGCCTTGTTCGGCGCCGGCATCTCGGTGTGGAACGTCGTCACCGTGTCGCTGCGCCAGCGCATCGTGCCGGCCGACCTGCTGGGCCGGGTGACCAGCTCGTACCGGGTCGTCGGGCTGGCCGCCACGCCGCTCGGCGCGGCGGCCGGCGGGTTGGTGGCCAAGGCGTTCGGGCTGCACGCACCGTACCTGGCCGGCGGCGCCGTGCTGGGCGCGTGCACGCTGCTCGCCCTGCCCTCGCTGCGGGTCAGCGCAGCGGCGGCGACGACGGCGTGAGCCCGGCCGCGAAGGCGCGATCGAGCAGGGTGGCCGCGGCGGAGTAGCCCTCCTCGCCGAGGTCACGCGTGAAGTCGTTGACGTACAGGTCGATGTGCCGGCGCTGCACCTCGGGCGACATCTCGTCGGCGTGCTCGGCGACGTAGGCCGCCGACGCGGACGGGTTGGCCCACGCGTACTCGACGGATTCGCGCAGGACGCGGGCCAGCGCCGCCCCGTCCAGCGACCGCTGGGCCAGGATCGCGCCGAGCGGGATGGGCAGGCCGGTGTCCGACTCCCACCACTCGCCCAGGTCGGCCAGCGACGTCAAACCGTAGGAGGGGTAGGTGAACCGCGCCTCGTGGATCACCAGGCCGGCGTCGTACCGGCCGTCGCGCACCCCCGGCATGATCGAGGTGAACGGCACGACGTCGATGCGCTCCGGGCGTTGCCCCGATGCCCACAGCCGGAACAGCAGGTAGGCCGTCGAGCGCTCACTCGGCACGGCCACGACCCGTCCGTCCACAGTGGACACGTCGCCCCGGGTCAGGACGAGTGGCCCGCAGCCCCGGCCGAGCGCGCCGCCGCTGGGCAGCAGCGCGTACTTGTCGAGCAGCCAGGGCAGCGCGGCGTAGGACACCTTGACCACGTCGTACTCGCCCTTCTCGGCCGCGGTGTTCGTGACGTCGATGTCGGCGTAGGTGACCTCGGCCGGCGGCGCGCCGTCGATCAGTCCATGCGTCCAGGCGTGGAACACGAACGTGTCGTTGGGGCAGGGCGAAAACGCGACTTTCATCGGGTGATCTCCTCGAATGCTTTCCCGAGTGCGGCGAGGGCCTCGGGGATCCGCCAGGACGGCCGGTCACGCGGACCGACCAGGTTGCTGATGGCGCGCACCTCGGCGAACGGCACGCCGTGCTGGGCCGCGGCGGTGGCGACGCCGAATCCCTCCATCGCCTCGGCGACCGCGTCCGGAAATCGAGCGCGCAGGGTTGCGGTGGTGGCGGCCGTGCCGGTGACGGTCGAGACGGTGAGCACTGTGCCTATGACCCCGTTGGTGCGGACGGCCAGGTCGGCCGCTACGTCAGGTTGCACATCCAGCGCCGGCGTGCCGATCGGCTCGAAGCCGTCGGGTGTCTCGATGCCCAGGTCGGCGTGCACGATGCGCGAGGCGATCACCACCGTGCCGAGAGGTACGTCGAAGCCGCCGGCGATGCCGGCACTGATCACCAGGTCGTATCGATCACGGGTCAGCGCGGCCGAGGTGGCCGATGCTGCGGCGGCCGTTCCGATACCGGCGACGACCACATCAGAACCGGCGGCGAGGGCATCGCGCTCGGCCGGAACAGCGGTGACGACGAGCAGTCTCATCAGGGCGTGTCCCGGAATTCCACGCTCTGCTGCGCGTCGCTCAGGCACGCCATCTGCGGCGTCCTCGTCGTCGTCCATCGCGCTGCTGTGGCCTCCTCCTTCGTCGCTGTTCGCAGCCAGCAGCTGACGCACCTGACCGCCGCTCGCGACGAGCCGGAATCACGGGACACGCCCTACGACTGCGGATGACCCGGGGCGACGTTGCCGGGCGGCAATGCACGCGGTGCGGCAGCAGCGCGCTTCATTGCCCGGTTGCGCACCACGACCAGCGCACAGCCGGCGCCCAGAACCGCGGCCGCCACCCAGAATCCGAGCGACCCGTTCTCGGACGGCAGGAGCACTCCGACGGCCGCGCCGAACACCCAGGCCAGCTGCAGAAACGTCTCGGAGCGGGCGAAGGCACTCGCCCGCAACGACTCGATGATGTCGCGCTGGATCACGGCGTCCAGCGACATCTTGCCCAGGCCATTGGTGGTCGAGCTGATGACCATGCACATGATCGCGATCGGGATCGAGAACAGGATCGCGGTCAGCACGCACGTGAGCACGGCCGCCGCCACGCAGAGCAGGATGATCCGTTCGGGGTGGGCGAGTTTCAGCCGGGTGCCGATGCCGGTGCCGATGAAGCTGCCCGCGCCCGACCCGAGGACGATGCCGCCGAGCGCGGCCGCCGCCTCCCAGCCGTGCGAGGTCGTCTCGATGTGGAACACCAGGAAGATCGTCAGGAAGCCGGCCAGGAAGCGGAGCATGGCCTCGCCCTGCAGGGAGGTGATCACCACGGCGGCGAATCCGCGCTTGGCCCAGGCCTGCATGCGCCGCACGATGCCCAGGCGGGGTTCGGTGTCGCTGCGCTGAGTTCGCGGTGGCGGCGCCGAACTCACCGTGTCGATCTGCTTGGGCAGCCGGAGGGCGAAGTAGCCGCATACGCAGAACGCCACCGCGGTGACCCACAAACCCGTGGAATACGAGTCGCCGGTGATCTTGATGACGATGCCGATGAAGCCACCGCCGATCAGCCCGGCGGCGAGGCTGAAGATCTGGAGCCGGGAGTTCGCCTCGACGAGCGTCATGCCCGGTGGCACGAGTTTCGGGGCGGCCGACGCCCGGATCACGCTGTACGCCTTGGAGAGCACGAGCGAACCCAGCGCGCAGGGATAGAGCACCAGCAGGTCCTTGGGGTGCCCCGCCATGACCGCGGCCAGCACCGCGCGGCCGAACGCCGTGCCGGCCATCGCCCAGCGGCGGCCGTGCTGCAGGCGATCCAGCGCCGGGCCGATGATCGGTGCGACGATCGCGAACGGCGCCATCGTGACCAGCAGGTAGAGAAGGATGTTGCCCTTCTGCGCGGAGGTCGAGGCGCCGAAGAAGACCGTGCTGGCCAGCGCGACGGCGATCATCGCGTCGGTGCCGTTGGCGAGGACCTGGTTCCAGATCATCGCGGTGAGCCCGGACTCGTCGGCGCCGTCGGCCTTGCTGGCGTTGATGACCTTCCGGGTGACGTTGCGGGCGAGTTCGTTGCTGCGGCTCACGACCGCCCGCGTCACCGTGTTCTTGGGGGGCGTCCCGGGCAGCTGCGCCGTCGGGTCGGCACCGGGTGGGGTGCTTTGCCCGTGCACGTGGTGATAGGTGGGCGAGTCGTAGCTGCCCGGCCGGCGGGGCGGCGGAACGTAGTCGGTGGGCTGGTTCTGCGGATAACGTGCGGTCTCGTACCCCGCCGGCCGCTGCGCGTGCTGTTGCGGGTACGGCTGCGTCGGTGGCGGGCCATAGCCTGGCTGAGTCGGCGTGCGCGGATGATGCGTGGTGTGCCCAGACTTCGTGAACCGCTTGCGCGGTTGCTTGTCGTCTTTGCGGGCCACACGCCCATCCTGCCGTAGCCTCGCGGCATCCGTCACAATGGACGCGTGATCGCGTCGTCAATCAAGCCGGATTCGGTCTGCGTAAACGCTGTCGACACTGCGCGTGTCGCAGCCGTCGAGGTGGGTGGTGAGCAGGTCGGCCAGCACCTCGGTGTGCGGGCCGAGGCCGAACGGGTCGCGACGCACGCGTTCGCGGCGACGGTGCCCGGCTACTCGGGGTGGTACTGGGCGGTAACGGTGGCTCGCCCACCCCGCGCGAAGGCCGTCACGGTCGACGAGGTGGTGCTGCTGCCCGGCGCGGGTGCGCTGCTCGCGCCGGAGTGGGTGCCGTGGAGCGAGCGGGTGCGGGCGGGCGATCTGAGTCCGGGCGACCTGCTGCCGGCGCCGGCCGACGACTGGCGCCTCGTGCCGGGCTACACCTCCTCCGGCGACGCCGACGTCGACGACGTCGCGTTCGGGCTCGGACTGGGCCGCGAGCGGGTGCTGTCCCGCGAGGGGCGCCTGGACCTGGCCGCGCGCTGGTATGAGGGCGACACCGGTCCTGCCTCGGCGATGGCCCGCAACGCGCCCGGACACTGCGGTACCTGTGGGTTCCTGCTGCCCCTGTCCGGTTCGCTGCGTGCCGGATTCGGGGTGTGCGGCAACGAGGTGACCGGCGCCGAAGGCCGCGTGGTGAGCGTCGAGTACGGCTGCGGCGCGCACTCGGAGGCCGTCGTCGAGGTACCGCCGCTGTCCGAGCCGACCGGTGACGTGTACGACGACGCCGAGGTCGAGGTCGACGGCGTTGCGGTCGCGGCCGACGAGGCTTAGCGCGTGCGGCCTTCCTTGCGGTGCTTGCGCACGAGGGGCAGGCCGATCAGCCCGAGGATCCAGCCGGCCAGGCAGGTCCACAGCCAGATCCGATGGTCGTGGCGGCCCAGCCAGTCGTAGAACGGCAGCAGCACGACGAATCCGACGAACCACAGCGCGGTGCCGATGAGCACGACGCGCCGGCTGTCGACCTGCATCGGCTCAGGGGGCGTCTTCAGCTCCCGTTTCGCCACAATGCGGCAGGCTACGCGGGTGCTTGCCGAACCGCTCGGGCCGGGACCGTCGCCCGCCGAACTGGTGCGCCGACTGGCCGGCCGTTCGGGACTGGTGTGCCTGTGGGGAGCGTGGGCCGGCGGCGGGGCCATCGTGGCGTGCGACCCGGTCCGGCGCAGCGGCGACCTCTCCGTCCTGGCCGACTTTGACCCCCGAAAGCACGCTCAGACGGCAGATAAGCGCGCATTCGGGGGTCAAAGTCGCGTCGTCGGTGGGGGGTGGTTCGGGGTCATCGGCTACGACGGCCCGCCGCAGCTGGCCTTCTACGACCGCCTCCTGCGCTACGCCGACGGCCAGTGGTGGTTCGAGTCGCTGGGCACCAGAGCACGCCCCGACGATGTCCTCCTCGACGCGCTGCGTACGCCGACTCGAGAGCATCCACAGTGGACGGTCGGCGACTTCGACGGGCCGCCCCCGGCCGGCCACCTGGACGCCGTGGAGCGGGCCATCGAGCTGATCCGGGCCGGCGAGCTGTACCAGGTGAACGTGTGCACACGGGTGCGGGCGCCGTTCGCCGGATCCGCAGCCGGGCTGTTCGCCGACGCCGCGGCTCGCCTGGCGCCGGCGTACGGGGCGTTCGTCGATCTGGGCGACGGCCGCAGCGTCGTCAGCCTGAGCCCGGAGCTGTTCCTGCGCCGGCATGGCGACCTGGTCACGTCATCGCCCATCAAGGGGACGGCGCCCCGGTCCGTGCCGGCGGCCGTCCTGCGGCGCTCGGCCAAGGACGCCGCCGAGAACGTCATGATCGTCGACCTGATGCGCAACGACCTGAGCCGGGTCGCGCGCATCGGCACGGTGCGCGTGCCCGAGCTGCTCAGTGTCGAACCGCACCCCGGCGTATGGCATCTGGTCTCGACGGTCACCGCCCGGGTCGACGCCGACGACGCCGAGCTGCTGGCCGCGACGTTCCCGCCCGGCTCGGTCACCGGAGCGCCCAAGCTGCGGGCGATGCGGGCCATCGCGGACCTGGAGCCGACCCGCCGGGGTGCCTATACCGGGGCCATCGGGTTCGCCAGCCCGGCCTGGGGCGCCGAGTTCAACGTGGCCATCCGGACGTTCGAGGTGGCCGGCGACACGATCGAGCTGGGCGTCGGCGGCGGCATTACCGCGGACAGCGTCCCGATGCTGGAGTGGCGCGAGTGCCTGCACAAGGCGGCGCCGTTGCTCGGCGCGTTCGGCGCTCGGGTGACGCCGCGGCTGGCCACCCCGGACGTCGAGCCGACCGCCGAGCAGCTGCGCGGCGGGCTGCTCGAGACGATCCTGACCGTCGACGGTGAGCCGGTGCGGCTGGCCGATCACCTGGCCCGGCTGGACCGTTCCTGCCGCGAGCTGTACGGATGGGGCCGGCCCGACGATCTGGCCGCGCGGATCAAGTCGGTCGCGGTTCCGGGTCGGGGCGCCGCCCGGGTGGTTGTGCACCCGAACGGCTCCGTCGAAGTGAGCGCGAGCCCCGGCGGCCCGCCGCCCGCGCACTCGGACGTCCGCGTCGTGGTCCGCCCGCCGGGCCTGTGGCGGCACAAGTGGGCCGACCGCGGGGCGCTGACCACGGCCGAGGAGGCCGGGCTGCCGCTGTTCGTCGGCGACGACGGCGCCGTGCTGGAAACCAGCCGGGGCAATGTCTTCCTGCTGCTGGACGACGGCACCCTCGTGACCCCACCGCTGCGCGACGACCTGCTGCCCGGCATCACCCGCCGGGCCCTGCTGGATGCCGCCCGCGACGCCGGCCGGCCGACCCGGCTGGCCAGCTTCGATGTGAACCAGCTGTTGAGCGCCATGGCGTTTTGGACGAGCAGCCTTAGTCTTGTGGTGCCGATCGCGTCGGTCGACGGCGTGGCCTTACCCCGGCGTGACGGCGAGCTGGCCAAGCTGGCGGCACTGCTCGGTGGCGCCAAACCAGAACGTTAGCTAAACTAACTACTGACATGACATCGATTACTCCGAGCCGGCAGACGGCTCCCAGCAAGCAGAGCGCCGCGGAGCTGGCCGCGACGCTCCGACCGTCGCTGCTGCGGCTGACCCGGATCCTGCGTAACCAGCGGGCCGACACGTCGGTGTCGCTCACGCAGCTCTCGGCCATGGGCACCCTGTACAGCAAGGGCCCGATGAGCGCCGGCGACCTGGCCGCCTGCGAGCGGGTCCAGCCCCCGTCCATGACCAAGGTGCTGGCCAGCCTCGAGGAGAAGGGGCTCGTCTCGCGCGAGGCGCACCCGTCGGACAAGCGCCAGGTGATCATCACCCTGACCGATGCCGGGGCGCAGCTGCTCGAGTCTGAACGCCGGCAACGCCACGCCTGGCTCTCGCAGCGACTGGCCCAGCTGACGCCCCAGGAGCGGGCGACCCTGCGCGACGTGATTCCGGTGCTCGACAAACTGGCCGAGCTGTGACGGCGGTTGCCACCACACCTACCCAGACACAGGATTCCCGTACCCGCCAACCCCGGGGCATGTTCCGCTCGCTGCGGGTTCGCAACTACCGGCTCTACGCCTCCGGGCAGCTGGTGTCGCTCACCGGCACCTGGATGCAGCGCGTCGCGCAGGACTGGCTGGTCCTCAACCTGACCAACTCGGGCACCGCGTTGGGCTTCGTCACCGCGCTGCAGTTCGGGCCGTCGCTCATGCTCGGCCTGTGGGGCGGCGTGCTGGCCGACCGGCTGGACAAGCGCAAGCTGCTGCTGGGTACGCAGTCGGCCCTGGCCCTGATCGCGCTCACGCTCGGCCTGCTCGACGTCGGCGGGGTGGTGCAGTACTGGCACGTGCTAGTGCTGGCCGCCGCCCTGGGCATGGTCAGCGCGGTCGACACGCCCACCCGGCAGTCGTTCGTCGTCGAGATGGTCGGCCGCGACGACCTGACCAACGCCGTCGGCATCAACTCGACGATCTTCAACAGCGCGCGGATCATGGGGCCGGCCGTCGCCGGACTCATGATCACGGCCGTCGGCACGGGGTGGGCGTTCGTCGCCAACGCCGGCTCGAGCGTGGCTGTGCTGGCCGGACTGTGGCTGATGCGCCCGAGCGAGCTCTACCCGGCCCCGCCGATCGAGCGGGCGAAGGGGCAGCTCCTCGCCGGCGTGCGCTACGTTCTGGGCCGAAGTGACCTGGCGTTGACGCTGGTGCTGGTGTTCGTCGTCGGCACGTTCGGCATGAACTTCCAGATCACCACGGCCTTGATCGCCAAGCAGGTATTCCACCGCTCGGCCACCGGATACGGTCTGCTGTCGACCGCGCTGGCCGTCGGCGCGTGTCTCGGAGCGGTGCTGGCCACCCGCCGCACGCGGCGCCCGTCGTCGCTGTTCCTCGTGGGCGCGGCGACCGCGTTCGGGCTGATCGAGGTCGCGGCCGGATCGATGCCCGGCTTCAATTCGACGGCCGCCCTGCTGGTGCCGGCCGGCTGGGCGATGCTCACGTTCACCACGGCGGCCAACGCCTCGGTACAGCTGGGCGTCGAGCCGACCATGCGCGGCCGGGTCATGGCGCTGTACCTGATGTGCTTCATGGGCGGGACCCCGATCGGCGCGCCCATCATCGGCTGGGTGGCCGGCGCGTTCGGACCGCGGTGGGGGATGGTCGGCGGCGGCCTGCTGTCGGCGGCCGCGGCGCTCACGCTCGGCCTGCTCGTCGCCCGGCGCCGCAACCTGAGCCTGATCGACGTCGTGATCAGGCTCAGGCCGGCGGCGCGCTTCCAGACCTAGTGCCCCGCGCCGAGAATTCAGACGATAATTCCGGCGCCCAGCCGCACGCTCGCAGCGTTGTCGTCGTCGCCGATACAACAGCGGTATCGGCTCCTCCTCCGCCTTGCGAGCGCACACCTGGATCACCGGACTTATTCGCCCAATTCCCGGC
>DATBER010000070.1:0-10921 GCA_036558905.1 Jatrophihabitantaceae bacterium | reverse complement strand
GGCCACCGCTACGACAAACGCAACTACATCTACCTCGGCACCGTCGATGTCGCCTCGATCAAGATCTGGCTCCGCGACCCCGTTCCATGATCCACGAGACACGACCTAGTGCCCCGCGTTCTCATGTCCTGCTCGTCGCGCAGCAGAGCATGGACTTGAGAGACACGGCGTACTTGCTACCAGGCGTAGTCCTCGGGGGCCGGGCGGTGGCCCGGGAAGATCTCGTCCAGCCGGGTAAGCGCCTTCTCGTCCAGGGTGATGTCCAGCGCCCGGATGGCCGAGTCGAGCTGGGCGCGGGTGCGGGGGCCGACGATCGGGGCCGTGACGGCGGGCTGGTGCAACAGCCAGGCCAGCGCCAGGTCGCCCGGCTCGTGGCCCAGCTCGGCGGCGAAGTCCTCGTACTGCTCGACCTGTGTGCGGTGCGCCTCGAGCGTCTCCTGGGCCCGACCGCCCAGCCGGCGGTGCCCCTCCTGTTGCTTGCGCAGCATGCCGCCGAGCAGGCCACCGTTGAGCGGTGACCACGGGATCACGCCCAGTCCGTAGTGCTCGGCCGCGGGTAGTACCTCGAGCTCGACGTCGCGCTTGAACAGGTTGTAGATCGACTGCTCGCTGATCAGGCCGATGAAGTTGCGCCGAGCCGCGGCTTCCTGCGCTTGCGCAATGTGCCACCCGGCGAAGTTGCTGCTGCCGGCGTAGAGGATCTTGCCCTGAGCGATGGCTACCTCGATGGCCCCCCAGATCTCGTCCCAGGACGTGGCCCGGTCGACGTGGTGGAACTGGTAGATGTCGACGTAGTCCGTCTGCAGGCGCTGGAGCGAGGCGTCCAGCGCCCGGCGGATGTTCAGCGCCGACAGCTTGCCCTCGTTCGGCCACTCGCCCATGTCGCCGTAGACCTTGGTGGCGAGCACTGTGCGCTCACGGCGGCCGCCGCCCTGGGCGAACCAGTTGCCGATGATCCGCTCGGTGTTGCCCTTGTTCTCGCCCCAGCCATACACGTTCGCGGTGTCGAAGTAGTTGATGCCGTACTCGTGCGCGGCGTCCATGATCGGGTAGGCGTCGGCCTCATCGGTAACCGGTCCGAAGTTCATCGTGCCGAGGCAGATTCGGCTGACGGACAGCCCACTGCGTCCAAGATGCGTGTAGTCCATAGCTCAAGCTTTCCCGGATCGGGCACCACGTACAACGCGGGCGTGTTCGCTGACCGCAGAATGGTGCACATGTCGTTCATCGAGATCGCTGACCCTGCCGACCCGCGGCTGGGCGACTTCCGCGATCTCACCGACGCCGACGTCCGCCCGGACCGTCGCGGCATCGTGATCGCCGAGGGCGTCAACACCGTGCAGCGGCTGTTCGCGTCGCGGTACCGGGTGCGCGCTGTGCTGGGCGTGCGCTCGAGGGTGGCGCAACTGTCCACTGTGGACGCTCCGGTGTACGTCGTCGACAAGTGGACGCTGTCCGACGTGGTCGGCTTCCGGGTCACTCGTGGGGTGCTGGCCTCCGCCGATCGGCGTACGCCTGCGTCCCCTCTTGCTCTGCTTACCAATGCTCATCGGGTGGCCGTTCTGGAATCCCTGAACGACTTCGAGAACCTGGGCGCCCTGTTCCGCAACGCCGCCGCGTTCGGCGTCGACGCCGTGCTGCTCGACCCGCAATGCGCCGACCCGCTGTACCGGCGCAGCGTGCGCGTGTCGATGGGCCACGTGCTGCGCGTGCCGTTCGCCGTGCTGCCCGAGTGGCCGGCCGGGCTGAAGCAACTGCGTGAGCACGGCTTCTCGGTGCTGGCGATGACGCCCCGGGCCGACGCCGTGCCGTTGCAATCGGTGTCGCCCCCGGACAAGTGGGCGGTGTTGGTCGGCGCCGAAGGCCCCGGCCTGAGCGCCGCCGCGATGGACGCCGCCGACACTCTGGTGCGTATCCCGATGGTCGGCGACGTCGACTCGCTGAACGTCGCCACCGCCGCGGCGATCGCGTTCGCCCACCTGACGTGAGCTGCGTCTCAACCTCGCCGAAGTATCAATGCAGTCGGTGCCGATCTCTGTTGTGTCGACAGGGGGTTTACCCCTACCAGCAATTGGGGTGATCACCCGACAGACATGCGGCTGACCGGCCGCCAGGCTTGGTGAGGTGACGACATTGTTTGCCCCGCCACCGGTCGCCGCCCTGCCGCCGATCGCCCGCCCGCGGGTTTCCCCGCTGGCGAATCCCGCCTCGGTCGGGACCGCCGCGGCCCGGACGGCTCCGGTCCGGACGCGTCGTTCGCTCATGCCGGGCCGCCGGCTGGTATCGGCGCTGACGTGGCTGGGCCTGCTGGTCGGCGCCGGGCTGCTGGTCGCCGAGCTCTCCGCGAGCGACCCGGCCGCGATGCTGCGCACGCTGCATCCCGCGTGGCTGGCCGCTGCCCTGGGGTGCACCGCGGTTTCGCTGCTGGCTGCCTCGCACAACCTGCGCGGATTCGCCACCGTGCCACTGCGCCCGGGGCAGACGCTGCTGGCCCAGCTGGCAATCGGCTTCACGCGGACGTTCATGCCGTCGGCGGTCACGACACCGGCTGTGGCCAGCCGCTACCTGAACCGTCGAGGCGCCTCGTGGCCAGCCGCCCTGGGATCGGTGAGCGCCGCCCAGCTGACCCAGTTGATCGTGACGATGGTGATCGTCGGCGGCTTGTCGCTGACGTCGTCCGGGGCGGGCAGCCTGCACGTCCAACCGCAGCTGATCGCGCTGGTGGTGGCCGGGGTGGCCGCGCTGCTCGGGATCGCCGTGCTGATCGCCCGGCGCAGTGCCGCCGTTCGGGGGGCGTTGCGGGGCACGGCGACCAGCTGGGCCACCCTGCGCAGCCACGCCCGGCAGAACCCGGGCCGGATCGCGGTGGGCGTGCTGGCCGCCGCGGTGCTGACCGCGACGCACATCCTGGCCTTCGCCTGCTGCGTCTACGCGGTCGGTGGACACGGCACGCTGCTGGCCCTGTCGATCGTCTACCTCGGCTCGTCGGCGGCTGGGTCGCTGATCCCGACGCCGGGCGGTACCGGCGCCGTCGAGACAGCCCTGATCGCCGGGCTGTCCGCCACCGGGCTGCCCCTGCCGGTCGCGGCCGCCGCTGCGCTGCTGTCCCGGCTGGAGTCGGTTTGGCTGCCGGCCCTGCCCGGGTGGTGGGCGCTGCGGGTGATGCGCCGCGACGGATTGCTCTAAGTGCAGTACTTGTCCGCGGTGGCCAGGGCATCGTCGAGGATGGCGATGCCCTGGCGCGCCTCGTCGGCGCTGATCGTGCAGGGCGGCACCACGTGCGTGCGGTTGAAGTGGACGAACGGCCACAGCCCGCGTTGTCGGCAGGCCGCCCCGAACTCGCTCATCGGCGCGGCGTCCGGGCCGGACGCGTTGTACGGCACGAGCGGCTCACGGGTCGTCTTGTCCCGCACCAGCTCGATCGCCCAGAACACGCCCAGCCCGCGGACCTCGCCCACCGACGGGTGCTTGTCGGCCAGCTCGGCGAGTGCCGGCCCGATCACGTCCGTACCGAGGGCGCGCGCGTGCTCGACGATGCCCTCGTCCTTGAAGATGCCGATGGACGCCACCGCGCTGGCGCACGCCAGCGGATGCCCCGAGTACGTCAGCCCGCCCGGGAACGCCCGCTCGGCGAACGTGTCGGCGATCGGTTGCGCGATGATCACGCCGCCTAGCGGCACGTAGCCGCTGTTGACGCCCTTCGCGAACGTGATCAGGTCCGGCGTGACCCCCCAGCGGTCGATCGCGAACCACTCACCGCAACGGCCGAACCCGGCCATCACCTCGTCGGCGATCATCACCAGGCCGAATTCGTCGCAGATCTCGCGCACGCCGGCCAGGTAGCCCGGCGGCGGCACGAGGATGCCGTTCGTGCCGACAACGGTCTCGAGAACGACGGCGGCCACCGTGCCCGGTCCCTCGAGCATGATCACGTCACGCAGGTGGGCCAGGGCACGCTCGGACTCCTGCTCGGGCGTCGTCGCGTGGAACGCCGACCGGTACAGGTACGGGCCCCAGTAGTGCACCACGCCTGGGACGCCCGGCTCGCTGGCCCACCGTCGTGGTTCGCCGGTGAGCGTGACCGCGCCGGCGGTGCCGCCGTGGTAGCTGCGGTAGGCGGCGAGCACCTTGGGCCGGCCGGTGTGCAGCCGGGCCAGCCGTACCGCGTACTCGACCGCCTCGGCGCCACCGCTGGTGAACATGACGACGTCGAGATCGCCCGGCGCCAGCTCGGCGATCAGCCGGGCCGCCTCGCTGCGCGACTCGTGCGCGAAGTTCGGCGAGACCGTACACAGCTTGCCGGCCTGCTCCTGGATGGCCGCAACGAGCCGTGGGTGCTGGTAGCCGATGTTGACGTTGACCAGCTGCGAGGAGAAGTCGAGGTAGCGGTTGCCGTCGTGGTCCCAGAAGTAGGACCCCTCGCCGCCGGCCACCGGCATCGGGTCGATCAGCGCCTGGGCCAACCACGAGTGGAAGACATGCTTGCGGTCGTCGTCGCGGACCTGCTGGTCGATGGTCATGTGCTCAGGATCCTCCGTCCCCGCCCCGTTGGCGCTCGCGCATCCGGGCCAGCACGCGCGACAACTCGACGTCGTCGACTTCGAGGTCGGCCAGTGGCCGGACACGAACGGCGAGGCCGGTCCACCGTTCGTCGTCGACGACGAGGGTGATGGTGGGCGGATCAGTGTCAACGATCGTGATCCGGAACTCGCCCAGGTGATGATGCCAGCGCATCGGCCCGGGTAATCGCGGGTCGATGGTGTGGTCGGCCCACCACCCTTTCGCCTCGGACCAGCTGCTGTCCGGTCGCTTCCGCAGCGCCTCGGCCAGGTTGTCGAGCTTGTCGCGTCGCACGCACAGGTCGACCCAATCGACCGGCACGGGCGCGCCCTGCAACAGCGCGGCCGCGCAACCGTCGATGACTGGCTCGGTGACCGCCAACCAGCGCAGCAACTCGGGAATCAGGACCCGCGACCTGATCAGCCGCTCGGCGATCGGCAGGGCTGCCAGCTCGTCGATCTTCGCGTCGACGTCGGCCCATAGTCGCTCGGTCTCGAGCCGAAGCTGCAAGCCCAGGCCGGCCAGGATCTGGTCGGCGTGCCGCAGCGGCACCTTGCGACGGCCGCGTTCGTAGGACGAGATTCGCCGCTGGTCCACGCCCGACAGGTGCGCGAGTTCGCGTTGGGTGAGCGAGCGGCGGTAGCGCAGGTCGCGCAACAGCCGGGAGAGGCTGGTCGATGTGTCCATGGCTCATATGTTCGACGTGGCGGCGACATCGTGGGCCTTCGTTCGAGGATCTGTGGATAACGTCGAGACTCCACTCGGCCTGTGGACAACTGCGGGGCTGCGGGCGGCGTCTCACCGCGCGGTTTGGATTTCACCGCGGTGCGGGGTGCGCCGAAAGTCGCAGACCTCTTTCGTCGAACCGCACGGTGAGGCGGTTACCGCGTCGGGGGGTGGGGTGAGGCGGCGGCGTGGTAGTTACCGCGTCGAGCGGTCGGGTGAGGCGGCTGCTCGGTACTTACCGCCGTTAGGGGCGGGGTGAGCCGGCCGCGCCAGGGCAGGAAGAACTCGCGGGTCCACTGAAGATCGTCGCGTCGCGTCTTGCAGACGGCCGGGTGGTCCCAGCCTGCGTACGGGTCGAGGGTCGGCAGCCCGAGCAGCTGCGCCACCAGCCGGGCCACCCGGTCGTGCCCGGCCGGCGAAAGATGCACCCGGTCCTGACCCCATGCCCGTGGATCCCACAGTGGGGTGAGCGCCCACAGGTTGACCACCTCGCAGCCGTGCCGGGCGGCCGACATGCGCAGGCGCTCGTTGTAGATCGCGATCTTGCCGCGCACCAGGCACACGACCGGGGTGCGTCCCGGGTCCATGCCGACGAACACGAGGATGCGCGCGCCGGTCGTGGTCAGCCTGGCGAGCGCGTCGTCGAACCGCTCCGCGACCGCGTCGAGGTCGGATCCGGGACGGAGGATGTCGTTGGCGCCGGCCGAGAAGGTGATCAGATCAGGATGGGCGGCCCAGCGTCACCGGGAACTGGTCCTCGAGATCTGCCGGAGCAGCTTGCCCCGCACGGCCAGGTTGGCGTAGTGACCGGGCCCTGCCCGGCGGCGATCAGCTCGGCGACCCGGTCGGCCCAGCCCCGTACGCTGCCGTCCGGACGGAAGTCGTCCAGCCCCTCGGTGAAGCTGTCCCCGACCGCGACGAACGTTTCGATCACAGAAGGCACTACACCAGGGAGTCGCGCCACGACTCGTGCAGCGCGGCGAAGTCGCCGGCACCCGACGCCACCAGGGCATCCGGCGAGCCGTCCTCGACCACCCGGCCGGCCTCCAGCACGAGCACCCGGTCGGCGATCTCGACCGTCGACAGCCGGTGGGCGATGATCAGCGCCGTGCGGTCGTGCAGCACCGTCCGCAGGGCACGCTGTACCAGCCGCTCGGTCGGAACGTCCAGCGACGACGTCGCCTCGTCCAGGATCAGCACCGCCGGGTCGGCCAGGAACGCTCGCGCGAATGCCACGAGCTGGCGCTGCCCGGCCGAGAGGCGCCCACCCCGCTTGCGCACGTCGGTGTCGTACCCGTCGGGCAGCGCGCGAATGAACTCGTGCGCGCCGACCGACCGGGCCGCCTCGATCACCTGCTCGCGCGACGCCCCGGGCCGGCCGAACGCGATGTTGTCGGCGACCGAGCCTGAGAACAGGAAGCCGTCCTGGGTGATCATGACGATCGCCTCGCGCAAGTCGGCCTCGCGCACCTCGCGCAGGTCGACGCCGTCGAGCCGGACGACGCCACTCGTCGGGTCGTAGAAGCGTGAGATCAGCTTGGCGATCGTCGACTTGCCCGCTCCGGTGGCGCCGACCAGGGCCACCGTCTGCCCGGCCGGCACATGCAGGTTCAGCTCGTGCAGGACCGGTCGCTCGGCCCGATAGGAGAACTCGACGGCGTCCAGGTCGAGCGCGCCGTGGATGGGCCGCTCCAGCGGCACCGGCGCCACCGGCTCAGGCACCGACGGATTTTCGGCCAGGACGGCCGAGATCTTCTCCAGGGCGGCCGTGGCCGACTGCAGCGAGTTGTAGAACACCGCGACGTCGTCCATCGGATCGAAGAACTGCCGCAGGTACAGGATGAACGCGGTCAGCACGCCCAGCGCCAACCCGCCGTCGGCTACCCGGTAGCCGCCGATCAGCAGCACCGTCACCATCACGATGTTGCCGATGAGCGTGGCGCCCGGGATGAAGACGCCGAACAGCTTGAACGCGCGCGTGTTGGCGTCCTTGTACTCGCCGTTCAGCCCGCCGAACAGCCGGTCGTTGCGCTGCTCGCGGCGAAACGACTGCCCGGCCCGGATGCCGTTGAACGTCTCGACGAAGTTGACGATCAGCGTGGCGATCGTCTCCCGGGTGCGCCGGAACGCCACCGCCGCCCGGGCCGAGAACCACCGGTACAGGAAGTACAGCGGGACGAACGAGGCCAGCGTGATCGCCGCCAGTGGCAGGTCGAGGAACAGCAGCAGCACACTGATCGCCGCGATGTTCAGCACGGCTGTAATCAGGCCGTCGAGCCCGGAGTCGAGCAATTCAGTCAGGGTGTCGACGTCGGACGTCAGCCGCGAGATCACCCGGCCGGAAGTGAACCGTTCGTGGAAGGACACCGACAGCGCCTGGGTGTGGTCGAACGTCCGTCGGCGCAACTCGAACAGGATTGCCTGCCCGATACGGCCGCTCCGCCGCACGAACACGGCTCGCAGCCATCCGGACAGCAGCGCGCACGACACCAGCGTGATCGTGACGCCGATCAGCGACGTGTAGTCGTGGTGGCGGGCTTCGGGCAGCGCGGTGTCGATGGCCACGCCGACCAGCCACGGCCCGGCCATGGTGGCGCCGACCTGGATCAGCACGATCAGCACCACGAACACGATGGCCCGCCGGTGCGGGCGGACCAGATCACGCAGCAGCGCCCGGGCGTCGCTGTGCAGACGCGGCCGCCCGGTGATCACGACCTGGTCGGCCTTCTGCGCTTCCTCGGCTTCGGCGGTGAGCCGCCCCTGCCAGTCGGTCTGGTCACTCATGACGGTCCCGCCAGGGGCTCCAGCTCGGACGTCTGCGCCAGTAGTTCGCGGTACTCGGGCACGGTCTCGAGCAGCTCGCTGTGCGTGCCCACCGCGGCGATGCCGCCGTCGGCGAGCAGCGCCACCCGGTCGGCCAGCAGCACGGTGGACGGGCGGTGGGCCACCACGAGAGCGGTGGTGTCGTGCAGCACCCGGCGCAGCGCCTCCTCGACCTGCGCCTCGGTCTGCACGTCGAGCGCAGACAGCGGATCGTCCAGGACGAGCACCTGCGGGCGGCCCAGCACGGCGCGGGCGAGCGCCAGGCGCTGCCGCTGTCCACCCGACAGGGACAGCCCCTGCTCGCCGATTCGCGTGTCGAGCCCGTACGGCAGGTCGTGGACGAAACCGGCCTGGGCCACGTCGACGGCCTCGGCGATGTCGTCGTCGGTAATGCCGGGCCGGCCGAGGGTGAGGTTCTCGGCCACGCTCGCCGAGAACAGCGTCGCCTCCTCGAACGCCATGGCGACCAGTCCGCGCAGGTCGTCGAGCGTCATGTCGCGCACGTCGACGCCGCCGATGGTGATCGCACCGCCGGTGACGTCGTACAGGCGCGGGACGAGCTCGGTCAGCGTCGTCTTGCCCGAGCCGGTTGCCCCGACCAGTGCCATCGTCTCGCCGTCCCGGATCTCGAGGTTGACGCCGTACAGCACGTCCTCGCTCGCCTCGGGGTAGCGGAAGCGCACGTCGTGAAAGCGCACCGTCGCCTCGCTCGGGCGCGTCTGCGGCCGGGTCGGGTCGGTGATCGCCGGGTCGGTGTCGAGCACGTCGAAGATCCGTCGCGACGCGCTGGCCGCCTCTTCGGTGATGGCCAGCAGCCAGCCGAGCGAGATGATCGGCCAGATCAGCCGCAGGTACAGGGTGAGGAACGCGACGAGCTGGCCGAGCGTCATCGCACCGTGCGCCGCGGCCAGCACGCCGCCGCAGGTGACGCCGGCCAGGATCAGCTGCGGCTGGCCCTCGAGCACGGCCCAGAACTTGGCCAGCGTGCCGATCTTGGTGAGCTCGGCCCGGCGCAACCCGCCGGCGTCCTTCTTGAACGACGCGAGCATCTGCGGGCGACGGCCGTAGGATTTGATCACCCGGATGCCGAGCGCCGACTCCTCGACCGCGGTGGCCAGGTCGCCGGTAAGGTCCTGCACCCGGCGGGCGTCGCGGCTGTAGCGCAGCTCGAACTTGCGGGTGAACACCGCCAGCGGGGCGATCGCCGCCACGACGAACAGCCCGAGCCACAAGTGGATGTGCAGCAACAGGATCAGCACCACGAGCGACGTCGCGGTGTTGGCGATCAGGAAGACGAAGCCGAACCCGATGAACCGCCGGATGATCGACAGGTCGGTGGTGGCCCGCGACAGCAACTGACCGGACGGCCAGCGGTCGTGGAACGCGACCGGCAGGCGTTGCAGGTGGGCGAACAGGTCGCGGCGCACGTCCGCCTCGAGACCCAGCGCCGCCCGGGCCATCGCGTAACGGCGCACGAAGAACAGCGCTGCCTCGGCCAGCCCGAAGGCGAGCGCCAGTCCGGCCAGCGGCCAGATCGCGGCCGGGTCGTGGTGGCGGATCGGACCGTCGATGATCCGCCCGGTGACGAGCGGAATCAGCGACTGCGCAAGCATTGCGCCCGATGCGGACACGATCATCACGATGATCGTCTTGCGATGGGGTGGCGTCCAGCGGCGCAGCCTCAGAAGCGTCTTGATCGCCCCGGGCGCGCTGCTATGCGAGCCGATGTCCTCCCCAGTCACGTTGCCTCACGTTACTTCGCGCAGCCGACAACGACCTAACCGTTTTCGCGGTCGGCGCAACGGCGTGACAGGGTGGCGGGCATGGCGAATCGGGTTCGGGTCAACGACGTGGAACTGTGTGCCGAGTCGTTCGGCGACGCGGCCGATCCGGCCGTGTTGTTGATCGCCGGATCGGGCGGCTCGATGGACTGGTGGCCGGTCGAGTTCCGTGACCGAATCGCGGCCGGTGGACGGTTCGTGATCCGCTACGACCACCGCGACACCGGGCAGTCGATCACCTATCCGCCCGGCGAGCCGGGCTACTCCGGCGAAGATCTGGTCGCCGACATCATCGGCCTGCTGGACGCCTTCGACCGCCCGTCCGCGCACCTCGTCGGCCTCTCGATGGGCGGTGCGCTGGCCCAGCAGGTGACGCTGAACCACCCCGAGCGCGTCGCGTCACTCACCCTGATCGCGACGACGTCGGTCGGCCCCGGTACCGCCCGCCCGCCGATGACCGACGAGCTGCGCGCGTTCTACGAGCAGGCCGGCGAGGTCGAGTGGACGGATCGTGCCGCCGTCGTCGACCACATCCTCGCCGAGGACCGCGCCTTGTCCGGCTCGCGCTACTGGGACGAGGCGGCCCGCCGAGGCACGGTCACGCGAGTCGTCGACCGGTCGGCCGACATCGCGGCGAAGGCCAACCACGACCGGGCGCACAGCACATCGCCGTGGCGGCAGCGGCTGGGCGAGATCCGCGTGCCCACGCTGGTCATTCACGGCGCGGACGATCCGCTGTTTCCGCTCGGGCACGGGCAGGCGCTCGCCGCCGAGATCCCGCCGGCCGAGCTGATCACGCTCGCGGACGTGGGGCACGAGATGCCGCCACCGCCGACGTGGGATGTGGTCGTACCGGCAATCCTGCGACTGACCTCCTCGTTTCCCGGCGCGGGACACTAGTGCCCCGCGCCGGGAATTCAGACGATAATTCCGGCGCCCAGCTGCACGCTCGCGGCGTTGTCGTCGTCGCCGATACAACAGCGGTATCGGCTCCTCCTCCGCCTTGCGAGCGCACACCTGGATCACCGGAC
>DATBER010000069.1:0-9860 GCA_036558905.1 Jatrophihabitantaceae bacterium | reverse complement strand
AGCCCGGGCTCGACGGTCAGCACGTGGCCGGCGGCCAGGGTGCCCTTGCGGTAGGTCTCCTCGCGGGCCAGCGCGCAGTCGTGCACGTCGATGCCGAGCATGTGCGACGTGCCGTGCCGGGTGTACCGGCGGTGCAGCCCGGCGCCGGGGGCCTCCTGGTCCTCGGCACACGACACGTCGGCTGTCACGGGCAGGATGCCCCACGAGTGCAGGTGATCGGCCAGCACCCACATCGCGGCGTCGTGCGCGGCCAGGAAGTCGTTGCCGGCCTTGACTTCGGCGATGCCGGCACTCTGGGCTTCGTAGACCGCCTGGTACACGCGCAGTTGGTCGGGCGTCCATTCGCCGCTGACCGGCATGGTGCGGGTGACGTCGGCGGTGTACAGCTCGTCGGTCTCGATGCCCATGTCGGCCAGCAACAACCGGCCGGGCTCGATCCGGCCGTCGTTGCGCCACCAATGCAGCGTGGTGCCGTGCGGGCCGGCGCCGACGATCGAGGTGTAGCCGATGTCGTTGCCCTCGAGACGGGCGCGCCGCCAGAAGGTGCCCTCCAGCCAACGCTCACCCCGCTCGATGCGCCGCGCGAGCAGCAGCGGCAGTTCGCGGGCCACGTCGGCGAACCCGAGCGTGGTGGCGTCGCAGGCGGCCTGCAGTCGCTCGATCTCCCACTCGTCCTTGACCAGGCGCAGCTCGTCGAGCACCTCGCCCAGCTTCTTTCCGTCGCGGCGGGCGAACAGGTCGTCGACGTCGGAGTCGAACCCGGTCAGCACGGCGACGTCGCGGTCACGCCACGGGGCCACGTCGGTGGCCAGGTCGCGGCGTGGCCGGGTGACGATGCCCAGCGCGTCCTCCGTCTCGTCCGGCGAGGGCACGTTGCCCACCCAGAGCGCGCCGTGGACGCGATCGGTGAAGTAGTCGAGCTGGCCCGGTGCGGCGTACTCGACGACGTACAGCGTGCTGTCGTGTCCGGTCGCGGTGGGCGTCATAACCAGGACGGCGCTCTCGACGGTCTCGCCGGTCAGCCAGGTGAACGAGCTGGCCGCCCGGAACGCGTAGTCGGTGTCGTTGGCGCGGGTCTTGAGCGGGCCCGCCGGTACCACGACCAGTTGCCCCGGGAACGCGGCCGACAGGGCGGCTCGGCGTTTGGCGGTGTACGGCTGGCCGTCGGCGCGGGCGGGGTGCGGCATCACCGGCGCCGGGTCCCAGTCGGCCGCGATGGCGGCGCGCAATTCCTCGGACATCGGGGCGTCGTGCGAGGCTCGGCCCTCGGCTTCGGGCTGGGTGTCGGCATCGCTCGTCATGGTCCCGAGTCTAGGCCCGCCGGATCGGCCCCGAAGCCGGGTTTGCACCGGCCGGCCGGTGCCCAGCGTTCGACACCCGTAACCCCCAGTGGCGCCCGACCATACGCGAGACGTACAGCCTGGCTGGCTTTGTCGGGAGCGGATGCCCGCAAGTAACGGCGATGACGTGTCAAATTGCCATGTGCGGCCGACGAAGGGTGCTTCGCAGGCGAGCCAATTCCTCCTATGCTCAGGCGAATGCGACGTGCCCCCACGTTCGTGGTCGCGCTCTGCGCGGCCGTCGCCGAGCTCGTGCTCGTGGCGGCGGCCGGCAATCAATGGACGGTCGACCACCTCATCAAGAACCAGTCCAGCAACGAACTGCCCCGCACTCGGCAGCTGAAACAGACGCTGGCGAGCTTTCCGTGGCGGTGGACGCCCGAGTCGCACCAACGCATGCTCTGGCTCGGTGAGATCGTCGCGGCGGTCGGCCTGGTCATCGCGGTGTTCGTGCTGATGTACGCACTCGTCGGTCCCATGCGCCCACCGCGCAGCTTCCTCTCCGTGTTCGTCGGCACCTGGGCCCTCGTCCTGGCCCTCACCCAGGTGGCCGCGATCGGCCGGGCGCTCATCGCATACAGCGACCTGTTCAAGGGCCAGCCCGGAGGTCGCGACCCCGACGGACTCGGCCGGTACTGGTACGCGGTCTTCGAGGGTCCGACGGCCTTCACCGTGTGGTTCGGCGCCGCCACCGGACTGATCGTGGCGATCGTCGCCGGCATCCTCGCCGCCACGCTCAGCCGGCGCGGCGAGGAGGAGGCAACCGACCTCGAACCGGCACTCTCGTCCGAACCGGACGGGGTGCCCGACTGGTCGGCGGCGCTCGGCTCCACCCAGATGTACAGCGGCGAGCGGTCGTGGAGTTCGACGGCCGGCGAGCCGTCCCGGCCGTCCGGCTCGGGGGGCGAGTCGACACAGGTGCTCGGCTCGGACACCCAGTCCACCCGCGCGTTCGGCACGGACAGCGACTCGACGCAGGCCTTCCGCCCCGGAAGCTCCGGTGCCGGCGACACCACCCAGGCGGCCGGCTCGAGCACCGAGCGGACCAACAGCTTGCCACCGCCCAACCCGGCCGACCGGGTGGCGGGCTGGCCACCGCCGGAGTCCGCGAGGCCCGGCGCCGGCACGCCCTCGGAGGCATCGCGCGCGGGGCAGTCGAAGGGGCAGTCGGAGACCGAGCCGCCGACCCGGGCCTGGACCCGGCCGACATCGCCACGCACCGGCTCGGCGGACGACGTCTGGTCGAACGTCACCGAGTCGTCCGCGGGTCAGATTCCGCCCGTCCCGGCCGAGCCCGACGACGACCCGCCGACCGAGACGACTCTGCCGCGCGCCCCGCGGCCGACCAGCGAGCTGCCCCATCCCAGATCGGTCCCAGAGTCGGGTCGGTTGCCGTTGCCCGAGGAGCGCGAGCCCGGCTCCTGACGGGTCGACTTGTCAGCTCCGCGTGTGCTGATCGACTTCGTCTCGCCAACGGATTCTTGATCTTGGTTTAGCCCCCGTAACCCCGCAAAGTCCGCGCGTCGTGGTATCGGCCGGTGGGTGGGCCGAGCGACGCCACACCGAGGCCGCACACCCTCCTCTGGCAGGGGTGGGCCAAGTGGTGCATGCTGTGGGCCTAAACCCCCGCACCACTGCGATCCTTCACGCCCGGTCCGGCGATTTCGCCAGCCGGGCGGACCGGTCGTTTGGGTCCCAGAACTGAGAGAGGTAGTACAACGGTGGACCAGACCGCCAACGGGCAATCCCCTGTCGGATTCGAGAAAATGCGGGCAATGCTCGCCCGTGCCTCGGATCTGCACGCCGACGAGCAGCGTCAAGTCGTCGACCTACTCGACGAGATCAGGACGCGCCTGGCACCTATCGAAGGATTCGCAGGCGAAGGCCGGAACCGGGTCTCTGCCACCCACGACAACGTCGAGAGTATCCAGCGGCGGCTCACCGAACTACCCGACCGCACCGAGGTCAGCGTCATCGCCGAGCGGCTCGACGAGACACTCGCTCGCATCGATGCGCAAGACACTGTGCTCACCCGCGTCATCGAGGCGGTAACGGCGCTCAGCGAGCGGGTCGGGGCCCCGCTCGACGCGCTCGAGGGTCGACTGGACGGTGTGGCCGGTCGCTTCGAAGGCGTGTCCGGCCGGCTCGACGGTCTCGACGACCGGCTGCAGCACCTGCACTCGCGGCTGGACGAGACCGACGCCACGGTCGCCCGCGTGCAGGGTGCCGTCGACCTGCTGCCCGGCCAGCTCGACCCGGCCTCGGTGCACCGTCGCTTCGACGAGCTGTCGGTCAGCGTGCACCAGCGCATCGAGGACGAGATGGCCCGCGTGCACGGCCGCTTCGAAGAGGTCATGTCCCGGCCGGCCGTCGACCCGAGCGAGCGCCTGGACGCCATGGCCGCCCGCATCGAGCAGATCGCCGAGCGGCTCGAGGCCGCCAACGTCCGGGTCAAGGCGGTCGAGGACACCATCCACGCCGGCGTCGGCTCGCTGTCCGGTGCGATCGACAACGGCGTCGACAAGATCGACCGCAGCGTCGACTCGCGGCCCGACCGCAACGAGTTCGCCCGGGTACTGCGTGACTCGCAGCACGACTCGGAGCGTCGAATCACCCAGCAGCTCGACGGTGCGCTGGCTGACTTCGCCGAGGTGATGCTCGGTGGGCAGGCCGTCAATGCGAAGGGGACGGGCGCCCGCCCGGGTGGTCGCAAGGCGGGCAAGAAAAGTGACGAGGACGAGGACTGATTTCGAACCTGTCGATCTAGAGTCCGATTTCGCTTATGGAGGCGGCGCTTTCGGAAGCTCGATCTACGAACCGGAATTCGTTCTTGTCGGGGGACCGGTAGTAGTTACCGAAGAGCCGGAGCCGGCGTACGCGCCGGATCCGTCTCCCGTGCCTAGCACGCCGTCGGCCGAAGCGGTCGCCGTCCAACCGGCGGCCCTGCCGGTCGAGGACGAGCCGGACGAGGTGGCCGAACCGCCTGCGCCGGTCCGGCCGCGGGCGGCTCGCAAGGCGGCGCCCAAGCCGGCCAAGGCGGCCGCCAAGGCAGCAGCGAAGACCACGGGGGCGCGCGCCGGCAGCAAGACGGCCGGCGCGGCCCGCCCGAAGGCGGCGCGCAAGCCGGCGTCCAAGCCGGCGCCCAAGCCGGCCAAGCCGGCCAAGGCCACCGAGCCCAAGGCCGACGCGGGCCAGTCGGCCAAGGCCGAGGCGGCGACGTCGCGGCCCAAGGCCGAGCGCGAGCCGACCACCAGGCGGACCCCACCGGCCCGCCAGACCGCTGCGGCGGCCCGCCCGACCGCCCGCAAGCGCACCACCCGCAAGGCCTCGGGCGAGTAGTGACGAATATCTGGTTGCCGGCCGTCCCTGACGGCCGGCACCATGAACTCGTCATGGAGATCTGAGACCACGTCCGGACCTGCGCCGCGGCCGTTGCCCGCCAGGTCATCCAGCCAGTGTCTGGGTGGTACGTGTGTCTACCTCAACTTCCCCGTCGGCGTTGCGTGCGCGTGACATCACCAAGTCCTACGGCGACCGCGTGGTGTTGCCCGGCATCGACCTGACGGCCGCCCCGGGTCAGCGTCTCGGCCTGGTCGGCGAGAACGGGGTCGGCAAGTCGACTCTGCTGCGCATCCTGGCCGGCTTCGAACCGCCCGACACCGGCGACGTCGTCCGGCCGCCCGACGTCGGCTACCTTGCGCAAGAGTTGCCGGCCGATCCGGATCGGTCGGTGGCCGACGTCATCGACGCCGCGCTGGCCGAGCCGCACGAGCTGGCCGGTCGCGTCGAGGAACTGGCTGCCGATCCGGCCCGGCTCGACGAGTACGGCGAGGCGCTCGAGCAGGCCACCGCCCGCGACGTCTGGGACGCCGACCGCCGGGCCGAGCTCGTGCTGGCCGGCCTCGGCCTGGGTGACCTGCCCCGCGCGCGGCCGCTGGACGAGATCTCCGGCGGCGAGCGGTCGCGGCTGGCCCTGGCCGCGTTGCTGATGCGGCAGCCGCGGGCGTTGCTGCTCGACGAGCCGACCAACCACCTGGATGACGCGGCCGTCGAGTTCCTGCAACGGCACCTGGTCGCGCTGCCCGGGGTGGTCGTGGTCGCCAGCCACGACCGGATGCTGCTCGACGCGGTGTGCACCGACATCTGCGACCTCGACCCGTCGCGGGGTGGCCTCACCCGCTACGGCGGGGCGTACAGCGCATACCTGCAGGCCAAGCGGGCCGAGCGGGTCCGCTGGGAGCAGGCGTACGCCGAGCACCAGGACGAGGTGAACGCGGCCCGGCACGCGGTGGCCGTCACGTCCCGGCGGGTTGCGCCGGGACGGGCCATGCGCGACAACAACAAGATGGCCTACGGGCTGCGGGGCGACGCGGTGCAGGCGTCGGTGTCCAGCCGGGTGCGCAACGCCCGCCGCCGGCTGGACGCGCTGGTGGCCGACCCGGTGCCCAAACCGCCGGCCCAGCTGCGGTTCAGCGGCGAGCTGGGTGATCAGGCGGCAGCCGGCGACGCCCCGGTGCTCGCGGCCCGCGGGCTGGACGTGCCGGGCCGGCTGCAGCTGGCGATGCTGGACCTGCCGGCCGACGGGCGGCTGCTCGTCACCGGGCCGAACGGGGCGGGCAAGTCGACGCTGCTGAGCGTGCTGGCCGGCGCGCTGCCCACCGCGTCGGGTTGGGTGTGGCGCCGCCGCGGGGTGCGAGTCGCCCTGCTCGAGCAGGACGTCGCGTTCGCCGACATGTCCCGCACGCCCCGTGACGTGTGGGGTGATCGGCCCGGGCCGAACCCGCAGGAGCTGGGCCTGCTCGGCGGACGCGACCTCGGCCGTCCACTGTGGACGCTCAGCGTCGGGCAACGCCGGCGGTTGGCGCTCGCCCTGCTCGTCAGCGAGACGCCGCACGTGCTGCTGCTCGACGAGCCGACCAACCACCTGTCGCTGACCCTCGTCGAGGACCTCGAGCAGGCCCTGCACGCGGCGCCGTCGGCGATCGTCGCGGCCAGCCACGACCGGTGGCTGCGCCGCAACTGGCCCGGCGACGAGCTGCGCCTAGCCGGGTGGGCGGCGTGACGGGGGACCGGTCGGCGGCTCGTCGAGCACGGTGAACGTGATGCCGGCCTTGCTCAGCCGCTCGATCAGGGCGTCGCCCATGGCGGTGGCGGTGGTGACCTGACCGGACGTCGGCGGCAGCTCGTCGAAGGCCAGGCACATCGCCGACTCGGCCAGGATCTTCGCCGTCTCGTCGTAGCCCGGGTCGCCGCCCGCCACCTCGGTGACTACTCGGCGGCCGCCGCCCTCGCCGACGAACCGCACGGTGAACCAGCTGCGGGCCCGCCGAGCCGGCGCCGGTCCCTTGCCGGACGGCACGCGCTTCAGCAGCCAGCGCCGGGTGGGCGGCAGCTGGGCCAGGGCGGCCACGCCGGCGATCGTAGCGATCCCGCCCACCACCGTCCGCAGCCGGCGCACGGCGGCGAAGTGGGTGTAGGTGAAGTCGGGGCCGTACCGGTCGAGGGCACGCGCCGAACGGCCGACCACCTGGCCGTCGATGGTCGGCAGCGGCACCGCCCAGGCCTGCGCGTCGGCGTCGCGATGAAGCCGGCCGCCGACCGCCCGGGCCTTGCGACCGGCCGGGCGCGGTTCGGCCCGGCGGCGTTCGCGGTGGGCGGCGACGTTCGAGCGGATGCGCGACATCCCGGTGACGGCCGACTGGAACGTCCCGCCGGAGAAGTTCGCATGGACGCGGACGAAGCCCTTCACGCGCAAGGGCACGCCCTCGGGCAGTTGCTGCACGGTGAAGTACGCGCCGAGGTCGTGCGGCACCGAGTCGAACCCGGCGCTGTGCACCAGCCGGGCGCCCGTCTCGACGGACCGCTGGTGGTAGCGGGCGTAGCAGCGGTCGACGAACTCGGGCTCGCCGGTGAGGTCGAGGTAGTCGGTGCCGGCCTCGGCACAGGCGGCCACCAACGGCTCGCCGTGTTCGACGTACGGGCCGACCGTCGTCACCAGCACCCGGGTGCTCTCGGCCAGTTCGCGCAGCGACGCCGGATCGTCGGCGTCGGCGGACAGCAGCGGCAGCCGCGACCACAGCACGCCCAGGCGCCGGCGCACCGCCTCCAGCTTGGCCGGGTTGCGGCCGGCCAGCGCCCAGCTGGTCTGCGGCGGCACCGTCCGGGCCAGGTACTCCGCGGTCAGCCCGCCGGTGAACCCGGTAGCCCCGAACAGCACGATGTCGTACGGACGTTTCGCCATGACTGCACCATGCCACAGTGGACGGGTGAGCAACCGTCTCGAGCATTCGACGTCGCCGTACCTGCGCCAGCACGCCGACAACCCGGTCGACTGGTGGCCGTGGTCGGACGAGGCGCTGGCCGAGGCGCGACGTCGGGACGTGCCGATCTTGCTGTCGGTCGGCTATGCGGCCTGCCACTGGTGCCACGTCATGGCGCACGACTCGTTCGAGAACGCCGACGTGGCCGCGTTGATGAACGAGCACTTCGTCAACATCAAGGTCGACCGCGAGGAGCGTCCGGACATCGACGCCGTCTACATGGACGCCACCACCGCGCTGACCGGGCAGGGCGGCTGGCCTATGACCTGCGTGCTGACGCCGTCCGGCGAGCCCTTCTTCGCCGGAACGTTCTTCCCGCGCGCGCAGTTCGTCCGGCTGCTGAACTCGGTGGTCGAGGCGTGGACGTCCGACCGCGACGAGGTGCTCAGCGCCGGGCAGCGCATCGCGAGCGCCCTGACCGAGGTGACCGCCGTCGAGCGGGGTCGTCGGATGCCCGACGCCGAGCTGCTCGACGCCGCGGCGGCCCGTCTCGGCGGCCAGTTCGACCCGGCCCACGGTGGCTTCGGACGCGCGCCCAAGTTCCCGCCGTCGATGGTGCTCGAGTTCCTGCTGCGCCACTACGAGCGGACCGGTGCGCCGTCGTCGCTGGAGATCGTGGCCCGCACCTGCGAGGCGATGGCCCGCGGCGGGATGTACGACCAGCTGGCCGGCGGGTTCGCCCGCTACTCGGTCGACGACGCGTGGGTGGTGCCGCACTTCGAGAAGATGCTGTACGACAACGCTTTGCTGCTGCGGGCTTATCTGCACTGGTGGCGCCTGTCGGGTGCGCCGCTCGCCGAGCGCATCGCCCGCGAGACGGCCGACTTCCTGCTGCGCGACCTGCGTACCCCGTCCGGTGGGTTCGCCTCGGCGCTGGACGCCGACACCGACGGCATCGAAGGGTTGACCTACGTGTGGACGCCGGCCCAGCTGCGTGACGTGCTGGGTGAGGACGCCTCCGCCGCGGCGAACCTGTTCGAGGTGACCGACGACGGCACGTTCGAGAACGGCGCATCCACCCTGCAACTATTGAAGGACCCGCACGACCGTCCACAGTGGACGGATCTGCGCGCCCGCCTGCTGGCCGCGCGTACGCTCCGCCCGCAGCCGGCGCGTGACGACAAGGTGGTCACCGCCTGGAACGGGTTGGCCATCGCCGCGCTGGCCGAGGCCGGCGTCCTGCTCGACGAACCGTCCTATGTGGACGCGGCGTTGGCTTCTGCCGCTCTGCTCACCGATTCGCATCTGGTCGGCGGGCGGCTGCGGCGAACCTCGCGCGACGGCGCGGTCGGCGACGCGGCCGGAGTGGCCGAGGACTACGGCGACCTGGCCGACGGGCTGCTGGCCCTGCACCAGGCCACCGCCGATCCACACTGGCTGCAGGTGGCCGGTTCGCTGCTGGACACCGCGTTGGACCACTTCGCCGACCCCGACGGCGGTTTCTTCGACACCGCCGACGACGCCGAGCAGCTGATCCGCCGGCCCCAGGATCCGACCGACAATGCCGCGCCGTCCGGGCAGAGTGCGATCGTCAACGCGCTGCTGACCTACTCGGCGCTCACCGGCTCGGTGCGGCACCGCGAGGCGGCCGAGTCGGGGTTGGGCACGGTTTCCTGGCTGGGTTCGCAGCAGCCGCGCTTCGTCGGCTGGGCGCTGGCCGCCGCCGAGGCCCGGATCAGCGGCCCGCTGCAGGTCGCCGTGGTGGGCGAACCGGGCAGCGGGCCGCTCACCCGGCTGGCCTGGCGCAGTCGCCCGCCCGGCGCGGTCGTCGTGACGGGGGAACCGGACGCGGCCGGCGTTCCGTTGCTCGAGGCGCGCCCACTGGTGTCCGGGCGGGCGGCCGCCTACGTCTGCCGGGGCATGGTGTGCGACGCCCCGGTGACCGAGCCGGAGGCGTTGGCCGCCGCGTTGCGCGTCTGAGAAGCGTCGTCCGGGCGGCGTGGCGCTCTGGCACCACCACGCCCGGACGAGTCCGCCCGGTTCGTGATCAACAGGAGGAAGTGGTCGCTGGAGCGGCCCACTTTTCCTGTTGATCAAGCAAGGGGCTGGGGGCTACCCGTCGACGTCGTCGTCGGCGATGTCGCCCAGATCGGGGCCTTCGGCGCGCAGCTTGTCGACCTCCGACATCGCCGCGCGCAGGCTGGCCAGCCACTCGTCGGTGTGCTCGCCGACCAGCCGGACGCACCAGGCCAGCGCCTCG
>DATBER010000068.1:0-9645 GCA_036558905.1 Jatrophihabitantaceae bacterium | reverse complement strand
CCACCACCACCAGCCCCGGCCGCCCCTACGACCCCGCCGAGCCGTGCCACACCGCGCAATGCCCCGACTACCAGGGCCACACCTACACCCGCACCGGCCCGGCCACCATCACCCTCACCGTCTCCTGGCACGCCCAATTCCGCCTGGACAACCGCGCCACCTGGACCGACATCGGCACCACCCCACTCACCGGACCCACCGCCACCAGAGAACTCCAGCTGCTGCAAGCCCGCGGCGTGCTCGTCCGCACCCCCGGCACCTAAGACCGACACTGGCCCAATAGCAGGGAGACACGCCGAGAAACACCCGGCTTTCGCGCCAGCGTCAAGCCGGACGGACGAAAGCGAAGCGCTCAGCTGACCGAAACGCTCGGGGAGCCCGACTCGTCCATCGATTCGGCGATCCGCATCGCCTCTTCGATCAGCGTCTCCACGATCTGCGACTCCGGCACGGTCTTGATCACCTCGCCGCGCACGAAGATCTGCCCCTTGCCGTTCCCGGACGCGACGCCCAGATCGGCCTCACGCGCCTCCCCCGGACCGTTCACCACGCAGCCCATTACGGCCACCCGCAACGGCACCTCGAGGCCCTCCAGGCCCGCCGTCACGCGGTCGGCCAGCGTGTACACGTCCACCTGGGCGCGTCCGCACGACGGGCAGGACACGATCTCCAGCCGCCGCTGCCGCAGGTTCAGCGACTCGAGGATCTGCAGCCCGACCTTGACCTCCTCGACCGGCGGCGCCGACAGCGAGACGCGGATCGTGTCGCCGATCCCCTGCGACAGCAGCGCACCGAACGCCACCGCCGACTTGATCGTGCCCTGGAACGCCGGACCCGCCTCCGTCACGCCGAGATGCAGCGGGTAATCGCATTGCGCGGCGAGCTGTTCGTATGCGCGCACCATCACAACGGGATCGTTGTGCTTGACCGAGATCTTGAAGTCGCGGAAGCCGTGCTCCTCGAACAGCGACGCCTCCCACAGAGCCGATTCGACGAGCGCTTCGGGCGTGGCCTTCCCGTACTTGGCCAGCAGCCGCTTGTCCAGCGAGCCGGCGTTGACGCCGATGCGCAGCGAGACGCCCGCGTCGGCCGCGGCACGCGCGATTTCGCCCACCTTGTCGTCGAACGCCTTGATGTTGCCCGGGTTCACCCGGACGCCGGCGCACCCGGCGTCGATTGCGGCGAACACGTACTTGGGCTGGAAGTGGATGTCAGCGATCACCGGGATCTGCGAGTGCTTCGCGATCTCGGGCAGCGCCTCGGCATCGTCCTGGGACGGCACGGCTACCCGGACGATGTCGCAGCCGGACGCGGTCAGCGCGGCGATCTGCTGCAGGGTGGCATTGACGTCGGCGGTCAGCGTGGTGGTCATCGACTGGACGGAGATCCGGGCGTCGCCACCGACGGCGACCGATCCGACCTTGATCTGGCGCGACTTGCGGCGTGGCGCGAGCACCGGTGGCGGGGCCGAGGGCATTCCGAGCGAAACGGGAGTCGTCACGGTTACCAGTATCCGCCACGCAGACGGGTGCCGCGCGCGCGGCTCACCCGCCGATGTTGACCGGTTTGACGATGTCGGCGTACACGACGAGCAGGGTGATCACGACCAGCACCGAAGCCACGCCGTACATGATCGGCAGCATCTGCGCGGTGTCGACGTAGATCGGCTTGGGCTTCGTCACCGCGACCGTGCCGTCCGGGCCGATCTGCGTACGCGCCCGCAGCCGAGCCCGGCCGCGCTTGGCCGCCTCGACGATGGCGCCGGCGACGTGCCCGCCGTCCAGGGGCAGCAGCGGCAGCAGGTTGAAGAAGAACAGCAGCAGGTTGACGGTGGCCAGCAGTTCGGTCAGGAAGAAGATCTTGTCCTTCAGGTCGAGCTGGTGGCTGTCGGCCACCTGACCGCCCAGCCGGCCGATGCCGACGACGCCGATCGCCCCGGCCGGATCGCGCTTCTTGCCCTCGAAGACCGTGCCCCACAGGCTGCCGATCTTGTTCGGGTAGTTGCCGAGTGCCCGCAGTCCCTGGGCGAACTGGCTGACGATCTGCCCGGGGATCTGGGTGGGCGACATGGCGGCGTAGCCCTCGCGCGCGGTGACGCCGAGGAAGCCCGCCTCCTTGGTCTTGGTGCCGTCGGCGTTGGCGTACTTGACGTTCTTGACCGGCGTGATGGGCAACGTGACGTCGGCACCGTTGCGGCGCACCGTCATGGTCAGGTGTTGGCCGGCCGACGCCTCGATGATGCTGACCGCGTCGTTCCAGCTGCCGATGTGCTGGCCGTTGATCGCCTCGATCGTGTCGCCGGGCCGGAGCCCGGCCTCGAGCGCCGGCGACTTGGGAGCGTCGGTGGGACAGGTGTCGCTGGTGGCCTCGGGCGAGTTCGCCGCCACTACGCATTGGGTGACCGAGTCGACGGTGGTGGTCGGGTTCTTCTGGCCCAGCGTGCCCAGCAACAACACCGTCAGCACGATGTAGATGAGCAGGTTCATGGTCGGGCCGCCGAGCATCACGATCATCTTCTTGCCCGGCGTCAGGCGGTAGAACTGGCGCGCCTCGTCCTCGGGCTTGACCTCGGCCCGGCTGACGGTCCGGAACTCCTCGACGGCGGTGGCCAGCCGCCGGGGCCAGCGCGAGCGGCTACCGTCCGGGCGGGGCGGAACCATTCCGATCATGCGGATGTAGCCGCCGAGCGGGACCGCCTTGATGCCGTACTCGGTGTCCCCGCGCTTGCGCGACCACAGCGTCGGGCCGAAGCCCACCATGTAGTGGGTGACCTTCACCCCGAACTTCTTGGCCGGCACCATGTGCCCGATCTCGTGCAGGGCAATGGAGGCAAGCAGCCCGAAGGCGAAAATGAGGACGCCGACCAGGTACAGCACCCCGCCGCCTCCCTCAGGTTAGGCCGATGATCTCGCGAGCCCGTCCGCGCGCCCACGCCTCGGCCCGTTCAACGTCCTCGACAGTACCTGGGTTTCCGGCGGCCGCATGTCGGTCATCAAGCCATTCGTGCAGGACATCGGCGATCGTATCGACGATTCCGAGGAATCCCACAGCTCCGTCATGGAAAGCGTCGACGAGTTCCTCGTTGGCCGCGTTGTAGACGGCCGGCGCGCAGCCCCCGGCGGTGCCGGCCTCGCGGGCCAGGTCGATCGCCGGGAACGCCTTGTTGTCCAGCGGCTCGAACGTCCAGGTCTGCGCCGTGGTCCAGTCGACCGGTGCGGCCGCGCCGTCGACCCGGTCGGGCCAGCCCAGGGCGAGCGCGATCGGCAGCCGCATGTCCGGGGGCGACGCCTTGGCGATCGTGGCCCCGTCGACGAACTCGACCATGGAGTGCACCACCGACTGCGGGTGCACCACGACCTCGATGCGCTCGTACGGGACGCCGAACAGCAGGTGTGCCTCGATCACCTCGAGCGCCTTGTTGACCAGGGTGGCCGAGTTGGTGGTGATCAGCTTGCCCATGTCCCAGGTCGGGTGGGCCAGCGCCTCCTTCGGCGTCACGTCGGCCATCTCCTCGCGGGACCGCCCGCGGAACGGCCCACCGCTGGCCGTGATGACCAGGCGGCGCACCTCGTCGGCCCGGCCGGCGCGCAGGCACTGGGCCAGCGCCGAGTGCTCCGAGTCGACCGGAACGATCTGCCCCGGTTCGGCCCGGCCCAGCACGAGCGGCGCCCCGGCGATCAGCGACTCCTTGTTGGCCAGCGCCACCGTCCGGCCGGCGTCCAGCGCGGCCAGCGTGGCCCGCAGCCCCTGCGCGCCGGCCACACCGTTGAGGATCACGTCGGCGTCGTAGCCGGCCAGCCGGGTCGTCGCGTCCGGGCCGGCGACCACCTCGGGCCGTGGGGCGTCGTCCGGCCAGATCGCGTCCAGCCGCTCGCCCAGCTCAGCGGCCCGGTCGGCCCGGCCGATGCCGACCGCCGCGACGCGCAGCTGCGCCGCCTGCCCGGCCAGGGCGGCCGGATCGGTGCCGCCGGCGGCGATCGCGGTGACGTGGAACCGGTCCGGAGCGGCCCGGGCGACCTCGATCGCCTGGGTGCCGATCGAGCCGGTGGAGCCGAGGACGACGACGGTGCGGGCAGCAGTCACCGGGTCATTCTCGCCGACCGAACGGGCAGTGCCAGAATGAGGGCAAGCCCTTCCGACGGGAGACAACGTGGCACTGCAGCCCGGCAGCGAGAAGCCGAACCTCGGCGCCCCGGAAGACTATGTCGCCGACCACCCGACCGAGCACCCCTCCGACTGGGGCTGGCACGGCGAGTGGGGCCGGTGGGCCCGCGTTGCCGGCTGGTTCGTCGTGCTGATCCTGCTGGTGATGATCACGGCCACGCACTACAACGGCACCGGCGGGCTCGCTCTCACCGCCGTCGCCGCGCTGCTGGTCATCTCGCTGCTGTGGGACATCCACCGTCGCCGCACGTCATGGCGTAAGTAGGCGAACTACGCCGGTACCTCGCACATCGCCCACGGCGACCCGTATTCACCGGCCAGCAGGTCCAGGAACGGCACTGCGTCGAACGCCTCGGGTCCGAGCACCCCGGCTCCGGCCCAGGTGCCCGCGTCGATCAGCTCGAGCGCGACGATCGGGTTGACCGCCGTCTGCCACACCACGGCCTGCGCCCCGTACTCGCGCATCGACCACTCGTTGTCGACGACGTGGTACAGGTACGTCGACCGGGGGACGCCGTGCTTGTCGCGGCCGCGCACCCACGTGCCGGCACACGTCTTGCCCCGCATGCGATCGCCGAGCGTGGCCGGATCGGGCAGGCACGCGGCCACCACGTCCCGAGGTGACACCGACGTCGCGCCGACGCGCACCGGCTCGACCCGGTCCAGGCCCAGCTTGTGCAGCGTCTTGAGCACCTCGATGAACTCGTTGCCCAGGCCGTACTTGAACGTCACCCGCTCGGCGTCCACCCAACGGGGCACGAGCAGCACCTCCTCGTGCTCGACGTTGACGCACTCGACCGGGCCGATGCCCTCGGGAAAGTCGAAGATCTCCGGCTCGCTGAACGGCGCCGTGGTGAACCAGCCGCGGTCCTTCTCGTAGATCACCGGTGGGTTCAGGCACTCCTCGATGGTCGTCCAGATCGAGAACGACGGCGCGAAGTCGTAGCCGTGGACGACGAGATTCGCACCGTCACGCACGCCCACCTCGGCGATCTCGCCGAACAGGTGGTCGGCGGCGTAGCGGGCGAAGACGTCGGCCAGCCCGGGCTCGACGCCGATGCCGACCAGGGCCAGGCACCCCGAGGCCTCCCAGTCGCCGGCCAGCTCGAACTGCTCGTCGCCGAGCTTCACGCCGGGCCGCGCGAACGGCTCGGTCGGATGCGGACGCGACAGCGACATCGCCATGTCCAGGTAGATCACCCGCCGGGCGAGCGCCGCCCGGAAGATCGGCATGGTGAACCGCGGGTCGGTGGCGCCCAGCACGGCGTCGATCCGGTGCTCGGTCAGCACGGCCTCGATCGCGCCCTGGTCGGATGCGTCCAGCTGCAGTGCCGCGAAGCGGTCGTCCAGCGCGGCGGTCCGCTCGGCCCGTTCGCGGTCGTAGTCGGCGACCAGCACGTGTTCGAGGAACGGACGGCGGACGGCGATGCGTGCGGCTGCGGATCCCACGCCGCCCGCCCCCAGGATCAGAAGTCGCATGCGGGCACTATAGGTAAGCGAATGCGACGAATTCCATAGCTCCAGCAAAGTTCTGGCGCGGAAACCCTTGCGGAATGGGGCACGGGCTGCGATAAACGCATCTACGAATTTCGCAGTACGGGAGGTGCCGATGACTGCCGAAACCACCACGACGTACTCGTCGGGCGAGGTCGCCCCCAAGGGCTTGAAGTCCGGTGCCTTAGGTCTCGTCTCGAGCGTCGTGATCGGCGTCGCCTCGACCGCGCCGGCGTACAGCCTGGCCGCGACGCTCGGCTTCATCGTCGCGTTCGTCGGCCTGCAGTCACCGATCGTCGTGGTGCTGGCGTTCGTGCCGATGCTGTTCACCGCGATCGGCTATCAGGAGCTGAACAAGGCCGACCCCGACTGCGGCACCACCTTCACCTGGGCCACCCGGGCGTTCGGGCCCAAGACCGGCTGGCTCGGCGGGTGGGGCATCCTGGCCGCCGACATCCTGGTCATGGCCAGCCTGGCCCAGATCGCCGGGCAGTACGGCTTCCTGCTGTTCAACGCCGACGGCATCGGCTCCGACCCGACCAGCGGCTGGGTGCTGCTCGTGGGCGTGCTCTGGATCGCCCTGATGACCTACATCTGCTACGTCGGCATCGAGTTGTCGGCGAACCTGCAGAAGGTGCTGCTGACCATCGAGCTGATCATGCTGCTCGTCTTCGCGGTCGTGGCCCTGGCCAAGGTCGGCTCCGGACACGGCGCGACCGAGTCGATCGACTTCTCCTGGTCGTGGTTCAACCCGTTCCACATCGATTCGTTCTCGGCGTTCGTCCGAGGACTGTTGCTGATGCTGTTCATCTACTGGGGATGGGACAGCGCGGTGGCTGTCAACGAGGAGACCGAAGACCCGTCGCGCACGCCCGGCCGCGCCGCTGTGATCTCGACCGTGCTGCTGGTCATCACCTACACGCTCGTCACGCTGGCCGCCCAGAGCTTCGCCGGAGTCGGCGACTCGGGCATCGGGCTCGCCAACAGCGACAACTCCGGCGACGTGCTGTCCGTGCTGGGCAAGGCGGTGTTCGGCAGCGACTGGTTGGGCACCACGCTCAGCCATCTGCTGATCCTCATGGTGCTCACCTCGGCGGCGGCGTCGACGCAGACGACGATCCTGCCCACTGCGCGCACCTCGTTGTCGATGGCCGTCTACCGGGCGCTGCCGCGGGTCTTCGCGAAGATCCACCCGCGGCACCTGACGCCCAGCGTCTCGACGCTGGTCTTCGGCGGCATCTCGATCGCTCTCTACGCCGGGCTGAACTACAGCGGCAACGCCGTCTTCGTCATCGCCGACACGGTGTCCGCGCTCGGCATGATGATCGCTTTCTACTACGGCCTGACCGGCTTCGCGTGCGCCTGGTACTACCGCAAGACGCTGCGCGAGAGCGCTCGTACGTTCTGGATGCGGGGCGTCATCCCGACCCTCGGCGGGCTGATCCTGTTCTTCGGGCTGGCCTGGAGCCTGCACGACGACTGGCTCGCGCCGAGTGACGTCAGCACGAGCTACACCGCGTGGACAATTCCGTTCTCGCCGCACTGGACGATCGGCGGCGTCTTCCTCATCGGCATCGGCACGTTCCTCGTCGGCATCATCCTGATGTTCATCTGGTGGGCGATCGCGCCGCCGTTCTTCCGCGGCGAGGTGCTGAACCGGGATACGCCGACGCTCGTGGTGGACGACGAGGAACTGGACGCGTCGATTCAAGTCGCGGACGGTACGGAGAAGCAGTACGAAGAGACCTGAGCAGGGGCCGCGGGTGCAGGGGAGCACTGGCCGTCGGCGCGCTGAACCGGGGGGTGCGCGCCGGCGGCCGGTTCGCGGTGGGACCCGCAGCGGGTCAGCGCGCGTCGAGCAGTGGCCGGCGAGGATCCCAGCGCGGACCGCCCTCGGCGTCGCGGCGGCGGCGCGCGATCGCCGACAGCGCCTCGAGCACGACGCGATTGGCCAGGAACGAGGTGATCTCGGCGTGGTCGTAGGGCGGGGACACCTCGACCACGTCGATGCCGGCGATCGGCAGCTCGTAGCAGACCCGGCGGACAGCGTCGAGCAACTGCCGGGCCGACAGCCCGCCCGGCTCGGGGGTGCCGGTACCCGGCGCATGCCCCGGGTCGCACACGTCGATGTCGACGGACAGGAACACCGCGTCGCAGCCGTCGACCGCGACGGCGAACGCCTCGGTCAGGCATTCGTCCAGGCCGCGCACCCCGATCTCGGTCATCTCGTACGACCGCATCCGCTGCTCGGCCATCCAGTCGAGCGTCTCGGGCGGTGGCCAGTAGCCGCGCAGCCCGATCTGCAGGAAGCGATCGCCGCGCACCGCCCCGGACTCGATCAACCGGCGCATCGGCTGCCCGTGCCCGATCAGCGACCCGAACTCGATGTCCCCGGTGTCGGCGTGCGCGTCGAAGTGCACCATGCTGACCCGCCCCCGGCCCACGTGCTGGGCGACTCCGGCCGCATCCGGCCAGGCGATGGTGTGGTCGCCTCCGAGGATCAGCGGGATGGCACCGGTGCGGGTCACCGCGTAGACGGCTTCCTGCAGGTCGTGCACCGACCGGGCCGCGTCGCCGGAGAACATCTCGACGTCGCCGGCGTCGTACACGCGCAGGTCCTTGAGGGCGTCCACCCGCAACGCGAGCGAGGGCCGCGAACCGTCGTGTGGCAGGTAGCAGGTCTGCCGGATGTACTGCGGGCCGAACCGGGTACCGGCCCGGTGCGAAGTGCCGCCGTCGAACGGCGCGCCGAGAATCACCACGTCGGCGTCGGCGTAGCCGGCCGGCTCGGCCCAGTCGCAGCGGTCGACGCCCAGGAAGGTGATATCCGGGCCGAATTGGGTCCCGTAGCGGCTCATGCCAGGAGGCTAGCGTTCGCTCGTGATTTCGTCTCCGACCGCCCGGTTCAGCCACGGGATCAGTGGCTGAGCCAACACCATTCGACGGATTCACTTGCATAGCGTGTACGGAACGGGCAAGCTCGACGCCGTGACCCGCTCCCTTTCCCGCACTGCCCCGGATGACGTCAGCAAGGCGATCATCGAGCAGTTGCAAGAGGACGGGCGCCGGCCCTACGCAGCCATCGGCAAGGCGGTCGGCCTCTCCGAAGCGGCGGTCCGCCAGCGGGTGCAGAAGCTGGTGGACAGCGGCGTCATGCAGATCGTCGCGGTCACCGATCCGATGCAGGTCGGCTTCCATCGCCAGGCGATGGTGGCGATCTCGGCCACGGGCGACATCGAGTCGATCGCCAAGCGGCTGTCCGCGGTCCCCGAGGTCGTCTACCTGGTCGTCATCGCCGGCTCGTTCGACGTACTCGCGGAGATCGTCGTGACCGACGACGACCACCTGTTGGAGCTGATCAACGAGCAGATCCGCACCATCCCCGGCGTCCTGCGCACCGAGACCTTCCTCTACCTCAAGCTGACCAAGCAGACCTACAACTGGGGTGCCCGATGACCACCACTGACAGCCGATTCGACGCCGACGACCTCAACACCAAGGCGCGCGACCACCTCTGGATGCACTTCACCCGGCACGCGTCCTACGCCGACGCCCCGGTCCCGACCATCGTGCGTGGCGAGGGCGCCTACGTCTACGACGTCAACGGCAAGCGGTACCTGGACGGGCTGGCCGGACTGTTCGTCGTGCAGGTCGGGCACGGTCGCCGCGAGCTGGGCGAGGCAGCGGCCAAGCAGGCCGGGGAACTGGCCTTCTTCCCGTTGTGGTCCTACGCGCACCCACAGGCGATCGAGTTGGCCGACCGGTTGGCCGGCTACACACCGGGCGACCTGAACAAGGTCTTCTTCACCACCGGCGGCGGCGAGGCGGTCGAAACCGCCTGGAAGATGGCCAAGCACTACTTCAAGCTCATCGGCAAACCGGGCAAGCACAAGGTGATCAGCCGCTCCATCGCCTACCACGGCACCACGCACGGCGCGCTGTCCATCACCGGCATCCCGGCGGCCAAGGAGATGTTCGAGCCGCTCG
>DATBER010000067.1:0-10432 GCA_036558905.1 Jatrophihabitantaceae bacterium | reverse complement strand
ATCCGAATCAGGTCCTCGTACCGGTCGCGGGTGGTGTCTTCCAACTTGGCCACCTCGAGCCAGCGCGAGATCGCCTGGCCGACCGTGATGGCGGACTTCGGGTGACGATTCTCGTCGACTCGGCTTTGCAGCCGCGTCAGGGCCAGCTCGGCCGCGGGGTGGCTCTCGGCCGTCTCCTTGAGATAGCGCTGCTTGCCGGTTAGCGGGTCGATACCGGCGTAGACGATCGCGCGGAACCGGCCAGACGGCAGTTCCTCGATGTGGCCGCGTGGGCGACGACGTCGGGGAGGCATGGAATGACACTAACCGCCGTTCATTCCACCGATCATTCCACGACCGGACGAAGACCTAGGTGGAGCCTTCTGCAGCGCCCAGATTTGCTGGGCGCCCCCGGCAGGATTCGAACCTGCGCTCCCGCCTCCGGAGGGCGGTGCTCTATCCCCTGAGCTACGGGGGCCGTAAGCCGTGTCAGCCTAGCAGCCGGCGATCAGCCGCTCGGACGTGTCGGCTCACTCCGGCGGCGGCAGCGGTGATCCGCCCAGTTGGCGGAGCATCTGCTCCATCTGGACGATCTCGTTGCTCTGCGCCTGGGCCATCTTCTGGGCCAGGTTGCGCACGTAGTCGTTCTGCGCGTGCAGGGCCGCGTACTGGGCCATCGGCAGGCCGCCCTGATGGTGGTGGATCATCAGCTGCAGGAAGAAGATGTCCAGTGCCTTGCCCTTGAGCGTCTCCAGCTTGTCCATCTGCGCGGGGCTGGCCATGCCGGACATCTGGCCGTCGGCCTGTAGGTGACCGGTGCCGCCCATCCATGACATGACCGGCAGGGTTGACGAGCGCGACAGCCCCCAGGCGTCGAGCCAGCCCTGCATCTCGCCGACCTGGAAGTACTGCTCGGTCTCGATGTCGCGCGCCAGGATCTGGATGTTCGGGTCGCTCGTTGCGTCGCGGGTGTAATTGGCCATGTTGATGGCCTGGGTGTGGTGGGTGGACATGTCCCGCGCGAAGCCGGCGTCGACCGAGGACTCGGTCGGGGTCGAGCTGCTCGACCCGTTGTTGCCCACCAACCAGCCGACGGTTCCGGCGATCGCCAGTAGGGCGACCGCCAGCACGGCCACCAACACCAGCCGCGAGCGACGCGGCGCGGTGTCGGGCGGCTCGGCCGTGGCGGTGGGCGTTTCCAGGTCGACGGTCATCGGAACCGTCAGCCCGTGGCCGGAGCGAACAGTGGGTGGCCGAACGTGCTCGGGTGCTGCTTGAACGTCGGCTGCGAGCAGTCCGCGCCGTACTCAGGAGTCGTCTTCGGGTTGTACCGCAGCGCGTCGATGAACTGCTGGATGCGCGGATCGGACGTCTTGTCGACGAACAGCTGATATCCCCACGCCTGAAGGGAGATGTTGCTCTTCAGGCCGGGGTAGGGGCTCATCGCCATCCGGTCGACCCCGTTGACGAGCTTGGTCAGCGTGTCGACGTCGGACTTGGCGAGCCCGGGCTTGTAGGTGATCCAGACCGCGCCGTGCTCCAGCATGTGCACGGCGTTCTCGTTCGCGATCGCGTTCGGGTAGACCGTGCCGCTGCAGTCCGCCCAGTAGCCGCTGTGGTTGCCGCCCACCGGCGGGCTGGAGTCGTAGTTCACCGTGCCGCTGCTTATGTGGTTGCGGCTCGCCTCCTGCTTGAACGTGACGCCCGTGATCGCCTTGGCGTCCGCGAGCTCGTTGAGGTAGGAGGTCGCGCTGGCCTTGTGCGACGACCGCGTGACGGCGTAGGCGATGATCGCCGCGGCGAAGACCACCACCACGACGACGGTCGCGATCAGGGCCCAGGGCGTCTGCTTCTGGTTGACGATCGACTTGCCGGGCTTCTTCTTGGCCGGGGGCCGGGCGCCGCCGGCCTTGGTGGGCTGCGTCTTGCGGGCCGGGGACGAAGCGGACGTCTTGCGCGACGCGGACGACGTGGTGGGCGGCTTGCGCTGGGCCATGGGCCTGCCTTCGGCACTGAAATGAGGTGGGCTGATGCGAATTCGCGCCCAGTGTAGGTTGCCGTCGTGTGAACCGCCGCTGGGCCACCGGACACCCGGGAAATCCGGGGGCGTAGCCCATTAGGATTCCTCGGGTGAACCCCGCTGAACTCGCCGCTGCCGTCTCGACGGCCGTCACCGCCTGCCTCGACGCGGGGGAGTTCACCGGAACGCGACCCGACGACGTCGTCGTCGAGCGTCCGAAGAACCGCGACCACGGCGACTACGCCACCAACGTAGCCCTGCGCCTGGCCAAGGGGGCCGGCCGGCCGCCCCGCGAGGTCGCCGAGGCGATCGCCGCCCGGCTGCGCACCGTCGAGGGCATCGCGGCCGTCGACGTCGCGGGCCCGGGTTTCCTGAACATCACACTCGCCTCGGGCACGCTCGGCCAGCTGGCTCGCACCATCGTCGACGCCGGCCCGGCGTACGGCACCGGCGACGCGCTGGCCGGCCGCAGCGTCAACCTCGAGTTCGTCTCGGCCAATCCGACCGGCCCGCTCACCTTGGCCAGCGCGCGGTGGGCCGCCGTCGGCGACGCGCTGGCCCGGGTGCTGACCGCCCAGGGCGCCACCGTCGCGCGCGAGTACTACATCAACGACCACGGCGGGCAGATCGACCGGTTCGCCCGGTCGCTGATGGCCCGCGCCCACGGCCAGCCGACTCCCGACGGCGGCTACCCGGGCGAGTACGTCGACGAGGTGGCGGCCGCCGTCGTCGCCCGGGTGCCGGGCCTGTTCGACAAGCCCGAGAACGAGCAGCTGGCCGTGTTCCGGGTCGACGGCGTCGCGGTGATGTTGGACGAGATCAAGACGTCGCTGACCGAATTCGGGGTCGATTTCGATGTCTTCTTCCCGGAGAGCTCGCTGCACCAGTCGGGGGCCGTCGACAAGCTGGTCCAGCAGCTCAAGGAGAGCGGCAAGATCTATTCGGCCGGCGGGGCTTGGTGGCTGCGTTCGAGCGACTACGGCGACGACAAGGACCGGGTCGTCATCAAGAGCGACGGCAAGCCGGCCTACATCGCCGCCGACATCGCCTACGCCGAGGACAAGCGGGCCCGCGGGTTCGACCTGTGCATCTACCTGCTCGGCGCCGACCACCACGGCTACATCGGCCGGCTCAAGGCCGGGGCGGCGGCGCTCGGCGACGACCCGGACGCGTTCGAGGTGCTGATCGGGCAGATCGTGCGGCTGGTCAAGGGTGGCCAGCCGGTCCGGATGGGCAAGCGCACCGGCAACATCGTCACGATGGACGACCTGGTCGAGGCCGTCGGGGTCGACGCCGCCCGGTACGCCCTGGAGCGCGGGGCCACCGAGTCCGCCCTCGACGTCGACCTGGACGTGATCGTCAAGCGCTCCAACGACAACCCGGTCTATTACGTGCAGTACGCCCACGCGCGGCTGTCGTCGCTGCAGCGCAACGCCGAGTCGCTGGGCATCGCCCGGTCGGCCACGCCGGACCTCTCGTTGCTCACGCACGAGCGCGAGGCCGACCTGCTCGGGGCGCTGGGCGAATACCCCCGCATTGTCGCCTCGGCCGCCGAGCTGCGCGCCCCGCACCGCATCCCGCACTACCTCGAGGAACTGGCCGGCATCTACCACCGGTTCTACGACGCCTGCCGGGTGCTGCCGCAGGGCGACGAGCCGGCCACGCCGCTAACCGACGCGCGGCTGTGGCTGTGCGAGGCCACTCGGGTGGTCATCGCCAACGGCCTGGGCCTGCTCGGCGTCTCCGCCCCGGAGCGAATGTGAGTCGCTCGGCCCACCCGGCTGGGCCGCGGCACGCCGACGTTCTGCCGGAACACCTGCCCTCGTCGCCGCCCGACGACCTCAACGGCCTGGCCCCGGCGATCTGGCCCTCGTCGGCGCGGCGGGTCGACGGCGAGCTGCAGCTGGGCGGGGTGGCCGTACCGCAACTGGTCCGCGAGCACGGCACGCCGGCCCTGTTTCTCGATGAGGCCGACGTGCGCGAACGGGCCCGCGCGTACGCCACGGCGTTCGACGGCGGCGAGGTCTACTACGCCGGCAAAGCGTTCCTGTGTACGGCGGTCGCCCGCTGGATCGCCGACGAGGGCCTGAATCTCGACGTCTGCACCGGCGGCGAGCTGGCCGTGGCGGTGGCGGCCGGGTTCCCGCCCGAGCGGCTGGCCATGCACGGCAACAACAAGTCGCGGGTTGAGCTCGAACGGGCGGTGTCAGCCGGTGTCGGGCGCATCATCGTCGACTCGTTCGCCGAGATCGACAGGCTGGCTGAGGTTTCCGCGGCGGCCGGCATCCGGCAGCCGGTGCTCGTCCGGGTCACGGTCGGCGTCGAGGCGCACACCCACGAGTTCATCGCCACCGCTCACGAGGACCAGAAGTTCGGCTTCTCGCTGTCCGGCGGGCAGGCGGCCCAGGCGGTGGCCGCGGTCCTGGCTGCCCCGTCGCTGCGACTGGTCGGCCTGCACTCGCACATCGGCTCGCAGATCTTCGACACCGCCGGCTTCGAGATCGCGGCGCACCGGGTGGTCGAGCTGGCCGCGTCGATCCGCGACAAGCACGGCGTCGAGGTCGCCGAGCTGAACCTCGGCGGCGGCCTGGGCATTGCCTACGTGGCCGGCGACGACCCCGAATCGCCCAAGGAGATCGCCGAGCGCCTGACGGCCATCGTCGAGCGCGAGTGCGCGGCGGCCGGCCTCGCTCCGCCCCGGGTCAGCGTCGAGCCGGGACGAGCCATCGTCGGCACGGCCGGCGTCACCGTCTACGAGGTGGGCACCGTCAAGGACGTCGTCCTGGACGGCGGCCTCAGCCGCTCGTACGTCTCCGTCGACGGCGGCATGAGCGACAACATCCGCACCGCGCTCTACGACGCCACCTACACCTGCACGCTGGCCAATCGCGCCTCGGAGGCCGACGCGAAGCTGGCCCGGGTGGTCGGCCGGCACTGCGAGAGCGGCGACATCGTCGTGCGCGACGCCTGGCTGCCGGCCGACATCGTGCCGGGCGACCTGCTCGCGGTGGCCGCCACCGGGGCGTACTGCCGCAGTATGGCCAGCAATTACAACCACGTTTCGCGTCCGCCGGTGGTGGCCGTACGCCACGGTATGGCGACCGTACTGGTGCGTAGGGAGACCGAGGACGACCTGCTCCGCCTCGACACCGGGATCGCGCGATGAAGGTGGCCCTGCTCGGGTGCGGCGTGGTCGGCTCACAGGTCGTCCGGCTGATGCACGAGCAGGCCGACGACCTGGCCGCCCGGGTGGGGGCGCCGCTCGAGCTGGCCGGGGTGGCGGTGCGCCGTCCGCAGAGGCACGCCGATGTTCCGCCCGAGCTGCTCACCACCGACGCCGCCGCGCTGATCGCCCGCGACGACGTCGACGTGGTGGTCGAGGTGATCGGCGGCATCGAGCCGGTGCGTTCCCTGCTGCTCGACGCGTTGCGCGGCGGCAAGAGCGTGGTCAGCGCCAACAAGGCACTGCTGGCCGACCACGGCGGGGTGCTGCACGACGCCGCCGCTGCCGCACGGGTCGACCTGTACTACGAGGCGGCCGTCGCTGGTGCGATCCCGTTGCTGCGCCCGCTGCGCGAGTCGCTGGCCGGCGATCGCATCAACCGGGTCATCGGCATCGTCAACGGCACCACGAACTTCATCCTGTCCCGGATGGACGCCACCGGCTCAGGCTTCGACGAGGCGCTGGCCGAGGCCACCGCGCTGGGCTACGCCGAGGCCGACCCGACCGCCGACGTCGACGGCTACGACGCCGCGGCCAAGGCGGCGATCCTGGCCGGGCTGGCGTTCCACACCCGGGTCAGCGCCAACGACGTCTACCGCGAGGGCATCGGGGAGGTCACCGCCGCCGACATCGCCAGCGCCAAGGCCATGGGCTGCACGGTCAAGCTGCTGGCCATCTGCGAGCGCACCGACGACATGGTGGCCGCCCGCGTGCATCCGGCCATGATCCCGCGCAGCCACCCGCTGGCCAGCGTCGGCGACGCCTTCAACGCGGTGTTCGTCGAGGCCGAGGCCGCCGGATCGCTGATGTTCTACGGTCGCGGTGCCGGGGGAGCGCCCACGGCCAGTGCCGTGCTGGGCGACATCGTCGCGGTGGCTCGCAACCGGGTGAACGGCAACCGCGGGGCCGGCGAGAGCGCCTACGCCGAGTTGCCCATCCGGCCGATGGGCGAGGTCATCACCCGGTATCACGTGGCGCTCGACGTCGCCGACCGTCCCGGCGTGCTGGCCGGTGTCGCCGGGGCGTTCGCCGAGCAGGACGTCAGCATCCAGACGGTCCGCCAGGAGGGACGCGGCGAAGCGGCCACCCTGCTGCTCGTGACCCACAACGCGGCCAACTCCGCCCTGGCCAAGACCGTCGAGCGGCTGACCGGCATGGAATTCATCCGCCGCGTCGCCAGCGTGATGCGTGTCGAAGGGATGCCGGGTGATTGACGTGAGGAGTGCTTGGCCAGGGGTGATCGAGGCGTACCGGCCGCGGCTGCCGGTCACCGACTCGACGCCCGTGATCACGCTGTTCGAAGGCGGCACGCCGCTGGTGCCGGCGCCGATCCTGTCCGCGAAGGCGAACTGCGACGTCTACCTCAAGGTCGAGGGTGCCAACCCGACCGGCTCGTTCAAGGACCGCGGCATGACGGTCGCCATCTCGCAGGCGGCCGCCGAAGGGGCCAAGGCGGTCATCTGCGCCTCCACGGGAAACACGAGCGCCAGCGCCGCCGCCTACGCGGTGCGCGCCGGCATGACCTGCGCGGTGCTGGTCCCGCAGGGCAAGATCGCGCTGGGCAAGATGGCCCAGGCGCTGGTCCACGGCGCCAAGCTGCTGCAGGTCGACGGCAACTTCGACGACTGCCTGGAACTGGCCCGCAAGCTGGCCGTCGACTTCCCGGTGGCCCTGGTCAACTCGGTCAACCCGCACCGCATCGAGGGACAGAAGACGGCCGCCTTCGAGGTCTGCGACGCGCTGGGCCGGGCCCCCGACGTGCACTGCATCCCGGTGGGCAACGCCGGCAACATCACCGCCTACTGGCGAGGCTACCGCGAGTACCAGAGCGACGGCGTCGTCGACAGCACGCCGCGCATGTTCGGATTCCAGGCGGCCGGCGCCGCGCCGATCGTGCTCGGGGCTCCGGTGCTGTCGCCCATGACCGTGGCGACTGCGATCCGCATCGGCAACCCCGCGTCGTGGACCAGCGCCGAAGCCGCCCGCGACCAGTCGCACGGGCTGATCGACGCCGTCACCGACAAACAGATCCTCGAGGCCTACCGGCTGCTCGCCCGCCAGGAGGCGGTGTTCGTCGAGCCGGCCTCGGCCGCCAGCGTGGCCGGTCTGCTCGCGACCGCGGCCGATGGTCGGCTGCCGGCCGGCTCGACCGTGGTCTGCACACTCACCGGCCACGGCCTCAAGGACCCGGAGTGGGCCATCTCGGGGGCGCCCAAACCGATCACCGTCCCTGTCGACGGTCACGCCGCCGCCGTCCACCTGGGACTCGCCTAATGGGCGTGCCTCCTACGTCCATGCTCTGCTGCGCGACGCCCAGACACGCGACCCGCGGCGGTGTCGGCGTGGCCGATGCAACAGCAGTATCGGCCGCCTCCTCGGCCTTGCGGCTCACGCGCCTGGCCGCCGCTCGCGACGAGCGGGACATAGGAGGCGCGCCCTGATGGCCAAACCCGCTTTCCGGGCCGGGACGATCCACGTCCGCGTCCCGGCCACCTGCGCCAACCTCGGCCCGGGCTTCGACGCTCTGGGGCTGGCGCTCGCCCTCTACGACGACGTCGTGGCCCGGATCGGCGACGACGGGCTGGTCGTCGACGTGGCCGGCGAGGGGGCCGACGACGTGCCGCGCGACGACTCGCACCTGGTCGTGCGGGCGATGCGGGCCGTGTTCGAGCGGTTCGGCGGCCAGCCACGGGGCATCGAGCTGGTGTGTGCCAACCGCATCCCGCACGGGCGGGGGCTCGGCTCGTCGGCCGCGGCCATCGTGGCCGGCGTCCTGATCGGGCGGGCGCTGGTGGTGGGCGGTGACGGCAACCTGGACGATGACGAGGTGCTGGCCCTGGCCGCCGAGTTCGAGGGCCACCCCGACAACGTCGCGCCGTGCCTGCTCGGCGGGCTGACCGTCGCCTGGACCGACGACGGCCGGGCCGACGCCGTGCGCCTTGACGTCGACCCGGCGATCACGCCGGTTTTGCTCGTGCCGCCGGCCACCACGTCGACCGATCACGCCCGCGGCCTGCTGCCGGAGCAGGTCAGCCACGCCGACGCGGCGTTCAACGCCTCCCGGTCGGCCCTGCTCGTCGCGGCGCTCACCGGCCGTCGAGAGGCGTTGCTAACCGCCACCGACGACCGGCTGCACCAGCCCTATCGGGCCGAAGCGATGCCCGAAAGTGCAGCGCTTGTGGGGAAATTGCGGGTGGCCGGGCTGCCCGCGGTCGTGTCGGGGGCCGGTCCGAGCGTGCTCGTGCTGGCTCGCACGGTGGCCGAGGCGGATGCTGCGGCGGCCCGGGTACCCGACGGATGGCAGGCCGAGCAGGTGGCGATCGACCCGGAGGGTGCCCATCTCGTCCGCTGACCGGGGCGGACAAGGGCCGAAAGTGCTGAGAATCCGCTGATGCGCTCAGCGGCGACGCGGAACAACAAGGCGCCCCCCCGTGTTGCTCCCATTGCAGTGAGCGTCTAGGCTCATTGCGGTCAGTCGCGACGCAGCGACCTTCGCCCCCCTCGAGGCAGCGGCGATCGCCTCCGCCGTTTCATTGAGATTTCGGATCGAAGTTCACCTGCGTCGTTCCGATGCTCATCGCGTACATCGACTGACCAATCAAGAACATCCCGGCGCTTGTGCCCGGGAACAGACCCGACTGGATCATGGTCGGGTCATGGCAGGTCCAGCGCAGCACGTTGCGCGCGGGCCACCTTCGGAAGGATCCGAGAACACTGTGACTGACACTTCGGAGCAGACGCTGCTCACCATGAGCGCTGACGACAGCGCTCCGGCCGCGGCTTCGGCCGCCCCGGCGCCTTCGAGCGACGAGCAGAGCGTCGCCCGCACCAATACCGATTCCGCCCGTCCGGCCAAGCGCCGCGGCGGATCGCTCTCTTCCATGCTGCTCCCCGAACTGCAGGAGCTGGCCTCGAGCCTCGGCATAGCCACCACCAAGATGCGCAAGAGCGAGCTGGTGGCGGCGATCCAGCAGGCCCGCGCCGGCGCGTCGGTTGACGCGCAGCCCACTCTCGGCGGCGACGCCTCGGACGACGGCAAGGCCGCGCCGGCGGACAGCAAGGCCACGCCGCGTCGCGAGCGTCGCTCGGCCAGCCGCCCGGCCGGCAGCCCGGCTGAGTCGGCTGAGTCGGCCGAGTCGGGCGAGCCCGCGGCCGCGTCCAGCGAGTCGGACACTCGGGCGGAGGCCCCGACCGAGTCCCGGGTCCGCAATGACCGCCAGGGGGGCCAGAGCGGCCAGCGCCGCGGCAACCAGGGCAACCAGGCCGACGACCAGCACGATCAGCGCGATCAGCAGCAGGGCGGGGGCCAGAACCGGCAGAACGATCGCCAGAACGACCGCGACGACGACTTCGAGGGCGGCCGGCGCCGGGGCCGGCGCTACCGCGACCGCCGGGGCCGCAACCGGGACCGGGGTCCGGGCGGCGGCGGCAACGACGCCGAGCCGACCGTGACCGAGGACGACGTCCTGCTTCCGGTGGCCGGCATCCTGGACGCCGTCGAGGAGAAGAACACCTGGTTCATCCGCACCAGCGGCTACTTCGCCGGCCCGGACGACATCTACGTCGCCAACTCGTTCGTGCGCCGCTTCGGGCTGCGCCGCGGTGACGCCGTCACCGGCGTGATCCGCCAGCCCCGCGAGGGCGAGCGGCGCGAGAAGTTCAACCCGCTCGTGCGGCTGGACACGGTCAACGGGCGCGACCCGGACGAGGCCAAGAGCCGCATCGAGTTCACCAAGCTCACCCCGCTCTACCCGCAGGAGCGGCTGCGCCTGGAGACCGAGCCGCACGTGTTCACCACCCGGGTGATCGACCTCGTCATGCCGATCGGCAAGGGGCAGCGCGCGCTGATCGTGTCGCCGCCCAAGGCGGGCAAGACGATGGTCCTGCAGTCCATCGCGAACGCGATCGCCACCAACAACCCCGAATGCCACCTGATGGTCGTGCTCGTCGACGAACGGCCCGAAGAGGTCACCGACATGCAGCGCTCGGTCAAGGGTGAGGTCATCGCCTCCACCTTCGACCGTCCGCCGCAGGACCACACCACGGTCGCCGAGCTGGCCATCGAGCGGGCCAAGCGACTGGTCGAGCTGGGCCACGACGTGGTGGTGCTGCTCGACGGGCTGACCCGGCTCGGCCGCGCGTACAACGTCGCCGGGCCGTCCACGGGCCGCACCCTGGCCGGGGGCGTGGACCCGTCGGCCCTCACCGCG
>DATBER010000066.1:0-66188 GCA_036558905.1 Jatrophihabitantaceae bacterium | reverse complement strand
CGGGGCCGCACCGGTCACGGTCGCCCCCTCGATGCCGGTGTGCGTGTTCGCGTCCAGCACCTGCCCGGCGACCAGGCCGCCCGACACCGGCGAGCAGCCGCGCGCGCCGAGGTGGACGTTGTCGATCTCCCAGTAGTTTTGCCCGATGTAGGACGTGAAGTGGAAGCGGGCGCGCACGTCGGGCTGGCCGGCGGCGATTTCGGCGATGTCGATCTCCTGGTGGCCCTGGACGACGTGGCCGTAGCTGCCCACGAAGTCCCAGACGTTCGTCCACGTCGTGCCGCCGTCGGTCGAGATGTCGATGTCGCCGGTCTGGGTGTTGTCGGCGAAGTAGTCGGCGTCCAGCCCGATCGTCGGGTCGGCCACTGCGGACAGGTTCACCGACGGTGAGGTCAGCGTGGTGTCCTCGCGGCTGTCGACGCCGAGGAACGCGTCGGCCACGACGGCGAAGTTGCCGCTGCCACCGGTGCTGTTGCCCTGCCCGTTCGGGTCGTCGAACGTCCAGCCGTGGCCGCCGGAGTCGCTGACCGTCCATCCGGCCGGAGGCCCCGATGTGGAGTCGAACGGCTCGGCCGGCAGCCCTGTGAACGAGTACGCGTATCCGGGCGCGTTGCAGGCCGTCGCGTCGACCGGCAACTCGACGTTCTGCTGCTTGTCGACGGCGCCGACCTCGGCCGACTGGTCCACCGCCTGGTAGCCCGTGTACTGCGGCTCGATGTGCAGGCTGACTGTAGTTCCGGCCGGCACAGCCAGGCTGTAGTGCCCGGTGTATGGATCGGTCGATACCGCCGCCAGCGGCGTGCCCGTCGCGGTGACCTTCGCGGCCAGCGGCCAGCCGTGGCCCGAACCGTCGGTCACGGTCCCGGACAGGGTCACCGTCGGCTCGGCCGTCAACGAGGCATTCACCGTGACTGATCCTCCGTCGGCGACGGCCACCCCGCGAATCGTCTTGCTGGCGTAGCCGAACGCCGACACGCTCACGTCGTAGCTGCCGGCCGCTACGGCCAGGGCGTACTGGCCGTCGGCCCGGGTGGTCGCAGTGCCCGTACCTGCGCGTACGGTCGCTCCGGCCACGGGTCGGCCGCTGGCGGTGACGGTTCCCCTTACGACGCCGTGCGGGCCGGGATCGGCGAACGCAGCGACCCCGTTCGGGGTGCCCAGACCGGTCGGACCGTCGTAGCCGGGGCCGGCGATGCACAGGTACTGGGGCTCGCAAAACGTGCCGTTGTTGCCCTGGGTCACGTCGTTCAGGGCGTCCGGGTGCGCGTACGGGTAGGACGCGGGCCGGTCGCCGGCGGTCGGCAGCCCCGCCAGCGCATACGCGGCGGCGACGATCGGAGACGACGCGCTGGTGCCGCCGTACACGTCCCACCCGACGTTGGAACCCCAGCTGTCGTAGACGGCAACCCCGGTCTGCGGGTCGGCGACCGCCGAGACGTCGGCCACCGCGCGCTTCGGGCAGTCGGGGTCGTGCTGCCAGGACGGCTTGGGGTCGAACGTCGAGCAGCCGCTCCCCGGCCCGCCGAACAGGTTGTTCCACACGCTCTCCGACCAACCGCGCGGCGTGCTCGCGTCGCGGACCAGCGACGTCCCCCCGACAGCGGTCACGTACTGCGACGAGGCCGGGTAGGACAGCCCGTACTCGCGGTCGCCCGAGCTGGCGGTGATCACCACGCCGGGGTGGTCGAAGTAGGCGGCGTCCATGTCCGGGTCGGACGGATCCTCATACCCGCCGTAGGAGTTCGACACGTACTGCGCGCCCTGCGCCACCGCCTGGTTGACCGCGGTGCCCAGGTCGTCGGAGGTCGGTTGGTTCGCCTCGACGAGCAGCAGGTGGCAGGCCGGGCACACGGCGCTGACCATGTCCAGGTCCAGCGAGATCTCGGCCGTCCAGTCGTCGATCGCCGGCGGCGGCGCGGGGTAGTGCCTGCTGCCGTCCTGCGCGACCTTGTGGAAGCAGCCGTTGGCCGTCGTGCACGCCGTCAGCCCGTACTGCTGGCGGTACACGGCCAGGTCGGCCTCGGCGTTCGGGTCGTCGTACGCGTCGACGATCGCGACGGTGGCCGCGGCGCCGCCGTCGGCCGGCAGGGCGTACGCGGCGTGCAGGTCCGCGGGCCCGTAGCCGGGCGGCACCGCGTCGGGCTGGACGCCGGTGCCGGCCTTGACATCGGTGCGGGCGAGCGCCAGGCACTGCAGGTGCCCCTTCGTCGGCGCCGAGCAGGCGGCGTGCACGTTCGCCGGGCTGGTCCCGATCGGCAGCGGGGCGGCGGGGGCGGTCGCGGCGGAGGCGGTCGCGGCGGAGGCGGTCGCGGCGGCCACGATCACGGCTACGGCGCAACGGAGCCCGGCGGAGATCGACATGTCCGCCACCTTCGCAGCGGTGCGTCACCGCCCGATAGCAGCGCTGCTGTCGGCTTCACGACAATGACGGAGGTCCGTCACCGAAGCGCCTGGATGCGAGGTGGGCAGATCACCAGACTCGGCGTGTCGCCCGTCCCGAGGAGATCACCCCATGCGCGTCGTGACGTTGGTTGCGGTGGCCGCGACCGTACTCGGCCTGGCCGCCGCCCCGGTAGCGGCCGAGCCGGCCGGTCCCACCGCGGTAACCGCCAAGCACGCACCGAAGTCCGGACCGGCCCAGCGCGAGTGCGCGGCGCCGGCCCCGCGGCACGTCGCCTGCCTGGCCTACCGGCGCACGGACGTGGCCCACCCGGCCGGCGTGCAGCGGGCGCAGACCGCTCCGGAGGGCTACGCGCCGGCCGACCTGACCAGTGCCTACCGCCTGCCCAACGGCGGCGGGGCGGGCCAGACCGTCGCGATCACGATCGCCTACGACAACCCGCACCTGGAGTCGGATCTGGCCGTCTACCGCCAGCAGTACGGGTTGCCGGCCTGTACGACGGCCAACGGCTGCTTCCGCAAGCTCGACCAGCGCGGCGGCACCGACTACCCGATCCCGGACGAGCACTGGGGCGGCGAGTCCGACCTGGACGTCGACATGGTCAGCGCGGCCTGCCCGCTGTGCCACATCGTCGTGGTCGAGGCCGACGACAGCACCGAGACGAGCCTGTTCGCGGCGGTCGACCAGGCGGTGGCCCAGGGCGCGCGGTTCGTCTCGAACAGCTGGGGCGGCACCGAGGACCCGACCGCCGCCCAGCAGTACGACAAGCACTTCCAGCACCCGGGCGTGGCGTTCACCGTCAGCAGCGGCGACAACGGCTTCGAGCTCGAGTACCCGGCCTTCTCCCAGTACGTGACGGCCGTCGGGGGCACGTCGCTGCGGCCGGCCACCAACGACCGCGGCTGGACTGAGTCGGCCTGGTCGGGAGCCGGTGCCGGCTGCGCCGACCAGGAGCCCAAACCGTCCTGGCAGCACGACGCCCTGTGCGCGCACCGCATGGAGGCCGACGTCTCCGCGGTGGCCGACCCGAACACCGGCGTGGCCGTGTACGACGACGGCTGGCAGGTGTTCGGCGGCACGAGCGTCGCCGCGCCGCTGATCGCCGGCGTGTACGCGCTGGCCGGCACACCCGCGACCGACGAGCCGGCCAACTCCTACCCGTACGCCCGCCCCGACCAGCTCAACGACGTCACGTCCGGCGCCGACGGCTACTGCCCGGGCAGCGAGTACTTCTGCACCGCAGGTCCCGGCTACGACGGCCCGACCGGGCTCGGCACGCCCGACGGCGTCGGCGCGTTCACGTTCGGGCCGCACGGGCAGGTCACCGGGACGGTGCGCGACGCGCAGACCGGCCAGCCCGTGGACGACGTCGCGGTTACGGCCGGCGAGGCCTCGGCGACCACCGACGCGCGGGGGCACTACGCGCTTTCCGTACCGCTGGGTACGGTGTCGGTGAGCGCCGCCAGATTCGGCTACCGGACGGCGACGAGCAGCGTCGACATCACCGGTGACGGCCAGCAGGTCACGCTCGACCTACCCCTAACGCCGCTGCCGCACGTCACGATCAGCGGCCGGCTGACCGACGGCTCGGGCCACGGCTGGCCGCTGTACGGCACGGTGCAGCTCGACGGGCACCCGACCACTGCCGTCCGGGACGACGCCGCGTCCGGCCGCTATCAGCTCAGCGTGCCGGCGGACGGCAACTACACCCTGGTGGCCACCCCGGCCTACCGCGGATACCAGCCGCTGCGCCAGGACGTGACCGTGGGCGACACCGACCAGACCGTAGACCTGGCCGCCCCGGTCGACGCCACCGCCTGCGACGCGCCGGGCTACGCGGTCCGGATCGACCCGGCGCTGACCGAGTACTTCGACGGCGCCACGCTCCCGGCCGGCTGGACGGTGAGCTCCGGGGGACTGGACTGGAGGGTCGCCGGCGGTGCCGCGCACGTCGCGGGCAGTGGCGTCGACCAGTACGAGCGGGCCGCCCTCACCAGCCCGGTGATCGACCTGACCGGAGTCAGCCATCCGGTGATGACAATGAGCACGGCCTACCAACCGGGCTCGACCGCGCAGATCTTCGCCATCTCGGGCGGATCCAGCCATGAGGTCTGGCTCGCCAGCAGCGACGCCCACGGGTCGGCCACGCTGGACCTCTCGGCGGTCGCCGGCCGTCCGGACGTCACGGTCGAGTTCTTCTACCAGGACTTCGGCTCCGGCTCGTGGGACGTCGACGACCTGATCGTGGGCAACCGCAGCTGCGCGGCCCAGCCCGGCGGGCTGGTGACCGGGCAGGTCACCGACCGCAACACCGGCACCCCGGTCCGGACCGCCACGGTGGCCGGCGCCGCCGTGCTCAGCGACGGCGCGCGCTACGCCGCGTTCGAGCCGGCCGGCGCCCGGACGGTGACGGCGAGCGCCCCTGACGGTTACCGCCCGGACAGCCACGACGTGGAGGTGACCGCCGACGCACTGTCCACAGTGGACTTCGCTCTGCCGGCCGGGCAGCTGAGCGCCGGGCCGACCAGCGTCAACGCCGGTACGGCGCTCGGAGGCCGGACGACAGCGACGTTCACCGTGACCAATACGGGCAGCGCCCCGGCCGCGCTGACCTTGCACCCGGCGCCCGTCGATGCCCCGGCCGCGGCCGGCGCGCCCCGAATCGCCGGCCCCAAGGCGTCGCCGACCCGCTCGCGCCAGGCCTTCCGGGCGGCGGCCCGGACGGGGGGCATCGCCTCGCACTCGCCGCCCTGGACGGCTTCGGCCGACTACCCGCTCGACGTCGCCGACGCGGCCGCGGCCACCGCGCCGGACGGCACCGTCTACTCGCTGGGCGGCACCTCGAGCCAAGCGGCCGACGGGCTGCTGGCCGCGGCCTGGCGCCTCGACCCGCGGGCCGGCACCTGGACGCGGCTGCCCGATATGCCGCAGGAGCGCTACGAGGCGCGGGCGGCGTTCCTGCTCGGCCGGCTGTACGTGATCGGCGGCCTGGACGTCGACGGCAACCCGATCGCCGACGTCGCCGTGTACGACCCGGCGACGGCCACCTGGTCGACCGGCCCGTCCATCCCGCACCCGGTCAGCTCGCCCGGCCTGGCGACGCTCGGCGGCCAGCTCTACGTGGTGGGCGGTTGCGACAACAGCGCCCAGTGCGGCCGGACCACCGTCCAGGTGTACGACCCGGTGGCGCGGACCTGGAGCGCCGCGCCCGACTACCCCGCGGCCACGGCCTGGTCGGGCTGCGGGGGCATCGGCGGCAAGGTCTACTGCGCGGGCGGGGCCACCACCACCGCAACGCAGGCCGGCGGCTACGCGTTCGATCCGGAGCACGCGGCCTGGTCGCCCATCGCCGACCTGCCGGGCGGGCTCTGGGGCGCGTCGGTGGCGGCGCAGGGCGGCCGGTTGCTGCTGTCCGGCGGCGTGCTCGACGGTTCGATCACCAACGCCGGATTCAGCTACGACCCGACGGCCGACACGTGGTCGTCGCTGCCGAACGCCAACGAGGCCAGCTACGCCGCCGCCGGCGCGTGCGGCCTCTACCGCATCGGGGGGTGGGTCGACCAGACGGACATCAGCTCGAGCGTGCAGGTGCTGCCCGGGTCGGGCAGCTGCTCGCCGACCGGCGCGCCGACCTGGCTGTCGGCCAGCCCGGCGACCGCGACCGTGGCGCCCGGAGCCAGCGTGCACGTGACCGTCACCCTCGACGCGACCTCGGTCCCGGCCCCCGGCACGTACCTGGCCGGGCTGACCGGCGCCGAGGACACGCCGTACGCCGCGGTATGGGAGCCGGTGACGTTCACCGTCACGCCCCCCTCGACGTGGGCTGAGCTGTCCGGCACGGTCACCGGCCGCCCGTGCTCGGGCGCGTCCGGGCCACTGGCCGGCGCCACGGTCTCGGTTGTCGGCGCCTCGACGACCACCGTTGCCACCGACACGTTCGGGCACTACGACGTCTGGCTCGACGCTCGCGTCCGGTCGATCACCGTTTACGTCTCGCTCGACGGATGGGCGCCGCAGGCCAAGACCACCAAGATCACCAAGGGCGGCCACACGACGCTGAACGTCGATCTGCGCCCCGACCACACCTGCCGTTGAAGGGACCCTCGATGCGCCTCATCGCGTTCGTCGCCGCGACGGTGACCGCCCTCGGCCTGGTGGCCGCCCCCGGGCACGCCGTGTCGGCGCACGCCGCGCCGGCGCAGGCCGCGCCCGCGCGGGGTGCCGCGCCGGCGCGGACTGCCGGGCCGTCGGCCCCAGCCGCGCCGACCGGCACCTACGCCGCCTGTCCCACGGCGCCGGCCGGCCAGATGCGCTGCCTGTCCCTGGTCCGGGCGGCCGGCGTCCGCCCGATGGGCGTGCAGGCGTCGAGCACGCCGGGCGGCTACGCGCCGGCCGACCTGCGCGCGGCGTACACACTGCCCTCCGAGACGGCCGGGTCCGGGCAGACGGTGGCCATTGTCGACGCGTACCACAATCCCGACGCCGAGGCCGACCTCGGCGTCTACCGGGCCCAGTACGGCCTGCCGCCGTGCACCACCGCGAACGGGTGCTTCACCCAGATCGACCAGCGGGGCGGACACCAATGGGCGGCCGTCGATCCGGGCTGGGCCGGCGAGATCTCGCTGGACCTGGACATGGTCAGCGCCGTCTGCCCGGCCTGCAACCTGCTGCTCATCGAGGCGGACACGCCGGCGCCGGCCGACCTGTACGCGGCCGAGGACGAGGCCATCCGGCTGGGCGCCCGGTTCGTGTCCAACAGCTGGGGCGGCGACGAGTCGCCGGACCAGATGCGTGATGCCGACCCGCACTTCGACCACCCGGGCGTGGTGATCGCGGCCGCGTCGGGCGACGGCGGCTTCCCCGGCAGCTATCCGGCGACCTCGCAGTACGTCACCGCCGTCGGCGGCACCACCCTGACCCGCGACCCGTCGACGCCGCGCGGCTGGGCCGAGTCGGCCTGGCGGCTGGCCGGCAGCACCTGTTCGCCGTGGGAGCCCGCCCCGTCGTTCCAGAACCCGGCCATGACCGACTGCGGCAAGCGGGCCGCGTCCGACGTGTCCGCGGTGGCCGACCCGGCAACCGGCGTCGCCGTCTACGACAGGGGCTGGCAGGTCTACGGCGGGACGAGCGTGGCCACCCCGATCATCACGGCCACGTACGCGCTGGCCGGTAGCCCACTGAGCGGCTCCTACCCGAACGCGCTGCCCTACCAGCATCCCGACGCGCTCAACGACGTGACGAGTGGGGACAACGGCTGCAGCTTCAAGTTCTGCGTGTCCGGCCCGGGTTGGGACGGGCCGACCGGGCTCGGCACACCGGCCGGGCTGGCCGCATTCAGCCCGGGACCGCACGGCGAACTCGTCGGCGCGGTGCGTGACCGTTCGGGCGCACCGATCGCCGAAGCGACCGTGTCGGCCGGCGGCCAGTCCGTGTCGACCGATCCGCACGGCCGCTACGCGCTGACGCTGCCGCCCGGCCATTACACGCTCAGCGCCACGATGTTCGGTTACGAGGAGCGTTCGGCCGGCCTCGATCTGGCCGACGGGCAGACCCGGACGGTGAACCTCGCCCTGGCCGCCCGGCCGAGGGCGACGGTGTCGGGAACGGTCCGCGACGGGTCCGGACACGGCTGGCCGGTGTACGCCAGCGTCGAGGTGGCCGGGCAACCGTCCACCCGCACGTTCACCGATCCGGTCACCGGCGCCTACCGGCTGAGCCTGCCCCGGCACGACGCCTACGACCTCGACGTCACGCCGGTGTACCGGGGCTACGCGCCGGCCACCGTGCACGTCGCCGTCGGCGACAACGCCGTGACGTCCGACGTGGCCGATCCGGTCGAGTTCGCCTCGTGCGACGACGCCCTGGGCTACGCGTACACGTCGACGCCGCTGCACGCCGAGCCGTTCGACGCCGGCACGACCCCGGACGGCTGGACGCTGAGCACCAACCGCGTGCTGCAGTGGGCCTTCGACGACCCGGGCGGGCGCGGCAACCTCACCGGCGGCACCGGCGGCTTCGCCGTGGTGGACAGCGACCACGCCAACCAGTCGCTGTTCCAGGACGCGTCGCTGGTCTCGCCGGCGTGGGACCTGACCGGCCTGACCCATCCGGCCCTGACGTTCCACAACGACTACTTCGGCATGTCGAACTCGCAGGCCACGGTCGAGCTGTCCCCGGACGACGGCCAGACCTGGACCCAGCTGTGGATCCACCGGACCGACAGCGTCCGTGGCCCCAACCGGCAGACGATCGACCTGACCCGGTGGGCCGGCCAGCCGTCGGTGCAGGTGCGCTTCCGCTACCAGGGCTACGCGACCTGGTGGTGGGAGCTCGACGACGTCGCGCTGACCGAGCGGGCCTGCGCGCCGCAGCCGGGTGGCCTCGTGGTCGGCGGAGTGACTGACAAGAACACCGGGTCGGGGCTGACCGGCGCGAGCGTGACCAGCGACGGAGCACCGGTGGCGACCACGGTGGCCACGCCGGACGACGCCCAGCTGGGCGAAGGCCGGTTCTGGGCGTTCGAACCGGCCGGCCGGCTCGCGCTGACGGCCGGCCAGCCCGGCGGGTACCGGGCCGTGGCCGAGACGGTCACGGTCGTCTCCGATGCCGCGGTGGCCGCCGACTTCGCGCTGCCGGCCGGCCGGCTCGTCGTCCAGCCGGGTCAGCTCGCGACCACCGTCACCCTGGGCGGTCGGCACAGCGAGCAGCTGACCGTGCGCAACACCGGCTCGGCGCCGGCCACCGTGTCGTTGCACGACGTCCCGGGCGGAGTCACCGCGTTCGGCGCTCAGACCGGGCCGGCCACCCAGCAGGTGCCCGGCACGTACCGTCCCGGACCGGCGAGCCGCACCCTGACCGCCGCGACGCACACCGATGCCGCGACCCCGCAGGCCGCGCCGTGGCAGACCGCGGCCGACTTCCCGATCCCGATCACCGACAACGCGCTGGCCGCCGACGACGGCACCGTCTACTCGGCCGGCGGCGTCTCGTCGACCGGGCAGAGCACGTCGGCGCCGCTGCCCCGGGTGTACCGCTACGACCCGGACGCCGCCGCCTGGACCCGACTGGCCGACCTGCAGGTGGCCCGCGACTTCCCGCAGGCGGCGTTCCTCGACGGCCGCCTCTACGTCGCCGGCGGCTGGGACTCGACGGGCGGTGTGACGGGCAAGGTCGAGGTGTACGACCCGGCCAGCAACACCTGGGCGTTCGGGCCGGACCTGCCGACCCCGGTCGCGGCCGGCAGCGTCGCCGTCCTCGACAACCGTATGTACGTCATCGGCGGCTGCACCGCCGACGGGGTCTGCGGCTCGACGGCCGTGCAGGTGTACGACCCGGACGCGAACCGGTGGGAGCCGGCCGCGGCCTACCCGCAGCCGGTCGCGATGCAGGGCTGCGGCACCATCGCCGGCCGCGTGTACTGCGCCGGCGGCATCAGCGACCAGCTCGGCCCGAGCCGCGACGGCTGGGCCTACGACCCGACCCACGACCGCTGGACGCAGATCGCGGGCATGCCCTACGGCAGTCAGTACGCGGCGGCCTCGGCAGCGGCCGGCGGGCGGTTGCTGATGGTGGGCGGGGTGATCGACGGCGGTCGGCTGCTGACCAACCAGGGCTGGGCCTACGACCCGGCGACCGACTCGTGGACGTCGCTGCCCAACGCGAACACCGTCGCCTGGCGGGCCGCCGGGGTGTGCGGGTTCTACAAGGTCGGCGGCTCGGCGCTGCAGCCGGCGCTGGTGAACGCCGAAGTGCTGCCCGGATTCGGCGACTGCGCGACGGCCGGCAACGTGTCCTGGCTGTCGGCCGCCCCGGGTGGCAGTCGCACCCTGGCCCCCGGGACGTCGGCCACGATCACGGTCACGCTCGACGCGGCGGCCACCGGAGTCGACCAGCCCGGCACGTACTCGGCCGGTCTGACGCTCAGCGAGGACACGCCCTACCCGTTCGCCGCCGTGCCGGTGACGATGACGGTCCAGGCGCCGGCGAGTTGGGGCGAGCTGACCGGCACGGTCACCGGCACGACGTGCACCGGCGCGGTGGTTCGGCTCGACGCGGCGACTATCACCGTCAGCGGGCGGCACCAGGCGTTCACCCTCAAGACGGCCGCCGACGGCACGTATCAGCTCTGGCTGGACGCGGCCAACAGCCCGCTCAGCCTCGTCGTCGGCATGAACGGGTGGACGCCGACCGGGAAGTCTGGCATCCGACTGAGGAAGGGCCAGACCGCGACCGCGGACGTCACGCTCACGCCGTCGCCGGCCTGCTGAGAGCAGACAACGGCCGCCGTCGCGGGATCGCGACGGCGGCCGGCCCTGCCGAGTGAGTTACAGGCTGTTGGCGCGCTGGGCCATGGCGGACTTCTTGTTGGCCGCCTGGCGGCCGTGGATCACGCCCTTGCTCGCCGCCTTGTCGAGCTGCTGAGAGGCGGTGCGCATCGCGGTCACGGCCGCGTCGCGGTCGCCCGCATCGGCTGCCTCACGGAACCGGCGGATCGCCGTCTTCAGCGACGACTTGACGCTCTTGTTGCGCAGGCGCGCCTTCTCGTTGGTCCGGTTCCGCTTGATCTGGGACTTGATGTTCGCCACGAAGAAAGCCTCGAATTGGTCTGGTTGCCGACTCTGGGAGCTGTCCGTGCGTCGCCGGCCGGCCGGCGTCACGTACGCCAGGGCGTGCGGACAACCTCGCCAGGTTACCAGGGCCCGACGATCCGCCCCAAATCGTGGGCGTTACTTCGCCCGGACGGTGACCAGTTCGAACTTGGTGTACAGGTAGGTGCGGACGCCGTCCTCGCTGCTCGTCACCTCGGTCACCGGCACGTCGTCGCCGCCCTCGACCGAGACAGCCAGCGCGGCGCCGTCGGCGAAGTACACGTTGGAGTCGACGGGCGCGATGTCGGTCAGCTGCACCACCACGTAGCGTCCGGACAGGGCCTTGACCAGCGTCCGTATCTCGTCGGACGCGTCGCTGATCGTGGTCGGGTTCGGGAACACGGCCAGCACCTGCTGCCAGTCGTCGTCGCCGCCGGGTGAGGTGTTGACCAGGTCGCCCACGCGCAGGTCCGCCGCGGCGACTCGATACTCGGTGATGGCTCGCTGGTCTGTCATGCCGCCATCTTCTCGGACGCCGGAGGCCCGCTCACACCGGGGCCGCACTCCAGGTGCAGCTGGGCCGCAGCCTGGCGCCGAGCACCCACAGCCGCCGGGGCCGGCTTTCCGGCGACGGGCGGCGCTCTCTGTCCGTGCCGGTCCCGTGCCCGGGAACTCCTCCGGCTCGTTGCCGATATGACCGGCTATCCCGCCTGCTTTACCCCGTCCGGGTCGATCACGACGCGAGTCGGTTCGCCGTCGCGGATGAGCAGGATCAGCGGCGCCACGAGCTCGTCGGGGTCGTGGCCACCGCGGGCGCTCGACCGGTTGCTGCCGAGGCCGAGCCAGCCGTGGCGGGGGTGATAGCAGTACAGGTTTCCCGTGTCGTCGCGGATGACATCGCCGCGGCGCCACTCGAATGCGGTTCCGGTGGTCATCTCGTTCCCTCCCTGCTGTCATCCATTGTGGAGCGGCCCGGCCCCGATTGCGTACAACGAGATCGGTCCAGTCATGGGGTCGGCCGAACGGATTCGCGACGGGCGCGAGTAAACAGGCCGAAAAAGGACGCGGTCCAACCCGGCCGACAGCGACGATCGCGTACACCGGCACCCTTCAGGCGAATCACGCGTCGAGGGCGATCAGGCCTACGGACACGCCCGAGGCTGTCCCGCTTCCCCTCCCGTCCGACCGGATTTCGCCGCCGATTCTGGTTCGACGGGAGGGGAAGCGGTGCGTGGCGGCGAGCGCCCGACGCCGCCGACGCCGCCGACGCGGTGCGACGTGCTAGTTCGCGACCGTGAAGCGCCGCCGCCGGTGCTGCGGGTTCTCGATCTCGTCGACCAGCGCCACCGCGTAGTCAGGGATCGTGATGTGCTCGCCCACCGGCTCGTCCAGGCCGAGGAGGTACTTGCCGGTGCGCTCGCCCGGGCCGATCTCCGGAGCGGGGGAGAGGTATGCCCAGTCCAGATCGGGGCGGGCCTCGTCGCGCAGGAAGTCGAACGCCGCCACGCCGGCCCGGGCCTCGCGCTTGTAGGCCTCGGGGAACTCCGGCGTATCCAGCAGGCGCACGCCGCCCGCGGCGAACAGGCTGCTCGCCCCGCCCACCACCACGAGGCGGGTCGGGCCGACCGAGTCGGCCAGGCTGCGGATCACCTCGACGAACCGGTCCGGGTCGCCGGCCGGGTCGCGGGTCGGGCCGAGGGCCGAGACCACGACGTCGTGTGAGGCCGAGATCTCGCGGGCCGCTCCGGCATCAGCCGCGTCGCCGAGAACGAACGTCGCGCCCTCGGGCACCGTCTGCTCGCGCCGGGCCAGCGCCGTCACGTGATGCCCGCGTCGTAACGCCTCGGCGACGATCGCGGAGCCGATATTCCCGGTACCGCCGTACACTGCGATCTTCATGCGCTCGACAGTAACCAAAGGTTACCGAGTACTTCAACGTGCTATGGTTACCTAATGGTACGCAAGGGGGACGCGTTCGATCCGAACTGCCCGTCGCGGGTCGTGCTCGACCGCATCGCCGAGAAGTGGACCGGCCTGGTCGTGCTCGCCCTCAACGACGAGACGCTGCGGTTCACGCAGCTGCGCGACCGGATCGGCGGAGTCGCTCCCAAGGTGCTTACCCAGACGCTGCGCTCGCTCGAACGCGACGGGCTGGTGCGCCGGCGCGTCTACGCCGAGGTGCCGCCCCGGGTCGAGTACTCGCTGACCCGGCTCGGCCGCTCGCTGCGCGAACCGCTCGGGGCGGTGCAGCACTGGGCCGAGCAGCACGTGGGTGCCGTCATGGCGGCCCGCGAGCGCGCCGACCAGGCCAGCTGAACCCGATCGGGCAACCGTGGGCGTCCCCGCGACGCCGAGAGTTGCACGATCGGGAAATCGGCCCGTGCGACCATGGACCCGAGCCATCCCGACGAGTGAAAGCGGCCCGTGACCTCGAACCCGGCCGGCCGGAGCGACCCGGCCCACATCCGCAACTTCTGCATCATCGCGCACATCGACCACGGCAAGTCGACGCTGGCCGACCGCATGCTGCAGCTGACCGGTGTGGTCGACGCTCGGCAGATGCGCGCGCAGTACCTCGACCGGATGGACATCGAGCGCGAGCGCGGCATCACGATCAAGGCCCAGAACGTCCGGATGCCGTGGCACGAATACGTGCTGCACATGATCGATACCCCCGGGCACGTCGACTTCACCTACGAGGTGTCGCGGTCGCTGGCTGCCTGCGAGGGCGCCGTGCTGCTGGTCGACGCCGCCCAGGGCATCGAGGCGCAGACGCTGGCCAACCTTTACCTGGCCCTCGAGAACGACCTGCGCATCATCCCCGTGCTGAACAAGATCGACCTGCCGGCCGCCCAGCCGGACGTCTACGCTGCCGAGCTCGCGCACATCATCGGCTGCGACCCGGACGACGTCCTGCGGGTTAGCGCCAAGACCGGCGAAGGCGTCGGCGAGCTGCTCGACGTGATCTGCCGTGACGTGCCGGCTCCGACCGGCGAGGCCGACACCGCGCCCCGGGCGCTGATCTTCGACTCGGTCTACGACATCTACCGCGGCGTCATCACCTACATCCGGGTGGTCGACGGGCACATCTCACCGCGCGAGCGGATCAAGATGATGTCGACGGGCGCCACGCACGAACTGCTCGAGGTCGGCGTCATCTCGCCGGAGCCCAAGCCGACCGACGGCCTGGGCGTGGGCGAGGTCGGCTACCTCATCACCGGCGTGAAGGACGTGCGCCAGTCACGGGTCGGCGACACGGTCACCGATGCGGCGAAGCCGGCGCGGCAGTCCCTCGGCGGTTACCGCGACCCCAAGCCGATGGTCTACTCCGGCCTCTACCCGATGGACGGCTCGGACTATCCGCTGCTGCGCGACGCCCTGGACAAGCTGCGGCTGAACGACGCCGCGCTGGTGTACGAGCCGGAATCGAGTGCGGCGCTGGGCTTCGGGTTTCGCTGCGGGTTCCTCGGCCTGCTGCACCTGGAGATCACCCGCGACCGCCTGGAGCGCGAGTTCGACCTGGACCTGATCTCGACCGCCCCGAACGTCGTCTACCGGGTGGTGCTCGAGGACGGTGAGGAGCACGTCGTCACCAACCCGTCGGACTGGCCGAGCGGCAAGAAGATCGCCGAGGTGTACGAGCCGATCGTCAACGCGATGATCATCGCGCCCAGCGAGTACATCGGCGCGATCATGGAGCTGTGCCAGTCGCGCCGGGGCGCCCTCAAGGGCATGGACTACCTGTCCGAGACGCGCGTCGAGCTGCGCTACACGCTGCCGCTGGCCGAGATCATCTTCGACTTCTTCGACGCGCTGAAGTCCCGTACCCGGGGGTATGCGTCGCTGGACTACGAGGCGGCCGGCGAACAATTATCCGACCTGGTCAAGGTCGACATCCTGCTGCAAGGCGAGGCGGTCGACGCGTTCAGCGCCATCGTCCACAAGGACAAGGCCTACGGCTACGGCACGGCGATGGCGTCCAAGCTGCGCGAGCTGATTCCCCGGCAGCAGTTCGAGGTACCGATTCAGGCGGCGGTCGGCAGCCGGGTGATCGCCCGCGAGAACATCCGCGCGCTGCGCAAGGACGTGCTGGCCAAGTGCTACGGCGGTGACATCACCCGCAAGCGCAAGCTGCTGGAGAAGCAGAAGGAGGGCAAGAAGCGGATGAAGGTCGTCGGCCGGGTCGAGGTGCCGCAGGAGGCGTTCATCGCCGCGCTCTCGACCGGCGAGACGGCCGACGCCCCCAAACGGTAATGACGTCCGCACAGGTCGGCGATACCGGGCTGATCCTGCTGGTGCCCGAAGTCGAGCCGGCGATCGGCCGGTGGCGAGAGCTTTACGACTCGGTGGCGCCGCTGGGCGTGCCGGCGCACGTCACGGTGCTGTACCCGTGGGTCCCGGCCGGGCTGCTCACCGACGACGACCACCGGGCCGTCGCCGACATCGCGGCCGCCACCGATCCGATCGAGCTGACCTTCGCGGGGGTCGGCCGGTTCCCCGAGGTGCTGTGGCTGGACCCTCAGCCCAGCCGGCCGATCCTCGCGCTGATCGCCGCGGTGACGGCCCGCTGGCCCGACTACCCGCCCTACGGCGGCCAGTACGGCGACGCGCCGGTGCCGCACCTGACGGTGGCCGACACCACCGACCCGCACGAGCTCGGCCCCGTCGTCGCCGACATCGAGCGGGCGCTGCCCATCTCCTCGACGATCGGCGAGCTGAGCCTCGTCGTGCGTCAGGCCGGCGGCTGGTCCTTCGACCGCACCTTCCCTTTTCGGGATTGATCAGCCGAGCGGGGCGTGCCCGACATCGCCGCGCCCGCCGACCAGGATCGTCGCCAGGGCGTCGACGCGCGCCGCGATCGGCGCGTACCGCTCGCGCACGGCCGCCTGCACGTTCCGCAGCTGCGGCTTGGGGACCCGGGTGGCCAGCGTGCAGTGCGCCACCCACTGGGTCGGGTCGCTGCGCTCGCCGAACGCGCGGGGCCAGCCCGCCGCCTGCAGCGCCGCGTCGACGTCTCGTTGCAGTCGCGCCAGGACGCCCGACCGGGCCGACGGGCCGAGCCACACCACCCCGGCCCGCCCGAACCGCCCCACCTCGTCGAGCCGGACCGGGAACGGCCGGTGTTGTGCGGCGACGCCGAAGGCCACCTCGAGCACGCGCGGCAACTCCTCGCGCGGAACCCGGGCGGCGGCCAGGCTGAAGTGCGGGCGATGCGGCGGCTGATCCGGCAGCCGGATGCCGGCCGCCCGGACCACCTCGCGGGTGGCGAGGATCGCCTCGTCGGTGGCCCGGTCGAACGCGGCGCACACCACGGCCGTGATCACTGCAGCAGCTGCGCCGCGTCGTCGGCCGACCAGTGCGCGATCGCGTCGCGGTACCGCTCGGGAATGACCAGGTCGGCCAGCTCGGCGGCGGCGAACAGGGTCACCTCGCTGTGCTCGGCCGACGCGCTCGGGGCCTGCTCGGCGCCGGCCGCGCAGCCGTAGGCGAGCACCACCACGCGCTTGTGCGGGATGGCGTCGAACACGTACGCGCCGACCAGCGGGCCGATCACGGCATCCAGGGCGGTCTCCTCGCGGATCTCGCGCGCCAGGCCGGCCTCCATCGACTCGTGCCGGTCCAGGCGCCCGCCGGGCAGCTCCCACTGCTTCCGCGAGTTGTGCGCGAGGACGACGCGGTCGCCCACCCAGACGACGCCCTTGACGGATACCGGCCAGCGCACGGCGTCAGACCTCGACGACGATCTTGCCGATCAGCTCGCCTGCGGCCATTGCGGCCAGCCCGTCGCCGACCGACTCCAGTGGCAGCGTCCGGTCGATGTGCGGGCGCAGCCCCGAGTCGCGCAGGAACGCGATCAGCTGGGCCAGCTCGGGCTTGGTGCCCATCGTGGAGCCGACCACCGACAACTGCAGGAAGAAGATCCGGTTCAGCTCGGCCGCAGGGCCGGCGCCGCTCGTCGCGCCCGACGTGACGATGCGCCCACCCGGCTTGAGCGACTTCACCGAGTGCGCCCAGGTCGCCTGGCCCACCGTCTCGATCACGACGTCGACCCGTTCCGGCAACCGCGCACCGGACGCGAAGGATTGGTGCGCGCCGAGGTCCAGTGCGGCGGCCTGCTTGGCCTCGGTGCGCGCCGTGGCCCACACCCGGTAGCCGGCGGCGCGGCCGAGCATGATCGCCGCGGTCGCCACGCCGCCGGATGCGCCCTGCACGAGCATCGTCTGCCCGGGCTGAAGTCCCGACTTCACGAACAGCATCCGGTAGGCGGTGAGCCACGCGGTCGACAGGCACGCCGCCTCGGCCCAGGACAGCTCGGCCGGCTTGGGCAAGACGTTGCGCTTCGGCACGATCACCTGCTCGGCGAAGGTGCCCTGGTGCCTCTCGGACAGCAGGCTGCGCTTCGGGTCGAGCGTCTCGTCGCCGTCCCAGGCGTCGGACGCGATGACCGAGTGGACCACCACGTCCTCGCCGGTGGACGTGTCGATGCCGGCGGCGTCGCAGCCGATGATCATCGGGAACCGCTCGCCGCTGATGCCCACCCCGCGCAGCGTCCACAGGTCGTGGTGGTTGAGGCTGGCCGCCTTGACCGCGACGGTCGTCCAGCCCGCGGGCGCCACCGGATCGGGCCGTTCGCCGACGACCAGGCCCGCCAACGGATCGTCCGGATTCGGGGCGGAGGCGTACGCGGCTCGCATGGGCCCGACCTTAGGGGACGCGGCCGACCCATGCTCTGCTGCGACGGGCGGGGTCGGCAGCGACCCCTAGAGCGTCCGGGCGATACGGGCGGTCAAGTCCGAGTCGATGTGACGAAGCTCGGCCAGGAACGCCCGGACGGCGGCCGACCGGGCCCGGGTCAGCTCAGCCGGGTCGAGGCCCCGCACCAGCGCGTCGCCGATCCCGGCCCGCTCGTCCGCCGGCAGCGCGTGCGCGCCCTTGGCGTACGCCGACGGCAGCCCGTGCCGGATGCAGGCCAGGGTGATGACGTGATCGCGCAGCGCACTGATCCACTGCTCGGCCACCCAGAACCGGCCCCGCTCGATTGCGACCCGCGCGTGCAGGGCGTGGTGCCAACCGAGCCCGACCAGGTGATCGGTGTCGGTGCGCCCGGGCCGTCGCGCGACGGGATCGCCGAACACGACGTCGAACGCGCCGTCGCCGACCGGCCCGAACCGCTCGGCCGGCGCGAAGCCCAGGTCGACCTCCAGGCCGTCCGGCAGCAGGAACGCCCGGTAGGTGACGGATCCGGCCGGCAGGTCGAAGTGGTGAACGGCCTGGTACTCGCCGTAGAGCGCGTCGCTCCAGTCGCCGATGGCCACGTCGATATCGCCGCGTACGCCCAGGAACAGGTCGATGTCCGACCATCGGTCCTCGGCGCCCCGGGCGGCCGAGCCGGTGCGGGCTGCCCCGACGATGCGCTCGTCCGCGCGGGCCCGGGCGAGCAAGTCGTTCCGAACCCGGTCGCGCCGCTCGACAGTGAACATCCGCTCGACGCTACCGAGCCGCCCGCCGTAGCGTGTGCGCGTGCCGGCCGAGTTGCCCACCCTGCTGTCGCGCGCGCTGATCGCGTTCACGATCGAGTTCGACAACGAGTTCGAGCACCGGATGCCGCACCGCACCGCCCGCGGACCGCAGGCCCATTCCGGGCAGGGCCCGTGGCTGGTGTCGTTGGCGATGTGGGCCAACTTCCTGCGCTTCGTCGACGCGGGCGGCGTTGCCCTGACCGAGGTCGACGACCTGGCCCGGCTGGTCAACCTGGGTGGCCTGCAGCGGTGGGGCTACGTGACGGTGGACGACGGCATCGTCCGGCTGACCCGGGCCGGTCAGGGGGCCCGGCGGGTGTGGGCGCCTCTGGCCGCCGAGATCGAGTTGCGGTGGTCGGACCGGTTCGGCGCCGATCTGCTGACCGGCCTGAACGACGCCCTGTCCGATGTGGCCGACCGCCTCGACCCGTTGCTGCCCTGGTACCTGCCGGTGGCCGGCGTGTACCGCGTCGACCCGGCCGACCAGCTGTTGGCCCGGCCGCGTCCTGAGATCGCCCCGGACCTGTCGGCGCTGCTGTCGCGGGTCCTGCTGGCGTTCGCGCACGACTTCGAGCAGGAGTCGCGACTGTCGCTGGCGCTGTGCGCCAACCTGCTGCGCGTGCTGTCGACGGATGGGATTCGGCTGCGCGATTTGCCGGCGCTGACCGGCGTGTCGCGTGAGGCGGTCAGCGTCTCGGCCGGCTTCCTCGAACGGCACGAGCTGGCGGTTGTCGAGCCCGCTCCGTCGGCCGGTCGCGGCAAACAGATTCGCCTTGTCGACAAGGGGAAACGGGCTCGCGACAAATACCACCGGCTGCTGCGGGACACCGACCGCGCCTGGTCGGATCCGGCTGTCGACGCCGTGCGCGCGCACCTGATCGAGCTGATCGGCGACCGTGATCGGCTAGCGAGGGGACTGCGACCGTACCCCGACGGATGGCGAGCCAATCCGCCGTACGCGGCAGCGACCACGGCGTTGCTGCGCGATCCCGCGGCCGCGCTGCCGCAGTACCCGATGGTGTCGCATCGTGGCGGCTACCCCGACGGCAGCTGACGCCGGCCGGGCCGTGGCTTACGATCCTCGGCCTGGAGGTGGGCCGTCGTGAGTGCCGGGAACAGTGCCGATCTGGGCACGATCCTCTCGATCTGGGCGCATCCTGACGACGAGAGCTACTGCTGCGCCGGCATCATGGCCGCCGCGGTGCTGGCCGGTCAGCGGGTCGTGTGCGTCACTGCCACCCGCGGCGAGCAGGGCTCGACCGACCCCGAACGCTGGCCGCCCGGACCGCCGCTGGCCGACGTCCGGACGAAGGAGCTGGCCGCCTGCCTGGCCGAGATCGGGGTGACCGAGCACGTCTGGCTGGACTACCCGGACGGCGGCTGCGCCGACGTCCCGGACGATGTGGCCGTGGCCCGGCTGCGCGAGATCGTCGACGCCGTCCGGCCGGACACCGTCCTGACGTTCGGCCCGGACGGCGGCACCTACCACACCGACCACATCTCGGTGTCGCGGTGGACCACGGCGGCCGTGGCCGGCACCGACGCCGAGTTGCACTACGCGGCGACGACGCCGGAATGGGTCGCCATGGTCTCGACCTACGTCGACCCGGAGTCGGTCATGATGGCCGACCGCGAGCCGGTCACCGTCCCGGCCGAGGGGTGCTCGATCCACGTCGTGCACGAGGGCGACATTCTCGATCGCAAGTACCGCGCGATGCTCCGCCAGGAGAGCCAGATGGGCCCGATGCTCACTGCGATGGGGCCGGACAACTTCCGCCGGCTCATTGCCGAGGAGTCCTTCTGCCGGCCGAACAACTTCCCGGCGGTCTGAGCGTGCGCGCGGTGGTGTTCGACGAGTTCGGCGCGCCCCCGTCCGTGCGCGACGTGCCCGAGCCGGTCTGCCCGCCGGACGGCGTGCTGCTGCGGGTCGCGGCCACCGGGCTGTGCCGCAGCGACTGGCACGGCTGGCTGGGCCACGACGCGGACATCCGGCTGCCGCACGTGCCGGGTCACGAGTTCGCCGGCGTGGTCGCCGAGGTGGCCCGGGACGTGCGCCGCTGGCGGGTGGGCGATCGGGTGACCGCCCCGTTCGTGTGCGCCTGCGGCCGGTGCCCGACCTGCCGGCGGGGTGAGGAGCAGGTCTGCGAACGACAGCAACAGCCGGGATTCACGCACTGGGGCTCGTTCGCCGAACTGGTCGTGATCGACGTGGCCGACCTGAACGTCGTGCGGCTGCCCGACGACATGGACTTCGACACGGCGGCCGGCCTGGGTTGCCGGTTCGCCACGGCGTACCGCGCCGTCGTGCATCACGCCCGTCTCGCGCCGGGCGAGTGGCTGGCCGTCCACGGCTGTGGTGGTGTCGGCCTCTCCGCGGTCATGATCGCGGTCGCCGGTGGCGCCCGGGTGGTGGCCGTCGACCCGACGCCGGCCGCTCGGGCCCGGGCCGAGGAGCTGGGCGCCGAGGCGGTGCTGGAGCCGGACGGATGCGTGCGCGCCATTCGCGAGCTGACCGGCGGCGGGGCGGCCGCGTCCATCGACGCCATCGGCGGTCCGGACACACTGGCCAACTCGGTCGGCGGGCTGGCCCGGCGCGGGCGGCACGTACAGGTCGGCCTCCTCGGCGCGGCCGCCACGATCCCGGCCCGGCCCATCGGCCAGGCGATCGCCCGCGAGCTGACGCTCATCGGCAGCCACGGCATGGCCGCCCGCGACTACCCGGCCATGCTCGAACGGGTCACGTCCGGCGATCTGGACCCGGGCCGGCTCGTGCGACGAGTGATCGGCCTGGACGAGGCCGCCGTCGAGCTGGCCGCACTCGGCACGGCCCCGATCGACGGTGTCACGATCATTCATCCGAACTAGGCTGGCCTGGTCGAAGGGACCGAGCATGCCTGAACCGGAAGGCGCGGAGCTCGAGCGGGTCCGCGAGCGCCGCCAACAGCTTCGCCGCAAGTACCTGAAGGAGACGCCCGGTGCCTCGACCGCCCGCGGCGTCCACCACGTCGCGCTGATCTGCCGCGACGTCCAGGAAACGATCGACTTCTACCAGGGCATGCTGGGCTTCCCGCTGGTCGAGATGGTCGAGAACCGCGACTATGCCGGGTCGACGCACTTCTTCTTCGACGTCGGGCACGGCAACCTGCTCGGGTTCTTCGACTTCCCGGGGCACGATCATCCCGACTTCCAGGAGACGATCGGCGGCATCCAGCACATCGCGATCTCGGTCGACGGCGAGCATTTCGACGCGGCCAAGCAGGCCCTCGACGAGCGGGGCATCGACTACCTCGGTCCGGACCGCGGCGTCGAGGACAGCTTGTATATGCGCGATCCCAACGGTGCCGGCATCGAGCTCTACAACGAACAGATCGGCGTCTTCAACGGCATTCGGCTCACCGACTCGTAGAGGGGGACCACCCGTGAGCGTCCAGTTGAATCCGTACCTGAGCTTCCGCGACAACGCCCGCTCGGCGATGGAGTTCTACCACTCCGTGTTCGGCGGCGAGCTGTCCACCAGCACATTCGCCGAGTTCGGGGCCAGCGACGACCCGGCCGAGCAGGACAAGATCATGCATTCCGCGCTGGAGGTTCCGGGCGGGCTGACCCTGATGGCGTCGGACACGCCGAACCGCATGGAGTACACGCCCGGCACCAACTTCTCCATCTCGCTCAGTGGCGAGTCGGCCGACGAGGCCGAGCTGCGCGGCTACTGGGACAAGCTGTCCGACGGCGGCACGGTCACCATGCCGCTGGACGAAGCGCCCTGGGGCGACACGTTCGGCATGTGCGTCGACCGGTTCGGCATCACCTGGCTGGTGAACATCGCCGGACCGAAGCCGTAGCCGCTACGTCGTCAGATCAGCCGGGACCGCGTCCAGCGTCGACTGGATCGCGGCCACGAGCGCGCGGGCCGACTCGGCGGTGAGCTCGACGGCCACCCGCGAGGCGGGACCCTTCGCCGGATTGGCGAAGTTGATGTTGAGCGTGTGGTCGGCCATCGCGTGAACGGGGTGGTCGAAGTACACGGTGGCGTCGGTCACTCGGAACCAGCCGTCGGGGCCCTTGCCGCTACCCGCGATGCCGATCGTCTCGGTGATGTAGGTGCACATGGCGCTCCTCAGTGCAGGCGACGGTTCAGGAAGTCGGTGATCTTCTCCCAGCCGTCGACGGCGGCCTCGACGCGATAGGCCGGGCGGTCGACGGCGAAGAACGCGTGGCCGGCGCCGTCGTAGCTGTGGAACTCGAAGTCCTTACCGTTCGCGGTCAGGATCTCGGCGAGCCGTTCGACGTCGCCCGGTGACGGGCGCTTGTCGTCCTTGCCGAACAGGCCGAGCAGCGGGCACCCCAGGTTCGGCAGCAGCGCCTCGAGGTTGGTCATCCTGACCGGGGACTCGGCCGGGGCGTCGCCGATGACGTAAGCGCCGTAGCAGTCGATCGCGGCGTCGACCGGCGTGCTGCACGCCACGAGCACCGTTTGCCGGCCACCCGAGCAGAAGCCGATCACGCCGACCTTGCCGTTGGAGCTGTCCAGCGCGCGCAGGTGGGCTGCCGCCGCGGCGACGTCGCCGACCACCCGCTCGTCGGGCGGCCCACCCTTGGCCCGGGCGGCCGCCGCCGCGTCGTCCGGGGCGGCGCCGGGAGCCTCGCGGTGGAACAGGTTGGGACACACGGCGTCGTAACCCATTTCGGCGAATCGACGCACGATCTCCTTGGTCGCGCGGTCGTAGCCGGGCAGGTGGTGGATGACCACCATGCCACCCCGACGGTGGCCGCTGGCCGGGCGAGCCTCGTAGGCCTCGATCTCGTCGCCGCCGTGGCCGGTGATGGTGATCGTCTGCGCGATGAGAGAGCTCATGAGGCGATCTAACTAGAGTCTCCTATGTGCCGTCCCGCCTGCGCCGGCTCCGTCGCCTGCGCCGCCCGCAAGTCGCGCTGATCGCCCTGGTCGCCGCGGTCGCGATCGGCTACGCGATCAACGCGGCCCGTGGCGACGACCACCACACCGGGCTGCGCAGCGGCACCGTCGCGCTCTCGGCGTTGCCGGCACAGGCGGCCGACACCGTGCACCTCATCCAGGCCGGCGGGCCGTTCCCGTACCGGCAGGACGGCGAGGTCTTCAACAACGCCGAGCACCGGCTGCCGTCGGAACCGGGCGGCTACTACCACGAGTACACGGTCGCCACACCCGGCTCGTCCGACCGCGGGGCCCGCCGGATCATCGCGGGCAAGAACGGCGAGTTCTACTACACGTCCGACCACTACGAGTCGTTCCAACGGGTGGACGTGACGCGATGACCACGCGCGACGTCGCCCCGGCAGCGACGAAGCCGGATGCGATCCGGGCGATCTACGTCGCCGTCGAGGCGCCGGACTGGGCCGCCCCGAACCTGGACGCCCTGATCGACGTGCTTCGCGACCTGTCCTGGCTGCCGCCGGGGCCGGTGCGGCTGCGCGTGCCGGCCGATCTGCCCGTCTCGGTGGCCGAGGCGCTCGACATCGCTGTGACAGATACCGCGGACACCGATCGCCCGGTCACCGTGGGTCGCTACCCCGGCTGCACCCACGGCTGATTAACACTGGATGGGTGCCCTCTGCGTTACCCGCCGGTGATCCCGCACCGCCGGACGGCCGGCTGCCCCACTCCGCGCTGGACGAGCTGACCGAGCACCCGTTCGGCGTCTACGTCCACGTGCCGTTCTGCGCTGCCCGATGCGGCTACTGCGACTTCAACACCTACACCGCCGCCGAGCTCGGCCCGAGCGTGAGCCGCGGCGGGTACGCAGACACGGTGATCATGGAGCTGCGCCTGGCGCGGGACGTGCTGCGCCGCGGCGTCCCGCCCGTCTCGACGATCTTCTTCGGCGGCGGCACGCCCACGTTGCTGCCGGCTGAGCACCTGGGGGTGATCGTCCGCGAGGTCGCTGACGTGTTCGGACTCGAGGACGGCGCCGAGATCACCACCGAGGCCAACCCCGAGTCGGTCACACCGGCCTACTTCGAGCGGCTGCGGGCGGCCGGCTTCACCCGGGTGTCGATCGGCATGCAGTCGGCGGTGCCCCGCGTGCTGGAGGTACTCGACCGCCGGCACCGCCCGGGGCGTCCCGAAGAGGCGGTGGCCGAGGCGCGGGCCGCCGGATTCGAACACGTCAACCTCGATCTCATCTACGGTGCGCCCTACGAGACGGAGGCCGATTGGCAGGCCTCGCTGGACGCGGCGATTGCGGCCCAGCCCGATCACATCAGCGCGTACGCCCTGGTGGTCGAGCAGGGCACGGCGCTGGCCCGGCAGGTCGCGCAGGGGGTGGTACCGGCGCCGGACGACGACGTGCTGGCCGACCGTTACACCCAGGCCGACGAGGCGCTCAGCCGGGCCGAGTTCGAGTGGTACGAGGTGTCGAACTGGGCGAAGTCGCCGCAAGCGCGATGCCGGCACAACGAGCTGTACTGGCGCGGCGGCAACTGGTGGGGGGTGGGCCCGGGCGCGCACAGCCACGTGGGCGGCGTGCGCTGGTGGAACGTCAAGCATCCGGTCCGGTACGCGTCGATGCTCGAATCGGGACGCAGCCCGGCCGCCGGGCGCGAGCAGCTCGATGACCGGGCCCGGCTGATGGAGCGGATCATGCTCGGCATCCGGCTGCGTGAGGGGCTGTCGATGCTCGAGGTGCCCCGCGAGGCGCACGCCAAGGTGCCGCAGCTGGTGACCTGGGGGCTGGTCGATTCGGACGCGTTCACCGCCGGGCGGGTCCTGCTGACCCGGCGCGGCCGGCTGCTGGCCGACGCCGTGGTTCGCGACCTGCTCAGTTAGCCGTCCGGGGTCAGCTGACGTCGCGGCGGCTGACTGTCCCGCTTCCCCTCCCGTCTGACCAAGATCCGGGACGATTCTCGGTCGGAAGGGAGGGGAAGCGGGCGCCTGTGGACGGACAACGCCGCGACGTCCGCGACTCGGCCACGATCACCGGATGAGTTCCGCGCTGCCCGATCCGGACTGGTACCTCGACCACGTCGTGCTATCGGCCCGTACTGGTGCGGTCGTCGGGCCGGCGGCCAGCTGGCAGGCGGCGTGGGCGGCGCGCGCCCAGGAGCTGACCGCTGCTCGGGCGTGTCCGCCGATGGGGGCAGTCGTCGAGCGCGCGCTGCGACAAGGCTTTGTGGTCAGCCGCGTCCAGCTACGCGCGTGCGGTCTGCCCGACGCCGTGGCGCGACGCCGGGTCCGTCGGCGCATCTGGAGTGTCGCCGGTCGGGGCGTCGTCGCGCTCATCCCGCCGAGCCGCGACACCGACCTGGCCGTCGCCGCCACCGCCGCGGCATTCTCTCGGGCTGGGCAGGTGGTCAGTCACCGCAGCGCTGCGGTGCTGCACGGGTTGCCGGTGGTCATACGCCCCGGGAGGCCGGAGCTGACGACGCTCGTACGAGTCGCGCTCGGGACCCGACGGGCTGCCCTGATTCGGGGCGCCGCGCTCGACGAGGACGAGGTGGTCGCGTGGTATGGGGTGCCGGTCACCACCGTCACGCGAACGATCACCGATCTGGCGCGATCGGATCGAGCGGCCGGACTCGTCGCTGCCGATGCGGCCCTGCGCGAGCGACTGGTCACCGCGCCGGCACTGGTCGACGCCGCGCGCCGATGTGCCGGCTGGCCAGGCGCTCGGGCCGCGCGCGACGTAGCGGGTTCGGCGTCACCGCTCGCCGAGTCGCCACTGGAATCGCTGACCCGGCTCGGCCTGCTCGATGCCGGGCTGCCCGAGCCTGAACTTCAAGTGCGCATCGTCGATCCGGCCGACGGCTGGTGGTGCCGGGTCGACATGCTCTGGCGCGAACAGCGGGTCGTGCTCGAGGCGGACGGCAAGGTCAAATACACGGACTCCGAGCTGTGGCGGGAGAAACGCCGGCAGCATCGCCTCGAGCGGCTCGGCTACCGCGTGGTCCGGGCGATCTGGGCCGACGTCCGGCCGAACGCGGACGAACTGGCCGCCCGGGTCCGCCGGTATCTCGCTTCCCCTCCCGTCTGACGGAGATACGGGACGATTCTTGGTCGGAGTGGAGGGGAAGCGGCGAAACCGGCCGCCGACTCGCTACTCGGCCGGGGTGGCGGTGCGCATGGGACTGAGCTGGTCCAGGTCGAGCACCCGCACGTGCAGCACGGTGCGCTGCTGCAGGGCCGCGCGCAGGGCCCGGTGCAGGCCGTCCTCGAGGTAGATGTCGCCCTGCCACTGGACGGCGTGCGGGAACAGGTCGCCGAAGAACGTCGAGTCCTCGTCGAGGAGCTTGTCCAGGGCCAGCTCGCGCTTGGTGGTGATCAGCTGGTCGAGACGGATGGAGCGCGGCGGCACGCTGGCCCAGTCGCGGGTGGACAGGCCGTGGTCCGGGTACGGCCGCCCACTGCTTACCGCCTTGAAGATCACTTTCCCCGCCCAGAGATACTGCGAAATATCACGGTGCGCCCGTCAGCGTATCGTGCGGACTCCCCGCGCAGCCTCGGACAGCGCGGTCGGACTCCGCGGCCCGGCTGCGCAGTGCCCGGACGAGGCCCGGACGAGGCCCGGACGAGGCCCGGACGGCGTTGTCGTCGTCGGCGGCAGTTGGCGCCGGCGGATCGCTCTCCACACACGCCCGGCCGGACGCCGCCCGCATCACCGCTCGCAACGGGCGGCAGCCTCCGACCGCACTCTAAGCTTGGAAGGTGGCCGGACGGAGGGTGAAGTGAACGTCGACGAACGCAAGCTGGAGGTATTGCGTGCCATCGTCGAGGACTTCATCGCGACCAGCGAGCCGGTGGGCAGCAAGGCCTTGGCCGATCGGCACCATCTGGGCGTTTCACCGGCAACGATCCGTAACGACATGGCCGCGCTCGAGGAAGAGGGGCTGATCGCCCAGCCGCACACCAGCGCGGGGCGCATTCCCACCGATGCGGGCTACCGGGTGTTCGTCGACCGGCTGACTTCGGTGAAGCCGCTGTCGGTGGCCGAGCGGCGGGCCATCGAGACGTTCCTCGACAACGCCGTAGATCTCGACGACGTGCTGCACCGGGCGGTACGCAGCCTGGCCCAGCTGACCCGCAACGTCGCGGTCGTGCAGTACCCGTCGCTGTCGCGTAGCCGGGTGCGGCACCTGGAACTGGTCGCGCTGAACCCGTCCCGGCTGATGCTGGTGCTGATCACCGACACCGGCCGGGTCGAGCAGCGGGTGGTCGAACTGCCCGGCTCGGTCAGTGCGGACGCGGTCGCCGAGCTGCGCAGCACGCTCAACGGCCGGCTGCGCGAGCGGCTGCTGGCCGAGGCGCCGCAGATCGTGAGCGATCTGCCGCAGACGGTAGCGCCCGAGCTGCGTGGCCTGGTCGTCACGCTCAGCTCGGTGCTGCTCGAGACGCTGGTCGAGAAGCACAGCGACCGGATCGTGCTGGGCGGCACGGCCAACCTGACCGAGCACGCCCTTGACTTCCCGGCGATCCGGCCGGTGCTCGAGGCGCTGGAGGAGCAGGTCGTGCTGCTGCGCCTGCTCGACCAGTCCGTGCATTCCAGCCAGATCGTGGTGCGCATCGGCAACGAGAACCCGCACGAGGGCCTGCAGTCCACGTCGGTGGTCACGAGCCGGTACGGCGTCGGGGGATCGGCCCTGGGCGCGGTCGGGGTGCTGGGTCCCCGGCGGATGGACTACGGGCACACCATGGCCCGGGTGGCCGCCGTCGCCCGCTACGTCGGCGAACTCATCGCCGACGCATAACTCCGTACACTGGCACTCGACGCCCGTGATTGCCAATACGCATAGAAGGAACCGCCCGTGGCCGAAACCGTCCGCGATTATTACGCGCTGCTCGGCGTACGCCGGGACGCCACGGGTGAGGAGATCAAGCGGGCCTACCGCAAGCTCGCCCGTGAGCTGCACCCGGACGTGAACCCCGACCCGGCCGAGCAGGAACGGTTCAAGGAGGTCACGGCCGCCTACGAGGTGCTCTCCGACCCGGAGAAGCGGCGCATCGTCGACCTGGGCGGCGACCCGCTCGCGCCGGGTGGCGGGCAGGGCACGGCCAGCAACCCGTTCGCCGGGTTCGGCGGCTTCGGCGACGTGTTCGAGGCGTTCTTCGGCGGCGCCGCCGGCGGCAGTGCCCGCGGTCCGCGTAGCCGGGTCCGGCCCGGCGCCGACGCGCTGCTGCGGATGGACCTCACCCTGGCCGAGGCCGCGTTCGGGGTGCGCCGCGAGATCAGCGTCGAGACGGCGGTCGTGTGCCAGACCTGCCAGGGCAGCGGCTGCGCGCCCGGCACGTCGCCGCGAACCTGCCAGACCTGCAACGGGGCCGGCGAGATCCAGTCGGTGCAGCGCTCGTTCCTCGGCCAGGTCATGACGACCCGGGCCTGCCACTCGTGCGCCGGCACCGGCCAGCAGATCCCGTCGCCCTGCCCGACGTGCGGCACCGAGGGCCGGGTCCGGGCCCGGCGCACGATCACCGTCGACGTGCCGGCCGGCATCGAGGACGGCATGCGCATCCGGCTGTCCGGTCAGGGCGAGGTCGGCCCGGGTGGCGGACCCGCAGGCGACCTGTACATCGAGGTGGCCGAGCAGCAGCACGACACGTTCACCCGCGACGGCGCCGACCTGCACTGCCGGATCACGTTGCCGATGACCGCCGCGGCGCTGGGCACCGACCTGGTACTGCCCACCCTGGACGGCGACGAGAAGCTCGATATCCGCGCCGGTACCCAGAACGGCGCGGTGCTGACCCTGCGCGGCAAGGGCGTGCCGCGGTTGCGCAGCAGCGCCCGCGGCGATCTGCACGTGCACGTCGAGGTGTTGACGCCGACCCGGCTGGACGAGGCCCAGGAGCGGTTGCTGCGTGAGTTCGCCGCGCTGCGCAACGAGGAAGTCGCCGTCACCACCACCAAGCCGGGACTGTTCAGCAAGATGCGGGACGCGTTCGGCGGGCGATGACGCCCGGCCTGTTCTTCGTCGATCAGCTGCCGGCGGGCGACGTCATCCTCCTCGACGGCGCCGAGGGCCGGCACGCGGCCCTCGTCCGTCGCATCGGCACCGGGGAGACAGTGCTGGTCGGCGACGGTCGCGGCGCCCTGGCCGAGTGCGTGGTCGACGCGGCGGGCCCCGATTCGCTGACCCTGCGCGTGACCGGCCGCCGTACCGTTCCCCATCCCGATCCGCGCATCGTCGTCGCCCAGGCACTGCCCAAGGGCGAGCGGGCCGAACTGGCCGTCGAGCTGCTGACCGAGGTGGGCGTGGACGAGATCGTGCCGTGGGCCGCCGCGCGCGCGATCGTGCAGTGGACCGGCGAGCGGGGCGTCAAGGCCCGGGCGAAGTGGCAGCGGGCGGCGGCCGAGGCGGCCAAGCAGAGTCGCCGGGCCTGGGTGCCACGCGTGGCCGAGCTGGCCCGCACCGCCGACCTGACCGCCCGCGCGGCCACCCTGCTGGTGCTGCACGAGACGGCCACCGAGCCCCTGTCCGCAGTGAGGCTGCCGAGCACCGGCGAGATCGTGCTGGTGGTCGGCCCCGAGGGCGGTGTGTCCGACGACGAGCTGGCCGCGCTCACCGCCGCCGGGGGGCGTGCCGTCCGGCTGGGCGATCCGGTGCTGCGCACCTCGACCGCCGGGGCCGCCGCCGTGGCCGCGCTGTCGGTCCGCCTCGGCCGCTGGTGAGCGCTACCCCCGGCCGGGTACGCCGCTCGACGTCGGAACCGGCGCAAGCGTGCCGCCCGATGTGCTCGGATCGGCCGACGGAGCCTGCGGCGGCACCTGCCGGGTGATGGCCGTCGGCGGCGCCTTGTGGGTCGGCAGCGTCGGCGGGACGGCGGAGGTACCGCCGGGCCCGATGACCACCGCGCACGGCGCCGGCGACGCAGTGCCGCCCGGCGACACCGTTCGCCCCGGCGCGGCAGCCGACGTGGTGGGCCTTTCGACCGGCAGCGTCGGCGTCGGGCACGCCGAGGGTGGCTCCGGCCGCAGGCACGGCACGGTCGACGCCGGCGGCGAGAACGACGGGCGTGGCCTCGAGGAAGCCACCGGCGGTAGCGGCGGGACCGCTGTCGCCGCCGGCGTGCAGCTGCCCGGAGTGGGTACCGGCGGCCGGACCGACGTCGTCGGACCACCACCCGGTCCGGCCGGCTTGCCGCTCGGCTCCAGCGCGGCGGCTCCGGCGACCCCGCCGACCACGGCAGCCACGGCCCCCGACGCCAGCAGCGGCATCGTCCACCGTGAGTGCAGCAGCCGGCGCACCGGCGAGGCCGCGATCGCCTCGTCGATCATGTGCTGGGCCAGCCCCGGGTCGTAGGGCACCAGGTTGCCGTGCAGCTCGCGCCGCAGGTCGCGGGCGAGGTCGTCTTCCGGGTTGCTCATCGGGTCCCCCTGGAGATGCTGGACAGGCTCACGAGTTCTTGGGTGGGTTCGTCGTCCGGTTCGCGCCGGCCGCCGGCCCGGCGGCGCAGGGCGGCCAGCCCGCGCGCCGCCTGACTGCGCACCGTGCTGGTGGACGTGCCCAGGGTGGCGGCGACGTCGTCGTCGGAGAGGTCGCACAGGTAGCGCAGCACGAGTACGGCCCGTTGCCGTTGCGGCAGGTCGCGCAGCAGCGGGGCGAGCGTGAGCCGGTCGTCGACGGCGACGGCCCCCCGCTCCGTCACGGCCGCCTCCGGTGGGTCGGCCATTGTCAGCTCGGCCCCGCGATGGCGTCGCCAGCGGCTGATGTGTGCATTGACGATCGAGCGGCGCAGGTAGGCCAGCGCCTCACCGTCGCGGACCTTGTGCCACCGCGCGTACGTGTTGGTGAGCGCCGTCTGGACGAGATCCTCCGCCTCGTGCCGGGACCCGCTGACCGCGACCGCGATCGTCATCAACTGCGACCAGTGCGTCCGGACGAAGCTGGTGAACTCGGCCGGCCTGTCGGCTTCGGTCATGCGGTGCCCCTCTCGCGTGCGCTGCATGAACTAGTACGCGGCGTGCGCCGAATCTGTTGCATGAGCCCTTTGCCCGCTCGACCGACCGGCTAGCGTGGGATTCGGTCCCAATCCAGCGACCTAGGAGCCTTCCATGCCCTACGTGAACGTCGGTCAGGAGAACTCGGCGCCCATCGACATCTACTACGAGGACCACGGCTCGGGGGATCCGATCGTGCTGATCCACGGGTATCCGCTCAGCGGCCACTCGTGGGAGCGCCAGGAGGCGGTGCTGCTCGAAGCGGGCTATCGAGTGATCACCTACGACCGCCGCGGCTTCGGAGCGTCCAGCCAGCCCACCACCGGTTACGACTACGACACGTTCGCCGCCGACCTCGACAAGGTGCTGACCCACCTCGACCTGAACGACACCGTGCTGGCCGGCTTCTCGATGGGCACCGGAGAGGTCACTCGCTACCTGGGCACGTACGGCTCGGGACGGGTCCGCAAGGCGGCGCTGTTCGGCGCCATCCCGCCGTTCCTGCTCAAGACGGCCGACAACCCCGAGGGCGTCGACCAGAGCGTGTTCGACGGCATCAAGGCGGCCGTCGTCGCCGACCGGTATGCCTACTTCAAGGACTTCTTCGACAACTTCTACAACACCGACATGTACCTGGGCACCCGGATCAGCGAGCAGGCGCTGGCGGCCAGCTTCAACGTCGCCGCCGGCTCGTCGGCCACGGCGTCGCTGGCCTGCGTCGACACCTGGCTGACCGACTTCCGGGGTGACCTGCCCAAGATCGACATCCCGATGCTGCTGGTGCACGGCGACGCCGACCGCATCCTGCCCATCGACAACACTGCGCGGCGGCTGCCCGGGCTGATCAAGGACCTGACGTTCGTCGAGGTGCCCGGCGGTCCGCACAACATCGGCTGGACGCACCCCGACGAGCTCAACGCCGCGCTCATGGACTTCCTCCGGAAGTAGCTGCGCGATGGGCATCGTCACGCCGGGCTTCACCGGTCGGCGCCGCGACAGCAGCACCGACCTGCCACCCGGGCAGTACCTGACCCGTGACTTCCCGGTGCTGTCGGCCGGGCCGACCCCTAAGGTCGCGCTCGACAAGTGGGAGTTCACGATCACGAACGAGACGGGCGACGTGCACCGCTGGGACTGGGCCGCGCTGCATGCCCTGCCCACCCGGCAGGTCACGGTCGACCTGCACTGCGTCACGCGCTGGTCCAAGCTCTCGACGACCTGGGAGGGCGTCGCGCTCGACGACCTGTTCGAGGGCATTGAGACGGCCGCCGACTACGCGTCCGTGCTGTCCTACGGCGGTTACACGACGAACCTGCCGCTCGAGGACCTGCTCGACGGCCAGGCCTGGATCGCGTACACGTACGAGGGCGACGACCTCGCGCCCGAGCACGGCGGGCCGGCCCGGCTGCTCGTGCCGCACCTGTATCTGTGGAAGAGCGCGAAGTGGGTGCGTGGCATCACGCTCACCCTCCAGGACCAGCCCGGCTTCTGGGAGAGCCTCGGATACCACAACTACGGAGACCCATGGCGCGAGCAGCGGTACTGGGGCGACTGACGTGGAGGATGGCGGCCGTCTCGGAGGTGCGCGTCGAGACGGCGACGGCGCGCACGCTCGTGCTGGACGTGCCGGGCTGGCCGGGCCATGACGCGGGCCAGCATGTCGACGTTCGGCTGACCGCCCCGGACGGCTACACCGCGGTGCGCTCGTACTCCATCGCGTCGGTGGTCGCGGAACACGGCGCGCCGACCGTCGGTCCGGGCGCCTCGACCATCACGGACGGGGACCGGATCGAGATCACCGTCGAGCCGGTCGTGGACGGCGAGGTGTCGTCGTACCTGGCCGGGGTGGCCGCGGCCGGCGACGAGCTCGAGGTGCGCGGGCCGATCGGCGGCTGGTTCGCCTGGCGACCGGCGCAGACCGAGCCGGTGCAGCTGATCGGCGGCGGGTCGGGCGTCGTGCCGTTGATGGCGATGGTGCGCGCCCGCACGGCGGCGGCCAGCTCCGCGCCGTTCCGGCTGCTGTACTCGACCCGGCGGCCCCAGTCGGTGATCTACCGGTCCGAGCTGGAGCGCCGGGCCGCCGACGGCCTGCCGTTCACCCTCGTCTACACCCGTTCGGCGCCACCGGGCTGGGCCCGCCCGCCCGGGCGCATCGACGCGGCACTGCTCGCGGCCACGACCTTCGCGCCCGACGAGGCGCCGACCTGCTACGTCTGCGGGCCCACCCCGTTCGTCGAGGCGGTGGCCGACCAGCTGCTGGCGGCCGGGCACGATCCGGGCCGGGTCCGCACCGAGCGATTCGGAGGACAGTCATGAAACCTCTCGACGGCAACGCCGCGGCCGGCCAGCTGCGGACGATCTTCGCGGTCGACGTCACTGCGGCGACGGGGCGGTGCGCCGGCTGTGGCCGGACCGCCCCGCTCGGTGCCGCGCAGTCCTACCAGCAGGCGCCGGGCATCGTGCTGCGCTGCCCCGGCTGCGACGCCGTGCTGCTGCGGGTCGTGGCCGGCCCCGACCGCACCTGGCTGGACGGCCGCGGGCTGGCTTACCTGCAGTTCGACACGCCCGCTTCATGATCGGTCGCCTGCACCACGTGATCATCGACTGCCCGAACCCGGGCGGGCTGGCCGAGTTCTACTCCGAGCTGCTCGGCCTGCCGATCACCTACCGGTCGGACGACTTCGTGGTGGTCGCCCGCAACGACACGACCTCGGGGCTGGCCTTCCAGCTCGCGCCCGACCACGTCGCGCCGACCTGGCCCGACCCGGTCGTTCCGCAGCAGGTCCACCTCGACGTCATGGTCGACGACCTCGACGTCGCCGGGCCGCAGGTGCTGGCCCTCGGCGCGCGCCGGTTGCCGGCCGGCGATCACGTCTACGCCGACCCGGCCGGCCATCCGTTCTGCCTCATCCGACGCCCCGGCTGGGCCCCGCCGGTGGCGAAGTCAGCGGGCCGTTGACAAGGACAGACCGAAGCGACCCTCGGAGTCGGTCCACCACTCGGTGAGGTCGAAACCGGCCGCGTCCAATTCGGCGGCGACGCCCTCGCGGCGGAACTTCGCCGATACCTCGGTGCGCATCTCCTCGCCCCGCTCGAACGCGACGTCGAGGTTGAGCAGCTCGATCCGTACCCGCTGGTCGCGCAGCGAGCGCAGCCGCATCTCGATCCACTCGGCCTCGGCGTTCCAGGTGGCGACGTGCGCGAACGCGTCCGGGTCGAAGTCGGCCTTGAGCTCGCGGTCGACGACGTACAGCACGTTCTTGTTGAACTCGGCGGTGACGCCGGCCGCGTCGTCGTAGGCCGGGACGAGCACGTCGGGGCTCTTGACCAGGTCGGTGCCGAGCAGCAGCGACTCGCCCGGGGCCAGCGTCGCCCGGATCGAGCGTAGGAACTCGGCCCGCTCGGCCGGTACCAGGTTGCCGATCGTGCCGCCCAGGAACGCCACCAGCCGCCGGCCGCCGTCGGGCAACCGGTCCAGGTGTTCCTCGAAGTCGGCCACGACGGCGTGCACGGTCAGGCCCGGGTAGTCGGCCAGGATGCCGGCGGCCGCCTGGCGCAACGCGCCCTCCGAGACGTCGACCGGCACGAACCGGCGCAGCGATCCGGCGCCGCGTAGCGCGTCGAGCAGCAGCCGGGTCTTCTCGGCCGAGCCGGCGCCCAGTTCGACCAGCGTGTCGGCCCGGGTGCGCGCCGCGATGTCGGCGGCCCGCTCGACCAGGATCGACCGCTCGGCCCGGGTCGGGTAGTACTCGGGCAGCCGGGTGATCTCGTCGAACAGTTCGCTGCCGCGGTCGTCGTAGAACCACTTGGGCGGCAACCATTTCGGCGTGGCCGTCAGCCCGCGCAGCACGTCGGCGCGCAGGGCGGCGCTGAGGAAGTCGGCGGGCAGGTGGTTGTCGACGATCAGCGTCATGAAGCGGTCTCCAAAGGGGTGACGTGCACGCCGTCGGGCGTGGCGGTAAGCAGGCTTCGGTCGGGGACGTCGTGCCACCCGGGCTCGTCGTCGGAGGGTTCCGACGCGACGAACACGCCCCGGCGGTCGGCCCGCCAGGACAGCGTGTCGCCCCAGGTGGTGGCCGCGATGGTGGCGCCGTCGATCGCCACGAAGTTGAGCCGGGCGTCGGGGGAGCAGGCCGCCGCCGCGGCGACGGTGGCCCGCAGCGCTTCGGGCATCGGCGTGCCGGCCTCGAGCGCGGTGTGGGTGATCGCCCAGAGCAGTGCGGCGTCGCTCGACGCGTCCAGCCGCAACAACCGCTCGGGCGGCAACGTGGCCGCGAGCGCCGACGCGCAGTCCGGCCAGCCGGACATGGCCCCGTTGTGGCTGAACAGCCAGCGCCCGTCGCGGAACGGTGCGGCCGCGCCCTCGGCGTGGCCCATACCATCCGTACCGGAGCGTACGGCGGCCAGCACCGCGCCCGATCGGATCACCCGGGCCAGGTCGGCCAGGTTGGCGTCCGTCCACATAGGACGGTCACGGCGGTAGCGGGCCGGCACCGGGTCGTCGGATGCGTACCAGCCCACGCCGAACCCGTCGGCGTTCAGTCGCCCGTGCCGCTGCCGACGCGGCTCCCACGACTGGTGCAGCAGCCCGTGCGGCGGATCGAGCAGCAACGTAGCCAGCGGTACGGGCGGGCCCAGATACGCGAGATGCCTACACATCGCCGGCGTCCCGGGCGCAGCGGAATCCGGAGAAGATCTGCCGCCGGATCGGGTAGTCCCAGTTGCGGAACGTACCGCGCACTGCCGACCGGTCGGCCGCCCACGAGCCGCCGCGCAGCACCTTGTACTCGTCGCCGAAGAACACCTCGGAGTACTCGCGGTAGGGGAAGGCGACGAAGCCGGGCGGGCGGGTGAAGTCGCTGCCCGTCCACTCCCAGACGTCGCCGATCAGCTGGTGCACGCCGAGCGGCGAGGCGCCGTCCGGGTACGAGCCGACCGGGGCCGGCTGCAGGTAAGCACCGCCCAGATTGGCCCGTTCCGGCGAGGGGTCGTCGTCGCCCCACGGGTAGCGCCGCGAACGCCCAGTGGCCGGATCCCAGCGGGCGGCCTTCTCCCACTCCGACTCGGTCGGCAGCCGCTTGCCGGCCCACCGCGCGTACGCGTCGGCCTCGTACCAGGACACGTGCTGCACCGGTTCGTCGAGGGGCACCGGCTCGTCGACTCCGAACCGCCGGCGCCACCACTGCCCGCCCTCGCGACGCCAGAACAGCGGGCCGATCAGCCCGGCCTCGACGCGGTGTTGCCATCCGGCCGGCGCCCACCAGCGCGGATCGTCGTAGCCGCCGTCGTCGATGAACGCGATGTAGTCGGCGTTGGACACCGGCACCGTGTCGATCCAGTACGCCGCGGTATGGACTATGCGGGCCGGCCGTTCGTTGTCGAGCGCCCAGGGCTCGACGTCGGTGCCCATGGTGAACGTCCCGGCTGGAACGAGCACCTCGGCCGCCAGCTGTGCCGACCGGGCCGGACGAGGCGGCGCGGCGTGCAGCGCGGGAGCGCCCTCGCGCAGCTGGTGGGTGGCCATCATGGTCTCGTCGTGCTGCTGTTCGTGCTGGATGATCATGCCGAACGCGAAGCCCCGATCGACCAGGCGACGGCCCTCCAACGCCGAGGCGGTCAGCACGTCGAACACCTTGTTCCGGACGGTGGCCACGTAGTCGCGGGCCTCGCTCGGACCGAGCAGCGGCAGCTGCGGCCGGTCGCGACGTGGGTGCTGGAACGCGTCGTAGAGGTTGTCGATGTCCGCGCGCACCGGCTCCCGGCCGCCGACATCGCGGACCAGCCAGAGTTCCTCCTGGTTGCCGATATGCGCGTAGTCCCATACCAGCGGCGACATCAGCGGCGAGTGCTGGCGCACCAGGTCGTCGGTGTCGACGGCCTCGGTCAGCGTGTCGCTGCGCTGCCGGGTGCGGATCAGCTCGTTGGCTATGTGCTCCTTGAGATTCACGAAGTCTCCCAATCGTCCGCGGGCCCGCGCCCGCGCAAGGTGTATCGCTCGGCGAAGGCGCTGACCCGGTCGGCGATCTGGACCGGTTGGCCGGCCAGCCCGTCCAGTGCGACTTCGGCCAGCTGGCGGGCGGCCCGCCCGAGCGCGATGTCGGACATGCCGTACCGGGCCGCATCGACCCATCGGCCGGTGACCGGCTCGACCGCCGCCCGCGCCCGTTCGCGAACGGGCGCCGTGGCGGTCACCGCCCAGACGACGGCCGCCGGCACCACCCACCCGTCGCCGGGCTGGGCGTCGAGGTAGCGCACCTCGAAGTGCCCGGTGGCCCGCACCGGCGGGAACAGGGTCGTCAGGTGGTAGGCCAGGTCGTCGAACGTGGGCGCCGGCGTCACCGCTCCGGCGACCCAGTCGGCGAACGTCAGCCCCGGCGGCGCCGACCAGGAGGCGCCGTCGCGCCGAATGCACAGCAGCGGTGCGTTCAGCGCGTAGCGCGCATACGCCTCGCGCGGGTCCGCGGCCGGCGGTGGCGCGGCCGTCCGCGACGGGTCGATATCCAGCCAGGCCGCCTGGCGGGCCGACTTCCACCCGGTCGGCCGCCCGGCCAGCATCGGCGAGTTGGCGAACATGGCCAGCAGCGCCGGCCCGGCCGCGTGCAGCGTGTGCCAGCGATCGACGAACGAGTCGGCCCCGGCCGGCTGGCCCGCGTCCAGGCTGGGCTGCACGGCGGCGGTGGCGCACATCATCGTGCGCCCGGACGCGCTGCGCCGGTCGAAGTGCGCCTCCATGGCGGCATAGCGCGGCACGTCGAGCAACCGGGTGGGCGAACGGTGCGGGTCGGCCCCGGCGCCGAGCAGGGCCAGCCCGGCCTTCGACACCCGCGCGTCGAGCAGGCGGGCGTCGGCGGCGGCATCAGCCAGGCAGTCGGCCAGACTGGCCGCGGGACGGGTGGAGATTTCGACCTGCCCGCCCGGTTCGACAGTCACCGCCGAGCCGTTGGGCATCGTGGCGGGTGTCGGGGAGGGATCGAGCGGCGAGCGCAACGCCGGTGGACGCCAGGGCCAGCCGGGACGGGGAGGCAACGAGTCCTGCAACGTCGGCGGACACCAGGGTCCGAGCGCGGCGGCGAGACGGGCGGGGGAGAGCGGACTAGCGGGCTTGCGACGATCGTGAACGAGCCACTCGAGCTCGAGGCCGACCAGTCGGGGTGGGCCGATCTTGAAGCAGATCCGGGTTATGAACGCCTCGGCTGCTTCGCGATGCGGCACGATCTCGGCGTCTTCGGGAGGCCCGGTGAGGACCGTGGCCTCGGTGGACGGTGCGGAATCTGGCATCGGTGGCTCCTCACGTCCCTATCCTGCTTACCGTGGCCGGTCGCGAAACGCCACCGGCCTACATCGATGTTCAGGCTCCCGTAAGTCACCGACAACGTGGTCCGGCCTGCGTGTTGTGGGTGGTCTTGCCCGGAGGGTGCGCCTTCGAAACTCGCTGTGAATCGGGGGGCGGACCGTGTCGTGTGGCGCAACCATGGCCCCATCAGTCACAATGGCACCGCACACACCGCTGGTGCAGGGCGCGTTGGGGAAGGCGTCGCCGTCGAATCAGTGGAGGTGTGCGATGACGACCGTCCGGCGCACGGCACCAGCCACCACCAGTGGCGTGGTGTTCATGCACTGCTGCCCTTCGGCGATTGCGCCGCACGTCGAGTGGGCCATCGCCGGAGTGCTCGGCCGGCCGGTGCGCTTGTCGTGGACCGCTCAGCCGGTCGCGCCGACGCATCTGCGGGCCGAGGCGAGCTGGACCGGCCCGATCGGCACCGCCGCGCGTCTGGCCGCGTCGCTGCGCGCCTGGCCGATGATCGTCTTCGAGATCACCGAGGATGGCACGTCGGTCAGCGACGGCGAGCGGCTGGCTTATGTCCCGGGCCGGGGCTTCCACCGCAGCGCCGTCTCGGCGAACGGTGACGTCGTGGTGGGTGAGGAGCGGCTGCGCGGCCTGGCGTCACGGGCGCGGACCGCCGACGACTACGCGCACGGGCTGGCCGAACTGCTCGGATCGGCCTGGGACGCCGAGCTCGAGCCCTACCGGCACGCGGGCGACGGCGCCCCCGTCACGTTGCTGCACCAGGTCGTGTAACCGGCCTGTTCGTGTAGCTGCGCCAGGCGATCTTCCTGCCCGGGTCGTGCCCTCCCGGCCACCCGGGCAGGAAGATCGCCGTCCAAAGCTGGCCGCCCGAGGGCGTTGGCCGCTTCCCCTCCCCTCGAACCAAGATCGGCGCCGAAATCCGGTCGGAGTGGAGGGGAAGCGCGGGTAACGGCGGGCTGCAGGGGATGCGCTCGGCCGAGGCCAGCCCTACAGCGGGATGTTGCCGTGGGCGCCGCGGCCCGACGGCATGGAGGCCAGCGCCTCGGTCAGGGCGGCGCGGGTCCGCGACGGCTCGATCACGCCGTCGACGACGCCGATGTCCATGGCCCGGCCGACGCCGCCGGCGATGCGCTCGTGCTCGGCGGCCAGCGCGGCGTGCAGCGCCTCGCGCTCACCGGGCGGGGCGGCGGCCAGCTTCTTGCGGTGCAGGATGCCCACCGCGGCGGACGCGCCCATCACAGCCACCTCGGCGCCCGGCCAGGCGTAGACGGTGTTCGCGCCGAGCGAGCGGGCGTTCATCGCGATGTACGCGCCGCCGTAGGACTTGCGGGTCACCAGCGTCACCCGCGGCACGACCGCCTCGCCGAACGCGTGCAGCAGCTTGGCGCCGCGGCGCACGATGCCGTCCCACTCCTGGCCGACGCCGGGCAGGTAACCCGGCACGTCGACGAGCACGAGCAGCGGCACGCCGAACGCGTCGCACATCCGCACGAAGCGCGCGGCCTTCTCGGCCGACGGCGAGTCGAGGCAACCGCCCAGGCGCAGCGGGTTGTTGGCGATGACGCCGACGGTGCGCCCGGTCAGCCGGCCCAGCCCGGTGACGATGTTGGGCGCCCACTTGGTGTGCAGCTCCAGGAACGTGTCGTCGTCGAGGATGCCGTTGATCAGCGGGTGGACGTCGTAGGCCCGCTTGGGGCTGTCCGGCAGCAGCTCGGTCAGGTCGCGGTCGGGGCCGACCTGGCTGAGCTCGAACGCGCCCTGCTGCGCGAGCAGGCCGGTCAGCTCGCGCGCGCCGGCCAGCGCGTCGTCGTCGGTGTCGACGGTGATGTGCACGACGCCGCTGCGGCGCCCGTGCGTGTCGGCGCCGCCGAGCGACTCCATGTCGACGCTCTCGCCGGTGACGCTGCGCACCACGTCCGGTCCGGTGACGAACACCCGCCCGGACGACGACATGATCACCAGGTCGGTGAGCGCCGGGCCGTAGGCGGCGCCCCCGGCCGCCGGGCCGAGCACCACCGATATCTGCGGCACGCGCCCGGACGCCCGGATCATCGCGGCGAACACCTGGCCCACCGCGTCCAGCGCCTCGACGCCGTCGGCCAGGCGGGCGCCGCCGCAGTGCCACAGCCCGATCACCGGCACCCGCTCGCGCAGCGCCGTGTCGATCGCGTCGACGATGTAGCGGCAGCCGACTGCCCCCATCGCACCGCCCATCACGGTGGCGTCCGTGCAGAACGCCGTGACGGTCGCGCCGTCGATCGTGCCGCGGACGGCGAACACGCCGCTCTTGTCGCGCTCGTGCAGTGGCTGCAGGCTGCCCGGGTCGAGCAGCTTGGACAGGCGCACTTCCGGGTCGCGGGGGTCGATCTCGGTCGGAGCGTCGAGCGTGAGCGTCATGATCAGGCCTTTCGGAACAGGACCGATGCGTTGTGCCCGCCGAAGCCGAACGAGTTGCAGATGGCGGCCGGCACCGGCATCGACCGGGCTTGGGTCGGCACGTCCACAGACAGCTCTTCGTCGGGGTGTTGCAGGTTGATCGTCGGCGGGACGACGTCGTCCCGGACCGCCAGCAGGGTGGCGATGCTCTCCACCGCGCCGGCCGCCCCGATGAGGTGGCCGGTCATCGACTTGGTCGCGGTGACCACCGTCTGCTCGCCGAACAGGGCGTTCACCGCCCTGACCTCGCCGATGTCACCGACCGGCGTGGACGTCGCGTGTGCGTTCACATGCGCGACGTCCGACATCTGCAGGCCGCCGCGCGCCACGGCCTGCTGCATCGCCCGCCGCTGCCCGGAACCGGCCGGGTCGGGAGCGGTGATGTGGTGGCTGTCCGAGGTGACGCTGGCCCCGGCGAGGACCGCGTACGGCGTGCGCCCGCGGGCCTCGGCGTCCCGGCGCCGTTCGAGCACGAGCACCCCGGCCCCCTCGCCGATGACGAAACCGTCGCGGTCACGGTCGAACGGCCGCGAGGCGCCGGCCGGGTCGTCGTTGCGGGTGCTCATCGCCCGCATCTGGGCGAAGCCGCTGATGGTCAGCTGGTGGATGCACGCTTCGGTGCCGCCGACCACGACCAGGTCGGCCCGGTCCAGCTGCAACAGGTCCAGGCCGTAGGCGATGGCCTCGGCGCCCGACGCGCACGCGCTGACCGGAGTGAACACCCCGGCCCGGGCCCCGAGCTTGAGGCCGACGTAGGCCGCCGGCCCGTTCGGCATGTCCATCGGGATCAGCATCGGGCTGACCTTGTTCGGGCCCTTCTCGAGCAGCAGGTCGTGCTGGTCGATCAGGCTCGTGACGCCGCCGATGCCGGTGCCGATCACGGCCGCCACGCGCTCGGGCACCAGCCCGTTGTCTTCGGTGGTGCCCTCGAACCCGGCGTCGGCCCAGGCCTCCTCGGCGGCGACCAGGGCCGCGTGCTGGGCCCGGTCCATTCGCCGGGCCTGGGCGCGGGGAAGGCGCTCGGACGGCTCGACGGCCATCCGGGCGGCGATGCGCACGGGCAGCTCGGCCGCCCACTCGTCGGCCAGGGCGGCGACGCCCGAACGGCCGTTGAGCAGGGCGTCCCAGGTTGACTTGACGTCGCCACCGAGGGGTGTGGTGGCGCCGAGGCCGGTGACGACGATCTCGTCGGTCATGAGCGCGGTCTCCTTGTGGGATGCAGCGGGACGGTGCGGGTGATCAGCGGCTGGGTCAGCCGTTGTTCTGGATGTAGCTCACGGCGTCGCCGACGGTCTTGAGCTTGGGCAGCTCGTCGTCGGGGATCTTCACGCCGAACTTCTCCTCGGCGGCCATGGCCACCTCGACCATCGACAGCGAGTCGACGTCGAGGTCATCGGTGAACGACTTGTCATCGACCACGTCCTCGGGAGCGACGTCGGCGACTTCCTGCAGGATCTCGGCGAGTCCGGCGCGGATCTCCTCGGGAGAGGCAGCCACTGGCTGGTTCCTTCCTATCTGGTCCGTCCACCGTGGACGGAACGGCTATGGGTGTATCAGGGAGCGAGCACGACCTGGCTGGCGTAGGCCAGCCCGGAGCCGAAGCCGCACAGCAGCACCGGCGCCCCTGAGGGGATCTCGCCGCGCTCGACCATCTTCGACAGCGCCAGCGGGATCGTGGCGGCCGACGTGTTGCCCGACACCTGGACGTCGCGGGCCACGATGGCGTTCGGCGCGCCCAGCTTCTTGGCGATCGCGTCGATCATGCGCAGGTTGGCCTGGTGCGGCACGAACGCGGCCAGGTCCGCCAGCTCGACGCCGGCCCGGCGGCAGGCCTCCTGTGCGATCGCCGGCATCTTCGACGTCGCCCAGCGGTAGACCGTCTGGCCCTCCTGGGCGAACGTGCGCGACTGCTCGTCGATGATCACGGTGCGCGACTGGGCGCCGTCGCTGCCCCACACGATCGGCCCGATCGCCGGTTCGTCGGAGGCGCCCACGATCGCGGCACCCGCGCCGTCGGCCAGGATGATGCACGTCGAGCGGTCGTTGAAATCCAGCCAGCCTGAGAATCGCTCGGACGCGACGACCAGCACGTTGCGGGCCTGCCCGGCGAGGACGGCGGCCGACGCGGCGTTGATCGCATAGACGAATCCCGAGCAGCCGGTGTTCAGGTCGTAGGCGCCCGGCGCCGCGATGCCCAGGCGGCTGGCCAGCTCGGGCGCGGCGGCCGGCACCGGGGTGCTCATCGTGCAGGTCGCGACGATCACGAGGTCGACCGCGTCCGGCCCGACGCCCGCGGCCGCGAGCGCCTTCGACGCGGCGTGCTCGGCCATGTCGACGACGGTCTCGTCCGGGTCGGCGTAGCGGCGCTCGACGATGCCGACCCGGGTGCGGATCCACTCGTCGTTGGTGTCGACACCGCGGGCCACCAGGTCGTCGTTGGTGACGACGTTGGCCGGCTGGTAGTGGCCCAGCCCGAGGATGCGGGTGCCCGTGACGGACGGGGTGATCGCATTGAGAGGCACTACTGCTCCGTTCCGCTGTGCAGGCGGGCGATGGGCAGTCCCGCCGCCACGATGTCACCGTCGTTGCGTAGCCACTCGACCAGGATCCCGGCGCTGCCGGCCACGACCGCGTGCTCGTCGCGGTTCGTGCGGACGGCGCCGAGGAGGGCGCCCCGCGCGACGGCGGCGCCCTCGTCGACGCCCTCGGCCCGGGTGAAGACGCCCTTGGCCGGGGCGATCGCCACCTGGAAGTCGGGCGTGTGCTCGCCCTGGCCGGGCTGGGGGTGGCTGTCGACCAGCTTGCGCGCGGCGTCGAGCTGCTCGGGCGACTTGAGGGCGAGCAGTTCGATGCCGGGCAGCTCACGCTTGGCGATGCCGGTCAGCGTGCCGGCCGGGGGCAGCTCGATCGCCGCCGTGACGCCGAGGTCGCGCATCGTGCGCAGGCAGAGGTCCCACCGGACGGGTCGAGTGACCTGGGCGACCAGCCGGGCGATCAGCTCGGCGCCGCTGGCCACCGAGGCACCGTCCGCGTTGGACAGCAGGATGTGGTGCGGGTCGGCGATATCCAGCGTGGCTGCATACGCCTTGAGCGCCGTCTCGGCCGGCGCCATGAAGCTCGTGTGGAACGCGCCGGCCACCGACAGCGGCCGGACCCGGGCCCCGGCCGGCGGGCTTTCGGCCAGGTCGGCCAACTGATCAGCCGCGCCGGCCGCGACGATCTGCCCGGCGCCGTTGCGGTTGGCCGGCACCAGGCCGGCCGCCTCGATGCCGGCCGCCACCTCGTCCGGATCGCCGCCCAGCACGGCCGACATCCCGGTGGGGGTCAGTGCGCAGGCCGCGGCCATCTCGGCCCCGCGGTGGGCCGCGAAGCCCACGGCGGCCGGTGCGGTGAGCGCCCCGGCGAGGGCGGCGGCGGTCAGCTCGCCCACGCTGTGCCCGGCGATGACCGATGCGCCGGCGCTCGTGCCGTCGACCCCGAGGTGCGGGGCGGCGAGCACGCCGAGGGCGACGATCAGCGGCTGGGTGACCGCGGTGTCCTTGATCTCGTCGGCGTCCGCGGTGGTGCCCAGCCGCAGCAGGTCGAGCTCGGCGACCTCGCCCAGTTCGCCGACCAGGTCCTGCGCGCCGGGCAGCTCCAACCACGGGCTGAGCATTCCGGGGCTCTGGGCCCCCTGTCCGGGCGCGAGAACGGCGATCACACTGTGACGATCCCTGGTCGGACGGTCACGGCGCGATGGCGGCACGCACAGCGTTCACGGGGCGGTTGTTGTAGCTCTCCTACAACACCCGGGGCCGCCTTGCCCCGGTGTGAAGCCCATGGCTGTAGGAGATAGACCAAGTAACAGGACGGCAAAGTATTTGTCATGTCTCCAAACGCCCGAGCGTGAGCGCGACCTGGATGGTGAACGCCCCGCGCGGATCGGTAGGTGCCTCGCCGCAGATCTCACCGACTCGGCGCAACCGGTAACGCACCGTGTTGGCGTGCACGAACAGCGACCGGGCGGTCGTCTCCAGCGCGCCGCCGGCCGCGAGGAAGGCCGTGACCGTGTCGAGCAGCACGTCGCCGGCCTTGGCCAGGGGCAGGTAGACGTGCTCGATCAGGGCCTCGCGGGCCTCGGCGTCGCCGGCCAGCGCGCGCTCGGGCAGCAGCGCGTCGGCGCTTACCGGACGGGGCGCGGCCGGCCAGCCCACCGCGGCGCGCAGCCCGGACAGGGCGGCCCGCGTCACCAGGCTGGCCGCGCCGACGTCGCCGGCCCGCGGGCCGACCACCACGGGGCCCTCGCCGAACGCGGAGAGGATTCCGGTGCCGGCGACCAGCGGATCGTCGATGTTCCCGAGCACGACCACCAGCCGCCCGCCATGCGTGCCGGCCAGCACGTCGAAGCCCAGCCGCCGGGCGGCCACGTGCACCGCGGACAGCGTCGCCTCGGGATCCTCCTCGGGCGCGGCGCCCACCACGGCCGTGACCGGCCCGGTCGAGCGCCAGCCCAGCGCGGCCAGCTGGCTCTCCGGTTCGTCGGCGATGGATACCCCGCGGACCAGCCCATCGATGACCAGCGCCTCCAGCCGGGCGTCCCACGCACCCCGGCTCTCGGCCGCGCTGGCGTACACCCGGGCGCTGGCGAACGCGAGCTCGCGGGTGAAGCGCAGCAGCTCCTCGCGCACGGCCGCCTCGGCCTCGGGAGTGGTGGCCAGCTTGGGCAGCTGCTCCTCGGTCACCTCGATGGCGGTGCGCACCAGCTCGACGGTCTGCTGCAGGGTCACGGCCCGGGCCATCGCCTGCGGGGCGGCGGCAAACACCTCGCCGGTCAGCCGCAGCACGTCGTCGGGGGAGCGCATCCACTCGACGAAGGACGCGATGCCGGCCTGGGCCACGAGCGTGACCCACGAGCGCTGGTCGGCCGGCAGGGTGCGAAACCACGGCAGCTCGTCGTCCATGCGGGCCACGGCCTGGGTCGCCAGACGCCCGGCTGCCTGCTCGATGCGGCGGATCGTCTGCTCGTCGTGGCCGGGCTTCACGAGTTGAAGCCTGCCACGCCGGGCTCGCACCGGGCGGCCGGTCGTGAGAGGAGTCGCTAGCGTGGCGCCGTGAGCCCGCGTGATCCGGTCGCCGACCTGCGGCGCATCGCGTTCCTGCTCGAACGCACCCTCGAGCCGACCTACCGGGTGCGGGCGTTCCGATCGGCGGCCGACCGGGCCGAGTCGACGCCTTCGGAAGAACTGCTCGACCGCGCGCTGGCCGAGACGCTGCGCGAGCTGCCGGGCATCGGCCAGACCACGGCGCGGTGCATCACCGAGTCGCTGGCCGGCCAGGAGCCGGCGTACCTGCGCCGCCTGGAGGCGGAGGCCAAGCCCCTCGCCCGGGGCGGGGCGGCGTTGCGGGCCGCCCTGCGCGGAGACTGCCACACGCACTCGGACTGGTCCGACGGCGGTTCGCCCATCCGCGAGATGGCCGAGACGGCGCGCGATCTCGGCCACGAGTACCTGGTGCTGACCGATCACTCGCCCCGGCTGACCGTCGCCCGTGGCCTGACCGCCGCCCGGCTGGAACGCCAGCTCGACGAGGTGGCCGCGCTGAACGACGACTATGCCGATCTTGCCGCCTCCGGCGGCGGTGCGCCGTTCCGCATCCTGACCGGGATCGAGGTCGACATCCTCGACGACGGCCGGCTCGACCAGAGGGCCGCCCTGCTGGCCCGCCTGGACCTCGTGGTCGCGAGTGTCCACAGTGGACTTCGGATGCCGTCGGACGAGATGACCCCGCGCATGGTCGCTGCGGTCGCCAACCCGCACACCGACGTACTCGGGCACTGCACCGGGCGACTGATCAGGGGCGGACGCGGTAGGCGGCCGGAGTCGCAGTTCGACGCCGAGATCGTGTTCGCCGCTTGCGAGCGGTTCGGGGTGGCCGTCGAGGTGAACTCGAGACCCGAGCGGCTCGATCCGCCCAGACCGTTGCTGCGGATGGCTGTCGAGGCCGGCTGCCTGTTCTCGATCGACACCGACGCGCACGCCCCCGGCCAGCTCGATTGGCAGGCCTACGGGTGCGAGCGGGCCGAGCAGTGCGAGGTGCCGGCCGATCGGGTCGTCAACACCTGGGCGGCCGACGACCTGCTCGCCTGGGCGGCCGACCACTCGGTGCGCGCGTGATCGAGATCCGCCGGGCGGCCGACCGGACCGTGAGGACGATGCCCGGCATCACCACCACGCACGGGTTCTCGTCCGGCGCGCACTACGACCCGGCCAACCTGTCGTTCGGCCGGCTGATCGCCCACGATGTGCACGTGCTGGCGCCCGGCGCCGGCTTCGACCGCCACCTGCATCGCGGCCTGGAGATCGTCAGCTGGGTGCTGTCCGGGACGCTGCTGCACGACGGGGCGAGCGCTATACGGCACGGTGTGGTTCAGCACCTGTCGGCCGGGTCGGGCGTCGAGCACGAGGAACGCAACGGCGGTACCGACGAGCTGCGGTTCGTGCAGATGTGGCTGCTGGCCGACGCTCCCCTCGGCGAGCCGGCGTACCGGACCGGCGCGGTGGACGTGCCGGGTGCCCGGTTCGTCGTCGTGACGGGTGCGGCTCGATTGGCCGCCGCGCCGTTCGTGCACGCGTTCGTGGCGGACGGCACGGCCCGGGTCGGCGCCACCGAGCTGGCCGCCGGCGACGAGGCCCGGATCAGCGCCGAGGCGGTCGACGTCGAGGCGCGGGGCGAGCTGCTCGTCTGGGAGATGCTCCGTCCGATTTCCGCCAGCGCGTGACCTGGCCGGCCCGCACGCTGGAGGGATGACCGAACTGCGCGTGATCGCGATCGACCCGTCCCGTCTCCAGACTGTCCGGGCCGCCGGCAAGGACGAGCACGGCAACGAGTTCCGCCCCTACGGCGCGCTCGGCTGGGAGCCACTGCGGTGCTGCCTGCGCGTCGCCGCCGAGGGCGAGAGCATCGCGCTGATCTCCTACGCCGCGTTCACCGCGCAGTCACCGTGGGCCGAGGTCGGTCCCGTATACGTCCACGCCGACGACTGCGGCGGCTACGCCGACCCGTCCGAGCTGCCGGCCGAGCTGCGGACCGGCCCGCGCATCCTGCGCACCTACCACGCCGACCAGACGCTGAACTACGACGACATCGAGTTCGTGCCGGGCGGCGAGGACGTCGAGCCCATGCTGCGCGAGCTGCTCGACCGCCCGAACGTGGGCCTCGTGCACGTCCGGGCGGCCCAGACACAGTGCTTCCTGTACGAGGTGCGGCCGGCCCGGTAACCGGTTTGCGTTGGAGTGCGCTCTAACACCTACCGTTGAATATGTGACGACCTGGTCCACCCGTGAGGCCGCCGAGAAGTGCGGGCTCACCCAGTACACGCTGCGCTGGTACGAGCGGATCGGGCTGTTGCAGCCGATCGCCCGCGGACCCGACGGGCGGCGGCGCTTCGACGACCGCGACCTGGAGTGGCTCGTCCTCATCAGCAAGCTGCGCGCCACCGGCATGTCGGTGCGTGACATGCAGCGCTACGCCGCGCTCGTCCGCTCCGGCGCTGGGCAGCCGGAGCGGCTCGAACTGCTCAAGCGGCACCGCGAGGTCGTGGTCCAGGCGATCACCGACCGCCAGGAGTGCCTGCAGCTGCTGGACAACAAGATCAGCTACTACGGCCGCGTGGTAGGCGCGGCGGCGGAAGGAACATGTTGATGCGTACGGTTTCACTCGGCGGGCTGACCGTTTCGGCCCAGGGGCTCGGCTGCATGGGCATGAGCGAGTTCTACGGCCCGGCCGACTGGGACGAGTCGATCGCCACCATCCGGCGGGCCATCGAGCTCGGCGTGACGTTCATCGACACGGCCGACATCTACGGCGCCGGCCACAACGAGGTGCTCGTCGGGCGGGCGCTCGCCGGGCACCGCGACGAGGTCCAGCTCGCCACCAAGTTCGGCATCGACCGCACGATCGGCGACGGCCAGCGGGCCTACCGCGGCAAGCGGGCCTACGTCAGGCGGGCCTGCGAGGCGTCACTGCTTCGCCTCGGCGTCGACGTCATCGACCTGTACTACCTGCACCGCCCGGCACAGGACGCCGAGATCGAGGAGACCGTCGGCGCGATGGCCGAGCTGGTCCAGGAGGGCAAGGTCCGCCACCTGGGGCTGTCCGAGGTCGACAACGACCTGCTGCGCCGCGCGTACGCCGTGCACCCGATCGCCGCCGTGCAGAGCGAGTACTCGCTGTGGACGCGCGACGTCGAGACGGTGGTGCTGGACGCGCTGCGCGAGCTCGGCGTAGGCCTGGTGCCGTACTCGCCCCTCGGGCGCGGCTTCCTGACCGGCACGGTGGACGTCGCGACGCTGGAGGCCGACGATTTCCGGGGCCACAACCCGCGTTTCGCCGGCGGCGCCGCGGCGGCCAACCAGGCGATCGCCGACGCCGTCCGCAAGATCGCCGAGGCCCGCGGCGTCCCGGCGGCGCAGGTGGCCATCGCCTGGGTCTACGCGCAGGCGCCCCGGCTGGGCATCGAGGTCGCGCCCATCCCCGGCACGAAGCGGATCAAGTGGCTCGAGCAGAACGTGGGCGCCGTGAACCTCACGCTGGACGCCGACGACCTCGCCGTGCTCGACCCGCTGGCCGCCCAGGTGGTGGGCGCCCGCTACTGAGCCGGCTTTAGCCCGGTTTTGGTCACCAGGCCGGTTATACGGGACCTGGTGACCAGAACCGGGGGGTTAGGCGTCGCCGCCGACGGTGCCCACCTCGGCGGCGGCCACGTCGAGCAACTGGTAGCGCTCGAGCGCCTCGCGGGGCGCCTCGGGCTTGACCTCGCCGCTGCGGGCCAGCCGCTCGAGCACGGCGACCACGATCGACTCGGCGTCCACGTGGAAGAACCGCCGGGCGGCTCCGCGCGTGTCGGCGAACCCGAACCCGTCCGTGCCGAGTGACGTGTAGTCGTTGGGCACCCAGCGGGCGACCTGATCCGGCACGGCCCGCATGAAATCGGACACGGCCACCACCGGTCCGGCCGCGTCGGCCAGCTTGGTGGTCACGTACGGCACCCGCGGCTCGTCGGCCGGGTTGAGCAGGTTGGCCCGCTCGCACTCGACCGCCTCGCGGCGCAGCTCGTTCCAGGACGTGGCCGACCAGACGTCGACGTCGACGTTCCAGTCGTCGCCGAGCAGCTGCTGGGCCTTGAGCGCCCACGGCATCGCCACGCCCGAGGCCAGCACCTGGGCCCGCGCCCGGCCCTCGATGCCCAGCGCGGGGGAGTACAGGTACAGCCCCTTCAGCAGCCCTTCCACATCGAGGTTCTCGGGCTCCTTGGGCTGGGTGATCGGCTCGTTGTAGACGGTCAGGTAGTAGAAGACGTCGCTGTCCGAGACGGCCGAGCCGTCCTGGGGCTGGCCGTACATGCGCCGCAGCCCGTCCTGCACGATGTGCGAGATCTCGAACGCGTACGCCGGGTCGTAGGCCACCACGGCCGGGTTGGCCGAGGCGAGCAGCAGCGAGTGCCCGTCGGCGTGCTGCAGCCCCTCGCCGGTCAGGGTGGTGCGCCCGGCCGTCGCGCCCAGCACGAAGCCCCGGCCGAGCTGGTCGGCCATCTGCCAGAACTGGTCGCCGGTGCGCTGGAACCCGAACATCGAATAGAAGATGTAGAACGGGATCATCGGCTGGCCGTGCGTCGAATACGACGTGCCGGCCGCGATCAGCGACGCGGTCGAGCCGGCCTCGCTGATGCCCTCGTGCAGGATCTGCCCGGTGACCGACTCCTTGTAGGACAGCAGCAGCTCGCGGTCGACCGCCTCGTACTCCTGCCCGTGCGGCGAGTAGATCTTGGCCGTCGGGAAGATCGCGTCCAGGCCGAACGTGCGCGCCTCGTCCGGGATGATCGGCACGAACCGAGCGCCGATCTCCTTGTCCTTCATGAGGTCCTTGAACAGCCGCACGATCGCCATCGTGGTGGCCACCTGCTGCTTGCCCGACCCGGCCCGCAGCTCGGAGTAGGCCTTGTCGCCGGGCAGGGTGAGCGGCTTGGACCGCACCACCCGCTTGGGCAGGAAGCCGCCGAGCGCGGCCCGCCGCTCCTTCATGTACTGGATCTCGTCGGACTTCTCGCCCGGGTGGTAGTACGGCGGCAGATCGGCCTCGAGGTCCTTGTCGCTGATCGGCAGGTAGAGCCGGTCCCGGAACGCCTTGAGGTCGGCCGTGGTCAGCTTCTTCATCTGGTGCGTTGCGTTGCGGCCCTCGAAGCTGTCGAGCGTCCAGCCCTTGATCGTCTTGGCCAGGATGACGGTGGGCTGCCCGACGTGCTGGCTGGCCGCCTGGAACGCCGCGTACACCTTGCGGTAGTCGTGCCCGCCGCGGGACAGGCGGCGCAGATCGTCGTCGGAGAGGTCGTCGACCATCTTGCGCAGCCGCGGGTCGCCGCCGAAAAAGTGCTCGCGGATGTAGGCGCCCGACTCGACGGTGTAGGTCTGGAACTGGCCGTCCGGCGTGGTGTTCATCTGGTTGACCAGCACGCCGTCGCCGTCCTTGGCCAGCAGCGGGTCCCAGTCACGTCCCCAGATGACCTTGATGACGTTCCAGCCGGCGCCCCGGAAGTACGTCTCCAGCTCCTGGATGATCTTGCCGTTTCCCCGGACCGGGCCGTCCAGGCGCTGCAGGTTGCAGTTGATGACGAACGTGAGGTTGTCCAGCTCCTCGCGGGCCGCCACGCCGATGGCGCCGAGCGACTCGACCTCGTCCATCTCGCCGTCGCCGAGGAACGCCCATACGTGCGAGTTCGACGTGTCTGCGATGCCGCGGGCGTGCAGATAGCGATTGAACCGGGCCTGGTAGATCGCGCTGATGGGGCCCAACCCCATGGACACGGTCGGGAACTCCCAGAAGTCGGGCATCAGCCGCGGATGCGGGTACGACGACAGCCCGAACGGGGCGCGCGACTTCTCCTGCCGGAACCCGTCCAGGTGCTGCTCGGTCAGCCGGCCCTCGAGGAAGGCGCGGGCGTAGGTGCCCGGCGCCGCGTGGCCCTGGAAATACACCTGGTCGCCCATGCCGGTGGCCAGGTCCTTGCCCCGGAAGAAGTGGTTGTAGCCGACCTCGTACAGCGAGGCGGCCGAGGCGTAGGTGGCGATGTGGCCGCCCACGCCGACCATCTTGTTGGCCCGCGACACCATGATCGCGGCGTTCCATCGGATGTAGGCGCGGATGCGGCGTTCGATGTCCTCGTCGCCCGGAAACCAGGGTTCACGCTCGGGCGGGATGGTGTTGATGTAGTCGGTGCTGCGCAGAGCCGGCACGCCCACCTGGCGCTCGCGGGCTCGTTCCAGCAGCTTGAGCATCAGGAACCGCGCGCGCTGGCGTCCGTCGCTGTCTATCGCTGCGTCGAGCGACTCGATCCACTCGCGGGTCTCGCTCGGGTCGATGTCGGGGAGTTGGCTGGGTAGGCCGTCGGTGATGATGCTGAATCGATCGCGGGTCACGTACCCCAGTGTCCCCTCTCACAGGACGCTGACGGTAGGCAGGTCTGCGGCAGGAATGCGCAGACGCTACGGTCTGTGATGAACTTGCGACCCCGGCTCAGGACGCGCCGGACCGGATGACACTCGAGGAGGACCTGGCCGTGAGTACGACCCCCGGGGACGAGGCCGGCGGAGCCGGTGGGGCTGTGCCCGGCATCGCTGAGCGGATGGGCATTGTTGCCGGCATGGTCGTGCAGGAAGTCGGCTGGGACTCAGCAGTGGACGAGGAGTTCCGGAATGCCGTCGAGGAGCTTCTCGGCGACGACCTGATCGACGAGGACGCCGACGAGATCGTCGACGCCGTCATCCTCTGGTACCGCGAGGGCGACGGCGACCTGGTCGACGCGCTGGTCGACGCCATCAGCCCGCTGGCTGACAACGGCTTCATCTGGCTGCTGACGCCCAAGCGGGGCCGGCCGGGCTACGTCGAGCCGTCCGACATCGCCGAGGCGGCGCCGACCGCCGGGCTGTCGCAGACCTCCATGGCCACCGTCGGCGCCGACTGGGCCGGTACCCGGCTGGCGTCACGCAAGTCCCGCGGCGACAGGAAGTAGGGCGTTTCAATGCCGATCGAGGTGGGCGCTACCGCGCCCGATTTCACCCTTCGCGATCAGAACAACGAAGAGGTCAGCCTCTTGTCGTTCCGCGGCGAGAAAGCCGTGCTGCTCGTGTTCTACCCGCTGGCGTTCACCGGCATCTGCACCGGCGAGCTGTGCGTGGTGCGCGACGACCTGGGCTCGTTCCAGAACGACGACGTGCAGGTCATCACGGTCAGCGTCGACTCGCCGTACTCGCACAAGGTGTTCTCCGAGCGCGAGGGCTACACGTTCCCGCTGCTGGCCGACTTCTGGCCGCACGGCGCCGTGGCCCAGGCCTACGGCGTGTTCAACGAGACCACCGGGTTCGCCAACCGGGGCACGTTCCTGATCGACAAGGACGGCGTGGTCCGCTTCGCCGAGATGAACGAGCCGGGCCAGGGCCGCGACGCCCAGCGGTGGCGTGACGCCATCAAGGGCCTCGTCGGCCACTGACCGGCCGCCGGGCCACGCTCGCACATGACCCGGCTGCGACGGCTACCCGGTGATCTCGTCGGCCGGCACCTGCAGCTCGGTGATCTGCAGGAAGCCGGTGGACGTGTCCGGCGCAGGACTGGTCAGCTCGAGCCGGACGCCGGTGGTGCTCACCGGGTCGAAGGTGATCGTCGTCGGCTGGTCGGACGCGGTGGCGAACTGCACCTGCTGGGCGCTCACCGGGACCCAGCCCGCCCCGTTCCAGTACGAGACGCGCACCGAACTCGGCAGCACCCGGTTCGCGCTCATGGTGAAGTACGGCACGACCGAGCCGATCCGCTGCCCGCTGGGCCAGCGGACGGACACCCACTCCGACCCGTGGGCCTTGCTCACTGAGGGCAGCGTGTTCGTGGCCGACTTGTTGTAGAAGTTCGACCAGCCCCCAGAGCCGGTGGTGCCGTCGAGCATTCCGGCCGGCACGCTGCCCGGACTTCCCGAGTAGCCGGCGTCCGCGGCCGGATGCGTCGGGCTGGTCGCAAGGGCGATGTCGGCGCCGGGCGTGAACGACGCGGTGACCTGGACGGTCGCTGTCGCCGGCTGGCCGGCCGCCGTCCCGGGCACGGTGAAGGTCCCGGGCGTGGCGTACTTCGCCGGCGGGACGGCGTCCCAGGTCACCAGCTCGACGTGCGTGACCTCGTCGGTATCGCGCACCGTGACGACCGCCGGCAGGAACGGCGGGTCGCCGACCGGGGTGACCGTCGCGTACGGCTCGACGGCCGCCGGGGCGTACACGGTGACCTCCGCCTCGGCCGTCGCCGGCGCGCCCGGCAGGTTGCCGTCGATCCGGTAGGTGCCGACGCCGTCGAGCTTGGCCTGGTGCCAGTGCACGGCCAGCGGCGCCGTCGTGCCGTCGGCGTATACGCCGGTGACCGTGGTCGGCAGCTGGGGGGCCGACCCGATCGGGGTGCGCAGGTACACCGGCTGCGTCGCGATCAGGCCGTGCGCCTTGTCGTCGGCCGCGTAGACGGTGGTCGTGGCCGGCACGAGTCCCGCCCCGGTCGCGGTGATCGTGATCGGACCGGACCGGTCGCCCGCCTCGACGATGGCCAGCACCTTGCCGTTGAACGCGTCGTGAGTCGTGGACTGGTAGCCCTCGGCGTCGTCCTCCTTGCCGTTGTCGGCTCCGGCGAAGGTGCCCGCCCCGGAAACGTGGAACGTCAGCGCGTCGGCGGCGTCCGGCACGATTACGCCCTGGGCGTCGACGAGGTCGGCGGTCACGTAGGACAGCGACTTGCCGTCGGCGCCGATCACCGTCTTGTCCGGCGTGAGCCGCACCGTGTACGCCGGACCGGCCGTGTCGACCTCGTCGCGGGCCACCGGGTGGCCGCCGGCGTCGCGGGCCACCGCGACCAGCTGTCCCGCCTGGAACGGCACGTTCCAGGTCAGGTGCAGCTTGCCAGTGCTGCCGTTCGGGCTGGTGTAGCTCCCGGACGGGTAGTTCTTGTCGTCACCGGTGGGCTCCGTGGTCTCCAGGTAGCCGACCCCGTCGGTCGAGGTCTTGGCGTCGAAGGACTTCGCGCCCAGCGAGTGGCCGTTCAGGAACAGCTCGACGGTGCGCGCGTTCGAGTACGCCCATACCTCGACGTTCTGCCCGGGCTTGTAGTCGGTCCAGTTCATCGGCAGCAGGTGAACCATCGGCGTGGACGTCCACTGCGACTGGAACAGGTAGTAGGCGTCCTTGGGGAAGCCGGCCGTGTCGATCGTGCCGAACGAGGACACCTTGACCGGGAACTGTGAGTACGGCGTGGGCTCGCCGATGTAGTCGAAGCCCGACCAGATGAACTGCCCGGCGAAGTACTGGCGATCACGGTCCTTCTTCAGGCCGTACTCGTCGCTCATCGTCCATGACGCCAGGTTGTTGTCGTAGGACGACGGCAGCCGCTTGCCCGGCGTGTAGTTCTCCCCGGTGTTGACGTAGTCGGGGTCCTGGTAGACGCCGCGGGCCGACTCCTCCGACGACGACTCGGACTCGAAGAAGAACTTGGTCGGATAGCGCGCGTGCAGCCCGTCGACGACCAGCGCCGGGTTGTAGTTAAGCCCGAGGCCGTCAAGGTTCAGCAGCATCTGCTCGGCCGCCGAACCCGGAGCGGGCAGGCTGCGGTATCTGTCCGAGCCCGCGACGACCGGCCGGGTCGTGTCGATCGCCTTGATGTCGGCGATCAGCCGCAGCTCGTTCGGTATCTCGGCGGTGGTGCCCCAGCCCGGGATCTCGTTACCGATCGACCACATGATCACTGCCGGCGAGTTCTTCGCCTCGTTCACCATCTCGGCGATATCGGTGTCGCTCCACTGGTTGAAGTACAGGTGGTAGTCGTCGGCCAGCTTCTGCAGGTTCCACGCGTCGAACGCCTCGACCATCATGACGATGCCGAGGCGCTGGCAGACGTCGATCATCTCTGGCGATGGCGGGTTGTGCGACGTGCGGAACGCGTTGACGCCCTCGCGTTTGAGGATGCTCATCTGCCGCCAAAGGGCGTCGTAGTTGTCGACCGAGCCGAGCGCGCCCTGGTCGTTGTGCAGGTCGACGCCCTGCAGCTTCAGGTGCCGGCCGTTGAGGAAGACGCCGTTGCTCGGGTCGAAAACCAGCCAGCGGACGCCGAACGTGCTGTCGTAGCTGTCGACGACGTGCTGGTGCTCCACCACCTCGGAGTGCAGCGTGTAGAGGTACGGGTCGTCGGTCGACCAGAGGTGGGGGTGGGCGAGCCGGATGTCCGTGCCGCCACTGGATGCGACGTCGTGGCCGGACGCATCGCGCACGGTCGAGACGACCTCGACCGGTGCGTTGTCCGGGTTGACGAGTTGCGTCCGGACGCGCACGTCGGCGTACCCGTCCTTGATCGTGTCGGCCAGGCCCGGCGTCGTGACCGACACGCCCCAGCGGGCGATGTGCACCGGGTCGGTGACGGTCAGGTGCACATTGCGGGTGATGCCACTGCCGGAGTACCACCGGCTGCTGGGCTGCTTGTTCTGCACGACGACCGCCAGCACGTTCGGGGTGCCGTCGGTGTGCACCTTGCCGGTGACGTCCAAGCTGAATCCCGTGTAGCCGTAAGGGTGATTGCCGAGCAGCTGACCGTTGAGGTACACGTACGAGTTCATGTAGACGCCGTCGAAGTCGATGCTGATGTCCTGGCCGGCTGTCGATCTGGACAGCGTGAACGTCTTGCGGTACCAGCCCAGCCCGCCCGGGAAGTAGCCGGTCGCGTTGCGCTCAGTGGGCGTCGGCTGCTGCTCGATGCTCCAGTCGTGCGGCAGCGTGACCGAGCGCCACGAGGAGTCGTCGAAGCCCGGCGCGGCGGCCAGCGGGTTGTCGGAGTTGCCGTACACACCCGAGGGGTCGGTCGTGTCCGCGGTGTTGACCAGTTGGAACTTCCACCCGTGGTCGAAGTCCAGTGTCCGGTCGCCCTGGTTGAGCACACCGTCGGCGGGATGGGCGACCACGCCGGGCGCGCTGCCCGGGGCGGCCGTGGCGGTCTGCGGCACGGCTGCGCCCAGGCCGGCGACGAGGATGGCGGCCGCGGTGAGGGCGCGCAACGATGACATCGACAACTCCTCAGGACGGGATGATGCAGGGAACGCCGTGCGCGTCGTAGCGCTGGCACACGGTCACGGGGTTCTCGAACAGGCCGATCGACGGCAGCGCGCGGCCCTGGAAGTCGTAGAGGGTCAGGTTGTCGTTCGGCGCGCCGGCCCCGGGTTCCCAGCCGACGCCGGGCACCCACTCCGGCTCCCAGTAGAAGAAGCCCTTGCCGTGCCCGCCCGGCACCTGGGCCAGGATCGACAGGATGTCGTTCGCGAGTGACAGCTGGCCACCCGCACTGGCCGGGTAGCCGCCCTCGAGCTGGCTGGCCTGCCAGACGAAGTTGCCGGTGGTGTCGCCGTTGGCCAGCGTCCACGCCGACTGCGACTCGGCGACGACGATGTCCTTGCCGAACCGGGTGGCCAGCTGGTCGACGTTGTCGTGGAACGAGGCGACCGGGCCGTGGAAGAACGTGTAGTACGACAGGCCGATCACGTCGAAGTCGACGCCCCGGTCGATCAGGTTGCCGAAGAAGCGAGTGCTGTCGGCGTTGTTGCCGCCCTCGTCGAAGTGGATCATCACGCGCAGCTGGTGGTTCTTGGGGTTGGCGCTGCGTGCGCCGTCGATGCCGGCCTTGAGCAGGGTGGCCAGGTTGTCCCAGCCGGTGTCGGCGGTCCAGTCGACCTGGCCGGTCGGCCAGAGCATCCCGTTACGGATCTCGTTGCCGATCGACACCATGTCGACCGGCGTGCCCTGCTGGGCGAACGCGGTGAGCACGTCGTGGGTGTAGCCGCGCACCGTGTTCGCCAGCGTGGGCAGGTCCTGGCCCTGCCAGGCGGCCGGCGTGTCCTCGTGCTGCGGGTCGGCCCAGAAGTCCGAGTAGTGGATGTCGAGGTACACCTTCATCCCGGCCGCGCGCACCGTCTTGGCCAGGGCCAGGTCATTGGCCAGGTCGCTGTAGCCGGCCGGCGGGTTCACCCACAGTCGCATCCGGACGAAGTTGCCGCCGTGCGCGCGCAGGATCTGCACCGGCGTGCCGGGCTTGCCGTCGTCGGTGAACTGCGTGCCGGCAGCCAGTTCCTGCCGGGTGAACGACAGGTCGGCGCCGAGCATCATGTCGTCGGTCGCCGGGGACCGGCCGAAGAGACGGAACTCGCCGACGCAGGCCGGCGTGCCGTCGCCGGTCGTGACGGTGAGCTGGGCGTACCGGGCCCGCGTGCCGCCGGGCAGGGGGACGTACCCCGGAGTATTGCCGTTCAGCGCGATGTTCTGCGCGGCGCGTACCGGCTGCCACGCGCCGGGCCGGGTCGCCAGCGCCAGCGCCGCCGTCGACGGCGAGGCGGTCGCGCCGAGGGTGATGCCGGCGCCGTCGAGGTCGCGGGTCGCGCCGAGGTCGACCGTGACGGTGCCGGTCCACTGGGTGGCGCACCACGTGGTGGTGGCACTGCCGTCGACGGCGTTGCCCGCCGGGTGATCGGCCGGCGCTGACGTCCCCGTGGCGCCGGCACCGATGGCCAGGTCGACGCTGAGCGGCGCGGCGTGCGACCCGGCGGGGCCGCTGCCCGGGCCGGGGGCGGCGAGCGCAGCGGTCGGGATCGCGGCCACCGCGAGGACGGCGGCGGCGATGCGGCCGGCCCGGGTGCGGCGCCGACGCGCGGACGGCGGAGTTGCTGTAGCGGACATGGCACACCTCTTCGGCGCGGCGTCCGGTTCGGGACGTCGCGGTGTGGAGTCTTGGGGGTGACAGCGGTCCCAAGCGTCCACTTTGGGACACAACCCGTCAAGACCACACGGTCAAGCGTTGGAACTTGTTCGATTCGAGGCGCGAATGTGGACGAGCTAGGTACGGGTCGCGCCGGACGCGGCGGCCGACGCGCCCAGGGCCAGGTACACCGAACCGGTGACGTAGCGCTGCCGGCGCACGAACGACGGGCGGCGCTGCAGCCAGGTCCCGGCCTGACCGGCCACGCAGGCTACCGCCAGGTCGACGGAAAGCGCCATCACCACGAACATCGCGCCCAGCACGAGCACCTGCACGGCCGTCGAGCCACGATGCGGGTCGACGAACTGCGGGAAGAACGCCAGGAAGAAGATCGCGATCTTCGGGTTGGAGATGCCGATCAGGAACGCCTGCCGATAGGCCCGGCCGGGTGGTGGGGCCGTCTGGGCCGGCTCCATTTGCACCGCGCCGTGCCCGAGCAGCGTGCGCACGCCGAGCCCGATCAGGTAGGCCGCCCCGAGGTAGCGCACGACCGAGAACGCGAGCGCGGACGACGCCAGCACGGTGGTGAGCCCGGCGGCGGTGGCGATGACGTAGACCGACGTACTCGTCTCGAGTCCGAGCGCCGACACCGCCGCGGTACGGCGTCCGGCGCCGATGCCGCGGGCGAGCAGGAGCAGCATGCCCGGCCCGGGCAGGGCGATGAGTGCGATGGCCGCGATCATGAAGGCGAGCAACGTTGCGGATGTCGGCACGGGGCGACCGTATGTCCCACGGCTGACAATGCGCCGCTGCTCAGCGCACCGGCGTCGCCTCGGGCGGCGGCGCGCCGAGTTCGATCTGGCGCCGCACGACCGGGCAGTCGGCCCGGCGGCACCGGCCCTGGTCGCAGAGCCGGCAGATGATCGAGCCGGGCGAGCCGGACAGGTGGGCCAGGGCCTTCTCCAGGACGGTGGTCAGCGTGGCGGACTCGGCGGCGCTCAGCCGGGGCAGGGCGTCGGCCACCATCCGCGCCCGCACGTCGAGGATCGCCCGGGCCTGGCGCCGGCCGGCCGCCGTGACGGAGAGCGCGACGGCCGGGCCTCGGCCGGTCGGCCGGCGCCGCACCAGGCCCTGCTCGACCAGCCGATCGACCACGCGCACCGCCGCCGGATGGGACAGCCCGATCGCCTGGCGCAGGAACTCGACGGTCCGCTCGGGGAAGTGGGCGATGGTCACGAGCGCGGCGGCGGCCGATCCGGTGTGGCCCACCGACCGCTCGGTCTCGAGCCGGATGCGGTCAGCCACGGCGAGGACGAATGCGCCGAGCAGGTTCTGCCGGCGGGCGTCGTCGGTCATGTTCGCACTCCCCAGGTAATTGGACTATGCAAGGCGCATACTTGGGCGTTACTGTGCGCCTTGCATATTGCAGCAAACCACGACGGAGGAGCGCATGTACCTGGTAACCGGAGCCACCGGCAACATCGGCGCCGAGCTCGTCCGTGCCTTAGCTGCGGCCGGTGAACCGGTGCGGGCGCTGGTGCGCGATCCGGCGACGCCGCTGCCCGAGGGTGTCGAGGCGGTGACCGGCGACCTGAACCGGCCCGAGACGTTGCGCCCGGCGCTGACCGGCGTGCGTGCCGCGTTCGTGCTGCCCGGCTACCAGGACATGCCTGGCCTGTTCGGCGAATTGCGGGCGGCCGGCGCCGAGCGCGCCGTGCTGCTGTCGGGCGGCTCGGCCGGCAGCGGTGACATGACGAATGCCGTGTCGGCGTACATGATCCGGTCGGAGGAGGCGCTGCGCGGCTCCGGGCTGCCGAGCACGGTCATCCGGCCCAGTGGCTTCATGTCGAACACGCTGCGGTGGTTGCCGCAGCTGAAGGCCGGCGACGTGGTGCGCGACGCGTTCCCCGACGTCCAGGTGGCCATGATCGACCCGGCCGACATTGCCGCGGTCGCCGCGCTGGCGCTGACCCGGGACGGCCACGCCGGGCAGGTCTACCGGATCAGCGGACCCGAGCCGCTGCGCCCGGCCGACCGGATCCGCGTCCTGGCCGAGGTGCTGGGCCGGCCGCTCACGTTCGTCGGCCAGTCCGACGAGGAGGCGCGCGCCGAGATGAGCCAGGCCATGCCGGCCGAGTACGTCGACGCGTTCTTCCGCTTCTACGCCGACGGCGAGCTGGACGAGTCGCCGGTGCTGCCCACGGTGCGCGAGCTGACCGGGCGTGAGCCGCGCACGTTCGTCCAGTGGGCGAATGCCCACGCCGACGCGTTCCGCTGAGCTGCTGGTCAGCGCGCGCAGTCGGGGCAGTACCCCCACCACGTCACCTCGGCCTCGTCGATGACGAAGCCGGCCGGCGGCGCGGGGTTCAGGCACGGCACCTCGCCGATGGCCTTTTCGATGTCGATCACCGTGCCGCATCCGCGGCAGGTCAGATGGTGGTGGCTGTCACCGGCCCGGATCTCGTAGAGCGCCGGCGCGCCGGCCGGCTGGATGCGCCGCACCAGCCCGGCCGAGTCGAGCGCGCGCAACGCGTCGTAGACCGCCTGGGTGGACAGTGAGCCGAGCTCGGCGCGGGCCCGCTCGGCGACTGTCTCGACGTCGAGATGCTCACCCGGACTGATCGCCTCGAGCACCGCGAGCCGCTGTTTCGTGGCCCGCAGGCCGACACCGGTGAGCCGCTCCGCGGCGGTGGTGAGCATGTCTGTAGACCGTAGTCCCAGCCTGGAACGAGTCAAGAAAAGGGCTGGCCGGAAGATGAGAGGATCTCAGAGTGAGACACCGCTCCGGGTTCTGCTGCTTCGTCGGGCGGCCCAACGCGGGCAAGTCGACCCTGACGAACGCGCTGGTCGGCAGCAAGATCGTCATCACCAGCGACAAACCGCAGACCACCCGGCGGGCCGTGCGCGGCATCGTCAACCGGCCCGACGCCCAGCTCGTCATCGTCGACACACCCGGCCTGCACCGGCCGCGCACCCTGCTCGGCGAGCGGCTCAACGACGTGGTGCGTTCGACGCTGGCCGATGTCGACGTCATCGGCTTCTGCGTGCCGGCCGACCAGAAGGTCGGCCCGGGTGATCGCTTCATCGCGACCGAGTTGGCCGAGCTGAAGGCGCCGGTCGTGGCGATCGTGACCAAAACCGACGCCGCCAGCCGCGAGCAGATCGCCGCCCAACTGGTGGCGGTGAGCCAACTCGGCGAGTTCGCCGAGATCGTGCCCGTCTCGGCCACGGCCGGCGACCAGCTCGAGCTACTCGTCGACCTGCTCGTGGCCCAGATGCCCGAGGGCCCCCAGCTCTACCCGGACGACGTCACCACCGACGAGGACGTCGAGGCGCGCATCGCCGAGCTGATCCGCGAGGCCGCGCTCGACGGTGTGCGCGACGAGCTGCCGCATTCGATCGCGGTCACCGTCGAAGAACTGCAACCCCGCGACTCGCTCACCGTCGTCTACGCCACGCTGCACCTGGAACGGTCCAGCCAGAAGGGCATCGTGATCGGCTCGAAGGGGTCCCGGCTCAAGCGGATCGGCGTCCGCGCGCGGACCGGCATCGAGCAGTTGCTCGGCCGACGCGTGCACCTGGACCTGCACGTCGCCGTCGAGGCCGACTGGCAGCGCGACCCCAAGAAGCTCGACCGGCTCGGCTTCTGATGAGCGCCGCCCCCGCTTCGTTGATCAACAGGGCACGCTGGCGGCCCCGGCGACCACCCTTTCCTGTTGATCAAGAAGGCGCGACGTCGTGATGCTCGGCACGTACCGCGCGGTGTTCCGCACACCGGGCACGGCCGCCCTCTGCGCGGCTGGGTTCATCATGCGGATGCCTATGGCGATCTACCCGATCGGCCTGGTGCTGCTGATCTCGACGCGCACCGGCCACTACGGGTTCGCCGGGTTGCTCAGCGGCGCGTTCGTGGTGGCCAACGGGGTGAGCAACCCGATCCTGGCCCGGCTGGTCGATCGACACGGGCAGAGCCGGATCCTGCCGCGCGCGTCGGCGGTGCACATCCTCGCCGTCGCCGTGCTGTGCCTGCTGGCCGAGCGGCGCACACCGGATTGGACGCTGCTGATCCCGACCGCGGTGGCCGGATTCGCGTGGCTGGCCGTCGGGTCGCTGATCCGGGCGCGTTGGTCGACGGTGCTGGCCGGACGTCCTGAGCTGACCACGGCGTACTCGCTCGAGTCGACGCTGGACGAGGTGATCTTCACCGTCGGGCCACTGATCGCGACGGTGATCGCGACACAGGTCAACGCGATCCTGGGGCTGTTGCTCGGCGTCGCGCTGGTCACGGTCGGCGCGGTGTGGCTGGAATCGCAGCACGCCACCGAGCCGCCGCCGCACCCGGCCGGATCGCCCAAGCATCGTTCGGCGGTCCGCTACCCCGGCATGATGCTGATGACGCTCGCGGCGGCGTTCATGGGCGCGGTGTTCGCCAGCGCCGAGGTCACCATGATCGCGTTCTGCGGCCAGCACCACCGCACCGGCCTCAGCGGGCTGGTCGTCGCGTGCTTCGCCTTCGGCAGCGGCGTGGCGGGCTTCAGCTACGGCGTCCGCACCTGGCGGGCCGGCCTGGTGCGCCGCTTCCTGACCCAGGCGCTGATCTTCGCGGTGTTGCCGGTGCTGTTCCTGGCCGCCGTGAACGTCCCGGTGCTGGCGGTGTGCGCGTTCGTGGTGGGACTGGGCATCGCGCCGATGCTCATCACCGGGTTCGGGCTGATCGCCGAGATCGTGCCGTCGGGGGCGCTGACCGAGGGCATGGCCTGGCTGACCACCGGGCTGTCCGTCGGGTACGGCGCGGCCTCGGCAGTGGTCGGCCGCATCGCCGACTCCCACGGCGCGCGGCCGGCGTTCGGCGTGACCATCGGGGCCGGCGTCCTGGTCGGCGCCCTCGCCCTGGGCGTCTACCGGCGGATCGCCCGCCCGGTCGTCGAGTCGCAGCCGGTGGCCGTCGGTTAGGGCGTGTCGATCGCGTGCCTGAACGACGCGCAGCAGGGCAGCGGATTCGTTCGACACGCCCTGAGGGTGAGACGATCGGGACGTGCCGCTGTACCGGGACGAGGCGGTCGTGCTGCGAGTGCACAAGCTCGGTGAGGCCGACCGGATCGTCACCATGCTCAGCCGCCGGCACGGCAAGGTGCGCGCGGTCGGCAAGGGCGTGCGGCGCACGTCGTCACGGTTCGGGGCGCGGCTGGAACCGGGCAGCCACATCGACGTCCAGTTCCACACCGGGCGCACCCTCGACATCGTCACCCAGACCGAGTCGCTCGGCGCGTACGGCGCATCGCTGGCCGGCGACTACCCGCGCTGGACGGCCGCCTCGGCGATCTGCGAGACCACCGACCGGCTGACCGACGAGGGCGAGCCGGCCCTGCGCCTGTACCTGCTCGTAGTGGGAGCGCTGCGGGCCCTGGTCGCTCGCGAGCACGACGGCGGGCTGGTACTCGACGCGTTCCTGATCCGGGCGATGTCCAGCGCCGGGTGGGAGCCGGCCCTGGACGAGTGCGCCAAGTGCTCGGCCCCCGGGCCGCACGCCGCCTTCAACGTCGCCGCCGGTGGATCGGTCTGCGACACCTGCCGCCCGCCCGGGTCGACCCGCCCGGATCGCGCCACGCTGGCCCTCATGGCGGCGCTGCTGCGCGGCGACTGGGACCGGGCCGACGCCAGCCGGCCGGCCCAGCGCCGCGAGGCCAGCGGGCTGATCGCCGCCCATCTGCAGTGGCATCTGGAACGCGGACTGCGGTCGCTGCCGCTGGTCGACCGCAGCTCCTGATCCAGCCGATTCGCTAACGTGATCGCGTGACCTCGCCGACCGCTGCCCGTTCGCGCCGAGGCGGTCGCCGGCCCGCCTGGCCGGATCCGCCGCCGCACCCGTCCGGCGCGCAACCCCCCGACATCCCCGCCCAGTTCGTGCCCAGGCACGTCGCGATCGTCATGGACGGCAACGGCCGGTGGGCCCACCAGCGCGGCCTGCCCCGCACGGAGGGCCACCGGGCCGGCGAGGCGGCGCTCATGGACGTGCTCTACGGCGCCATCCAGTTGGGCATCTCGACCGTGTCGGCCTACGCGTTCTCGACCGAGAACTGGCGGCGCACCCCCGAGGAGGTGCGCTTCCTGATGGGCTTCAACAAGGAGGTCATCCGGCGGCGCCGCGACGAACTCGCCGAGATCGGGGTGCGCATCCGCTGGGCCGGGCGCCGGCCGCGGCTGTGGCGCAGCGTCATCGACCAGCTCGAGGACGCCGAGCAGTACACCCGCGACAGCGACCGGCTCACCCTGCAGTTCTGTGTCAACTACGGCGGGCGGGCCGAGATCGTCGACGCCACCCGGGCCATCGCCCGCGAGGTGGCCGAGGGCCGGCTCAACCCGGCCAAGATCGACGAGCGGACCATCGCCGCCCACCTCGACGAGCCCGGGCTGCCCGACGTCGACCTGTTCATCCGCACGTCCGGCGAGCAGCGCACCTCGAACTTCCTGCTGTGGCAGTCGGCCTACGCCGAGCTGGTGTTCGTCGACACGCCGTGGCCCGATTTCGACCGCCGGCACCTCTGGCAGGCCTGCCTGGCGTACGCGTCGCGCGACCGCCGTTTCGGCGGCGCGGGACCGGTGGCGGCCGACGATCTGTCGTAGCCTTACCAGCTTGGCCACCGACACGGCGATCACCGACGACGCACCCGCCGCGGCCCGGCAACCGGCGCCGGCCCGGCACCCGGTCGTGCGGTGGCTGCGCTGGGCTGCGATGGCGGTGTGGCTGGCCGCCCTGATCGTGGAGTTCGCGGTGGCCGGCGTGCCGTTCGACCGGCAGGGCGTGCTCGCCTGGATCGCCGCCGGCCTGCTGGCCTTCAGCATCGGCCGGCGTCCACTGTGGACGGTCATTGTCGACTGGCTGCCGTTCGCGGCGTTCCTGATCGTCTACGACTACGCGCGCGGCATGTCCGAGACCGTCGGGATGCCGGTGTTGTGGCAGCAGCCGGTGGACATCGACCGCTTCCTGGGCGGCGGCACGGTGCCGACCGTCTGGCTGCAGGAGCACCTCAAGCTGGGCCACTCCACCTGGTGGGAGGCGGTGGTCAGCCTCACCTACGTGTCGTTCTTCCTGGTGCCCTACGTGGTGGCCGGCGTGCTGTGGTTGCGGTCGCGGTCGGCGTTCCACCAGTGGGCGCTGCGGTTCGTCACCATGTCGTTCCTGGGCGTCGCCTGCTTCGTGCTCGTGCCGGCCGCGCCGCCCTGGGCGGCGGCCGCCTGCCGGTC
>DATBER010000065.1:0-11219 GCA_036558905.1 Jatrophihabitantaceae bacterium | reverse complement strand
GAGCATGGCTTGCAGCTGGGCCAGCGAGTGGAAGGTGTCCCAGCCGGAGAACACGCCGTACTGGTCGTGCTGCGTGGCGCCGACCGAGTGCACCTTCATATCGGCGCCCATGTACTGGCCGTTGACGTCGCTGGTGATGTTCGGCTGGATGAAGTCCTTGTAGAGCAGGCTGTAGAACTGCTGGGTCTGCGCGACGCTGCCGCCGCCGACCTGGATGCGGCCGAGCAACTGGTTCCACTCGTTCTGCGCCGCCGCCTTCACGGCGTCGAAGTTCCAGTCCGGGTTCTCCTGCTGCCGGTCCTGCTTCGCGTTGTCGTCACTGACGTAGGAGATGCCGACCTTGGCCTGCACGACCGGGCTGCCGAACTGCACGAACACGGCCGCCGGGCCCTGGTTGTTGCTGGTCGGGATGACCTGCGACGAGGTGAACGGCTGGTCGAAGGTGATGTCGAAGTGGACGGTGTACTCCTGCTGCTGGCCGTCGTTGTTCGCCTCACCGCAGAAGTGACCGCTGGTCTCCGAGCCGACGATCTCGTTGTTGCCGACGACCTGGGCAGTGCCCGGCGCGAACTCGCCGTTCTGGGCGTCGCGCAGCTTGATCAGCATGCCGGCCGTGGCGCTCGCGGGGTAGGTGAACCGGCCCATCGAGCTGTGCGGGGTCGCGGTGAACTCCGACGTGATCGTGTCGGGCTGGTTTGTCTGCGCCGAGTAGTAGCCGGCCTGCGCGATCTCACCGCTGTTGGTGAACTTCGTCGTGACGCTGTTGGGGTTGCCACTCGGCAGCGCGCCCGTCACGGGCAGGATCGGCACGTCACCGCCCGCGCCGCAGCCGGGACCGCTGATGTGGGTCAGCGAGTAGCCGGTGATGGACGTGTCGCCGAAGTTGTAGCCGCCGCCCGCGTTGCGGTTGGGCACCGTGTCCGGGCTCCACTGCACCATGCCGAAGGGCACCTCGGCGCCGGGGAAGGTGTTGCCACCGCCGGTCGTCCACGTCCGGGTGTCGACCGTAGTGGCCGGGGCGGTCACGGTCGGCGAAGCCTGAGCGGTGTTCCGCGCCGCCGTCGGCATCTTGGCCGCCGGCACCTTGCCGGCGCAGTTGACGGGCCGGCCGTCCGTGCCCTCGGTGCACGTGACCGACGGGGTGGCCGACTGTCCGCCGCTCGGGGTCGATGTCGGGGGCGGGCTGGGTTTGGGGGACGGGCTGGGAGCTGTGGGGGCCGCATTGGCCGGGGCCGCGACCAACCAGGCCGCGATGCACAGCACGACTGCGCAAATGGTTCCGATGAGAGCAGGCCGACGGGACTCGGATGACATCAGGGCGCCTCGCAGATAAACGTCGCGAAATGCCGAGGAGCCGCCAAGTTCCCCGGCCAGATCCAGGGGGTGACAACGTTGTCGGAAACCTACGCTGCGGCGAATCCGGCTGTCAATGGTCCAGACCGGAACAGGTACGTACTTGCCAACCACATCGGGCGATCTTGTGAAGGCCCCGTCCGCTCCGTCCGATCGCCCCGGGCCGTGCGATCGCCCCGGGCCGTGCGATCGCCCCGCTCCGTGCGGTCTTGATCAACAGCGGGAAATGGTCGCTCCAGCGACCGAATCTCCCTGTTGATCAAGAAACGGGGTGACGGCCAGGCGGGCGCCCGAGGCGGCGCTCAGTACGTGATCAACACGATCGAGCCGGCCGCGAGGGCCAGGCCGACCCGCTGCCAGGGTCCGGTGCGTTCGTGCAGCAGCACCGCGGCCAGCGCGACCGTCATCGCCGGATACAGCGAGGTGATCACGCTGGCCAGCGACAGCAGACCGTGCCGGGACGCGAGCAGGAAGAACAGGTTGGCGCTGGCGTCGAGCACGCCGGCCAGCAGCGCCAGCGTCAGCACCCGCCCGGTGAGCGCCTGCGCCACCCCGCGCTGCCGGGCCAGCGGCACGATCAACGCCGCCGAGGTCAGCCGCGAGATCACCAGCGGCCACAGCCCCGAGTCGTGATCGGCCCGGGCCAGGCAGATGAAGTACACGCCGAACCCGATCCCGGACAGGCCGGCCAGTGCCAGGATGGGCAGCCCGATCGGCCCGTGCGGATGGTCCTGCGGCGTGCGGCTGACCAGCAGGACGGCCACCAGGCCCGCCACGATGCCCAACCACGCGGCCAGGTGCGGGCGCTCGCCGACGATCACTCCGAATCCGACCGGAACGATGGCGGCCAGCACGGCGGTGACCGGCGAGACGATGTTCATCGGTGCCCGGGCCATCAGGCTGTAGAGCACGATGATGCCGACCATCCCGGCGATGCCACCGCCCGCGCCGAGCAGTGCCGACCGGAGGTCCAGCGGCCCGGACAGCGCCGGCAGCAGGGCCAGCGTCAGCGCGGCGCCGACCGGGTACTCGTAGAGCAGCACGGCGATCGCCGGACGCTGCCGCGACGCCAACCCGCCGACGAAATCGCTGGTGCCGTAGACGGCGGCGGCCAGCAGGGCGAGGACGACGACCACGAGAAGACCGTAACGGACTACAGTCCGGATCTCGAAACGGGTTATTGCGAGTCGACGTAGAGGCAGAACGGGTGCCCGACCGGATCGACCATCACGCGCACGTCGTCCTGGGGCTGGTGCTCGGCCAGCGTCGCCCCCAACGCGATCGCGTCGGCCACGGCAGCGTCGCGGTCACCAACCTCGACGTCGAGGTGCATCATCATCTGTTGCCGGCCCTCGACCGGTGGCCAGACCGGGGCCACGTACTCCGGCGACTGCTGGATGGCCACGTAGGCGACGCCGCTCGGCGGGGCGATCGCCACGAAGTCACCGTCGTCGCGATGGATCCGCCAGCCGAACAGCTGGACGTAGAAGTCGGCCAGCGCCCGGGCGTCCGGAGCCTCGATCACCACGCCCCAGTAGTGGTCGTTCGTGCGACTGCGTACGGCCATGCCGGCGATCATGCCCGAGGTCGCCGACACCGCTAAGTTCACCACGTGGATCGCTACCGCGTCGTGCCCGCCGCCTATGTCCTGTTCCGCCGCGAGCGTGACGTGCTGCTGCAGCTGCGCACCGGCACGGGCTTCATGGACGGCCACTGGGCGACGGCTGCGGCCGGGCACGTCGAGGCGGGGGAGCCGGTGTTCGACGCGGCCGTCCGCGAGGCCGCCGAGGAGGTCGGCGTGGTGATCGCGCCGGCCGACCTGATGGCGGTGACGGTCATGCACCGGACCGGCCGCACCGGCGACCCGATCGACGAGCGGGTCGACTTCTTCTTCGAGTGCCGCCGCTGGACCGGTGAGCCGCGCATCATCGAGCCGGCCAAGGCCGCCGACCTGGGCTGGTTCGGCCTCGACGAGCTGCCCGACCCGGTCGTGCCGCACGAGCGCTACGTGTTCGAGCACCTCGCCGCCGGGACGCTGCCGCCGGTGACGACGTTCGGGTTCACGCCGGTGCCGGCGTCCCCGGCTTGGCCAGCGTGATCTGGTCGACGTCCAGGTAGCCGGTGCGGAACCCGGCCTCGGAGTAGGCCAGGTAGAAGGACCACATGCGACGGAACGTCTCGTCGAAGCCGAGCCGGGCCAGCTCGGTCGCGCGGGCCTCGAACCGGGCCCGCCACCGCCGCAGCGTCTCGGCGTAGTGCTTGCCGAAGCTGAGCCGGTCGGTGATGCGCAGCGATGTGTGCCGTTGCACGGTCCGCTCGATCGACTCGACCGACGACAGCTGCCCGCCCGGGAAGATGTACTTGCGGATCCAGGTGTAGGTCTCGCCGACGCGCCGAACGCTGGCGTCGTCCTGCAGGATCGCCTGCAGTCCGAATCGCCCACCCGGCACCAGGGCGCGGTCGACCGTGCGGAAGTAGTCGGGCCAGTGCCGGACACCCACCGCCTCGATCATCTCGACACTGACGGCGGCGTCGTAGCGGCCGCTGTTGGTGCGGTAGTCCTGCAGCAGCACGTCGACCCGGTCGGACTGGCCGGCCTCGGCGATGCGGCGGCGGGCCAGGTCGGCCTGCTCGGTCGAGATGGTGAGCGACGTGACCTGCGCGCCCCGACGGGCCGCCCGGATGGCCAGCTCGCCCCAGCCGGTGCCGATCTCGAGCAACCGGGTGCCCTCGCGCACGCCGGCGCAGTCCAGCAGCCGGTCGATCTTGCGGTGCTGGGCGGTGGCCAGGTTCTCGTCGGCGCCGTCCGGGTCGCCCTCGTACAGCGCGCTGGAGTAGGTCATCGACGGGTCGAGGAACAGCTGGAACATGTCGTTGGACAGGTCGTAGTGCCGCTGGATGTTGCGCTTCGCCCCGGCGACGGTGTTGTCCTCGTCGGCCGGCTGACGCCGCAGCACCGCCCCGCGTAGCCGCTGCAGCATCGCCGGAACCAGCTCGCGCACGTGGGCCGCGAACGCCGCCAGGACGCCGGTGAGGTCCTCGGCCGTCCAGTCGCCGGCCATGTAGGCCTCGCCGAAGCCGATCGTGCCGGTGGCCCCGACCCGGTGGAAGAACGCCGTCGGCCGGACCAGCCGCATGACCGGGTCGGCGCCGTTGCCGCCGCCGTAGCTGGGCCCGTTCGTCTCGACGACCCGCAGTGGCAGCCGGGACGCGGCATGCCGGAAGATGCGCCGCACCACTGCCGCCCGCACCGGCGAGTCCGGCGCGGCGGCCACGTCCGGCCAGCGCCGCGGGTCCACGGGCTGCGTGGGAGCGGTCTCGGTGAGCGTCATGCGGGCCCCCTTCGGTCGGCTGCTGACATCAGACGACGAGCGACGCCTCCCCGGCAAGAGCCCGGTGGACGACATTCGTCACGTGATCTGTACCCACCGGGCGTCCATCGATGACAGCGGCCACGGCGAACGCGGCGGCCAATTCGTGCCATAACGGGGCCCGGCGCAGCATCGTGTGCTCCGAGCTGCGCACCTGGACGTAGCTGACGTCGGCCACCTCGGCGGCCCGCCGGGCGAAGGCGGCCGACGCGGCCGGGTCGGTGATGCGGTCGCGGTCGCCGTGTGCGATCAGCAGCCGCCGCCCCGTGAGCGGCTCGACCCGGTCGTACTGCTCGATCCACGGGGCCAGGGCCACGACGGCCCGCACGCCCGGCTCGTCGGCGACGTAGAGCGCCGTGCGCCCGCCCATGGAGTGCCCGATCAGCGCGACGGGCCGGTCCGGGTAGCGGCGGCGCAGCTCGTCCAGGGCGTCGCGGGTGTCGGCCACCGGCGACCGGGCTGCCCCGTTCCAGCCCCGCACGCGGTAGCGCAGCCGGGCCACGACCACTCCGTCGTAGCGGGCCACCGTCCGGGCGAACGGGATCATTCGCAGCACGGCACCGTTCCAGGGCGCGGTCGGCACCTCGCTGCGGGCCTTGCCGCCGTGCAGCACCAGCACTACCGCCCGGGGCGGTGTGCGGGGTTCGTGCACGCGCAGCGTCGGTCCGGCGAACACGGGCGTGCTAGCTCATCGCGAGCAGGTCAGGTGCGGCGGCGGAACCGCTTTCTCGATCAGGTACGCGTTCACCTTGGCGTCGATGCACGCGCTCTGCCCGTAGGACGTGTGCCCCTGCCCGTCCCAGGTCAGCAGCACGCCGGTGCCCAGCTTGGCGGCCAGGTGCTGAGCGCCGACATAGGGCGTGGCCGGGTCGTGCAGGTTGCCCACCACGAGGATCGGCGCCGACCCGGTGGCCGTCTCCTCGGGCACCGGGTGGCGCTCCTTCGGCCAGGTCTGGCACTGGAACAGGCTGATCGCCGACCACAGCCCGAACAGCGGGTACTTCTTGGCCCATTGGGTGGCGGCCGCCTTGATCTGGGCGTCGGTCGGGTCGGTCTTCTGGTCGTTGCAGCTGACGACCTGGAAGACGTCGAGCAGGTTCGAGTAGTGGCCGTCGTCGCTGCGCTCGCTGTAGTTGTCGACCAGATCGAGCAGCCCGGACGCGTCGCCGTGCTGGGCGTCGATCAGCGCGGTGCCGAGCTCGGGCCACAGCTGCTGGCTGTACAGCGCGGAAAGCACCCCGTAGAGCACGATGCCGCCGGTGGCCTTGCGGGTCTCGCCGTGCTTGGCCGACGCGATCGGCTTGGCGTTCGCCTTCTTCTCCAGCGCGGCGACCGCCTTGCGCGGATCGCCCAGCGGCTGGCAGGCCGGCCGCTTGCGGCAGTCGGCGGCGAACTGGTCGAAGGCGCTCTCGAAGCCGCCGACCTGCTGCTCGTCGGAGGCGATCGCGTTGCCCGTCGTGGCCGGGTCGACCGCGCCGTCGAGCACGGCCACGCGGATCCGCTTCGGGAACAGGTGGGCGTACACCGCGCCGAGCTCGGTGCCGTAGGAGAAGCCGAGATAGTTCAGCTGCTGGTCGCCGACCGCCGCCCGGATACGGTCCATGTCCTGGGCCGTCTCGACGGTGTTGTAGTGGGCCAGCTGGCTGCCGTACTTGGCCACGCAGCTGTGCGCGAAGGCGGCCGCCTGCTGCTTGGCCGCCCGTAGCCCGGCCGCGCTCCGCACGTCGGCGTCGAACGCGAGCGCCTTGGTCTCGTCGGCGTCGGACTGGCAGCGGATCGGCGCGGACAGGCCCACCCCGCGCGGGTCGAACCCGATCAGGTCGAAGTGGCGCAGCACGTCCTCGGACAGCGACCCGGCCAGGCTGATCGCCAGGAACACGCCCGAGGCGCCCGGACCGCCCGGATTGACCACCAGCGAGCCCACGCGCTGGGTCTGGTCGCGGTAGTGCACCCGGATGACCTGGATGTTCAGCTTCGGACCGTCCGGGTGGCTGTAGTCGACCGGCACCGGCAGCTGCCCGCAGCTGAACTGCAGCTGTTGGCGCCGCTGTTCGGGAATGCCGGCCGCCGACAGGTTGAACAGCCGCGAGCAGTCGCTGAACGCGATGGTGGCCGACGGGTCGGCCGTCGAACCGGCCGTACCGGACGGGCCGGGCGACGACGCCGACGACGGTTCGGCGGCGGGTGTGCCGTGACCGCCCGTGCTGCGCGTGCATCCGGCGGCGAGGGCGCCGAGCAGGGCCAGAACGGTGATGAGAATCAGGCGGACACGGCGTGGCGGCGACGGCACGCCCAGCACGCTACAGACGCATTCTGGGTAACGCCGGTCCGGGCGCCTGCCGACTTGGTCGGCCCGACCGGTCAGAATGAGCCGATGAAGCTGCCCGTGATGCCGCCGGTCGCCCCGATGCTCGCCAAGTCGCGGCCGACGATCCCGCCCGGCATGTCCTACGAGCCCAAGTGGGACGGTTTCCGGTCCATCTGCTTCCGCGACGGGGCCGAGGTGGAGCTGGGCAGCCGCAACGAGCGCCCGATGACCCGCTACTTCCCGGAGCTGGTCGTTGCCATGCAGGCCGAGCTGCCCGAACGGTGCGTGATCGACGGCGAGATCGTCATCGCCACCGACGAAGGGCTGGACTTCGACGCGCTGCAGCAACGCATCCACCCGGCGGCCTCGCGGGTGACGATGCTCAGTGAGAAGACGCCCGCCTCGTTCATCGCGTTCGACCTGCTCGCCCTCGGCAACGACGACTACAGCCAGCGGCCGTTCGCCGAGCGGCGGGCCGCCCTGGTCGACGCGCTGGCCGGCGGCGGCCGATCGGTGCACATCACGCCGGCCACGACCGACCACGACGTGGCGCAGCGGTGGTTCACCGAGTTCGAGGGCGCCGGGCTGGACGGCGTGGTGGCCAAGCCTCTGGACGGCGCCTACCAGCCGGACAAGCGGGTGATGTTCAAGATCAAGCACGAGCGCACGGCCGACTGCGTGCTGGCCGGGTTCCGCTGGCACAAGACGTCCACCGCCGAGCAGCCGCTGCTCGGCTCGATGCTGCTGGGCCTCTACGAGGGCGATCACCTGCAGCACGTCGGGGTCATCGGGGCGTTCCCGGCGGCGCGGCGGGCCGAGCTGGTCGACGAGCTCGAGCCGCTGCTGCTGGGCGAAGGCGACGAGCACCCCTGGGCGCAGTGGGCCGACGCCGAGGCACACACGGAGGGCCGGCGCCTGCCCGGAGCGGTCAGCCGGTGGAACGCGACCAAGGACCTGTCGTTCGTGCCGCTGCGCCCCGAGCGGGTGGTCGAGGTCAAGTACGAGCACATGGAGGGCAACCGGTTCCGGCACCTGGCCCACTTCGTGCGCTGGCGGCCCGACCGCGAGCCGCGATCGTGCACCTACGAGCAGCTGGAGCAGCCGGTCGGCTTCCAGCTGAACGACATCGTTCCGGGGTTGCGGCCCGGCCGGTGAGCGCTCAGAGGGCGAGCACGGCCTCGACGGCCAGCCAGAACAGCCGCTCGCGCGCGTCCCGCGCCGACATCCAGCCGCGGTGGTCCCAGGTCTCGCCGGCCAGCGTGTCCCCGGCGATCAGCAGCTGGCCTAGCGTCACGTCGCGGTAGCGGGCCACGGCGAACAGCGCCGCAGCCTCCATCTCGACCGTCACACAGCCCTCGGCCACCCGGCGCTCGACCCGGGTTCGCGTCTCACGGTAGAGCGCGTCGGTCGTCCAGGTGCGCCCCACGGTGTGCGCGACGTCGTGGCGGGCGAGCGTGTCGCGCAGGACGGCCACCGCCTGCGGGTCGGCGTCGATCACCCGGGCCGGCGGGGCGTAGTGGTGCGAGGTGCCCTCGTCGCGGACGGCGCCGTCGACCACGACCGGATGGCCCAGGTCCAGGCCCGGGACCAGGGCGCCGGCCCCGCCGCAGGCGACGAACTTGCGCCCACCCATCGCGATCACCTCCTCCAGGAAGCCGGCGGCCAGGGGCGCGCCGACGCCGGGCTGGTAGACGGCCAGCCGATGCCCGGAGAACTCGATCTCCCAGACCGGATTGCGGCCGGCCTCGCTGGTGAGGGTGGCGACCCGCCGGGCCCGGGCAGCCACCGTCTCGGCGACGATCTCGCCGAAGAAACACAGCACCACCCGCTCGGGCACGGTCGAGTTCGGCCCGACGACGTGCGCCGGTTCGATGACACCGGCCGACCCGAGGTCGTCCTCGAACAGGGGCAGGTCCATACCGGCCGTCATCGCCGGATCAGGTAGCGGCAGAACAGGGCACCGTCCTCCTCGAGCAGCCCGTCGAGGGACAGGGCGTGGCGTCCGGCCATGTCGAGCGGCCAGCTCACCCCCGACGAGATGCGCCCGGGCCCCGGCCCGGCCAGGCGCGGGCTCAGGCTCAGGCACAGCTCGTCGACCAGTCCGGACCGGGCCAGGTCGGCGAACAGCGTCGGCCCGCCCTCGCACACGATCCGGGTCAGGCCCCGGTCGGCCAGGGCCGAGCGGGCGGCGCCCAGGTCGACGACGTCGTCGCCGACGAGCACGACGTCGGCCTGCTTCCGCAGCACGCCCCGCATCTCGGGGTCGGCCGCGGCGCAGGTCAGCACGATCGTGCGCGGCCCGTCGTCGCCGAACAGCCCGCTGCTCGGATCGAGCTGCAGCGACTGGCTCACCACGGCCGTGGGCAGCAGTTCGGTCAGCCCGAACCGTTGCCGGATGGCTCGCCGCCGGGCGCTCAGCGTGACGACGGCGTAGCCCTCCAACCGGGCGGTGCCGGCCCCGACGAGCACGACGTCGGCCAGGTCGCGCAGCGCGGCGAACACCCGGTTGTCGCCCGGCGTCTGCAGGCCGCTGGACAGCCCGGCGATGGTCACTGCGCCGTCGACGCTGCTGACGAAGTCGGCCCGGACGCCGCCCCGGTCCAGCCAGTGCCGGGCGTAGTGCTCGTGCACGTCGACGTCGACGGCCGGCTCCGGGATCAGCGCGCGCATGCCGAATATCTCAGCACGTACCCTCGGCCGGGTGGCAGAACGTCGCCCCGTGCCGCTGCCGGGCTATGTCGAGGACGTGCTGGACGCCGCCCTCGACAAGGCGCTGCGCGTCCAGCGGCCGGTGATCATCGCCTACCTGAACCGGGTGCGCGACCGCCACCGCGACGCGACCCCGGCCGGGGTGGTGCGGCTGCTCGAGCGGCGCTATCTGGCCGCGGTCACGGCGGTCGGCGCGGCCTCGGGCAGCGCGGCTGCTGTGCCGGGGGCAGGCACCGGCATCTCGTTCGCGTCGGCCGCCGTGGAGATCTCGGCGTTCGTCGAGGCCACGGCCGTGTTCGCGCTGGCGATCGCCGAGGTCCACGGAATTCGCATCGACGATCCGGAGATCCGGCGGGCGCTGGTGCTCGCCATCCTGATCGGCGACATCGGCGTCGGGGCGGCCGAACTGGCCGTGGCCGATGCCGGGTCGCGGTGGGGCCAGATCCTGTCCCGCCGCGCGCCCGACGAGACGATCAAGCGGATCAACCACATACTCAGCCGACATCTGCTGACCAAGTTCGGCACCAAGCAGGGCGCGCTGATGCTCGGCCGGGCGCTGCCGCTGGGCATCGGCGCCAGCATCGGCGCGGCCGGCAACCTGGCCTTCGGCCGCCGGGCGATCCTCGCGGCCCGGCGGATGTTCGGGGGCCCGCCGGACAGGCTGCCACCGCGGGTCATCGACGCGCAGATCGTCGAGCCGGTGGCCGACCCGCCCGGCCTGAACGGGAAGAGTCCGGCCGGGCACTGATCCGGAAATCGCTGGCTTCGGGGCGTTAGGGTCGGGTCAGCACGTGGTTGCGCCTAGGGTTCCGCCGACCGCCCGCCCGGTAGCACACAATCAGGGCGGCCGGGCCTGGACCGAGCGGCGCCAGGGCAGTTCGCACCCAGCGCGCCGGCCCCACACCTGACGGGAGAAAAGCCCCGAGGGCTTCATCCGTCGTGCCCCGCTCACGGGCACCGACCGAAGGAGCCGTCCCGGTGCATCTCGCCCTCGTCCATCCGTCCGGCCAGCCGGCCGTCCCCACCGCCGTACTGGTCGCGGTCCTGCTCGCCGCCGTGGTGCACGCGCTGTGGAACGCGCTGGCCCACTCGATCACCGACCGGCTGGTCGGTCTGGGCCTGATGGGTACTGCCACTGTCGTCGGCGGCGCCGCGCTGGTGCTGATCGCGCCGGCGCCGGCGACCGCGAGCTGGGCCTACATAGCCGCATCGGCCGCCACGCACATCGTCTACAACGTGCTGCTGATGCGCAGTTACGCGCTGGGCGAGTTCGGGCAGGTGTACCCGCTGGCCCGGGGCACGTCGCCGTGGCTGACTGCGATCTCGGCGGCGGTATTCGCGCACGAGACGCTGACCGCGACGCACCTGGCCGGCGTGCTCGTGGTGTCGGTCGGGCTGGCCAGCCTCGTCCTGGCCGGCGGCCGGCCCAACCGCGACGAACTGCCGGCCATCGGCGCGGCGCTGCTCACCGGAGTCAC
>DATBER010000064.1:0-45477 GCA_036558905.1 Jatrophihabitantaceae bacterium | reverse complement strand
CGCGCGGGCGCACGCCCGCTCCGGTGACCCGATCGCCATCGCCGAATACCTCGGCCCCGACGACGCATTCCAGCAGTCGATCACCGACTTCTCCCGGCGCTACGCCGACCAGAACGAACACGACTACCGAGAATTCCTCGCTGCGATCAAGTCCGGACGGCTGGAGGCGATCGAGGGCGTGTAGCGGCAGGACGTCCCTACCGCACCGGAACGTGTTCGGCGATGTCGGCGACGCAGTCGGTCTGCTGCTCGCCGAGGATCGACAGGTTGAACACGTCGAGGTTGTCCGGGTGCCGCCGGCTTCGACGAGGGCGGGCGTTGCGCGGCAGGACGAAGCGGTCGCCCGGACGCGGCTGCACCTCCAACGTGCGCATCAGCGGCCCGTTACCGACGACGATGGCGTGGTCGAGGTCGGCCCACCGCATCTCGGTGGTCTGATCGCGCCAGGTGACGATGAGCCGATCGGGGGCGATCGCGAGCGAGTACCGGTGCCGCCGGGTCGATCGGACGCCGACGTTGATCACCAGGCCGACCCCGCCGACGACCAGGCCGATCAGCAGCGCGAGGACCGCCGAGCCCACGCCGACGGCCACCCCGAGCACACCGACGACGAACAGGACGGCGCCGATCACCAGGCTGGTGACGGCCCGGCGCTGCCAGGACGCCTGGTAGGCCGGGCTGACCGCGTAGCTGCGGCGAGGCTCCTCCGGGCGGTCGGCCACCGGCCCAAGATAGCCGCCGGGGCGCCGTTTCCGGACGAGTCGCGGACTAACCGGTCAACGTCTCGGGGCCGTCCGGGGTGATCGCGACGGTGTGCTCGGCGTGGGCCCCCCGGCTGCCGTCGCCGCTGCGCAACGTCCAACCGTCCGGGTCGATGCGGTAGTCGTCGCGGCCACCGGCGAGAAACCACGGCTCGATGGCGATGACCAGTCCGGGTCGCAGGCGCAGGCCCCGACCGGCGCGGCCCTCGTTGGGCACCGACGGCGACTCGTGCATCGTGTGGCCGACGCCGTGGCCTCCGAAGTCGGTGTTGATGCCATACCCGGCGCCGCGCCCGATCGCCCCTACCGCGGCGGAGATGTCGCCGATCGTGGCTCCGACCCGGGCGGCGACGATGCCGGCCGAGAGGGCGGCCTCGACGGTCTCGATCAGCCGCTGATCAGCCGGCTGCGCACCGCCGACGGCGAACGACACCGCGGCGTCGGCGGTCCAGCCGTCGAGCACCGCGCCGCAGTCGACGCTCAGCAAGTCGCCGTCGCGCAGGCGGTACCCGTTCGGGATGCCGTGCAACACGGCGTCGTTGACCGACGCGCAGATCACCGCGGGGAATGGCGTCCGCGCGAACGCCGGCTGATAGCCCAGGAACGGAGACGAGGCGCCGTGGCGGGCGAGCACGTCGCGCGCGACCTGATCGAGCGCCGCCAGCCGCACACCCGTCCGGGCCTGCTCTCTCACCTCGGCGAGCACTGCGGCGACCACGGACCCCGCGGCCCGCATCGCCTCGATCTCACCCGGCGTCTTGAGCTCGACCATGACATCTCCTCGGGATAACTATCCCGGTATTAATATCACGGCATGGTCCGGCCGATGCTCACTCCCCAGGAACGCGCACGGGGCAAGCGCCTCGGCGCCGCGCTGCGCGAGGCCCGTGGCCCACAGAGCATGACCGAGGTCGCCGCCCGCTCCGGCGTCCCGGTCGAGACACTCCGCAAGATCGAAGCGGGCCGGATCCCCACGCCCGCGTTCTTCACCGTCGTCGCGCTCGCCCAGGCCCTGGAGATTCCGCTCGCCGACCTGGCCCGTCTCGGCGACGAACCGCAACGGTCGGCCCGTACCGCCTGACCGCATCGACGGCCCAGCCGCGGGAACACGAACCCTCCGGTCGTAGTTGAAAGTGGTAACTGTTCCCGACTACGAGGGAGAAGCACTGTGGCCCGCTCCCGGGATGCCCGAGCCGTCGTCCGGCTAGTGAGCAGCGCGCGCACCGGCTACGCGTACGTAACGACCAAGAGCCGGCACAACGACCCGGATCGGCTCGTGCTGCGCAAGTACGACCCGGCCGCGCGCCGGCACGTCGAGTTCCGCGAAGCGCGCTGACCGCGGACTCCCCTCATCCGAACCGATCCCGAGAGGACTCCCCCATGAAGAAGCGGAACTCGTTGCGATCGCTGGCGGCCAAGGACGGAGCGATCGTCGTGCGCCGCCGCGGACGGCTGTTCGTGATCAACAAGAAGCTCCCGCGCTGGAGCGCTCGGCAGGGCTGATCCCCGAAGGGCTGGTGCCCCCGCGACACTAGGGCTGGGCGAGCGGGGCCTGCGGCTGCACGACCGGCACCGAATGATTGGGTCCCGGAGACGGCGACGTGTCGGATCCGGCTGTGCTCGCAAGGCCGATCGCGGCTGCGCATCCGAGCGAGGCAACTGCCCCGAACGCCGCCACGAGGGTTCCCCGCACCGAGGGCTGCGCCGTCCGGGCCGAACGGCGGGGCCGACTGTGCGGCCCGGTGGAGGGGCGTGGCACGACTGCTGTCGGCTGTGCTTCGTTGCCGACGACGGCCGGCCGCGGCGGTGCTTGCGAGGCGAGCACAGAAGATCAACTCCTCTCCATCGCGAATGTCCGGCTGAGGAGCTGGTACCCGAGTCGGCCGTTACGGAAACAGCCGTCGATCCGATCACGAATCGAGAAGCGTCACGATGTGGTCGGGCCTTATTTTCGATCCAGGCCGGCCCGACGCCGGGCCGTGGATCGAGAAGGGAAGCCGAGATGGCTACGAAGAGTGCCAAGTCCGAGTCCGAAGGATTCAGCGCCGCCGAGCGCGCCGCGATGAAGTCGCGCGCCGACGAGCTGCGGGCCGAAGGCAAGAAGGGCGCCAAGAAAGCCGATGGCCTGCAGGCGCTCCTCGACAGCATCGCCAAGATGGCCCCGGAGGACCGCGTGCTGGCCGAACGCGTGCACCTGACCGTGACCCGGAACGCTCCCGACCTGGAGCCGAAGACCTGGTACGGCATGCCGGCCTACGCGAACGCGTCCGGCAAGGTCGTCGTCGCCTTCAAGAACGCGGGCAAGTTCAACACCCGCTACTCGACCCTCGAGTTCCAGGAGGCGGCGAACCTCGACGACGGCGACATCTGGCCGGTGTCCTACGCCTTGACCAAGTGGAACCCGAAGGTGGAGAAGCGGGTGGCCGAGCTGATGCAGACCGCGATCGCCTGAGCGGTCGTTCGGTTCTCGCGCAGGTCAGAAGCGGAAGCGGGTCAGACCGCCCGGCTCGGCCGCCAAGACCACCGTCGCCGACCGTGGCTCGATGCGGTACACGTGCCACGGCGGCGGTCCTTGCGAGGGAGCGTTGAACGGGGCAGTGATGCCCGACCCGCTCGCGTCGGGCTCGGCCGGCCAGCCGCTGTCGGCCCACGCCTTCGCGATGCGCGCCACTGCACCCGGCTCGGTCACCCGCATCGCATGGCCCTCGATCACGACATCCGCATCCTGGACCGACACGGCGACCGAACACCGCGGATCGCGCGTGACATTGCGGCCCTTTCGCGTACCCGAGCCGGTCTGGAACCAGAACGAGCCGTCGATCCAGAGAGCGCCGACCGCCGTCACGTGCGGGCTGCCGTCCTCGTTGAGGGTGCACAGCCACGTAGTGCGCGAGTTGAGCGCGTCCGGAGCCGGCTTCGACCCGGCATCGAGCTTCTCGACGACGCCGGCCCAATCCACCGGCGGCAGCCCCTCAGCCTTACCCAGATTGATGACCTCCATTGGCCGACCGTACCCGCCCGTTCTGACCCGGCAAGTGCCCGCGACGAGCCTGTCCCGCTCGGGCACTCGTCGACGTCCGCGCGCTGACTGAGCGTCCGCTCGGCGTGGGCGGTCGACCCCCTGTCCGCCGATCGGCGGACACGCCAGTCCCCCGGCTGCTCCGCCCTTCGTGCGACGCGACGGACCGGTCCTCAGAGCGATGCTCAGGGCGTCCCAATCGAACGCGAGTTACGGAGCCTGTCATGCGCGGATCTACGAAGTAGAGAACCTGATCGATGACGACATCGATAGCGCTGGTCGTCGACGTCAGGCCCGCTGGCATGCTGACCGTATGGAGCCGTCGCTGGTGCTGATCCACAGTCCGTTCCTCGGGCCGGCGACCTGGCAGTCGACCGCCCGCGTGCTGGACGGCGGCGGCCGGCGTGTACACGTACCCAGCCTGCTGGCCGTCGCCCGCAGCGCACCGCCGTACTGGCCGACCGGGGTCGACGCGATCGTCCGCTCAGCCGGCGATGAGCCGACCGTCCTCGTCCCGCACAGCAATGCCGGACTGTACGTGCCGGCCGTCGTCGCTGCGCTCGGCGACCAGGTACGCGGCGTGGTGTTCGTCGACGCGGCCCTGCCCGGCGCCGGCCACCACACAACGCCCGAGTTCCTGAGCCGGCTCGCCACCGTCGACGGTCTGCTGCCGCGGTGGACGGAGTGGTGGGACGACGCCGACGTCGCGGCCGTATTCCCGAATGCGGACGTGCGGGCCGAGGTGGAGGCCGAGCAACCGCGGATGCCGCTGGCCTACTACGACCATCTGCCACCCGCGCCGAACGGCTGGACCCCGCCCTCCTGCGGCTACCTCTGGTTCGGGGCGCCGTACGACAAGGGCGCCGCCCAGGCGACGGCATCCGGCTGGCCGACCGCACACCTGCCCGGCAATCACCTGCACATGCTGACCGACCCGGAGGCCGTCGCCGCAGCCGTGCTGCAGCTGGCCGGCGCCTGGCGCTGAGACGCACGCCGGGCTTGTCACCCGGGCCTTGCGTCGAGGACTTGGCGCGATTCACGGGAGGGCAAGAAATCCACTCCCCGCCACTTTCAACTTATAGCGCGAAGGGGGGCTTGCGGCAAGACCCGGGTCGTACCGCACACTTGCCGGCCGAACCTACGGAATTGGGGATTGTGGATGATCGACGTGATCATTGCCGGCGCTGGACCGACCGGCTTGATGTTGGCGAGCGAGCTGCGACTGCACGGTGTGCACGTGGTCTTGTTGGAGAGGGAAGCTGAACCGACCGAGGTGGTTCGCTCGCTCGGTATGCACGCGCGCACCATCGAGATCATGGACCAGCGCGGCCTGTTGGACCGATTCCTCGAGCTGGGCACGCGCTACGAAGTCGGTGGCTTCTTCGCCGGCATCAACAAGCCCTGGCCGGACCGGATGGACACCACGCACGGGTACGTCCTCGGCATTCTGCAGCCCGTCACCGATCGGCTGCTGGCCGAGCACGCGGCCGAGGTCGGCGTCGAGATCCGGCGCGGCTGCGCAGTGGTCGGGCTGAGCCAGAACGAGCACGGGGTGACCGCCGAGCTGGCCGACGGCACGCACCTGCGCTCGCGCTACCTCGTGGGCTGCGACGGCGGCCGCAGCACAGTCCGCAAACTGCTCGGCGTCGGCTTCCCCGGCGAGCCCAACACGATTGACACGCTGCTGGGCGCGATGGAGGTGGGCGTGCCCCACGACGAGCTGATGGCCGCGATGACCGAAGTCCGCAAGACCCACAAGCGGTTCGGCTTCATGCCGCTCGAGGACGGGGGCTACCGCGTCGGTGTGCCGGCGGCGAAGGTGGCCGAGGACCGCTCGGTCCCGCCGACCATGGAGGAGTTCCGACAGCAGCTGCGAGCGACCGCGGGCACCGACTTCGGTGTGCACTCACCGCGCTGGCTGTCGCGCTTCGGAAACGCCACCCGGCTGGCCGAGCGCTACCGGGTCGGCCGAGTGCTGCTGGCCGGCGACGCGGCGCACGTCCACCCGCCGACGGGCGGCCAGGGCCTCAACCTCGGTGTCCAGGACGCGTTCAACCTGGGCTGGAAGCTGGCCGCCGAGGTAAACGGCTGGGCGCCGGCCGGGCTGCTGGACAGCTACCACACCGAGCGGCATCCGGTGGCCGCCGACGTGCTGGACAACAGCCGTGCGCAGATGGAACTGATGTCCGCGGAGCCGGGTGCCCAGGCCGTGCGCCGGGTGCTGGCGCAACTGATGGACTTCGACGAAGTGAACCGGTACCTGATCGAGAAGATCATCGCGATCGGGATTCGCTACGACTTCGGCGAGGGACACGAACTGCTCGGTCGGCGGCTGCGCGACGTGGCACTCAAACACGGCCGCCTGTACGAGCTGATGCGCGGCGGCCGCGGACTGCTGCTCGACCAGACCGGCCGGCTCTCGATCGCGGGCTGGGCCGATCGGGTCGACCACGTCGTCGACGTCAGCGAGGAACTGGACGTTCCGGCGGCGCTGCTGCGCCCGGACGGCCACGTGGCCTGGGTCGGTGAGGATCAGCAGGAGTTGCTTGATCAGCTGCCGAAGTGGTTCGGCGCGGCCGTCAGCTGAGCGCGCGCCCGGCCGGGGCGGTCAGCGAATCAGCACGGTCACCAACTCGTCTGGCCGCTCGGCCATCACGTTGTGGCCGCTGTCGATGAGGTTCATGCCCGACGAGGACCTCGCCGCGTGCTGGACGAGGACGGCCTCGACCACTACGCGGTAGCGATGACCGATCCCGAGGGCAACGAGTTCGATGTCAACTGACGGTGTCCTGAGACGCTCTAAGCAGCCCGACCACCGGGGCCCGGCCACGAACGGCCTCCGCCAACCTAGGGCTGGAAGGCCGGATCAGCGGGCACGAGTTGCCGGGCGACGAACCGCTGCCATCCAGTGCTCGCCGCCGGCTCGGTGTGTCCGTGCGGGCCGGGGTAGGCCGTCAACTGCTTGTGGCGACAGCCGAGCAGATCGAACAGCTCGAGCTGGCCATCTCGGGGAAAGATCTCGTCGTTCCACTGGACGTGGAAAAGCGTCGCGGCCGCCAGCTGGGCAGCATCCACCCGGAGGCGACCGGCCATGTCCATGCCCGGGTGCATGTCCGACGATTGCCGGAGGCCGAACTTGCCAAGAACAGCGCAACAGAGCTGGTCGCCGAGAGCGGCCCCGAGCGGCAGGCCGAAGCGGGTGCCCATCGAAAGGCCGATGTAGCCGAGCCTGGATGTGTCCAGGCTCTCGTGCGTGGCGAAGGCGTCGAGAACCGCTCGCCAGTCGTCGACCATCCGATCGACCACCACATCGACACCTTCGGCCGCGATCAGAGCCTGATAGTCCGCTGCGGTGAGGGGTGAGCCAACCCGATCGCCGTGGTAGGGACCGTCGATCGCGATCGCGGCGACACCCGCCCGCGCGGCGAACCATCGAGCCCGCCCGGCTATCCGCTCGCTTCGCTTGTGGCCACTGCCCCCGTGCCCGAGCAGAACCAGTGGCGATCGCGAGACCGCCGACGGAAGCCACACCACTCCCGGCACGCGGCCCGACGCCCGATCCACCTCGAACGAGCGCTCGATGACGCCCGAATCGACGACAGACTGCTCGACCCAACTGATCTTGTGGCCCACGAGCGCATCCAACCAAGAGCCTCTGACACGCGGGACGCCTGTCATCGGCCGCCGGCTCGGACTTCGGTCCCGGGGCGGGCCGTGAGTCTTGACGCGAGTGCGGTCAGCCGGCGCTCCGCTGAAGCTGCCAGGCTGCCTCGATTGCATCCTCGATGGCCGCAGCGTCGCCCGTGGCGAGATCCGCGACAACCATCATGTGCTTGATGTATCGGGTCGGGACGCTGAAGGTGTCCGGAAACTGCTGCAGCATGGAGTCGCGGTAGTCGAAATCGGCGCGAATCACGAGGTGCGCGTCGTCGAGCTGTCGCGCTACCAGCCGGCCGTGGTACCGCCACTCGGCCAGTCCCGCCCGCCCGGAGCGGCGGACACCCGCCAAGTCTCCGGCAATGCGGGCCACATCACCTAGCTCCACGAGCGCAGGCCCTTCCTGCTTCGCCGTCATCAGGCTCTGAGCAGTACGCAAACGAGTATCCACGGCGGCGGCGGCCGGGCGTCCGTCGGCGCGGGACACTAGTCGTCGGGCCGGTCCACGTCCTTGCGCAACAGGCCGCGCCGTTCGGCGAGGACGCCGGCTTGGAATCGGGTCCGGGCGCGAAGCACATCGCTCAGCTCGGCAATACGCCGGCGTACGGTCCGGGTGCTGGCGCCGACCTGCCGGGCGATGGCGTCGTCCTTGAGCCCGGCCGCGAGGGCGGTGAGCAACGCGTCGTGCTCGGCCGACAACGGCTCGGCCTGGGTGGACGCCGCCGCTTCGAACACCGGGACGGCCGATGCCCACAGCAACTCGAACAGTGCGTGCGCCGCGTCGAGCAGCGCGCACGGGTGGATCAGCAGGGCGTTGCCGACCACGATGTCGCCGCTCAGCGGCAGCAACGCCACCTTGCGGTCGGCGATGGCCAGCTTCATCGGGACGTCCGGATGCACCCGTGACTGCTCGCCGGCGGCGGCGGCCGCCCGGGCCTCGTCGAGCGCGCCGGGCAGCTCCAAGGACTCCGGCGCGTAGACGCCGCGCACGGTCACGCCCTGGTCGAGCAGGGAGCGCACCGCCACGTAGGAACGCTGCGGCAACTGCACGTAGGGCGGCCGGTCGAAGATGAGCAGCTCGTGCTCGACACCCTTGAGCAGCTGGGCGAACTGCGCTGCAACGGCGTCCAGCCCGACAACGACCTCGACGAGCCGGTCGGCCCGGCGCTCCTCGTCCACCACCACCTCGCCGAGCAGCTCCTGCGCGGCGACCTGCGTGCGGGACAGCTCCTCACGCCGCCGCGCCACCAGCACCTCGACGGCGACGTCCGGCCGGGTGGCCAGCAGGTGGGGTGGGTTGCCGCGGATGCGCGTCACCATCCCGAGCTGCTCGAGCCGGCCGATCGCGCGGCGCACCGAGGTCACGTCGCGGCACACGAGGTCGGACAGCTCGGCCGTCGTGGTGCGTGGGTGGCGCAGCAGCAGCCGGTAGACCGCCTCGTCCGACGGGCTGACGCCGACCGCTTCGAGCACTCGCTGACCGCCTGACCTGTTCGGGACATATCCGGTTTCGGACAAGCTAACCGATAGCTGTGGGCCGCCCCAACTAGATACATCTATCCCAGGACCGGACCGCTTCCGGACGGATCTGAGGGGACGAACCATGTCGCGTCGACGCATCAGAACGCTGCTGACCGTGATCTCGCTGGCCGGGTCCGCCGTGCTGGCCACGACCGGACGGGCGGGCGCCGCCCCCACCCCGGACGCGGGCCCACCTCAGGGGTCAGTCCCGGTCCAGGTCACTCTCGTGACCGGCGACCGGGTGCTCGTCGGCCCCGCCGTCGCCGGCCGGCCGAGCCTGACCGTGCTGCCGGTGCCGCGCCCGGACGGGACGAGGCCGTCGTTCTCGATCCGCACCGACGGGGCGGACAGCTACGTGATCCCCTCGGACGTCGCGAGCCTCGTGCCGCGCGTGCTCGACGACGAGCTGTTCGACGTCACGGCGCTCGTGCGGATGGGATACGACGACCGGTCCCGCTCGACCCTTCCGCTCATCGTCCAGAACGCGCCCGGCCTGCGGACGCTCAGCGCTCCGGCAACCGGAATGCAGCAGCAGACGGCGCTGCCGAGCATCGGCGGTGAGGCCGTCCAGCTGGCCAAGGGGCAGAGCGCGACGTTCGGCCGGGCGCTGTCGCAGCTCGGCGAGCGGCGCCAGGCGATCACGCCGGCGGCCGCCGGGGCCGCGCTCGGCGGCGTGAGCCGCGTCTGGCTGGACGCCCAGGTCGCAGCGAGCAGCTGGGACGCCAACCTGAGCCAGATCAGCGCGCCGGCGGCGTGGGACTCGGGGCTGTCCGGGGCCGGCGTCAAGGTCGCGGTGCTCGACACGGGCGTCGACGCCGGGCACCCCGATCTGGCCGGGCAGGTCACCGGCTCGGCGAACTTCACGAACGACCCGGCCACCACCGACGACAACGGCCACGGCACGCACGTGGCGTCGCTGGTCGCCGGGACCGGGACGGCGTCCGGCGGGGCCCGCCGGGGCGTCGCGTACGGGGCGAAGCTGCTGGCCGGCAAGGTACTCAACGGCTACGGTCAGGGACAGGTCTCGTGGGTGATCGCCGGCATGCAGTGGGCCGTCGCCCAGGGCGCCGAGGTGGTCAACCTGAGCCTGGGCGGGCAGCCCACGAGCCCGAGCGTCGACGATCCGGTGGTGGCCGCGCTGGACTCGCTCGCCGCCTCGAGCGGCACGCTGTTCGTCGTCGCGGCCGGCAACACCGGCGGCCCGGTGCAGAGCCCGGGTGTCGCGCCGTCCGCACTGACCGTCGGCGCCGTCGACAAGTTCGACATGACCGCGCAGTTCTCATCGCGCGGGCCGACAACGGGCGACTACCGCCTCAAGCCGGACGTGGTCGCACCGGGTGTCGAGATCATCGGGGCCAGGGCCGGCGCCCGCAGCGGTGACCTCTACACGACCTACAGCGGTACGTCGCAGGCCACGCCGCAGGTCGCGGGCGCCGCCGCGCTGCTCATGCAGGAGCACCCGGACTGGTCGTGGGACCAGGTCAAGGCGACGCTGATCGACACCGCCGACATGCGTCCCTTCACGTCCACTTACGTCCAGGGCGGCGGCCGCATCGACCTCGCCCGCGCGACGACGGCGACGCTGGGCGCGAGTACGCCCACCGTCGACTTCGGACTGATCCACTGGAAGGACACCGCGACCCGCACCCAGCCCGTCACGCTCACCAACCCGGGCGACGTGGCGGTCACCGTCGGCCTGGCCTCGAACGTCTTGCCCGACGCCGGCGGGAACCACCCCGACGCGGGCGGGAACCGCCCCGACGCGACCACGGACGACGACCCGACCGACCCGCCGCCTATGACCCTGTCGGCCGACCACGTGACGATCCCGGCGCACGGGTCGGCGTCGATCACCGCGACCCTCGACCCGACGCTGGCAAAGCTCGACGTCCCGTACAGCGGCGCGATCACGGTCACCAGCGACGGAGCGCCCGCGATCCAGGTGCCGGTCGGGTTCCAGGTCGAGTCGCAGCACTACCAGGTCACCGTCACCGTCATCGACCGGCACGGCCAGCCCTACTCCGGCGGCCTGGTCGACCTGGTCAACGCCGCCGACGCCAACGCCCATTCGCTGTTCAGCGTCGGGCTGAACGCCGAGGGGCGTGGCGTCGGGCGCCTCGTCCCGGGTTGGTACAGCATGCAGTCGCGCATCGAGACGCACGCCCCGGACGGCAGCGTCGAGTCCGTCGCGTTCGCCGGCAACCCCGAGGTGCACGTGACCGGCGACATGAGCATCACCATCGACGCCCGTGACGCCAAGCCTCTGCAGGCGCCGAAGGTGCCGCACGTCGCGACCACTGTCGACCAGGCCCAGGTCTGGTACGGCCGCTACGACGAGGTCGGCGGCGGATACGCGACCTTCGACTTCCCGACCGGCGCGGAGATCGCGGCCGGCAAGGTGCTGGTGCAGCCCACCCGTCCGGTCGACCACGGTTCGTTCGCACTGACCACCCGGTGGCGTCTGCTGCCCACCAAGCACACGAACCAGGCCGACCTGTACGACCTCGTGTTCGAGACGCCGACCGTGCCCGACTCGGCCGCGTACCCGTTCACCGAAGCCGACGTGCGGCGCCTGGCCCGCCTGGACGTCACCTACGACGCGCTCGGCTCGGCGATGACCGTCTCGGAGTACCGGTCCAGCTGGACGGACAAGACCAACATCGCCGTCGCCGCAGCCCGTCCGCTGAACCTGCCCGCGCACCGCGTCGAGCTGGTCACCGCGGCGCCGAACGTCCATTGGCAGCAATCGATCGCGCTCGCGAACGGCACCGAGCAGCGGTACTTCGGACCGGAGCGCAGCTACCAGCCGGGACATCGCATCTCCGAGACGTGGTTCCAGGACATGCACTCGGTCGTGGTGAACGCGTCGCGCTACCCGTTCGAGCAGTGGGTGATCACCGGCATCGGTGACTCCGACCAGCACGTCGGCCCGTACGACGTCGGGACCAAGTCGGCCTGGCTCGGCCTCAGTCGCGACGGGACGCTGGTCGGCGAGCGCAGCGACACGTTCGGCTACTTCCAGGGCATACCCGGATCGGCCACGCTGACCGCCGAGCAGCGGGTCGAGCTGCTCCCGGGCAGCATCCCCGGGCCGGCCAGCTCACACACGACGTGGACGTTCGCGTCGTCGCCGGCGGACGATCCGGTGCATCAGCCGGCTCGGATCCCGGCGATCGTCGAGCTGAACTACCGGCCGGCGGTCGACTCGTACGGCTATGCGCGGGCCCACCGGCCGCTGATGTTCGACCTGCAGGTCACGCACGTGACGGGGTCGACCGCGCCGACCGATGCGCCTCACGATGTCACGCTGTCGTACTCGTCCGACCAGGGGGCGAGCTGGCACGGGCTGCACCTCGTCGGGCTGCCCGGCGGTCACTACCTCGCGATCGTCCCGGGCTCGGCGCTGCGCGCGGGCGTGCCGCTGTCGTTGCACGGCACCGCGACCGACTCCGCCGGCAACTCCATCGACCAGACGTCGATCGGAATGATCAAGGTCCGCTGACCCGGTACGGGTCACGCCGACGGTCGCGCCGACCGTCGGCGTGACCGCCCGGATTGATGGGTGCGTTGCGCGTGAACCTCCTGGCCCAGTTCGGCATCCGGAACGCCGCTGCTATCCGGGCGGCGCTGAGTCATTCGGCCGGCCCGGCGTTCGAGCTGCGGTGTAACGCCAGATCGCTCGCTGTGTAGTCAATCCAGCGGCGCCGACCACGACGAGTATCAGCACGTTGATCAGCAGCTGTACTGCTGATCCGCTTGCCTCGCGCCAACTGGAGAACGCCATCGACACACCGATGTCGGCCGCGGCGGGGATTGTGGTGACCGAGATGAACACGCCGATCAGGGCATTGGCCCGCGCCTCGGTCAAGGACACGACGCCCACGATCCCGGCCAGCACCGCAACGATGACCGAGAAGACGTTGGGCGTGTCGATTAGATCCGAGACCGGCCGAATGCCCGCCCGGAACGGTCCGGGGACCTTTCCCGCCGCACGGACGGCGATGCCGAACAGCAGAGTCCCGGCAATCGCGGCGGCGAAACCCCAGAGCAGCGCCAGCCCGCCGTCTCGCACCGCACCTCGGTCCCGCCGGCTGATACCGAGGGCGACTCCGACAATCGCGTTGTACTCGGGTCCCACAACCATCGCGCCCACGATGAGAATCTGGGAGTTGGTGAGTATTCCGACCGCGCCGATCAATCCGGCGATGATCAGCAGCATGTAGAAGCTGGGGGCATATGCCTGTCCGGCCCGGATGCCTGCGTCGACCATCTCCCAGACCGGGGCCGTTTCGGGTCGCAATGCGCCCCGGCGCCTGGCCGGCAATCGCTGCCTCGTCAGCGCAGCGTCCACCCGGTCCACGCAGATCACCGCGTAGCGATCGAGGCCAGCTGCGCGCAATTCGGAGAACACCGGATTGGCCGCATCGTCATGGACGTCGAACTGGACCGCATCGCCATCCGGTCGGCGGGCGACCCCTCGATGGACCACCACGTTCTGAACACCAGGCGTACCAGCCAGCCGGTCGGCGAGTTCGGCAGTGAGACTCGCCGGGCTGACCACACGAACATGCAGCATCACGAACCGCCTACAGCACGGCGAGAAGTGACGTGCCTTCTCGGGAACGGCCTCTTCGCGCCGGGACGCGCGACTGGCACACACGCCTGTGCGACGCGCATCGATCCCCCCTCGTCGATCCGGCCGCAGTCAGGTGTCACCAGCTGCACGGCGCCGGCCCGACGGAGCTACCGCCAGCTGGGTCACAGATTCGGCTTGGCAAAGCCTATGACGTTAGAACTGCTGTTGCTCACCGCAAAGCCCGTCACGGCGGCGCCGGGACGTGGCTCATGGTGAGCGCCCTTGATATTCGCCGGCCCCGTTCGGTTCGCGGTATGGGCGGGCACACGAAATGAGGCGGTGTCGTGATTTGGTTCGTGCCAGCATGGCGAAGTGACCCAGATCGGTTCAGGCTGCCTGCGGACCGCAACGGCCGAGGACTGCGCCCAGCTTCTGCGCCTTTGGGCGCTTCTGTTCGACGACGACGGCGAGACGGCCGAGCCGCCGTGGAAGGGCCACGCACGTGAATGGTTCACCCGCTACGTCGACGACGCTTGCAACGCCCGGTTCCCGGCGATCGAGCTAGCCGGCGAGCTCGTAGCTACGGCCATCGGCACCCTGGAGATCGGGGTTCCCAACCCTGAATGCGTCCGGGGGCGCACCGTGCGCCTCGCGAACGTCATCACCCTGCCCGAGCATCGCGGCCAGGGTCACGGAACGATGCTCGTGCTCGACGTCGTGGCTTGGGCTCGATCCATTGCTGCGGACCGGGTCGACCTGAGCGCCACTCCCGCCGGGCAGCGCATCTACGAGAAGCTCGGCTTCACGGTGACCTCAGCCCCACGCATGAAGCTCGTTCTCTAGGGCGGACAGCACGACCCAGCAACGACTGCGTCCCGGCGAACCCGCTTACCCGCACGACGAAGGAGTTCTGAGATGCGCAAGCTGATAGTGCGCGCGTTCAACATCTCGCTCGACGGCGTGAGCGCCTCCTACGGCACCGAGTACTTCGAGTGGTGCATGAGCGGCATTGATCCGAGAGTCTCTGGCGTCGCGAACCACCTGCCTCCGGACGAGTCGCAGCTCGACCCGACGGGCGAGCTGTACGGGCGCGCGGACGCGCTCATCATGGGCCGGATCTCCTATCAGCGAATGGTCGAGAACTTCGCTCCGGGCGGCCGGCAGACCGACCACCCGTGGGCCGACATGTTCAACTCCGCGCGCAAGGTCGTGTTCTCCCGCAGGCTGAAGACCGCCGACTGGACGAACACCACGATCGCCGCCGGCGACACGGCCGAGGAGATCGACAAGCTCAGGCGAGGCGGCGACGGCCACATCGTCGTCTACGGCGGCCTCAGCCTCTGGCAGTCACTCATGCGGCTCGACCTGATCGACTACTTCTACCTGGATGTGCTCCCCTACGTGGCGGGCGAGGGCCGGCGGCTGTTCGACAACGCCGGCAAGTACGGGCCGCTCGACCTGGTCTCCAGCAAGGTGTCGAGCAATGGGACGCTCGAGCTGGAGTACCGGCGGCACCGCTGACTCCAAGCCGGCGTCATGGATGGCTCACGGCCCGAAGCCGTACGGCATGTGTGCCGATAAGCGGCGAATCAGTCGCCTGCGGGGCGAATGCGGCCATTGGCCCGATCGATCCAACGAGGGCCCGATCACGCGCGCTGAGGACGTAGCATCGGTTTGGTGACTGACACTCGGAACTGCGAGCAGTGTGGCATTGCGTTCACGCCGCGCCGCGAGCACGCCCGGTTCTGCTCTGTTCGATGCCGAATGGCGTGGGGCCGCGAGCGGATGGATGTTCCGGCGGTCGAGGTGAGCGCGCTTCAGTGGTCGATCACTGCGATGAGCGACACCGTGGACGTGCTTTCCGGGGTGAGGGTGTGGGATCGGCCGCGAGCGATCGCGGCGATCGGTGAGGCGGTGTGGTCGGTCACGATCGTCGACGCCACACTGGTGCGCTATCACCCGGAGGCCTACGACGTTGTGATGGCGGGCCGGAGTCCGGCAGAGCGTCCGCTGATCGAGAAAACGTTGGCCGGACTGCGGTTCGTGCGGAACCAGATCGCCCAGGACGTCGATCTTGCCGAGTTCGTCGCGCCGTGCGCGCCCGATCCCGGTGGAGACATCCGGCCGGTCACGGGCTGGACGTGGAAGTCAGCGCCGCAACCGGCGCTCGCGTCTCTTGCACCGCGCGCGCAGGCGTGGGAGATGAGACGGTTCCGGGCGTATCAGATCCAGCTTGCCGGCCACACCGTCGGCCAGATCTTCAATCGGGCCGTGGCGTTCCTCGAACTGACGGCCGCGGATGCGCTGACGGATCTCGCCACCCCTGCCGCACGTTGAGAGACGCCGGCCGTCAGGTCGACGTCTCGGGGCGGCGATAGTCAGCTCGCTGCTGCATCATCGGTCACCCGCGGCGGCGGGGTGCCGGTGCTGCGCACGGCCACCTCTTCCAGGCTCGTGACGGACGCTCGGGCTGCAGCATCCGAGGTGCCAAGGGATGGCTTGGCAATGTCCTCCAGGCTTACCCCGGCCGTCTCGGGCAGCACCCGGGTCAGCGCGAAACCCAGAACCGACACGCCCCCGGTGAGCAGCAGCGTGCCACGCAGCCCGAGCGACGTCGCCAGCACCGGGAACAAGAACACCCCGATGAACGCACCGAGCTTGCCGACGCCCGCCGAGATTCCGTGCCCGGTGGCGCGCATCGTCACCGGGAACACCTCGCTCGGGATCACGAACGTGGTCATGTTCGGGCCGAACTCGGTGAAGAAATAGCTCACCCCGTAGACCAGCAGGAACGGGACGACCATCGTGGTCATGCCGGGCACCAGCGCAATGACCGCGAAGCAGGCCCCCATCACCGCGAACCCGACCAGTTGCAGCCGGCGGTGCCCGATCCGGTCCAGGCTGGCGATCGCCAGCACATACCCGGGGACCGCCGCCACCACGAAGATCGCCAACTGGATGGCGATCTTGGTCATCGTGGAGGCGTGTGGCGAGATCAGGCTGAGGATCTGAGGCGTGGAAATGGTGTTCCCGTAGTAGGCGTAGTCGAGCAGGAACCACGTGCCTGCCGTCCCGGCCAGCAAAATCAGATACCGCCGGTCGGTGAGGAAGGCCCGCAGCCCCAGCTGATGCCGGGCCGCGGTTGTCCCCTTCCCGTTGATTCGCCCACCGGTGAACTCGGATATTTGGCTGGCCGCCTGCTTCCCGTTGCCCTGCACCTGGACCTGATAACGCGGCGACTCCGGCATCCGACTGCGCAGGTAGACCACCGCGGCGGCTGGCACCGCACCGAGGCCGAGCAAGACCCGCCACGCCGCATCGTCGCTGGCTCCCGCACCCAGCAGCGCCAATGCGATCAGCGGCCCGACGATGAGTCCGAGGGCCTGGGTCGAGAACACCATCCCGACCAGCTTGCCGCGATCCTTGCGGTTGGCGTACTCGCTCATCAACACCGCGCTGACGGGATAGTCACCGCCGACACCGAACCCGAGCAGGAACCGGAAAGCGATCAGCACCCAATACGAGGGTGACAGCGCCGACCCCAATGCACCGACGACCATGATCGCCGCGACCATCCAGTACACGCGCTTACGACCGACCATGTCGGCCAGGCGGCCGAACACGAACGCGCCGAGGAAGGCAGCACCCAGCATCGTGCTGTTGAGCAGGGAGAGCCGGCCCGAACTCAGCCCCCACTCGCTCGTGATCAGCGTGGAGGCGATCCCGATAACGAACAGGTCGTAGGCATCGGTGAAAAACCCCATCCCTGACACGACCACCGCTCGCAGATGAAACCTGCTCAGCTCGGCCTCGTCGAGGGAGGCGATCAAATCCCTGGAACGCACCTCGGTCACAGCACTCCCCCGCCGCTCAGGTCGCCTGCCCCGTGCCTCGCGGGCGCCGCGTACCCTCCAGTGGCCCGCAATCAAATGAACGCGAGGTTAATGCTTGGAAGCCGTCAGCCGAACCACTGGTGAACAGCCTCGGCCAGCGCGGGCCCGATCCGGGCAACGGCGTACCTCGAATCCGGCAGACCCGCACCCGCGACTGCCGACCCCGCCGGCTCAGACCGCCGTCCTACGACACGAGCCAAATTGACGACCCGGCCAAGAATTCTGACGCAGAGGATGCGGTAGCCTTCGAACATGAGTTCGGCAGCGCTGGTGCTCAAGACGTACCCGAAGCCGGTCGATGCGACGATTCCGCGCCCCGTCGCGGGCGGGGCTCGGGCCGGTTCGACGCCGGTTATCTGCGAGCGCGGTCTGGTGTTGTTGCGGATCGCGAACGATGCCAAATCCAAGTGGACCGCCCGGTAGCGGAGGCCGCCGATATCGACCGGCCCGGAGCGGACGAGTTGCACAGCGTGGTGGCCGGACGCCGCCGGTGTGCGACTCGACCGCGGCTGGGCCGAGGTGACCGAGAGCTACTGCGCCCGCAGAAGCTGTCCGGCTCGTCCGATAGAACCGTTCAGCGGCGACGGGCCGGCAGCACGGCGCTGAACACCACGGCGGCGGTCAGGGCGAAGGCGATCGGATAGCCGGCCGCCCCGGCGACCAGACCGCATCCGGCCGCGCCCAGCCCGTAGCCACCGTCGAAGGCCATGTTCCACAAGGCACTGGCCAAGCCGTATCCGGACCGCGACACGCTGTCGAACATCAGGGCCAGGCTGGCGTTCTGGGCCATGCCGAACCCGGCGCCGAACACCAGCGCGCCGGCCAGTACGGCCACGGGCACGGCGGTCAGCGCCAGCAGCAGCATGCCCGCCGCGGACAGCAGCACGGCCGGCCCGAGCAGCCCGCCGGCGCCGTGCCGGTCGGCGCGCCGTCCGGCCCACCAGCGGGCGAGGGTGGCGGCAGCCGACTGGGCGAGCAGCGCGGTCGCGACCAGGCCGCCGGCCGCTCCGCTGACGGCCAGCGGCAGGAACGCGACGACAATGCCGCCGGCCACCGCGGTGCCCCCGAACGCCAGCGCCGGACGCCGCATCGCCCGGTTGCCCAGCCCGTCGAGAATGCGAGGCTCGTCGGCCGCCGCCGAGCGACCGGGCAGGCCGGGCACGGCGATCAGCCCGGCGAGCGCGGCCAGTCCGCCGATGACGAACACGCCGGCGTAGCCGATGTGTCCGGCCAGCCAGGCGCCCAGCGGCAGGGCCACCACGCCCGGGACGCCGCACACGATGCCGGACAGGCCGAGCGCCTCGCCGCGCCGCCCGCTCGGCACGATCATCGCGACCAGGGCGCCGCCCAGGACCACGACGATCGCGAAACCGATGCCGCGCACGATCGACACGGCCAGGATCTCGGGCATCGATGTGGCCAGCGGGAGCAGCAGAGCCGGCCCGCCGAGCAGCACCAGTCCGGTGGCGAGCACCACTCGGTACCCGAACCGCTCGACCAGTCGCGGGGTCACGAACTCAGTGCCGACGGTCGCGAACATCAGCACGCCGGTCGCGATGCCGGCCCCGGCCGCGCCCGCTCCGACGGAGGTCGCGAACAGCGGCACCACCGACAGCAGCAGGTAGAACGAGGTGAGCGACCCGGCCGAGGCGACGAATACTCGGACCAGGGCGGGGCTCAGGATCGAGGCGTGGCGGCCGACCAGGGTCGGGGTGGCGGCTGAGGTCATCGCGGTCATGAAACGACCGTAGGTTCGGGCCGGCCTGCCATTAAGGTCCAATTCCATGGCCGTCAAGTGGGCCGGTTTGAGCCCGGAACTGCTACTGGCACTGGACCGCACGCGTCCCGAACCACTGCGCGTACAGCTGGAGGGGGCGCTGCGCGACGCCATCCGCAGCGGCCGCCTGCAACACGGCGAGCGGCTGCCGTCGTCCCGGGAGATGGCTCGCGAGCTGGGCGTATCGCGCGGCCTTGTCCAGGACTGCTACGTGCAGCTGCAGGCCGAGGGGTACCTGAGCACTCAGGTCGGTTCGGCCACCCGGGTGTCCGGCGCGGCGCAGGACGCCGTATCGCCGCAGCCGAAGAAGAAGAAGACCACCCCGAAGCTCGACGTCGACTTCCGCCCGGGCGTGCCCGACCTGTCGAGCTTCCCCCGCAACGACTGGCTGTGGGCCACCCGCGAGGCGCTGCGCGACGCCCCGAACGCGCTGTTCGACTACGGCGACCCGCGCGGCAGCGCCGACCTGCGCGGTGTCCTGGCCGCCTACCTGCGCCGGGTGCGCGGCGCCGCTGCCGACCCGGAACGCACCGTCGTCTGCACTGGGTTCGCCCAGGGACTCAGCCTGACGCTCGCCGCCCTGGCCGGCACCGGCGTGCATCGCGTCGCCTTCGAGACGCCCGGCTACGGCGACGACGACACGACGGCGGCGGCCACCCGGGCCGGGATGGAACCGGTCGCCGTCCCGGTCGACGAGCGCGGCGTTGACGTCGAGGCGCTGGCCGCGTCCGGGGCGCGGGCCGTCGTGCTCACGCCGGCGCACCAGTCCCCCACCGGCGTCGTGCTCGCGGCGGAACGGCGACAGGCGCTCGTCGCATGGGCCGAGCAACACGACGCGACCATTCTGGAGGACGACTACGACGCCGAGTTCCGCTACGACCGCGAGCCGGTGGGCGCTCTGCAGGGGCTGTGCCCCGATCGGGTGGCGCTGCTCGGGACGGTCAGCAAATCGCTGGCTCCGGTGGTGCGCCTCGGTTGGATGCTCTGCCCGCCCTCGCTGATCGCGGCGATCGCCGCCGAGAAGGAGGGCAGCGACCGCGGCTCGCCCGGGCTGGACCAGCTGGCCATGGCCCGGCTGATCGAGTCGGGCCGCTACGATCGGCACCTGCGCCGGATGCGCGCCGTCTACGCCAAGCGGCGCGAGGTTCTCGTCGAGTCGCTGGCCCGGCACGCGCCCGGCATCCGGCTGACCGGGCTGGCCGCCGGGTTCCACGCCGTGGCCCACCTGCCCGACGGCGTCGACGAGCAGGCCGTGATCGCCGCGGCGCGGGAACGCTCGATCGGGCTGCACGGCATGAGCGAGCAGCGGGCCGGCGGCGCCACCACGCCGCCGCAGCTCGTTCTCGGCTTCGGCAACGTCAACGAACGGGCGATCGCGACCGGCATCGCTGCGATCGCCGACCTCTTGCAGGGCAAGATGACCGCATGAGCCTCGTCGACGACGCCGCCACCGAGCTGTACGCCGGCGACCCGGATGCGTTCATGGACCGCCGCAAGGCCCTGGCCGCCGCCGCTCGCGAGCAGGGCGACGCCTCCGCGGCCAAGGAGATCGCCGCGCTGCGCAAGCCGACCCGCAGCGCGTGGACGCTGAACGCGCTGGTGCGGGCCGAGTCCGACGCGATCGACCGGCTGACCGCGCTGGGCGCCGAGCTGCGCGAGGCCGAGCGGCGCCTGGACGGCGGAGCGATGCGCGACCTGTCCCGGCGCCGCCGCGAACTGGTCGACGACCTGACCCGCAAGGCGTTCGCCGCCACCCAGCAGAACAGTCCGTCGGCCGCCCTTCGCGAAGAGGTCAACGCAACGCTGCTCGCCGCGGTCGCCGACCCCGATATCGCCGAGCAGTTGGCGTCCGGGCGGCTGGTGCGCTCGGCCCAGTGGGACGGCTTCGGCTCGAACGGGAGCGACACCGCCGGCGCCCCCCGCCCGGCGCTGACCGTCGTGCCGTCCCCCAAGGTCGAGTCGCGCAAGGAACGCGAGCCGACGGCCGCCCAGCGGGCCCAACGCGAGCGCATCGCTGCGGCCGAGAAAGAGGTGGCCGCCGCCCGCCGCCAGCTGGTCAAGGCCGAGACCGAGGCGGCCAAGCACCAGGATCGCGTCAACGTGCTCGAGGAGCAGCTGGCCGAGGCGCGGCACCGGCTGACCCAGGCCGGCCATCAGGTACGCGAGGCCAAGGCCGAGGTCCGCCGGGCCGAGCAGCGCCTGGAACGCGCCAACCGCTGAGCCTTGTCGGACGCGGGACCCACACTGGGTGAATGCCTGAGCGCAACCGGGTCACGCCGACCGGCGACATCGTCGCCATACCGCTGCGCGGGGCGTGGCTCGGCAATCGCGGCATCCTGCACCGGGGTCACGAGATCGTCCGCTTCCACGCCAGCCCGTTGTGGATCACCTGCGTGCTGAGCTTCAAGGGCTGGACGGCGCCGAAGTGGGAGCCGCACCGCTACACGGCGCTGTTCTTCCACGACGAGGCGGTGTCGCTGGCTGCCGGCCACCGGCCTTGTGCGCTGTGCCGGCGCGCGGACTACGACGCGTTCCGCCAAGCCTCGGCCGCCGCGCGCGGAGTCGCGGTTCCGTCCGCCGCCGAGCTGGACAGACTGCTGCACAGCCAGCGGATCATGCGTGGTACCCACCGCCGCCAACTGCATCCGTCCACATGGGACGCCCTGCCCACTGGCACGTTCGTGCTGAGCGACGGCACGCCCGACCTCGTGCTCGACGATGCAGTCGTGCCCTGGACGACGAGGGGGTACGGGTCGCCGCGGGCCCGGCCGCGACGCGGAGCCGTCGACGTGCTCACCCCGCCGGCCAGCGTCGCCGCGCTGAATGCCGGCTATCAGCCACAACTCGGGGTTTCGCTCTGAGCCGCTACGCTCCATGATCTCGGCATGCGCACCGCATTCGAGCCGGAGGTGCACGGGTTCCACTTCCCGAACTCGTTCTCGACCACGCTGCTGCCGTCCTTGGGCTGGGGCCCGCTGCGAACCCCGCCGGTCGCGCTCGGCGGCCTGTGCGGCGGCATGACGTTCGCCGCTCTCGACTACTACTTCGCCGGCTGGCCGGTGCCGACCCACGTTCCCGGCGACTACTCGCCGCCTGGGGTGCCACCCAACAAATCGCGGCTGCGTGACGAGATCTTCCGACGGCATCTGAACTCGGTCGGCCTCGAGCCGTCGGCGAACGGCATCCCGGTACCCGGGCAGTCGATGCGGGTCAAACCGGCCGATCTGCACAACCTGCTGACCTACCCGCGGCTGCGCGTCGCTTCTACAGCCACGCTGCGGACGACGCTCACCACCGAACTGCAACGGGCGGCCGATGCTCTGGATGCGGGTCGCCCCGTACCGATCGGGCTGGTCGCGCCGGGCAACCTGTTCAGCTCGCACCAGGTAGTCGCGATCGGCATCGACGCGGGCGATGCGACCTGCATCCTGTACCTCTACGACTGCCGCAGCCCGGGCGTCACGGCCACGCTGACCGTCACGCCGGCCAAGCCGAACTGCGTGCTCGACGCTCCGGGCGATGCGTCGGAGCCGTGGCGGGTCTTCTTCGTGGAACGGTACGAGCCCCGTACCCCGGCGTATGCCGACCTGGTGCTCGAAGCGCCGGTCACCGTCGTCGACGGCGTCGCGCGGTTCGACGTGCGCAACGCCGGCGACGCCGACGCGCACGCCGTGGCGATCACGCTGTCCGGAGTGGACGCTCCGCCCGAACCCGTCGGGGTGCTCGCTCCGGGCGCCGCCGTGCACTACGAGCACCCCGTCTCGGCCTCCGGTCCGGCGGTGTATGTCGACGCCGACGGGCGCACTTTCCCCTTACCTGCGGGGTAATCGACGCCAGGCCACCCGCCGGGAGAAGGTAGCTGTGTTACCTCCGATACGGCGAAAGGCAAGATCATGACGAGTACCGACACCGTCGTCGACGGCTACTTCGCGATGTGGAACGAGACCGATGCGGACAAGCGCCGGGAGATCATCGCAGCCACCTGGGTCGACGACGCCAGCTACGTCGACCCGATGTTCACCGCGGCCGGGCATGACGGACTGGACGCCCTGGCCGCCGGAGCCCAGCAGCAGTTCCCGGGGCACACCTTCCGGCTCACCACGCCGGTCGACGTGCATCACGACCGGGCCCGCTGGGGTTGGGACCTGGTCAGCCCGGACGGCAATCCCGTCGTCATCGGCGTTGACTACGCCGTGCTGTCCGACGACGGCCGGCTGCGCGAGATCACCGGCTTCTTCGAGCCGCCGGCCGCGAGCTGACCAGGCACCCTGACCGATCCTGCAACCCTCGGCCGTCTGAGGCGGCCGAGGGTTGCGCGATCGGAACGTCAGAGCGAACGCAGGGCCTGGGCCGTCTCGGGATCGGCTGGGAAGAACGACTCGATCGACAGCTCGGCCACCGTGACGTCGACCGGTGTGCCGAACGTGGCGATCGTGCCGAAGAACGACAGGTCACCGACGGACGTGCGCACCCGCATCGGCACGACGACGTCGCCCGGACCGGGCACCTCCACCTCGGGCTGGTCACACGGGTACCGGCGCAGCTCGTCGAGCAGCTCGACCAGGTCGGGGTCGCCGGTCACCGCTATCTCGCGACGCAGCCGGGCCAGCAGGTGGGCCCGCCACTCGCCCAGGTTGATGATGTTCGGCGCTACGCCCCGCGGGTGCAGCGACAGCCGCAGCACGTTCACCGGAGGCTCCAGCAGTTCCGGCGCGACGCCGGCGGTCAGCAACGAGATGGTGGAGTTGGCGTCGACGAGGTTCCAGGCCCGGTCGATCACCGTGGCCGGGAACGGCTCGTGCGCCTTGAGCACCAGGCGGATCGCCTGCCGGATGGCGGCCATCTGCGGGGCATCGAGCGATGTCTCGCCGTACACCGGCGCGTACCCGGCGGCCAGCAGCAGGTGGTTGCGCTCGCGCAGCGGCACGTCGAGGTTGTCGGCCAGGTGCAGCACCATGTCCCGGCTGGGCTGTGCGCGGCCGGTCTCGACGAAGCTCAGGTGCCGGGTGGAGATGTCGGCCTGGATGGACAGGTCGAGCTGGCTGATCCGGCGGCGCTCGCGCCACTGGCGCAGCAGATCGCCGACCGGGCTGGCGGGACGCGAGGCGGTTACGGCAGTCACGCCCAGCACGGTAACCGGACCGAACACGGCGCGACGATTACTTTTCGGGTAAGCGACACTGTCATGGTGCGCATCCAGGAGCTGAACGACACGGCGGCCATCCGCGACGCCGCCGCCCTGTTCGACGCCATCTGGGGCACGGGCGGCGACGGGCGGGCTACCGATCCGAGCGGGCTGCGGGCTCTCGCCCACACCGGCAACTACCTGGCCGGTGTCTACGACGGCCAGCGTCTGATCGGCGCCTCGGTCGGCTTCTTCGCCGAGGACGGCCACCTGCACTCGCACATCACCGGCATCGCGGCCGAGTACCAGGGCCAGGGCATCGGCCGGCTGCTCAAGCTGCACCAACGTGACTGGGCGCTGGCCCGCGGGCGGACCGCGATCAGCTGGACCTTCGACCCGCTCATCGCCCGCAACGCCTACTTCAACCTGCACTCGCTGGGCGCGGCCGTCGTCGAGTATCTGCTCGACTTCTACGGCGAGATGAACGATGCCGTCAACGCCGGCGACGCGACCGACCGCCTCTACGTCCTCTGGGCGCTGAACACCCCGGCTCCGCCGGCGCCGAGCGTGGCCGACGTCCCGGCGCTGGTGGCCCGCGACGGCAACCAGCCGGTGAGCCACACCGTCGACGCGCCGCGGCTCAGCGTGGCCACCCCGGCGGATATCGAGAAGCTGCGCGCGCACGAGCCCGAGCTCGCCGTACGGTGGCGTATGGCGGTACGTGACGCGATGGCGGGCGCCCTGGCCGAGGGCTACCGAGTCACCGGCATTACCCGCGACGGCCACTACCTGTTGGAGGTCCATCCGTGAAGCTCGAAGGCGTCGAACTGCGACGCATCGCCATGCCGCTGGTAGCACCGTTCCGCACGTCGTTCGGCACCGAGCTCGACCGCGAGGTCGTGCTGGTCCGGGTCGTCAGCAGCGACGCCGAGGGCTGGGGTGAGTGCGTGGCGATGGCCGAGCCGCGCTATTCGTCGGAGTACGTCGACGGCGCGGTCGACGTGCTGCGCCGGTTCCTGGTGCCGGCGCTGCTCGCCGAGCCCGACCTCGACGCCCACCGGGCCGAGCGGGTTTTCGCCCAGTTCAAAGGGCATCCGATGGCCAAGGCGGCCCTCGAGGCAGCGCTGCTCGACGCCCAGCTGCGCGAATCGGGCGCGTCGCTCGGCTCGTTCCTCGGCGCCGTGCACGAGGCGGTGCCAGCCGGCGTCTCGGTCGGGATCATGGACTCCATCCCAGACCTGCTCAATGCCGTCGACGGCTACCTCGACGACGGCTACCTGCGCATCAAGCTGAAGATCGAGCCGGGTTGGGACGTCGCCCCGGTGCGCGCCGTCCGCGAGCGCTACGGCTCGGACCTGCTGCTGCAGGTCGACGCCAACACCGCGTACACGCTGGCCGACGCCCGCCAACTGGCCAAGCTCGACGCGTTCGACCTGTTGCTGATCGAGCAGCCGCTGCCCGAGACCGACATCGCCGGTCACGCCGAGCTGGCCCGGATCGTACGCACGCCGATCTGCCTGGACGAGTCGATCACCTCGGCCGCGGTCGCCGTGCACGCGATCAACATCGGCGCGACCCGGATCGTCAACATCAAACCGGGACGGGTCGGCGGCTACCTGGAGGCCCGCCGCATCCACGACGTCTGCGCGGCGCACGGCGTCCCGGTGTGGTGCGGCGGAATGCTCGAGACGGGTATCGGCCGAGCGGCCAACGTGGCCCTGGCAGCGCTGCCCAACTTCACCCTGCCCGGCGACACGTCGGCGTCGGATCGCTACTACGCCCGCGACATCACCGACCCGTTCGTGCTCGACGACGGGCATGTGCGGGTGCCGACCGGCCCGGGCATCGGCGTCCAGCCCGACCCCTACGCGCTGGACGCCGTCACCACCTCGACCGAGTGGCTGCCCGCCCAGGACAACGCAGCCGGTCCTTCGCGGCGTTGACAAATTGTGCGGCTGTTCCTTGTCTGCCTCATCGCGCTGACCGCGGCCGGCTGCGCCTCGGCCAAGATGTCCGCGCCGGGCACCGCGCCGACGCGGGCAACGTCGACCAGCCCGTCGACGCCGAGTTCCACACCGGGTTCGATGCCGCCCGGAACGACGCCGATCCGGCTGTTCGCCAACCCGGTGGCGCTGTCCTTCTCGGCCGAGCCGGGCGTCGTGCTGCGCGGCCGCACCGACGTGATGCGCTTCGTGCACTGGCTGCGGACCCGGCCCCGCCCGGCCGACGCCGACGCTCCGGTGGCCGACGCGCTGGCCCGCGGCGTCTCCCAGGCGCCGACGCTGGTGGCCATCGCCCAGAACTACGGCTGCGCGTCGATGAAGGGCGTGTCGCTGGGCAGCCGCGGCACCAACCTCGTGCTCGTGCCGTCCGGACTGCAGACCCACCCCGAGTGCCTGCGGGCCAACCTCGTGGTCGCGGTATTCGCCCTATCCGCCCCGCTGCCCTACGCCGTGACTCTCAACGGTCAGCAGCCGAACACCGCCTGGCGCTAGTGCCCCGCGGGACACTAGACCGCGACAACGCGCAGGCGCGGGTCGAGTCGGCGCAGGTCGTCCGCATCACTCGTCACGACGGCCTGGCCGGCCCGCCGCGCGGTCAGCGCGATGTGTGCGTCGGCGATATCAGACGTGCGAGTGCGCGCCAGGATTCGCCCGACCGAGATGGCGTCGGCCCGGTCGAGTCCGACGATCTTGGTTGTGGTCTGCCGGACGAGCCGGATGAGCCGAACCTGCCGCACCGGATCACGCATTGCCTGCGCTAGAGCGGTGGCCGGCACCGTCACCGTCCCGGACACCTGTCGGGACCGAGCGAGCAACTCGAGTATCCGGCGGTCCCCTCGGTCCACCGCGATCAACGCACCCGCATCCAGCGTCACCCCGATCGACGGGTTCATGCCGCCCCGGACCGGCGGCGCTTGCGCGGCTTGACGCCCAACACGTCGTCAGCCCAGGCGATCTCCTCGTCGGTGAGCGGCCCGCCCGTCTGCTCCAACGCCTCGTCGAGCATCTGTGCCCAGACCGCGGCGTCATCGAGGCCGGTTGCGACCGCGCTCTGCACGAATCCGGAGACACTGCGAGCCGCGCCCTCGTCGACCAGCGCACGGATCTGCTCGAGTTGCGATTCCTCGAGCGTGATCGTGACCTTGACGGTTGCCATACCGATCACCATACCAGCGGATCAGCCGGCGGCGACCGCCTCGACATCGCGCATCACCCGCAGGATGTTGCCGCGGGTGAGCGCGGCCAGCTCGCCGACCGACCAGCCGCGATCGATCAGCTCGCCGATCAGGTTGGGATAGCCCGCGACGTCTTCCAGACCGGCCGGTAAGGCCGACGACCCGTCGAAGTCGCCGCCGATACCGACGTGATCGACCCCGGCCACCTCGCGCACCCGCTCGACGTGGGCCGCCACGTCGGCGACGGTCACCGGGGGCGAGGGGTGATTGACGCGGTAGCGGGCCACGGCGGCGGTGTGCGCTGGCCAGTCGCGGGGATCCTCGCCGCGCGTGGTCATGTCATCGTCGACCTCGCGCTGCCAGGCCCGGTACTCCGACGAGACGAACGCCGGCACGAACGTCACCATGCAGACGCCGCCGTTGGTGGCGAGTGCCGTCAACACCTCGTCCGGCACGTTGCGCGGATGATCGACCAGTCCTCGCGCGCCGGAGTGGCTGAAGATGACCGGCGCGGATGTTGCCTCCAGCGCGTCGTGCATGGTGGACGGCGCCGTGTGCGACAGGTCGACCAGCATGCCGAGGCGGTTCATCTCGCCGACGACCTCGCGCCCGAACGGCGACAGGCCGCCCAGCCGCGGGGCGTCCGTCGCCGAGTCGGCCCAGGGCACGTTGCTGTTGTGGGTCAGTGTCATGTACCGCACGCCGAGGCGGTACATCATGCGCAGCACGCCGAGCGACGAGTCGATCGAGTGGCCGCCCTCGGCCCCGAGCAGCGAGGCGATCTTGCCGTCGGCATAAGCCTGTTCGACGTCGTCGGCGGTCACGGCCAGCGCCAACCGGTCCGGATAGGCGGCCACCAGCCGGTGCACGAAGTCGATCTGCTCGAGCGTGGCCGACACCGCCCGCTCGCCGGCCCACCCGGCCGGCACGAACACCGACCAGAACTGGCCGCCGACCCCGCCCTCGGCCAGGCGCACCAGGTCGGTCTGGGTCCGCGACTGGCGCTGCCCGACGTCGTAGCGCGACAGGTCGTACCCGACGAGTTCGCGCAGCTCGAAAGGCAGGTCGTTGTGACCGTCGATGATCGGGTGGTCGGCGAGGACGGCGCGGGGATCTGTCACCCGCGCAGGACTATCACACCTCGCGAAGCGGTCGGATGGTGCGGTGCCGGCGGCGCAGGAAGACCCCGCCGACGACGGCGAACACCGGCGCGGGTACCTGGTCACGCACCCAGTCGGCGCGGACCACGTCGGCGTCGTCCAGCACCCAGGGCAGGAAGCGGGTCAGACCCGACACTCCGGCGGTGCGACGCTGCCTGGCCTCGAACTCGGGCCACTGCCGACCGAGGTGGTCGATGACGTAGGGCAGGGCGGCCTTCTCCTCGTGGTCCAGGTGCGCGCGCAGTTCGCCGCGCAGCGCGCCCATCGCATCGGCCGCGCGCGAGGCGTCCTCGAAGGTCGGATACGACGTCAGCGCGCGGGCCAGCCCCGAGCGGCAGTCGCGCACCAGGCGCTCGATCGCGGCGTGCTCGCCCTCCAACTCGTCGAGCAGCTCACCCGTCAACGGGCACTGCCGGCGCAGCAGCGGCCACAGCTGATCGTCCTCGCTCGTGTGGTGCTCGTGCAGGTAGTGGTCGAGGTCGGCCCAGGTGCGATCCAGCGCCGTGATCAGCGCCCGCCGCCGGGGGCCGGCGTGCATCGACGCGAGCAGGTGCAAGCCGTCCTCGAGGCGGTCGAGGTCGCGACGGATCGCGTCATGAATCAGGTACATCATCGTGACGTCGGCCCGCGACGTCGTCGGCATGGCAACCCCCACCGGCGTTCGGATCGTCCCCGTCATGATCGATAGGAGCCTCGCCGGTGCGCGTTGATACGTCAGATACCCAACGATGACCGTGGGTCGGCGTGCGAGTACTCGACGCCGTGTTCGCCCGCGATGCGCTTCACGTGTCCCTCGACGAATCCGGTGCCGACCTCGTTCAGCATCCCGTCGTGGATCTGGATCGCCCGGGGTGCGCGCATCGACACCGCGAAGTCGATCACCTCAGCCGTCTTCGACCAGGGCGCATGCAGCGGCAGGAGCAGCAACTGCACCGGCTTGGTCGGCACGATGAACGAGTCGCCCGGGTGATAGACGGCGTCGTCGACGAGGTAGCAGTTGTTCTGGATCACCGGGACGCTCGGATGGAGCACGGCGTGCTGGCCGCCGAACACCTCGATGCCGAAACCGGCCGCCTCGAACGTCTCGCCCGAGGTCACGGCCACCGCCTGGTCGCCGAGTTCGAGCGCCGCAGCCAGGTTCGGCGGCGCCCAGATGCGCAGCCGGGGGTCGGCCTTCGCCGCGGCGCGCACCGCATCGACGTTGATGTGGTCGGGATGCTCGTGGGTGATGAGCACGCCGCCGGCGCCGTCGAGCGCGGCGTCGACCTCGGAGAAGACGCCCGGGTCGATCACCAGCGAGCGGTCGCCGTCATCGAACCGAACGCAGGAGTGGCTGAACTTCGTCAGCGTGCTCATGCGACCTCCTCGTGGGGCAGGGCGACCAGCGTCTCCAGTCGCTGCACGGTCACGGCATCGGTGGGCGTGTACACCAGCATGCGTACGCCGGGGCGTGGGTTGAGCCACGTGCTGACCGCTTCGAACTTGAGCAGCCCCACGTAGGGATTGCGGATCTTCTTCGCCTTCATGACGATCGCGCTGACCTCGTGGCGGTCCCAAAGGTCGGCGAACTCGGGCGACGCCTTGCGTAGCCGGCGCAGGTGAGCCTCCCAGGCCGGCTCACCCACGTGCTCGGCCATCTGCGCGCGCAACTGGGCGACCATCCGGCGGGATGCCTCGTCCCAGTCGACGATGCTGCGGCGCCACGCCGGATCGGTGAACAGCAGCCACATGCAGTTGCGGTTCTCGGGCGGCAGCGCTTCGACGTTGGTGATCAGCCGCGTGTACGCCGAGTTCCACGCCAGCAGGTCGTACTTGCCGTCCTGCACGCAGGCCGGGAACGGCATGAACTTGTCGAGCATGGTGCGCACCGCCGGCGTGAGCTCGGCGCAGTCGGTGCCGGTCGGGGCGTCGCTCGATCCGGCCAGCGTGTAGAGGTGTGCGCGCTCGTCGCGGTCGAGCATCAGCGTGCGGGCGATGGCCTCGAGCACCTGGGCGCTGACCTTGATGTCGCGGCCCTGCTCCAGCCACGTGTACCAGGTGACACCGACCCCGGCCAGCTGCGCGACCTCCTCGCGACGCAGGCCCGGCGTGCGCCGCCGGCCACCGGAGGGCAGCCCGGCCTGCAAGGGGGTGAGCCGTTCGCGCCGGCTGCGCAGAAACCCGGACAGCTCCTTGCGGCGCAGCTCGTCCGGGTCGGTACGGATCTTCTGCGGCGTGGTCATGACCGTCACGCTCCTAGCATCGCTGGTTCTGTTCCCTAGTAGCCAGTTAGCGTTTATACCTGGATAACCAGACTTCTGGTACCAGGTTAAGCGCAAGCGCAGAGTGGTGTCCATGAGCGCGCAACTCGACCGTGGACTCGAGGCCGAACTGCTCGTCGACGAGCCCACCGTCCTCGCCGATCCAGTCCCGGCCGAGCCCACCTCGGCACTGAGCCCGCTCGGGCTGCTCGTGCTGCTGTGCGGCGCCTTCTTGCCCGTCCTCGACTTCTTCATCGTCAACGTCGCCCTGCCGACGATGGACAGCACCCTGCACGCGTCGGCGCCGATGCTCGAGCTGGTCGTGGCCGGCTACGGCACCGCCTATGCGCTGATGCTGGTGATCGGCGGACGGCTGGGCGACGCGATCGGCCGGCATCGGATGTTCGTCGTGGGCATCGCCGGCTTCACCGTCTCGTCGTTGCTGTGCGGCATCGCCCCGAACGTGGGCGTACTGATCGCGGCGCGCATCGCCCAGGGCCTGTCGGCGGCGATGAGCCAGCCGCAGGTGCTCGCCACGTTCCACGCCAGCCTGGACGGCGCCAAGCGGGCCCGGGCCATTTCCCTGTACGCCGCGATGGGCGGTATCGCCGCCTCGCTCGGCCAGCTGCTCGGCGGCCTGCTGGTGCACGCCGACATCGCCGGACTCTCCTGGCGGCCGATCTTCCTCGTGAACGTGCCGATCGGCATCGCCGTGCTGGCGCTCACCCGTCGCTACGTGCCGGCCACCCGCTCACCGCATCCGGCGTCGGTGGACCTGCCCGGCACGGTGCTGCTCGGCGTCGCGATCGTCGCCTTGCTCGTGCCGCTCACCGAGGGACGCGTGCTGCACTGGCCGGCCTGGATCTGGCTGCTGCTCGCCGTGTCGGTGGTGACGGCCGCCGCGATGGTGGTCGTCGAGCGGCGCACCGAACGGGCCGGACGTACCCCGCTGGTGCCGCCGTCGCTGGTCGGCCTGCGCTCGATGCGGCGCGGGCTCAGCATCGCCATCCCGTTCTTCATGGGCTTCGGCGCCTTCATGTTCGTGTTCGCGCTGACCGTCCAGAACGGCCTGCACGAGAGCGCCCTGCAGTCCGGCGTGGCGATCACCCCGATGGCGGTGGCGTTCTTCGTCGGCTCGCTGCTCGCACCCCGGCTGCTCGCCCGGTACGGCCGGCTGATGGTGGTCGCCGGTCTGGTCATGCAGGCGATCGGCCTGGTCTGGCTGATCGAGGTGTTCCACGGCGAGTGGCCCCACGTCAGCACGTTGGCCATGACGCCCAGCCTGGCAATCGCCGGGGTGGGACAGGCGTTCGCGCTGGTCGGCTTCTTCCGGATCATCCTGGCCGACGTGCCCGGCCGGTTGGCCGGCATCGGCAGCGGGGTGCTGGTGACGATGCAGCAGGGATCGCTGGCCCTGGGGGTCGCGTCGCTGGGCTCGCTGTTCGTGTCGATGGCCGACAGCGGCGGCATGCGGCACGCGTTCACCGTGGTCGTCGCCATCCAGGCCGCGATCGCCGTGGCGGTCGGCCTGCTGGCCCTGCGCCTGCCCGACCCGGCGTAGCGTCTCGGCTCGTGTTCCGCAGCCCGCAGATCGTCCTGTTCAGCCCGGACGTGGAGCGGGCTGCGGCGTTCTACACGGGACTGGGCTTCACCGAGGTGTTCCGGGTGCCCACCGAGGGTCCACCGATCCACGTCGACCTGATGCTCGACGGCTACCGCATCGGCGTCGCGTCGGTCGAGTCGACCCGCAACGACCACGGGCTCGATCCGGTCGGAGCCGGGCAGCGGGCGGCGGTCATCCTCTGGACCGACGACACGCAGACCGCCTTCGACGATCTGGTCGCTCGGGGTTGCCCGGTACTGGCGCCGCCGATGCGCTGGCTGGACCGGCTGCTCATCGCCTGGGTGGCCGACCCGGACGGGCACGCCGTGCAGGTCGTCCAAGAACTCTGATCGGGCTGATCGAGTCCTGATCGCCCCATATGCCGGGATGTCGAATCGTGGATGGACGGCCGCGATGGTTGCCGGCAAAGGCCTGGACCGGCTCGCGTAGTTGTCGCCGGCGGCGTCGCGACCGGGCTGCTGTTGACCAGAGGCACGTCGTTCGGTCCGAGGCAGGTCGTGCGCGACTACCTGACGGCCCTGGCCCGAGGTGATGCGGCCGCAGCATTGCGCGCAGGCCCGCGCCCCGCGTCGACGACGTTCCTGACCGACGAGGTGCTGCGCGAGCAGCAGGGCCTGGCGAAGCTCACCGACATCGCGATCGGCAACGCCGCTCAGGACCCGGACGACAACACCCGGACGCTGGTCGATGCGCGCGTCACCTGGGGGTCCATGCACAGGAGCTGAGCTTCGGGCGCGCAAGTTGGACGCGCCCGCGCGAGTAGACGACGGCCTACCTGTTCCTACGCGAGGTCGTCGTCCTCGATGTGGACCGCCGCTTCTTCGGCGCTGCTGGCGTAGCCGGCCCGGCCGACGTCGTCGGCGATCGCGTCCGACTCGCGGTCCGGATGCGAGCCCTCGTCCGGTTCGACCAGCCGGCCGGCCCGCGGCTCCTGGTCCTCGTCGGACCAGTCGGCGGACTCGTCGACGTCCGGCTCCTCCTCGTCCAGCCGCTGATCCATCGTCTCGGAATCGCCGTAGCGGGTGGCCCGGGGCTCGCGATCGGGCGGCGAATAGCCCGCGTCCAACGGGTCTTCGGTGTTGTCGCCGGTCAAGGACTCGGACGGGTCGATCTGGTCTCCGCCGTCGAACCCGCCCTCGTAGAGGTCATCGCTCATGCCGCTAGCCAAGCACGCCCGTGTACGTCAGTGCGAACACCCCGCTGGGCACGAGGAACAGGATGGCCACCGCCGTGATGCGAGCGAACGTCTGCACCTGTCCGAGCAGAACGTGGTAGGCCACCACCAGCGCCGGCACCATCACCGCCTCGAACGGCAACATGGGCCGCGGGATCATCGTGTCGGTGGCGGCCAGCACGACACAGCAGGCCGCCGCGCCGATCCAGGCGACGTAGCCCAGCGCGTACGCCCGGCGCACGCCCAGCCGCACGGCGATCGTGTCGAAGCCGCTGATCAGGTCGGCCCGGTAGTCGGCCAGCGTCGACGGCACGTAGAGGGCGACCCCGACCAGGGTGCCCTGCAGGCACATCACCCACGGGAACCCGGCCGGCGAGCCCAGCGCGGCCCAGCCCGACATGGGGCCGAGCGCCCCGATCGCCAGCGAGTTGGCCGCGACGTCCGCGCCCGGACGCGTCTTCAACCGGATAGGCGGCGCGCTGTACGTCCAGCCGAGCGCCAGGACCAGTGCCGTCCCGGCGACGAAGTACGGCCCGACCAGGACGGCGGCGACGACGGACAGGCCGGCCGAGCCGAGCGCGATGCCTCGCACCGTCGCCGGGGTCAACCTCCCGGTCGTCAGCGGCGTCGCGGCCTTCCGCGGGTTACGCAGATCGCCGGGCAGGTCGTACGCGTCGTTGATCGCGAGCACGGCCAGCCACACCAGCGGGCCGGCGACCAGGCCCCCTATGAGGATGCGAGGCAGCTGGTCGGCGGTCGGCACGAGGCGATGCGTGGCCAGCAGGAACCCGGTGTAGTAGGGCAACAGCGACACGGGCCAGAACCGCGGCCGGGCCAGGGCGCAGACGTCGCGCAGGAAGGTCGCGGATCCGCGTTGCCCGGTGCGAGCCGACAGGTCGACGGTGACCATGACCCGACGCTAGGCCGGTGATCGCGCCGGCCCGAATCACCCTTCGTGCGATCACAGGCTCCACGGTGGCGCGATCGTCGACCCGTCCGGCAGGCTGGCCCGTAGCCCGACGCTGGTCGTGACCCACGCCGCGAAGGCCTCCTCGCCAGTACTCAGCCGGAACCGCGGGCCGGGCGGAACGACGATCACGTCGCCGACCGCGACGTCGCACGTCTCGTCCCCGAGCGTCACGCGGGCCGAGCCCGAGGTCACGCACAGCACCTCCTCGCGGGTCACCGTGTGCGGGACGCCGGCCGTCTCGGCCGGGATCGCGACCCGCCATGTGCACAGCTCGGCGCTGCCCCGCGACGGCGCGGCGTAGGCGGCGAACGTGGTCCCGTGCATCTCGTGGACCACGGCTTCGGCAACTGGAATGACAGGCATATTGACTCCTTGGTCAAGTGGCTTGACTAATATGGTCAAGTGGCTTGACCGATGTGTCAAGCTCGTTTCGTGCGCAGCGACGAGGCCCAGACCCTGATGGCGTCGCTGCTGGCGACGTCGGCCGCCCTGATCGACAGCATCCACGCCGGCGTCGTCGCGCGAGGCTACGACGACCTGCGCCCGACGCACGGCTTCGCCTTCGTGCTGCTCTCGCACGGCGCGGCGACCGTGAACGACCTGGCCGCCCACCTCGGCGTGACCAAGCAGGCCGCCAGCCAGCTCGTCGACGAACTGGAGGCGAAGGGGTACGTGCAGCGGCGCATCAACCCCGACGACGCGCGGTCGCGGCTGATCGGATTGAGCGACAAGGGCTGGGCCTGCACCCGGGCGGCCCAGGCGGCGGCCACCGACGCCGTTCGGGAGTGGGGCAAGGTCCTCGGCGTCCGACGCATCCGGTCCCTGACCGCCGACCTGTCGCGGATCGCACCGGGCGGCCCGTTGCGTCCCACCGCCCGCTGACCGAGCCGTCCGCTGACCGAGCCGTCCGCTGACCGAGCCGTCAGCTGACCGAGCCGTCAGCTGACCGAGCCGACGACCGACCCGCGCACCCGCTGACCGGGCCGACCACCCACGGGGCTGCCCAACCGATCCCGGCCAACCGCACCGCCCGCGTCCTTGATCAACAGTGAGTTCTGGCTGCCCGGACGACCACTTCTTCCTGTTGATCAAGAACGGGCGCACCGCTCGCGTTAGTTCATCGCTCCCGGGCCAGCCGGCACCTTGTCGCGACTTTACAGCCAGGCTGTCTACTACCGAAGCTTCCAAAGTTGATCATGAAGGCATGCCAACCTTTTTACTATCCGTGTTTGACCCCTTGCTATCCGTGAGCATTCCTGTTTTGATCTTGGTGAACTGATCATGATTTATCTGTACAGAAGGAGGTGATCCGGATGCCCCACCACTGGCACCACCACTGCCACGGTTTGCTCGATTGGCTGTTGTGCTGGCTGATCGGATGACGTGGAGGTCGCGGCTCGCGGGGCTAGTCCGCGCCGATGTCGCACGCGTAGCCCCGTGACCCCGTGACGCCGGCCAACGACGTGTCCGAGCGCGTAGTCGAGCGAGTCAGCTCTCCAACGGCGCGATTCCCCACGTCCCGGTCCACATCTTGCCGGGCTCCAGTACCAGCAGCCCCGCTCCCGAGTTGAACGCATTGGCCGGGCAGGTCATCGGCTCCACCGCCACGGCCGGAGCCCCGCCGCCCAAGTGCTCGTGCGTGTACACCTGCACGTATGGGAACGTCTCGTCGAACCACAGGCGCCCTCCACCCGAACCGGTAAGCACATCAACCGAGCCGCGACCGTCCACTGTGGACAGATCGGTGAACGCGTCGTCTAAGCGCGTCGCCCCCAGCCGGCGCGGACGGCGCAGGTCGTAAGGCGTCCTTTCCACCGCCTGGACGCCCACTGGCAACTGGGCTTCGTCCGTGACCAGCCGTTGATTGGCCGGCACGTGCACCGTCACCTCGTCGAGCGGGTGCCCGTGCAGCGAGAAGTACGGGTGGAAGCCGGCTCCGAACGGGGCGGGTGTCGCACCGTGATTGCGGGCCACGGCCGTCACGGCGAGCCCGTGGTCGGGATGCAGCGCGTAGGTGACCTCGGCGTGGACCTCGAACGGCCAACCCGTCTGCGGAACGATGTCCAGCGCGAGAGTGACGGCCGCCGGGTTGATCGCCACCGGCGACCAGCGCGCCCAGCGGGCCAACCCGTGGATGGCGTTGAGGCGCGGCACCTCCGTGATCGACACCTGGTACGACTGCCCACCGAACGAGTAGCGTCCGCCGGCCAGCCGGTTCGGCCAGGGCATGAGCACCCCACCCGCCCCGCTCGGCGGCAGCTCGTCCTCTCCGTAGGAGGCCAGCACGTCGGTGCCGGCGTGCGAGTAGCTGCGCAGCCCGCCGCCGACCTCGACCGCGGTGACCTCGTGCTTACCCGCCCGAATGGTGAACTGCTTGCCTGTCAGCGCCATGCGTTGAGTATCTCCAGAACGGTTTCACGGCCAACGCGGCCACCAGCACCACGACCGTGCAGGCGATGCCGCCGCCGACCCACGAGATCGTCGCGGTGGTGGCGGCCGCAGTCGCTCCGGCGCGCACGTCGCCCAGCCGCGGCCCGCCGGCCACCACCGCGATGAACACGCCCTGCATGCGCCCGCGCATCTCGTCCGGGGCGTAGGTCTGCAGGATGGTCTGCCGGTAGACGGAGCTGACGAGGTCGGCCGCTCCGGCCACGGCCAGCAGCGCGACGGCCAGCCAGAGCTGGTGGGCCAGCCCGGAGATTGCGACGCAGGCCCCCCAGCCGACGATCGCGAAGGTGAGCGCCACGCCCTGCCGCCGGATCCGGCCGATCCAACCGCTGGAAAGGCCAGCCAGCACGGCACCTATTGCGATGGCGGCGTACAGCGGACCGACCGTGCCGTGGAAGCGCTCGTCGGCCACCTCGGGGTACAACGAGCGGGGCATGGCCAGCACCATCGCGACGATGTCGACACCGAACGACATCACCAGCACCGGGCGCTCGGCGATGAAGCGCAGCCCTTCGACGACCGACCGCAGCCCCGGCCGGCCGAGGGAACCGTCCGGCGGGATCGCCGGCAATCGCAACGCCGAGTACAACGCGGCCAGGAAGAGCAAGGCATCTATCGCGTACGCGTACGCAAACCCGTGATGCAAGGAAACCAGCACGCCGGCAACGAGCGGTCCGAGCACCTGCCCGACGCTGCCCACGGTGAAGTTCAGCGTGTTGGCGGACGGGACGAGATCGGCTGGCACGATACGCGGGATGATCGCCCCGCGAGCCGACGACGAGATCGCGAACATCCCGGACTGTACGACAACCAACCCCAGGATCAGCCCGATGCTGTTCAGCGACAGCAACGTCTGGAGCAGCAGGGCGAGCGTCACCGCCCAGGCGCCGATCGACGACGACAGGTAGAGCCGCCGGCGGTCGACGGCGTCGGCGATCGCCCCGCCGTAGAGGCCGAACACCACGATCGGTACCAGGCCGGCCAGCCCGACCAGGCCCACGTACAGCGACGAGTGTGAAATCGCGTACACCTGCACCGGCACGGCGACCTGGGTGAGCATCGAGCCGACGAACGCCGTGCCCTGGCCGATCAGCAGCCGCCGGAAGTCGACGATCCGAGCCGGCCGGGTATCGACGGCGTGCCGGCGCAGCAGGCCACGGACCCCGCGGGCATGTTCGCCGGGGTCGCTGCCGGGACTGTCTTCGGTGGTGAGATCAGCTTGCGTCACGGCGCGGTGCTTCCCCGACGCCTGGACCTACGGTCGGCGCGGCCCCTCACGGCGCCAGCCGCTCGACGACCCACGCGCCGTCGTCCAGGCGGTACCGCAACCGGTCGTGCAAACGGTCGTGGCGTCCCTGCCAGAACTCGACCACCTCGGGTCGCAGCCGGTACCCGCCCCAGTTCGTCGGCGCCGGCACGTCCACTCCGTCGAAGCGGGCCTCGACCGCGGCCACCTGCGCCTCCAACTCGGACCGCGAACCGATCACCGTCGACTGGGCCGAGGCCCAGGCCCCGATCTGCGAGCCGCGCGGGCGAGAGGCGAAGTACGCCTCGGTCTCGGCCCGGCTGACCCGGGCGACCGGCCCGGACAGGCGCACCTGCCGCTCGAGCGGCAACCACGCGAACACCGCGGCGGCGTAAGGGGATTCTTCGAGGTCGCGGGCCTTGGCCGATTCGTAGTTGGTGTAGAAGACGATGCCCTGCGCGTCGAGTGCCTTGACCAGAACGGTGCGCACCGACGGGTGGCCGTCGGCGCTGACCGTGGCCAACTGGATGGCGTTCGGCTCGACGATCGACTCGGTGGCGACGGCCGTGTCGAACCAGACCTGCAACCGCTCGAACCAGCCTATTTCGGCGTTACCCTCGTCCAGCTCGGCGGCACCGTAGTCACGGCGTAAGCCGGATGGGTCTCTCACTCCACCGATCTTCGCACGAGCCGCCGAGGCGCCTGGACTGACAGTCGGCGCACCGCGTGCCGCGGTCATGTGCTGATGTGAGCAGAATGGCGATATGGCAGACGACTACAGCCCGGGACTCGAAGGCGTAATCGCGTTCGAAACGGAGATCGCCGAACCTGACAAGGACGGCGGGGCGCTGCGATATCGCGGCGTCGACATCGAGGATCTGGTCGGCTCGGTCACCTTCGGCAACGTGTGGGCCCTGCTGGTCGACGGCAAGTTCGGGCCGGGCCTGCCGCCGGCCGAACCGTTCCCCATTCCGGTGCACACCGGCGACGTGCGCGTGGACGTGCAGGCGGCGCTGTCGATGCTCGCGCCGATCTGGGGCTACCGGCCGCTGCTGGACGTCAGCCACGACGAGGCCCGCGAGCAGCTGGCCCGCGCGTCGGTCATGGCCCTGTCCTACGTCGCCCAGTCGGCGCGCGGCATAGGCCACCCGGCCGTGCCGCAGTCCCGGATCGACCAGTGCGAGACGATCATCGAGCGGATGATGGTGCGCTGGCGCGGCGAGCCCGACCCCAAGCACGTCAAGGCCGTCGACGCGTACTTCGTCTCCGCGGCCGAGCACGGCATGAACGCCTCGACGTTCACCGCCCGGGTCATCGCCTCGACCGGCGCCGACGTCGCGGCCGCCATGTCCGGCGCGATCGGCGCGATGAGCGGCCCGCTGCACGGCGGCGCCCCGGCCCGGGTCCTGCCGATGATCGAAGAGGTCGAGCGCACCGGGAACCCCGACAAGGTGGTGGCCGACATCCTCGACCGGCACGACCGGCTGATGGGCTTCGGGCACCGGGTCTACCGGGCCGAGGACCCGCGGGCCCGGGTGCTGCGGCGTACCTGCCAGGAGCTCGGCGCCCCGCGCTTCGAGGCGGCGCAGGCCCTGGAGCAGGCGGCGCTTTCCGCGCTGCGCGAACGTCGCCCGGACCGGGCGATCGAGACGAACGTGGAGTTCTGGGCAGCAGTCATCCTCGACTTCGCCGAGGTGCCGCCGCACATGATGCCGGCGATGTTCACCTGCGCGCGGACCGGCGGCTGGTGCGCGCACATCATGGAGCAGAAGAAGACCGGCCGCCTGGTGCGCCCGTCGGCGCGCTACATCGGCCCTCCGCCGCGCAAGCCTTCCGAGGTGGACGGCTGGGGCGACATCGCCCACGCCTGAGCGCGGCCCGGGCACAACGATGGCCACCCGCGGGGGGTCGGGTGGCCATCGTTGAACGCGTCCGCGAGCGCGGGCGCTTTCACGAGTGTGCCACGGCTAGGTTGTGATTCCCGTAAAGGTTACCCGCGGGTAGTGCACGGATCCTGGTGCAGAAAGTGAGTGCGTCCGCAGTGAGAGGATTCCGGGCGTGACGAGCCTGCAAATTCCCGACTCCCTAAGGCCCGCCGACGGCCGATTCGGCTCCGGGCCGTCCAAGATTCCGGCCGGCGCGATCGCCGATCTGGCGGATACGGGAGCACGGCTGCTGGGCACCAGCCACCGCCGACCCCCGGTCAAGCAACTGGTGGGCCGGGTGCGGGCCGGCCTGCGGGAGCTGTTCGCGCTGCCCGACGGCTACGAGGTGGCGCTCGGCAACGGCGGGTCGACCGCGTTCTGGGACGTGGCCACGTTCAGCCTGGTGCGCTCGCGGGTGCAGCATGTGGTGTGCGGCGAGTTCTCGGCGAAGTTCGCCGGGGTCACGGCGGCCGCGCCGTTCCTGCAGGAGCAGGAGGTGCTGCGGGCCGAGTACGGCAAGGGCGTGACACCCCGCGCGTCGGCCGGCCTCGACGCCTACGCCTGGCCGCACAACGAGACGTCGACCGGCGTGGCTTTGCCGGTGCGGCGGGTGGGCGCCGACGACGCGCTCATGCTCATCGACGCGACATCGGCGGCCGGGGGTATGCCGGTGGACATCGCCGAGACCGACGCCTACTACTTCGCCCCGCAGAAGTCCTTCGCTTCGGACGGGGGCCTGTGGCTGGCCGTCCTGTCGCCGGCCGCGGTCGAGCGGGCCCGGGCGCTGGCCGAGTCGAACCGGTGGCTGCCGCCGACGCTGAACCTGCAGATCGCACTGGACAACAACCGCCAGGACCAGACGTACAACACCCCGGCGATCGCGACCCTGTTCCTGCTGGTGCACCAGCTCGACTGGCTGCTCGAGCAGGGCGGGCTGGCCTGGGCGGCCAAGCGCACCGCCGATTCCTCAGGACGGCTGTACACCTGGGCCGAGGGGTCGTCGTACGCCGAGCCGTTCGTGGGCGACCACGCGCTGCGCAGCCCGGTGGTCGGCACGATTGACTTCGACCCGTCGGTCGACGCCGCCGCCGTGTCGGCCACCCTGCGGGCCAACGGCATCGTCGACACCGAGCCGTACCGGGCCCTGGGCCGCAACCAGCTGCGGATCGGCATGTACCCCGCCGTCGAGCCGGACGACGTGTCTGCGCTGACGGCGTGCATCGACTACGTCGTCGAGCGCCTGTAACCGGTGTGCACGCTGCGGGCGCTCAGCACGTAGGTGTCGTCGCGCGCGCCCACCCAGGCGGCGTCGTCCGGATCGAGCAGGTGCCGCCACGTGTCGCGGTCGGCCTCGTCCAGCAGTTCGGTGTCGGCCAGCCGCTCGACCTGGGCGGTCAGCGCGTGGACGACGACCTCGCGGGCCTCGGCCGGCAGCGGCGCGGGCACCTCGGTCAGGAATGTCCGGGTGCGGCCGTCGGCCAGCCCGGCCCGGCGCATCGCCTCCGGCCACCCGTACGGCATCCGCACCTGGCCGGGCAGCGCCGCCCGCATCCGCTCGAACCACCGCTGCCCGGCGGCGACGAGCCGATGCTCCAGACCCGGTTCGCCGACCCCGACGTCCCAGGGCAAGTAGTAGGCGGGCAGCCCGCCCTCGGCCAGGGCCAGCCGCCCACCCGGCGCCAGCAGCTCGGCCAGCCGGGTGACCGCGGCCTGCTGGTCGCCGGCGTGATGCACGGACGCCGACGCCCAGACCAGGTCGGCTGGTTGGCCCACCGCGTCGGCGAGGCCGTCCTCGTAGGACGCCTGCACGAACTCGATGCGCGGGTAGCCGGCCGAGCGCGCGGCGGCCAGCTCGAGCATGTGCTCGCTGGCGTCGACGCCCACCACTCGGGCCTCGGGCAACGCGTCGGCCAGCGCCCGGGCCATGCCGCCGCTGCCGCAGCCGGCGTCGACCACGAACCGGTCGGTGGTCCGGCCGATCTCGCGGGCGACCGCCGCGTTCCAGGCGGCGTCGATGCCCGCCTCGGAGGGGACGGCGGCCGCCTGCGCGGCCCAGTCGATCACATAGGTCATGCCCTCGATTGTTACGTGCTGGACTGCACCGTGACTGCGAAGATGTGGATCGACTGCTTCGACGGCAACGTCACGGTGGCCACCGTCTTCGACGCATCGATCGGGATCGAGTTGTAGAAGACGTCGTAGTCGTTGCCGAAGTTGGCCGGTCCGGTCGGGGTGTTGCGGTGGTCGGTGACGATCGCCGGCGACGCGCCGTACGAGGTCGGGTCGGCGCAGCACCAGTTCGGGAAACCGAGCGTGCCGGTAGTCGTCGTGCCGTCGGTGTAGGTGACGGTGACCGAGTCGGTGTCGAATCCGGCTTCCGCACCGAGGAAGGCCAGCTTGCCGCCCTGCCCGGACACGTTCACCAGCACGCCGCTGCCGGCCACGTTGTCGGGCGTGCCGACCGCCGACGACGGCCAGGTGAACGTGGCGCCGTTCGACGTGATCGTGGCGCCCGGCGTCGCCCCGGCAGCGGCCAGCGCCTGGGCCGAGTACGAGTCGCCGTCACCGTCGAAGTTGCCCTTCGTCGGATCGGACTCGTCGCTGATCGCCACGTTGTTGAACGCCGCGGCCAGGTTCGGGTACGGCGTGTTGCTGATGACCGTCTCGGAGCCGTCGGCCGTGGCTGACCCGTCCTTCGACGAGTACGCGGTCGTCGCGTCGAGCGAGAAGGTGACCTTGCCCGCCGGGATGGTCCCCGGGATCACCTGGAACGCAGCGGTTACCGAGTCGCCGGCCGCTACCTGCTTGAACGACTGGCTGGCCGGCGAGACCCGCCAACCCTTCGGGACGCTGAGCCGAACTACAGCCTTGTTGTCCTTCGCGATGCCGAGGTTGCGGAAGCTGACGTTGACCGTGGTCGGCGTGCCCGCGGCGAAGCTGCCGCCGCTGACCGTGGTGACGCCGGCCGGCACGAGGTTTTTCGGACCGTACGGGTGCACGCGGTAGATCACGGTGCCGTGCGGCGGGACGTTGGCCGCGATGGTGCCGGCCGTCGACGTCTTCTGCTTGGAGACGAGATCGGTGAGCTGATACGGCACTCCCCCGGTCAGCCCGACGTTGGCCGCCGTGGTCGAGATCGTCTGCGCGGAGTCGGCCTTGTTGAACAGCACCACCGACACGTCGCCGTTCGACAGCGGCTTGGCCAGCACGTCGTAGCTGTTGCCGGTCTGGACGATCGTGCCCTGCACGCCGAGCGAGTCCTGGTCGACCGCGATCACGTCCGGGTTGCTGACGATTCCGACCTCGGCCGGCGTCAGCTTGGTCAGGTCCGTCGACAGCAGCAGCGGCGAGGCCATCTCGGCCCAGAGCGTGAACTGGCTCTGCTCCTCGATCGGGTTCAGCCCGCCGTTGCCGATCTCGAACATGTCGGCGTCGTTCCAGTGCCCGGGGCCGGCCCACTGCGCGAGGCCCGGGGTATTGCCCTCGGTGTAGTTGCGGATCACGCTCTGCCAGTTGTCGGAGATGTCCGAGCCGAACCGCCACAGGTTGCCGTGCTTGCCCAGCCAGGTCAGCTCGTAGTCGAAGTCGGGACCGCTGCAGCACACGTACGCCGGCGCCGACTCGGAGAACACGATCGGCCGGCCGGTGTTGAGCAGCGCCTGGCTGGCCTGGGTGTAGACGATCTCAGCGACCTGGCTCGGCGTCTTGCCCGGGTACTGGTCCAGCGGCTGGTAGCAGTAGTCGAGCTTGAGGTAATCGACGCCCCAGGACGCGTACTGGTCGGCGTCCTGCTGGAAGTGGCCGTAGCTGCCGGCCGCGCCCTGGCAGGTCTTGTAGCCGGCGTCCTCGTAGATGCCGAACTTCAGGCCCTTGCTGTGGATGTAGTCGCCCAGCCACTTCAGGCCGTGCGGGAACCGGGTCGTGTCGACCTGCAGGTTGCCGTTGGCGTCGCGGTCGTGCTGCATCCAGCAGTCGTCGATGTTGACGTAGTCGTAGCCGAGCTTGTTCAGGCCGAGGTTGACGATCGCGTCGGCCGTCTTGACGAACAGCTGCTCGCCGAACTGGCTGTTGCACTCGAACCCGGCCCAGTTGTTGAAGCCCATGGGTGGGGTGAGCGCGAGCCCGTTGTACGAACCTGGCTGCGCCGGGTCGGCCGAAGCGCCTGGACTTACAGTCGGCGCGCCGCGTGCCGCGGCCGATGCACCGGCCCACGACATGACCAACGCGGTGGCGGCGGCCAGAACGGATAACAGGCGGGGTGAACGCACAGAACGCACAGTTGGCCTCCTGGGGGGTGAACGCCTGGCCGGACGATATTCCGGAAACGCGATGCGCACAAGAGCTTGAATGAGCGCAGTTTCGCTCAAACTCTCGCAGCTAGGAACCGCGGCACGCTTGTCCGGCGTGTGCTGCCGGGAATCGGCATGTCGACTCCGTATCGTTCGGCCATGCGCGAGCTGCGCCTTGTCAAAGCGGTCGGCGACAGTGCCGACCGCGATCACGTCGTCGTCGAGGCCGTCGACGGCGGTGAGCGGTTTCGCCTGCGGGTCGACGACCTCCGTCGCCACCTGGCCGAGATCGACCCGGCCGTACCCGCCCCCGAGCCGGAGCCGGTGAACGTCATCCCGCCGCGCGAGATCCAGATGCGGGTGCGGGCCGGCGAGGCCCCCGGCGTGCTGGCCGACGAGGCCGGCGTCTCGATCGACCGGGTGCTGCTGTTCGCCGGACCGGTGCTGGACGAGCGCTCACGCATGGCCGACGAGGCCCGTCGCGCCCGAGCCCGGCGCTCGACGCCCGACGGTCAGCTGGTGAACTTCGGCGAGGCCGTGGACGAACGGTTCGCCGCGCACGGCATCGACCCGGCGATCGTGAAGTGGGACTCGCACCGCCGCGACGACGGGCAGTGGATCGTGTCGGCCGGCTGGCGCGGCGGCGAATCCGAGCGCACCGCCGAGTGGTCGTTCTCGCTCGCCTCACGCGCCGTCACGCCGCTGGACGAGACCGCCTCGGACCTGCTCAGCGATCGCCCCATCCGCCCGGTGGTGGCCGCCGTTCCCGATCTGCCCGGCCCGCGCACCTCGACGCCCGATGCGCGGACCGGCCCGTTGCCGCTCGTGGTCGACCGCCCGGCCGCCGGCGACGAGGAACTGTTCGACGACGACGCGCCGGCCACCGACGAGCTG
>DATBER010000063.1:0-4794 GCA_036558905.1 Jatrophihabitantaceae bacterium | reverse complement strand
GCTGCGGTGGAGCGAACGCTCGAAGAACATGATCACTGTGTCCGAGGGCGGCTACGACCTGGAGGACCTGGGCGACTCGCGCACGCGGGTGACCGTGTTCAACACGTTCGAGGCGCACGGCCTGGGCAAGCTGCTGGTCGGCTTCGCCCGCAAGGCGGCCGCCAAGGACGCCGACGCGTTCGCCCAGCGCATCAAGGCGGCCGTCGAAGCGGGCTGAGCGGGTGCCCGCCGGGACGGGTCGCCGGGACGGGTCGCTCGGGTGGCGCCGCGTCCGACGCGGCTGTCGAGCCCGCACCCCCCTCATGATCAACAGGCAGAAGTGGTCGCTGTAGCAGCCACTTCTTTCTGTTGATCACGAAAGGGGCGAAGGGCGAACGGCGGCCGCCGGGCACCGCCCGTCCTACGGATCGAGCTCGATCGGCACGGCGCGGAACTGTTCGGGTGTTGCCTGTAGCACCCGCAGCCGCGGGTCGGGTACGGCCAGGAACGGCCCCTGCCGTCGGTCGGCCAACGGGGCCAGCCGCGGGTCGGCCAGCACAGCGTCGACCGCGGCCCGGTCGCCGCCGCAGATCAGCGCGTCGAGGTCGGCCGCCCTCGGCAGCAGGACGCGGGCACAGGTGTCGGCGGCGTCGGCGAACGCGGCCTGGGCCTGGTTGGCCCGCCGTCGGGCGTAGCGGTGCTGCGACCAGCCACCGGCCTTGGTGGTGCCCTGCACGTACGTCGACTCGACCTTGGACGCGACCAGCTCGTCGCCGACGAAGATGCCGACCGCGTGGGCCCGGCGTCGCACGAGCAACACGCCGACCGCCCGCTCGCGGGCGACGTGATCCACCAGCTCGCGGATCGGATTGTCGCCGGACGGCAGCGGCGGGAACGGCACGGTCAGCCAGGCGCGCGCCCCGTCGGCCCCGATCAGACGCACCTCTGCGTCGTCCGCGGTAGCCGTCGTGCCGCCGTGCCGGTGCGCGAACCCGTCCAGCCACCGGGCCAGCCGGGCAGCCGGCACGCTCACCCGGCGCCGCGTCACGGTAAGAGACTAGTGTCCCGCGCCGGGAATTGGGCGAATAAGTCCGGTGATCCAGGTGTGCGCTCGCAAGGCGGCGGAGGAGCCGATACCGCTGTTGTATCGGCGACGACGACAACGCCGCGAGGGTGCACCTGGGCGCCGGAATTATCGTCTGAATTCCCGGCGCGGGGCACTAGGAGAACCGGATGATGCTCAGCAGGCCGGCGATCAGGCAGTAGTAGCCGAACGGGCGCAGCGAACGGCGGTCGAAGTACCGGGTCAGGAACCGTACGGCCAGGTACGCGCCGACGCCGGACAGGATAGAGCCGAACAGCACCTGCCCGCGGATGCCGGCGCCGAGGTGACCGCCCAGGTCGGGCAGTTTGAGCACGCCGGCCGCCAGGATCACCGGCGTGGCCAGCAGGAACGCGAAGCGGGCCGCGTCCTCGCGGGACAGGCCGCGCAGCATGCCGGCCACCATCGTGATGCCGGATCGGGAGATGCCCGGCGCGAGCGCGAGGATCTGCGTCGAGCCGATGAGGACGGCCGGCCCGACGTTGGTCTTGGCCAGCCGCGCGTCGGAGGCCGGACCGCTGAGCCGCTCGTCGACGTACTCCTGCTGCTGCTCCAGCGCATGCGCACCGCTGGACGAGTGCAGGTACTCGGCAAACAGCAGGATCAGCCCGTTGATGAACAGGAACCAACCGGCTGGCAGGGGCTTGCCCAGATGGGTGCGCAACCAGTGCTCGGCGACCAGGCCGACGAATCCGACCGGGATCGTGGCCAGCACCAGTAGCCAGGCCAGCCGCTGGTCGGTGGTGCGCACCTCGCGGTGGACGATGCTGGTGACCAGGCCGCTGATGATGCGTACCCAGTCGCGCCAGAAGTAGACGATCAGGGCGATGGCGGTGGCGACGTGCAGCCCGACGATGAACGCCAGGTACGGCGATTCAGGTCGGCTGACGTTGAGGTCGCGGGCCCAGGATCCGCCGATCCAGGCCGGTAGCAGCACGCTGTGTCCGAGGCTGGATACCGGGAAGAGTTCGGAAACACCCTGCAGCGCCCCGATGACGCCGGCCTCGGGCCAGCTCAGATGACTCACCGCGCGCTTTCCTCCTCATGACCCCGCGCCCATCCGGACGTGCGACACTCGACCGGGGTCCGCCCCAGCTACTACGGTCACAATAGTAGATGCTCGACGAAGGGATGCCATGGCCAGGCAGCCGGCCCGCGCACGCGGCGCGCTCGAACGAGACATCATTGCCTGCCTGGCTGCGGCCGGACGGCCCATGACGCCGGCCGAGGTCCGGGCCCAGCTGCCGAACGAGCTCGCCTACACGACGGTCATGACCACCCTGTCCCGGCTGCACGCCAAGAACGCCATCGAGCGCACCCAGCAGGGCCGGGCCTACGCCTACTCGCTGACCGGGGGCGCCGAGGCCGCGCGCGACAACGTCACCGCGCACCAGATGCTCAAGTTGCTCGACCGCGGCTCGGACCGGGCCGCCGTGCTGGCCCGATTCGTCGACGACCTGCAACCCGAGGACGAGTCTTTGCTGGCCGAGCTGTTGCAACAGCGGCCAAAGCCGTGATCGTCATGGCCGCGGCCGGCGTGTTGCTGGCCAGCCTGCTCACCGGCCTGTTCAGCACCCGGCTGGCCCGCCGGTTGCCGCCCCGGCACGCCGTGCCGCTGCTCACCGGGCTGGCCCTGACCGTCGCCGCCTGCACCGGCATCGTGCTGTCGGCGATGGCCGTGCTGGCGCTGGCCCAGCTCGGCCCGGCTCCGCGTATCGGCCACTGGTCGGCCCCGGTGCTACGCGCCCAGGCCGGTTTCCCGGTCGGGGTGGGCGTCGCGGCGTTCGCCGTCGTCACCGGCTGCCTGATCGCCGCCGTCATCCGGGTGGCCGTCTCGGCGCGGGCCCTGCTGCGCGCGGCCCGGGTGGCCCGGACGCTGACCCCGGTGGCCGGCGACCTGGTGCTGCTCGACGACGACGTCCCGACCGCCTACGCCGTGGCCGGCTGGCACGGCCGCATTGTCGTGTCCCGGGCCATGCTCGAGGCGTTGCCGGCCGACGAGCGGCGGGTCGTGCTGGCCCACGAGGCCGCCCACCTGCGGCACCGGCACCACCTGTACCTGCACCTGGCCGCCCTGTCCGCGGCGGCCAACCCGCTGCTGCGCCGCACGGCCGCGGCCATCACGCTGGGCGTCGAGCGCTGGGCCGACGAGCAGGCGGCCAGCGAGGTGCACGATCGGGACACGACGGCTCGGGGGCTGGCCCGGGCCGCCCTGGCCCAGGCTCGCCACCGCCGGGTCGTGGGCGGGCTGGCCATGGCCGAGAGCGCCGTCGCCGAACGGGTCCGGGCGCTGCAGCAGCCCGAGCCGGCTCCGCGGCGGCTGGCCTCCGCCCTCGTGATCACGGCGGCGCTCGCCTGCTGGCTGGCCGCCGCGGCGGCCACCTGGCGGGCCGACGAGCTGATCCAGCTGGCCGAGCGGGTGTTCACCCGGCGCTGAACGCGTCCAGTTCCTTCCACAGGTCGTCCGGCAGGTCGGCGGTGGCCCATCCGACGTTGGCGCTCACGTGCTCGGCGGTGCGCATGCCGGTGACGACCGCGGCCACGGCGCGCTGGCGCAGCGGAAACCGCAGCGCCGCGTGGGGCAGTTGCTGCGCGTGGCGCTGGCACGCCTCGGCCAGTTGCCGAGCCCGGGCCAGCACGTCGGGCGGGGCCGGCCGGTAGTCGAACAGTGCGCCGTCGGGTGGCCACGCGTGGGCGAGCAGTCCGGAGTTGAACGGGGCCGCGGCCAGCACCGACACGCCCCGCTCGGCGCAGGCGTCGACCAGCGGGGCGGCCCGGCGATCGGCCAGCGTCCAGCGCCCGGCCACCATCACGACGTCCACATCGGACTCGGCGACGATGCGCTGCAGCGGCTCGGCGAAGTTCATGCCGGCGCCGACCGCGCCGATCACGCCCTGTTCGCGCAGCTCGATCAGCGCCGGGATCGCCTGCCGCAGCGCGTCGTCCATGAAGTCTTCGGGGTCGTGCACCAGAGCGATCTCGACGCGGTCGAGACCGAGCCGGCTCAAGCTCGACTCGAGGCTGCGCCGCACCCCGTCGGCCGAGTAGTCGCGCACCCGCATCAGGTCGTCGGGCACGTCGAAGTCGGCCGCGGCCAGATCCGACCCGGTCGGCGCCGGGTTGTCCACCAGCAGCCGGCCGACCTTGGTCGAGACGACGTACTCGTCGCGCGGGCGCCCGGCCAGCGCCGTCCCGAGTCGCCGCTCGGACAGCCCCAGGCCGTAGTGCGGGGCGGTGTCGAAGTAGCGGACGCCCTGCTCCCACGCACGCTCGACGGTGACCGCGGCCGCCTCGTCGGACAGCGCCGCGTGCAGGTTGCCGAGCGGCGCCGCGCCGAAGCCGAGCTCGGTGACCTCGATCGACGTGCGGCCCAACCGGCGCCGATTCACAGCCGGTACCACCTCGCGGCGGTGCCGCCGAAGATCGCTTCGCGCTCGGCCGCGGTCACCCCGGCCGTCAGCGCGGTCGCGGCGTTCACCCAGGTGTCGTAGGACGCGGCGAGCAGGCACACCGGCCAGTCCGAGCCGAACATGATCCGCTCCGGACCGAACTCCTCGAGCAGCACGTCGACGTAGGGACGCAGCTGATCCACCGTCCACGCGTCCTGGTCGGCCTCGGTGACCAGCCCGGACAGCTTCACCGCGACGTTCGGCTCGATCGACAGGTCGGCGATGTGCGAGGCCCACGGCTGCAGGGCACCGTCGGCGATGTCG
>DATBER010000062.1:0-13536 GCA_036558905.1 Jatrophihabitantaceae bacterium | reverse complement strand
GGTCCGCCGACTGGTCGAGGAGGGCCCGCAGCGGGTTGCCGAGCTCATCGTGTTGGGGGCGGTGTTCGACCGCCGTTCGGACGGCAGCCTGTCGCGGACGATGGAGGGCGGACACGGCCGGGCGCGGGTCGTGCACGCGGGCGGCGACGCGACGGGCGCCGAAGTGCATCGCGCCCTGACCGCGGCGGTCGAGCGGGCCGGGGTCGAGGTCGTCGCGGGCCGCGTCGTCGGGCTGATTCGGGCCGATGAGCAGGTGACCGGCGCGTTGATCGACTTCACCGGCGGGCGAGAGGTTGTCGAGGCCCGGGCGGTCGTGCTCGCCACCGGCGGCATCGGCAACGCCTACCTGGCGAGCACGAACCCGCCGGCCGTGCGCGGCGACGGCATCGCGCTCGCCCTCGCGGCCGGCGCCACCGTCGTCGACATGGAGTTCGTCCAGTTCCACCCCACCGCGCTGTACACCGGGGCCACCACGGGGCAGCTGCCACTGGTGACCGAGGCGGTGCGCGGCGAGGGCGCGGTGCTGCGCGACAACGCCGGGCGCCTGATCATGGCCGGCCGCCATCCGCGGGCCGATCTGGCCCCCCGCGACATCGTCGCCCGCGAGATCGAGTCGGCCATGCGCCGCGACGACGTACCGCACGCCTGGCTCGACGCCACCGCCATCCCGGCCGACGTCGCCCGCCGGCGATTCCCCACCGTGATCGCCGCGTGCGAACGCCACGGCGTCGACCTGACCACCGAGCTGATCCCGGTGGCGCCGGCCGAGCACTTCCTGTGCGGCGGGGTGCGCGTCGACCGCGTCGGTGCCACCGACGTGCCCGGGCTCTACGCCGTGGGCGAGGTGGCCGCGACCGGGGTGCAGGGGGCGAACCGGCTGGCCTCGAACAGCCTGCTCGAGGGGCTCGTCTTCGGCCGACGGGTGGCCGCGGCGCTCACCCTGGAACTGCCCGAACGCCGATCCGGCGGGTTCCGTGACACCCCGCTCGTCGACGACCCCGAGCCGGAGCGGGTGCGCGGCATCCTGACGAAGTACGCCGGCATCCGCCGCGACGCCGCCGGCCTCCGGGCCGCGGTCGAGGAGCTGGACGAGCTGTCGGCCGGGTCACTCGCGACGGTCGCGCGGTGCGTCGTCACGGCCGCGGCCGCGCGCAAGGAGAGCCGCGGCTGTCACTGGCGTTCGGACTACCCGAGCCGCAGCGAGCTGTGGCAGCGACGATTGCCGCTTCGGCTGGATGCCGCCGGGGGGCTCCGCGTTGACGGCGAGCTCATCGCCCGGCGATAAAGGGGGAGAGGGGTAAACCCAGTCCCTCCCACTTCAACGTATAGCGCACTGGGGGGCTTGCGGCAAGACCCCGGTCGTGCCGCAAAATCGCCGACCGGAGCTGCGCACGGTGACCGCGTCGATGGTTGCCGGCGGCTCCAGATCGGAGCTGACGACGTGCCCCCCTTGACGACGACCAGTGCGTTCAACCTGCCCGAGCGGCTCGCGGCCAAGGCCGACCCCGCGCTGATCGCCGCCGACGAGCAGCACTTCGCGGCCATCGCGGAGAGCCTCGAGCAGTCGATCGCCGAGCTGTCCGACCGCCTCGACGCCGAGCGCAAGTCTCCGGGCGGCATAGGCCAGGAGGCGATGGATCGCGACCTGGAGATCCACCGGCTGACCGCTCGGCTGCGCACCCTGCGTCGTTACGGCCTGGACCTGTGCCTCGGGCAGATGGTCGGTGCCGACGACGCCGAGCCCGTGTACGTGGGACGGCTCGGGCTCACCGACAGCACGGGTCGCCGGCTGCTCGTCGACTGGCGCTCCCCGGCGGCCGAGCCGTTCTTCGGAGCGACGCACGCCAACCCGATGGGCCTGGCCAGCCGCCGCCGGTATCGCTGGACCGGCGGCCGGATCAGCGACTACTGGGACGAGGTGTTCACCTCGGACGGGTTCGCCGGCCACGCCGCCGCGCTGGACGACCAGTCCGCGTTCATCGCCAGCCTCGGCGGCAGCCGCTCGCCCCGGATGCGTGACGTGCTCGGCACCATCCAGGCCGACCAGGACGCCATCATCCGCGCGGGGTCCAGCGGCGCGCTCGTCGTGGACGGGGGTCCGGGTACCGGCAAGACCGTCGTCGCGCTGCACCGCTCGGCTTACCTGGTCTACGCCGATCCGCGGCTGGGCCACCACCGGGGTGGTGTGCTGTTCGTCGGCCCGCACCAGCCCTACCTGGCCTACGTCTCCGACGTCTTGCCCAGCCTCGGCGAGGAGGGCGTGCAGACGTGCACCCTGCGCAACCTCGTCGCCGAAGGCGCCACCGCGGCGATCGAGCCCGACCCGGACGTCGCCCGGCTGAAGTCGTCGGCCGACATGGTGCGGGCGGTCGAGACGGCCGTCCGGTTCTACGAGGAGCCGCCCGGCAAAGGGATGACGGTGATGACCCACTGGTCGGACATCTGGCTGAGCGCCGAGGACTGGGCCGAGGCGTTCGAAGCGGCAACGCCCGGTACTCCGCACAACGAGGCCCGCGACCGGATCTGGGACGAACTGCTGACGATCCTGATCGACAAGCATGACGGCGACGACGTCTCGCCCGACCTGCTCCGCAAGTCGCTGCAGCGGGATGCCGAACTGGTCAAGACGTTCAACAGCGCGTGGCCGCTACTCGAAGCAGCTGACCTGGTCGGCGACCTGTGGTCGGTGCCGGCCTATTTGCGGATGTGCGCGCCCTGGCTGAGCCCCCACGACGTGCGGCGGTTGCAGCGGGACGACCCCCAGGCCTGGACGGTCTCGGACCTGCCGTTACTCGACGCCGCCCGACAGCGGCTCGGCGATCCGGCGGCGTCACGTCGGAAGCGCCGGCAGGAGGCCGCGCGCGCCGCTGAGCGCGAGCAGATGGCCTCGGTCGTCGACGACCTGATCGCCGCGGACGACTCCGAGATGCTGGTGATGTCGATGCTGCGCGGGGAGGACCTTCAGAACGCGCTGGTCGACGACTCCGCCCGGCCCGGCGCCGACCCCGACCGCCTCGCCGGACCGTTCGCCCACGTCGTGGTGGACGAGGCCCAGGAACTGACCGACGCCGAGTGGCAGATGTTGTTGCTGCGCTGCCCGTCGCGCAGTTTCACCATCGTCGGCGATCGGGCGCAGGCCCGGCACGGGTTCAGCGAGTCGTGGACGGAACGTCTGAAGCGGATCGGGCTCGACCGGATCAACCTGGCCAGCCTGCGCATCAACTACCGGACGCCGGCCGAGGTCATGGCCGAGGCCGAGCCGGTCATCCGGGCCGTGCTCCCCGACGCCAACGTGCCGACCTCGATCCGCAGCAGCGACCTCCCGGTCCGCCACGGATCCGTCTCGGAACTGGAGCCGATCCTCGACACCTGGCTGGCCGCCCACGCCGAAGGAATCGCCTGCGTCATCGGCAATCCGACCTTCCGAGCGACGTCTCGTATCCGGTCGCTGGCTCCAGAGCTGGTGAAGGGCCTCGAGTTCGATCTGGTCGTCATCGTCGATCCCGCGACGTTCGGCGCCGGCATCGAGGGAGCCGTCGACCGTTACGTTGCGATGACTCGGGCAACCCAGCAGCTCGTCATCCTGAACTAGTGTCCCGGTCGCTCACAGGGCGTCTCCGGGATCGTCCGGGCCGGTCGGGGTGGGCCGCCGGGTGGGTGCGGTGGCCCTGGTGATCCGCATCGCGGCGGTGGGGAAGACGAGAACGGAGACGACGCCGGCGGCGACCAGGGCGGCACCGGTCTGCGTCGCGATGTAGTGGTTGGCCGTGCCGATCGTGGTGATGACGACGATCAACGGCAACCCGGTCGCGGACAGCAGTGCGATGCCGGCGGTCTGCCGTGGTGGGAAGATCCGCCGATAACACAACAGGGTCGGCACGCCGCGCACGATCAACAGCAAGACGACGAATACCGGGATCGCGGCGAGAGCCGCGGGGTTGTGCGCGAACGACTTCAGATCCAGGCTGGCCCCGCTGACGATGAAGAAGATCGGAACGAACAGCCCGAAGCCGATGGCCTCCAGCTTGCCGAGGAACACCCCGACCTTCTCGGTGTCCGGCAGGTCGGTGATCGCGACGCGGACCACGATGCCGGCACCGAAGGCACCGAGCAGCACGTCGAGTCCGAGCTCGGTCGTCAGGAACTCCAAGCCGATGACGAGGACCATCGCGACCCGCACGGGCAGCTGGGAGCTCGAATGCAGCCCGTGATTGAACGCGTTGGTGACCGACCGCCCCCACGGGCGAGCCGCCGCGAACGCGATCCCGGCGGCGACGAGCAGGAACCCCGCCAGCAACACCACGGTCAGCAGCGGGTAGGCGCCGCTGAGAAACAGCGCGACCAGCACGATCGGGCCGAACTCGCCGATGCTGCCGATGGCGAGCATGTGCCGCCCGAACGGCGAGTCCAGCACGTGGGCGTCGCGCAGGATCGGCAGCAACGTGCCGAGCGCCGTCGTGGTCAGCGACAGCGCGATTACCGTCTCGGCGTGCCGGTGCCCGGACACCAGCAGTACTACCGCGACGATCAGCGCGCCGAGCAGCGATCCGGCCCAGCTCAGCCCGGCCAACCGCAGCGGCGGACCCCGCATGGCGGACAGGTTCATCTCCAGACCGGCGAGGAACATCAGCAGTCCCAGCCCGAAGTTCGCGAAGGACTCCACCAGCCCGGTCGGGACGACCCAGTCCAGCAGGACCGGACCGAGCAGGACTCCGAGCGTCAACTCCAGCACGACCCCCGGCACGGCCCACCGCCGCAACGCCAGCCCGGCCGCCGGTGCGGCCACCGCGGCCAGCGCGACCCACGTCAGCTGCGCGATCTCGGACTGAGCCACGACACACCTACTGGGCCGGGGCAGCGACCGGTTCGGCGCGGTGGCCGGCCCGGCTCCGTATCCCGAGCACGAACGGCGGTAACGACAGCACCACGACGGCAAGCGCGAGCAGGCCGACGTAGCCAGCCGGGTCACCCGTCTTGAGCTGACTCGGCGGGATGAAGCCCAGCACGAACGCCGCGAGGCAGCCGAGCAGGCCGATGCCGCCGGTGATCCACACGCCGACGATGCCGCCGGGGATACGGTAGGGCCGGGGCGTGTCGGGCTGGGAGTGCCGCAGCTTGATCACAGCGGCGAACATCAGCCCGTACATGACGATCACGATCTCGGCCGTGACCGCCGACAGCATCCAGTACGACGTGCTGACGCTCGGCACGAACAGGAACAACAGCGCGAAGATCGACCCCGCGAGCGCCTGCACGATCAGCAGCAACACCGGCACGCCGTACGCGTTGGTATGGGCGAGGCGTGGATGCGCGTAGCCGTCCTCGGCGACGGTTCGCATGCCCTTCGCCGGGCCGAGGATCCACGGCGTCAGGTGCGCGACCCCGCCGAGCGTGACGATGAGCGCCACCGGGCGCAGCAGCCAGCCGATGTTCAGCTGATCGAGCGCGCTGCGGAACAGCTCCATCACGCCGGACACCAGGCTGATCTGCTTCTGCGGCAGCACGAACGCGAGGAACAGTGACCCGAGGACCGAGAACACGACGATGACGGCCACGGCCAGCGCGATGGCTCGGGGCACGTCGCGTCCGGGTCGATGGGTGTCCCGGGCGTGGAAGCCGGCCATCTCCATACCGGTGAACAGCAGGATGATCCCGCCGAGGAACGCCAGATTGTTCAGCTGGACGTCCGGGACGAGAGCATGGGCCGAGTACGGGATCTGCGAGTGATGGCCCTGCAGCAGGAACGCCGCGCCGAGGCCGACCACGAGCAGCCCGGGCAGGATCGAACCGGCGATCGTGCCCACGGACCCGATCCAGCTCGACGTCTGCACTCCGCGCAGGTTCACCAGCGTCGTCCCCCAGAAGAAGACCAGCATGATCGAGACGAGGTAGGCCTTGTTCGACGCGAGTGCGGGGTCGAAGACGTACGCGAACGTGGCCGCCATGAACGACAGCACCGTCGGGAACCAGGCGATGTTCTCGGCGTAGTCGCACCAGACGGCGAGGAACCCGGTGCGCCCGCCGAAGGCCTCCTTCACCCAGGCGTAGATGCCGCCGTCCTTGCACCAGGCGGTGCCCAGCTCGGCGGCGGCCATCGACATCGGCACCAGGAACACCAGGATCGACACGGCGAACAGCGCGAGCATCGACCATCCGTACTCGGCCATGACGGGCAGGTTGCGTGCGCTGACGATCGCGGCGACGTTGATCATGGCCAGGGCGAACACGCCCAGCCGGGCCGGCCCCCTCACTGGGCCCCCAACCCACGTAAGGCTTCGTCGATGCGGTCCTGCGAGCGGTCGTCGCTCTGCCCGGCGACGTAGATAACGAAACTCTTGTAGCTGTAGGTGACGCCGTTGCCGTTCGGGCGCACGAGCACCTCGAAGTTGCGCAGGGCCGCGTCACGGTCGGCGCGGCCGGCGAAGTTGTCCACCACCACCTGGGCTTCGTCGCCACTCGCGCAAACGAACCCGACGTCGTACCGCCTGGACTCGACGGCCTGATTCGCTTGCCCGTCCGGCACATCCTCGGTTCGGCAGATGTGCAGACCTTTGTCCTGCATCGCCCGCTCGACCTCGGCGAACGTCCCTTCGGAGAACGTCGCGCGCGGCCGGCCCAGGACGGCGACGATGAGTACCAGCAGCAGCGCGAAGACTCCGCCGACGATCACTGTCGAAGACACGATTCGGACGCTCGGGGCCGGGCGGCCCGGTCGATCGGTCACCCCGCGGGCCGGTTCGGCCGGGCTGGCCATACGCTTGCGTACGGTCCGCGTCGATCAGGCGAGACCGCCCAAAATGCAGAGTTGCCGAACTGCACACGCACCCCCCTGACGTGGCATTCGCCTGCAGTATAGGGATCAGGACGGTGTGTGGACGGCTAACGGCGTAGCCCGATGACTGCCGGCCGTGCGCATTGCGCGCTATTGGGACAGGTAGATCCGACGGGCGGTGCCGGCCAGGTACGCGTCCCGCTCCTGGGTGGACCGGGTGTCCAGGACGCCCTCCGTCGCCTCGAGCAGATCGGTCACGGTCCACAACAGGCCGTCGACCGGCAGATGCGTTGCGAACATGCACCGATCGGCCCCGAAGATCTCAATTGCGGCGCGTACCCAGGCCGAGATCTCGTGCTCGCTCGGACCGAAGAGCAGCGCCAGGCCTTGCAGTTTCAGCGTGACGTTCGGACGCTGGGCGACCGCGGTCAGCGCGTCCTGCCAGCGGCAGACGCCGGCCGCACTGCGATCCAGGGGCCAGCCGACCGCCTCCAGGACGATCGGCACGTTCGGGAACGAGTCGAGCAACTGCTCGGCCGAGCCGAGCTGTTCTGCGTAGAGCAGCAGGTCCCAGACCAGGCCACTGTCGGCAACGCGCTCGAATCCCCGCAGCCACTGGGTATCGGTCAGGTAGTCGGGACGGGCGCCGAGGCGGGTGAGCGGGTCGTCGGCCCAGTACAGCGGTTGCCGGACCGCCCGCACGACCGGCAGATCGCGATACCGGGCGAGCCGGTCATCCAGGTCGTCCGCGCAGAGGTCGACGGCGGCGATGAACGCGTCCGGGGTGCCCGTCTCGTCGTGGCAGCGCTGCACCCACGCCGCCTCGGCCACTCCGTCAGCCGCGCCGAACTCGCAGGCCACGCTCGCAGTGACACCGGCCGGGTCGACGTCGGCCCGGTAGTCGCGCGGCGAGTAGTCGCGGGCGATGTCGTAGTAGTTCTCCAGCAGAGCGGTAAGTGCCGGGCTGTGCTGGTCGATCCACTGGTAGCGCAGGCCCTGGGTGTCGAGCAGGTGGGCGTGGGCATCCACGACATCGGTGACGGCCGATTGGGTCACCCGCGCATTATCAGCCCGGCTCGTCTCTCTCGCCGGGCAGCGACGACAGCACGCTGCGCCAGCGGCAACCTCATCCGATCGGGCGGCCGAGGAACGCGGCCAGTCGATCGATGGCGGGCGCCTGCTCGTCGACGTACTGCGGCGGAGCGAAGCGGCCCGTCCGTGGCTGAGCATCCAGCTGGACCCGCGCGAACGCCAACGACTGCTCGGCCAGGTCGTCGGGCAGGACGGCCGGCTGCCCGGTGGCCCGGGCGAGATCCCAGCCGTGGGCGAGCAGGTCGTACAGCCGGATCTGCAGGCGTTGCGCGCCGGTCGCCGAACCGAGCGGCCCGCGGAATTCGCGGGTGAGCACTCCGGGTTGAGCGAAGGCGAGTTGCAGCGCGGCTGCCGTCGCGCGGTAGGCGCCGACCGGGTCCGGCTCGACGTGGTCGGCGGCCGGCCGGCGGGGCGGCGGTTCGTCGGCCAGCAGGGCGGTGAACACCCGGTTCAGGCCGATCAGGTGGTCGACGAGCTGACGCACGTTCCAGTCCGGGCACGGCGTCGGCGCGGACCACTGGTCAGGCCGTACCTGCGCGATGAGCGCGCCGACGGCGTCGCAGCCGCGGCCGAGCCGCTCGAGCAACGGTTCGGGAGAATCGGGATCTGCGGGCATGGGCCACACCTCTCAGGGGCGGCGCCTCGTCGGGCTGAGCTCGGTCAGTCAGCCCCGGGAGGCGCGTAAACGGTGATCGACACGGGTCGCACCTCCTCTCGCTGTACGTCGGCCCGCTCACCCTGCCACAGCCGTCGCGGCGGTGTCATCGCAGTTATCGGAGGCCAGGAGTTGATGACCCTGACCGGTTCGTGCCGGCTGAGCCGCGACGTCAGAGCAGCTGGGCGATCTGGATCAGGTTCCCGCACGTGTCGTCGAGGACGGCGGTGCGGGCGCCACCCATGTCGGCGGGCGGCTGGGTGAACTGCACTCCCGCCGCGCTCAGCCGCTCGAACTCGGCCTGGACGTCGGGCACGGCGAAGGACGCAGACGGGATCCCGTCGGCCATAAGTGCCACCTTGAACGTCCGGGCGGCCGGATGCTCGTCCGGCTCCAGGAGCAACTCCGGCCCGTCCGGGTGCTGCGGATCGACGACGGTGAGCCAGCGATGTTCACCCACCGGGATCTCGGACTTCTTCACGAAGCCGAGCGTCTCGGTGTAGAAGCGCAGGCCCTTGTCCTGGTCGTCGACGAAGACGTGCGTGAGCCAGATCCTCATGGTGTCTCTCTCCGGACGGGCCACCGCTCGGCGATGGAGCGAAGCGGGGCGGTGTCGAGTTGGAAGAACCGGTAACGGCCGGACCGCGAACTGTGGACCAGGCCGGCCAGCTCGAGCACCTCCAGGTGCTGCGAGATCGCTTGCCGCGACGAGCTGACCTCGTGCTTGGTGGCCAGCCGGCCGCAGATCTCGAACAACGTCTGCCGCGGACGGTCGACGAGCTCGTCCAGGATGAGCCGGCGCGTGCCGTCGGACAGCGCCCGAAACAGCTCGGTGTCGGGATCCACGACGAGACAATAGGCAAGTGGCGACTTGCCTGTCAATGGCGGCGCGCTCGCGCGGCCACGCCGTTCAGGTCGGCCAGGGCGTCGGTGGGCAGGGTCAGCCCGGCACCGGCGACGTTCTCGCGCAGGTGCTCGACCGACGATGTGCCGGGGATGAGCAGCACGTTCGGCGAACGCTGCAGCAGCCAGGCCAGGGCGACGGCCATCGGGCGCGCGTCGAGGCGCTGGGCCGCCGATCGCAGCGTCTCCGACTGCAGCGGGGTGAACCCGCCGAGCGGGAAGTACGGCACGTACGCGATGCCCTGTGCGGCCAGCGAGTCGATCAGCTCGTCGTCCTCGCGGTTGGCGATGTTGTAGAAGTTCTGCACGCCGACGATCGGCGCGATGGACTGGGCCTCGGCGACCTGGTCGGCGTTGACCGTGCTCAGTCCGAGGTGCCGGATCAGTCCCTGCTGCTGCAGCTCGGCGAGGGCGGCGAACGGCTCCGCGATCGATCCGGGCTCGGGGCGGTCGAATCCGCCGACACGGAGGTTGACGACGTCGAGGACATCGACGCCCAGGTTGCGGAGGTTGTCGTGGACCTGCTCGCGCAGTCGTTGCGGCTCGCGGGCCCGTGGCCAGCCGCCTTCTGCGTCACGTACGGCGCCGACCTTGGTCACGATGTGCAGCTCGTCGGGGTAGGGGTGCAGCGCTTCTCGGATGATCTGGTTCGTGACGTGCGGGCCGTAGAAATCGGCGGTGTCGATGTGCGTGATGCCGAGCTGCACCGCCTCGCGCAGTACCGCCACGGCGGCGGCCCGGTCGGCCGGCGGGCCGAACACGTGCGGGCCGGCCAGCTGCATCGCGCCGTAGCCCATCCGCGTCACCGTGAGGTCCTCAGCCAGGCTGAACGTTCCGCCGGGGAGAGTCGCGGTGGTCATGGCTGATCCTTTCGTTGATGTTGTCGGACAACTCGAGCCTGCGTCGGCGCCCTGGAAGCAGGCAGCGCCCCGTCGATCCTGGGAGTGGTGGGACCAGGCACGCCGACGCCGGCGCAATTACCGTGGTCGGGGTGAGCGAGACGAACCTGCTCGGCGACTACCTGCGGGCCCGCCGCGAGCTGGTGACCCCGGCAAGCGTCGGCCTGCCGGTCGGCGGTACCCGCCGGGTACCCGGACTCCGGCGCGAGGAGATCGCCATGCTCGCCGGCATCAGCGCCGACTACTACCTGCGCCTCGAACAGGGTCGCGATCGCAACCCGTCGGTGCAGGTGCTCGACGCGCTGGCCCGCGTCCTACAACTCGACCAGGAGGGCACCGACTACCTGCTGAGCCTGGCCACGCCCCGCGCGCGTCGCCGCCCCAGCCGGCCCCGCCGCGAGATCGTTCCGACGGGTATTCGGGAGCTGCTCGACACGATCGGACTGCCCGCCTTCGTCGAGGGCCGCTACCTCGACGTACTGGCCACCAATCGGCTGGCCACCGCGCTGTCGCCCAACGTCCAGGTCGGCCAGAACCGGGTCCGCTCCGTGTTCCTCGACCCGGCCGAGCAGATCCTGTACCCGGACTGGGAGCAGACCGCAGCCCAGTTCGTGGCCGGCTTCCGCGAGTCCGTGGGAAGCAACGTCGACGACCCGCGCGCGGTAGAGCTGGTCGGCGAGCTGTCGCTGGCCAGCGAGCGGTTCCGCCGACTGTGGGCCCGGCACGACGTGCAGGTGCGCCGGGGCCGGCCGATCCGCATGCACCACCCGCAGGTCGGCGACCTGACCGTCAGGTGCGAGAAGCTCACCATCGGCGGCACCGACGGCCAGATGCTGGTCGTCTACCACGCCGAGTCCGGCACGAGCAGCGCCGACAAGCTCGCCCTACTCAGCTCGCTGGCCACCCCGGACCCCGACCGGCCGGTCCCTCCGACGTCGGCTCGACTCGAGGCCCGTACCGACTCCTAGACCGCGACCGGGCTACCGTTGTCTGAACATCGGTTCAGATGTGGGGGCTTGATATGTCGGTCGCGGAGCTGGATTCGTGCGTGGTGCGGATGGTCGACCCGCGCAAGGTCGCCCTGGTGCGCGACGCGTTGCCGGGCGGGGCGGAGGTCGACGAGCTGGCGGCCGTGTTCGGACTGCTGGGCGACCCGGGCCGGCTGCGGCTGCTGGCGGCGCTGCTGGAGGGCGGCGAGCTGTGCGTCTGCGACCTGGCCGCTGCGACCGGGATGAGCGAGTCGGCGGTCAGCCACGCGTTGCGGCTGCTGCGGGCGCACCGGGTGGTCAGCGTGAACCGGCGCGGCCGCATGGCTTACTACCGGCTGGATGACGCGCACGTCCGGATGCTGCTCGACCTGGGGTTGGCGCACACCCGGCACGTCGACGCCGCCCCGCCGACAGTGGAGCCGGTACCGTGACCGAGCGCGCGACGAACCCCGAGGCCACTGCGATTTGCGGTCCGCCCTCGGTGGTGACGCCGCATACGAGCCGGGCCGCTGCTCGCGCGGCCCACGGGCCCGGCCACGGGATCAGCGCGGACGCCGACCGCCGCTACCTGTGGGTGGCGTTGCTGCTGCTGGCCGCGTTCATGTTGACCGAGGTCGTCGTGGCCGTGCTGGCCGGCTCGCTGGCGTTGATCTCCGACGCCGGCCACATGCTGTCCGACGTTGGCGCGATCGCCGCGTCGCTGTGGGCGATACGGCTAGCGGCCCGGCCGGCGTCCGGGGCGTGGACGTTCGGGTGGAAGCGGGCCGAGATCCTGTCCGCGGCCGGCAACGGCATCACCTTGCTGGTCGTCTCGGGCCTGATCACGTTCGAGGCCATCAGCCGGCTGATCACGGCGCCCGATGTCGACGGCGGACCGGTGCTGGTGGTTGCGCTGGTCGGCGTCGCGGTGAACGTCGTGGCGACCTGGGTGCTGGCCCGGGCCAACCGCTCGTCGTTGAACGTCGAGGGCGCGTTCCGGCACATCCTCACCGACCTGTACGGGTTCATCGGCACGGTGATCGCCGCGATCGTCATCATCACCACCGGTTTCGTCCGCGCCGACGCCATCGCCTCGCTGGTCGTGGTGGCGTTGATGGTCAAGGCGGCCTGGGGGCTGTTGCGCGACTCCGGCCGGGTGCTGCTGGAGGCTGCGCCCGAGGGCATCGACCTGGCCGACGTCCGCGCGCACTTGCTCGATTCGGCGCACGTGCGCGACGTGCACGACCTGCACGTGTGGACGCTCACCTCGAACCTGCCGACCCTGTCCGCCCACGTGGTCGTCGACGACGACTGCTTCACCGACAACCACACGCCGCGGCTGCTCGACCAGTTGCAGGCCTGCCTGGTCGGCCACTTCGACGTGGAGCACTCGACGTTCCAGCTCGAACCGGCCAGCCACGCCGGCCACGAAGAGGGCGCCCACGTCTGAGCGAGCCTCGTACGGTGGGCGGGTGAATCCGGATTCCCTGGCCGCCACCGTCGACGCCTGCAAGCACCTGATCACCGAACGGTTTCCCGAGAAGTCGCATCGCGGCGCGGCGGCGATGCTGCTCGGCGACGGCACCATCGTCACCGGCACGAGCCCGGACGCCATCAACCCGAGCGTGATCGTGTGCCACGAGATCGAGCCGTACACGGCGGCGTTCCGGCTCGGCCAACCCGTCGTCGCCTCGGTGTGCCTGCACCGGGGTCCCGACGGTGACTTCGTCGTGCTGAGCCCGTGCGGGGTGTGCCGGGAGCGGCTGGCCGTGCACGGTCCGGACGTGTTGGCGGGCGTCGCCGACGACGCCGATCCGGGCACGGTGCGCTGGCTGACGCTACTGGAGTTGCTGCCCCACTATTGGATGACCGTGTTCCCGGACGAGGTGCCGGCCTGGCGCAGCGGCTGATCAGTCGGCGTCGACGGTCTGCGGGGTGAGGTGGGCCGACCACTTCTCCTCGATGCGGCCGTAGCGCCATACCGCCAGGGCGATGAGCCAGGACAGGAAGAACAGCCCGACGATGCCGTAGCCGGCGTAGTCGAGGTTGATGTCGGCGATCCAGCCGATCGGCCCGCCGGTGATGTCGGCCTGGTCGGCGATGACACCGAGCAGCTCGATCGTGCCGATGATCAGCGCGACGGCGACCGAGATCGACGTGATGGTGATGTTGTAGAAGACCTTGCGGACCGGCTTGGCGAACGCCCAGCCGTAGGCGGCGTTCATGAACACACCGTCGACCGTGTCC
>DATBER010000061.1:0-15849 GCA_036558905.1 Jatrophihabitantaceae bacterium | reverse complement strand
GCCGAACGTCTCGGACACGTCGTCGTGCGGGCCACCAGTGGTGAAGAGGCGGTCGCTATCGCCGCCGAGTCGCGCGTCGATCTGGCCATCGTCGACCTGCTGCTGCCCGGCATGAGCGGCTGGGATCTCATCGGGGCATTGCGGGCGAACGCTGCGACAGCGGGCTGCCCGATTGTCGTCTGCTCCGTTCTCGAACGGCAGGATTACCCGAAGAACGTTCAAGGATCGCTGCCCAAGCCGTACACTCGCGGCCAGGTCGAGCAACTGTTGCGGACCCTGCTACCGCCGGAGCCGCTGCAGTAGATCGGGCTTCGTGAGTGCGGTATGGCTATCGTGCTGGTTGCCGATGACGATCCGGATATCCGGGAACTCGTCATCTTCAAACTGAAGCAGGCTGGTCACGACGTGGTCGGCGTCGCCGACGGACCTTCCGCGGTCAACATCGCCCGCGAGGTCGTCCCCGACGTGGCGATCATCGATGTCACTATGCCCGGACTGAGCGGCCTGGGGGTTTGCGCCGCCTTGCGTGAGGACGAAACCACCGCACGGATACCGGTCGTGCTGCTCAGCGCCCGGGCCCGTCCCGGCGATCGGCAGAGCGGCCTGCGCGCGGGCGCCGCCGCTTACGTGACCAAGCCCTTCAGCCCCCGCGAACTGGTCGAGCGCGTTGAATCGTTGCTGGCGGCCGGGTGAGCGCCGTCCGCCGGTCCCGGGTCATCGCCGCGCGCCTGCTCTCGAGCAACTTCTCGCCGACGGACGGCCCACTCGTCCGGGAAGGCCTGTGGCGGCGGGTCTGGCCGTTCGTGCTGGCCGGGCTGGCGGCGCGGGCGATGCTGTGGCTGCCGGGCAGTGACGTAACCGACCGCACGGCTGTATACGTGGCGGCCGGGTGCACCCTCGCCCTCGTCGCCGTCACCGTGTTCACTCCGTGGCGCCGCCTGCCGGTGTGGACGCAGGGCCTGGTCCCGATGGCGTTCCTCGGGGTGATCGCCCTGCTCCGCGAGGGCACCGGTGGGGTCGGCGGCTACTCCGTGCTGGTCATGCTGCCGGTGCTGTGGATCGCCCTGTACGGCACGTTATGGCAGATGGTGACGACGATCTTCCTCGCGGCCAGCGTATTCGTCGTGCCGATCCTCGCGCTCGGCGGGCCGACCTACCCCGCATCGGGGCTGGGCCGCATCCTGCTGTGGCCCATCACGGCGGCGATCGTCGGTGGCACCACCTACCGGCTGGTGGCCGCCGAACGGGCTCGAACCGCCCTTGTCAGCAGCGTGCTGTCGGCCGCCACACAGCAATCCATCATCGCGACGAACCCCGACGGCCTCATCACCGTGTTCAACACAGGTGCCGAGCGAATGTTCGGCTACTCCGCCAAGGAGATGATCGGAGTTAGCACTCCGGTGGTCTTGCACGACCAGGACGAGGTCGCCGAGCGGGCGGCGGAACTCGGCGTGGAGCCAGGCTTTGACGTGTTCTCGGTCCGAGCCCGGCAGGGCGAGGCCGACACGCAGGAGTGGACGTACGTCCGCCGCGACGGCTCGCGCCTGCAGGTCAGTCTCAGCGTCACCCCGATACACGACGACACCGGCGAACTGCGCGGCTTCATCAAAATCGGCACCGACGTGACCGAACGCCGGGCGTCCGAGCGGCTGAAGGACGACTTCGTGGCCCTGGTGTCGCACGAGTTGCGGACGCCGTTGTCGTCGATCATCGGCTACCTCGAAGTGATCTTCGACGACGACACCGGCCCCCTGACGCCGCGGCAGCGGCAATTCCTCGAGGTGGTCGACCGCAACGCCCGGCGGCAGCTGCGCCTGGTCAGCGACCTGCTGTTCGTGTCCCAGGTGGACGCCGGCCGGGTGCGGCTGGACATCGACGAGGTCGACCTGACCGCGCTGGCCAAGGCGTCGATCGAGGCGGCCCAGCCCCGGGCGAAGGCCGCCGGCGTCACCTTGCAGCTGAGGGCCGACGACGCGACGATGCTGCTCGGTGACGCCGATCGCCTCGGCCAGATCTTCGACAACCTGCTGACCAACGCGATCAAGTTCAGCCCGGCCGGAGGGCAGGTCGACGTCCGGCTGTCCTCGACGGTCGATGCGGTCGAGGTCGAAGTGTCCGACTCGGGCATAGGCATCGCCGAGGTAGATCAACAGCGTCTTTTCACCCGATTCTTCCGCGCCGCGACAGCGACCGACCGGGCAATTCCGGGTATCGGACTGGGCCTCACGATCGTTAAGGCCATTGTGGACGCGCATCGGGGAACTGTGTCCGTGACCAGCGTCGAAGGACGCGGCACGACATTCACCGTCTCGCTGCCCCGGTCGGGCGCGGCGGGGCCGACTCCGTGAGCGAGCCCGACCGGCAGGCGCTGGTCGTCGAGGACGACGCCGATATCAGGGCGTTGCTCGTCGAGGTGCTCGTTCAGGCCGGCTTCGTCGTCGACACCACCGCATCGGGCCGCGACGCCGTCGCGCGGGTTCGTCGTGACGACCCGGATCTGGTCACCCTGGACCTCGGCCTGCCCGACCTCGACGGCGTCGAGGTCTGTCGGCAGTTGCGCGGTGCCGGCAGCGACGCCTACGTCATCATGCTGACCGCGCGCGACGAGGAGATCGACCGGCTCATCGGCCTGGAGATCGGGGCCGACGACTACCTGAGCAAGCCGTTCAGCCCCCGCGAGTTGCGGGCCCGGGCCATGGCGATGATGCGCCGCCCGCGCCGGGTCAGTCGCGCCGACGCCCCGGATGCAGCAGTGTTCGAGCTGGGCGAGCTGCGCGTCGACGCCGAGGCGCACGTAGCCGCCCTGTCCGGGGTCGAGCTCGACCTGACCCGGACCGAGTTCGACCTGCTGGCGACGATGGTGTCCAACCCGCGCCGAGTGTGGACGCGCGAGACGTTGTTGTCCAAGGTGTGGGGCAGCGACTGGGTCCGCGACGCGCACCTGGTCGAGGTGCACATCGGCAACCTGCGCCGCAAGCTCGGTGACGACTCGCGCAGTGGCCGGTGGATCCGGACCGTGCGCGGGGTCGGCTACCGCCTCGGCCCGGGCTAGAACTCGGCTTCCAGCCGCGTTACGAGCGAGAGCACCGCGCCGGCGCCGTCTTCGGTGCGGATCCGGTCAGCTACCTCGGTGGCGCGGTCGCGATAGGCCGGCTGGTCGAGGCAGGACCGCAGCGCGTCGGCCAGGGTGTCGGCGGTCAGCTCGGCCAGTGGCAGTGGGCGCGGGGCAACGCCGAGGCGGTGCAGCCGGTCCGCCCAGAAGGGTTGGTCCACCAGGACGGGCACCGGGACGGCTGGCACTCCCGCGCGCAGCCCGGCCCCGGTCGTGCCGGCTCCGGCGTGGTGGACCACGGCCGCCGTCCGGGGAAACAGCCATTCGTGCGGCAGCTCGTCGACCAGCAGGAGGTCGTCGCCGGGCGGTGCGAGTTCGGCCCAGCCGGACTGGACGACCGCCCGCACGCCGACCCGGTTGACGGCGCTCGCAACGACGTCATGTAGTCGCTCGTCGGTGGCGGTCATGCTGCCGAATCCGACGAACACCGGACGGGGACCGGCCTCCAGGAAGTCGACCAGCCGATCCGGGGGCTGCCAGTCCGGCGGCTCGGCCGGCCACCAGTATCCGGTCACGTGCACCGTCACGGGCCAGTCGGCGGGTCGGGGGACCACGGCGGGGCTGAAGCCGTGGCAGATCGGCCAGTCGTCCGGCGGGCCGGCCGCCTCCGGGCCGGCCGCGGGGAGATCCAGCCGGGTCCGCAGCCGCCGCAGAACATCGGCGTACAGGGCCCCGGTCCGCGCGAGCACCTGGCGGCCCAGGGCGACGTTGTCGCCGTCCGGCTCGGTAACCGGCCAGCCCGGTGGCGGAAACTCCCGCGTCGGGACCCCGGGCGCGAGATAGACGCCGACGCTCGGGATGCCGAAGCCCTCGGCGACGAGCCGGCCGAGTGGGGCCGGGCCGAAAGCGGTGAGCAGCACGTCGGTGCCGGCGGCCGCGGCGTCGACCACACCGTCGCCCAGCTCGTCGAGGAACGCGGCGAAGACCGACTGCGCGGCCTCCGGGGAGGGGGCGGCCGTGCGGGCGCGGGTGAGCTCGACCGGATCGCCGGGCAGCGACCGGTGCTCCAGCCCGCTCTCGCGTACGAGAACGGCGAACCGGTCGTGCGCGGCCAAGGCCACCTGGTGGCCGGCCTGCTGCAGCCGCTGGCCCAGGCCCGTGAACGGCGCGACGTCGCCTCGCGAACCCGCCGTCACGATCAGAATCCGTTTCCGCTCATGCCCAGTCATCGGGCCGGACAGTACTAGTGCCCCGCGCCGGGAACTCAGACCATAATTCCAGCGCCCAGCTGCACGCCCGCAGCGTTGTCGTCGTCGCCGGTACAACAGCGGTACGGCTCCTCCTCCACCTTGCGCGGCGCACCCGGATCACCGGACGTCACAGCTCGTTATCGGACGATGTGACCATGCTCGTCACCAGCCACGTGCTCGCGGGGGCGGCCATCGGCGCCTGGGTGCGCCGGCCACTGGCCGCATTCGGTCTCGGCGCCGTCAGCCACTTCGTGATGGACGCGGTCCCGCATTGGGGATCCGGCGACGACCACGACTACTTCATGACCGTGGCGGTCCGCGACGGGCTGGCCGGGCTCGCCGCCCTGGCCGGCTCGGCGGCGCTGAGCCCACGGGACTCGCGGTGGGCCGTGCTGGCCGGCGCAATCGGCGCCGCGACGCCGGACCTGGACAAGCCGTTCGCCGAGCTTACCGGGCGGCAGCTCTGGCCGCGGCCCGTGGCGGCCCTCCACGGCGGGATCCAGCGCGAGTCCCCTCACCGGATGCCCCGTGAGCTGGGCCTGCTCGCCGTCACCGCCGCGATCATGCTGGCGGTGTTCAGACGCGCGGGTGCGTCCTAATGGGCGGGCGCACCGTACCCTGCAGTACGGTCGAGCGGAACCCTCGTCTGCACGAAGTGGCGTACCGCCTGGCTCAGCGGATGATCCGGGTTGCGGCTGGCCAGCGGCACGCCCTGGTTGAGTGACGTCGGGACGTCGGCGGTGGTCGGCAGGTACGCGCTTATCGGCGCGTTGAGGACCTGCTCGATCTCGGAGTTGCCCAGCCCCGCCCGGGGATCGCTGCGGTTGAGCACGATCGAGCGCGCTCGACGCTGGTAGGAGAGCAGGTCGAGGCTGTCGAGCGTGCGGCGCAGCGCGTTGAGGGTGAGCATTTCCGGAGTGGCCACCAGCACGTGATGGTGCGAGAGATCGAGCGCGGTCAGCGCCACGGTGGAGAACCGGGCCGGCGTGTCGACGACGACGTCGTCGTAGATGGTCGGCAGGACGGTCAACAGCTCTTCGATCAGGGCGAGCGGAATCCGCTCGGCAACGCCCGGAGCGTTCGGCGCGAGGACGCAGTCCAGGCCGTGCAGGAACGGCGTGACCAGGTCGGTGACCCCGGCGGCGTCCAGGCTGCGCCCGTGGGGGTCGGCGCTGGCCAGGTTCCGCTGCGGCACCAGCTTCAACGCGGTCGCGACGTCGCCGAACTCGAGGTCGAGGTCGACCACGCACACCCGCCGGCCGGCCGCGTGCAGCGCCACGGCCACGTTGGTGGCCAGCATCGTCTTGCCGCAGCCGCCCTTTCCGGCGAACACGGTCAGCACCTGGCCGCGCTGCGTCTCGAGCACCGGCGGAACGGGCAGGGCGTCCTGCACGCGCCGGCAGGCGGCGGCCAGGCCGATGCGATCACCGGTGGCGACGACCTCGCGCACGCCGGCCGCGCCGGCCAGCGAGCGCAGCTCGGCGTCGGGCGACTCGTGCACCAGCACCACGCCGGACGCGATGGCGGCCAGCCGCAGCCGGATGCTGAACTGCAGGGCCTTGCCGAGCGGCACGCTGGGCCCGATCACGACGAGCATGGCGTCGCCCAGCATCTCGGCGACGTCGGGCAGCGTGTCGACCGTGCGCACATCACCGCCGACGACGGCGGCCAGGTTGCGGGCGATGTCCGGATCCGGTTCGCAGACGACCGTCATGATCGCGGGCCCTCGCTGCGCGGCGAGGCGACCCGTCTGGGCGCATGCGTGAATGCCATGATGTCCCCCTCGTACCCCCGGTTACAGGCGACAAGATCATTCTCACGATCAGTTCACGCCATGATCGGGTTGTGCGCAACTCTAAGGCAGGAAGTCCCGCTCTTCAGGTCTGCGCTGATTCCTGCGTCATCCGGCGGACGGCCCGGTAGGACAGCTCGACCAGCACGGCGCCGGCGCTGCCGATGATCGCTGCGGTGAGTAGCCGCAGCGGGGTGACGTCCAGCAGGAAGATGCCGTGTCCGAGCGCGGGGATGGCCACGATCAGGGCGACGGCGCCGACCATGGTGGCGACCAGCGCGAGCTTCCAGCCGGCGAGCGGGCGGGCCAGGATGACCAGCGTCCACAGCGACACGATCAGCACGACGAGAGTGGCGGTGGTGCGCCCCTCGGCCACGGTCGCGCCGTCCTCGAACACTCGGGTGGCCTCGTACCCGAGGTAGGCCGCGACGCCGGTGACAACGCCGGTGGGTATGGCGAAACGCAGGACTCGGCGCAGGAAACCGGGCACGTAGCGCCGCCGATTCGGTCCGAGCGCGAGGAAGAACCCGGGCACGCCGATCGTCACCGCCGAGATCAGGGTGAGCTGGATCGGGGCCAGCGGGTAGGCAGCCAGCGTCACGGCGGTGATCAGCGCCAGCACGAGCGAGTAGATGTTCTTGACCAGGAACAGGTTCGACGCCCGCTCGATGTTGGCAATCACCCGCCGGCCTTCGGCGACGACGTCGGGCAGGTGGGCGAAGCGCCCGTCGAGCAGCACGAGCTGGGCCACGGCACGGGTGGCGGGCGAGCCGTTGCCCATCGCCACGCCGATGTCGGCGTCCTTGAGGGCGAGCGCGTCGTTGACGCCGTCGCCGGTCATCGCCACCACGTGGCCCTTGCTCTGCAACGCCGCGACGACGGCCCGCTTCTGCTGCGGGGTGACCCGGCCGAACACGCTGTGCCCCTCCAGCACCTCGGCCAGCGCGGGCATGGCTTCAGGAAGCGTGCGCGCGTCGACGGCGTCGGCGGCGCCGTTGATGCCCGGTACGCCGACGTGGGCGGCCACGGCGCCGACCGTGCGCGGGTTGTCGCCGGAAATGACCTTGAGGGCCACGCCCTGCGCGGTGAAGTAGCGCAGCGTGTCGGCGGCGTCGTCCCGGACGCGCTCGGCCAGGATCACCAGCGCCGCCGGCGTGAGCTCGACCGGCAAGATCGCCTCGTCACCGTCGGTTCCCGGATCGTGCGCGGACCGGGCCAGCAGCAGGACCCGGCGACCCTCGGCGGCCAGCGCGTCGGCCTGCCCCCGGGCGTCCTGCTGGGCCGGACCGGCCGGCGCCGGCAGCACCATCTCCGGCGCGCCGAACACCCAGGTGCCATTGCCGTCGGCCGTCACGGACGACCACTTGCGCGCGGACGAGAACGGAACGGTGCCGGTCGCCGCCCAGGCCGTGGACGGGTAGGCGGCGGCCACCGCGGCGGCCGTCGCGTTGGCGTCGTCGCCCCGGGTGAGCAGCCCGAGCGCGTCCGGCACGTCGGCGTGTGCGTCGAGCAGCTCGATCCGGTCGAAGGCGACGTCGCCGTGGGTGAGCGTGCCGGTCTTGTCCAGGCACACGACGTCGACCCGGGCCAGCCCCTCGACGGCCGGCAGCTCCTGCACGAGCGTCTGGCGCCGGGCCAGGGTCAGCGTGCCGAGCATGAACGCGAGGCTGGTCAGCAGCACCAGCCCCTCGGGCACCATGCCGACCAGGGCGGCGACCGTGCCCGTCACCGCGTCCTGCCAACCGTGGTTGTCCTTGCTGCGGAACTGGCTCCACAACAGGATCGGCCCGACCACCAGCATGATCAGGCCGATCCACTTGAGCAGCTTGTTCGTGCCGGCCACCAGTTCGGAGTGGGTGACCGTGAACCGGCGGGCCTCGGCGGCCAGCTTCGTGGCGTAGGCGTCAGCGCCGACGCCGGTGGCCTGGAACCTTCCCTGGCCGGCCACCACGATTGCGCCCGAGCGCACCTCGTCGCCCGGGTCCTTGGCGATCGCGTCGGACTCGCCGGTCAGCAGTGACTCGTCCACCTCCAGGCCGGTGGCTGACGTGACGACGCCGTCGGCCGGCACCTGGTCGCCCGAACGGATCTCGAGCAGGTCGTCCTGCACGACCTCCTCGACGGCCAGCTCGGCGACCGTACCGGCGCGTATGGCCCGGGCCCGGGGCGCGTTCAGCACCGCCAGCTGGTCGAGGGTGCGCTTGGCCCGGACTTCCTGGAAGATGCCGATCGCCGAGTTGGCCACGATCACCAGGCCGAACAGGCCGTTCTGCCAGCGTCCGGTCGCCAGGATGATCACGAACAGGGTCAGCAGCAACCCGTTGAAGACGGTGAACACGTTGGCCCGGACGATCTCGGCGGTCGTGCGGCTGGTGCGGCTCTCGACCGCGTTCGTGCGCCCGGCCGCGACCCGCTCGGCGACCTCGGCCTCGGTCAGGCCGGTCGCGGGCGTGACGAACTCGACCACGGCGGTCACGGGATGTGGATACCACGGCCCAGCCGGGAAGGGCCGTTCTCGGCGGGTGAACTTCCGACTTGATCCCGATTGATCAGTTGTGCAAGACGGCGGCGCCGCTGAATCGGCCGTGGGCGAGGTCGGCCAGGGCGCGCGGCGCGTCGGCCATCGGGTAGGGGTGGGTCGTCGCCCGGATGCCGAACCGCGCGGCCAGCCGCAGGAACCGCTCGCCGTCGTGGCGGGTGTTGGCGGTGACGCTGCGCAGCCGGCGTTCGCGGAACAGCTCGGCGTCGTAGTTCAGGCTGGGGATGTCGGACAGCCAGATGCCGGCCACGGCCAGGGTGCCGCCCGCGTCGACGGCCCGCAGCGCCACCGGCACCAGCTCGCCGGCCGGCGCGAACAGGATGGCTCCGTCGAGCGGCTCGGGCGGTGCGTCGGCGGCGTCGCCGACCGAGTCGGCGCCCAGCTCGTGCGCCAGCTGCCGGCTCTGCTCACCTCGGGTAAGCACGTGCACCCGCAGGCCCTGGTGCAGGGCGATCTGCGCGGTGAGGTGGGCGCTGCCACCGAATCCGTAGATGCCCAGCCGTCCGCCCGGCGGTACCGCGGCCGCCAGCAGCGCCCGGTAGCCGATGATGCCGGCGCACAGCAGCGGGGCGAGCTGCTCGTCGTCGACTCCCTCGGGCAGCGCGTAGGCGAACCGCTCGTCGACCAGGCACGCGTCGGCGTAGCCACCGTCGACGTCCCAGCCGGTGAAGGTGGGCGCGGCGCAGAGGTTCTCGTCGCCGCGCCGGCAGTACGCGCAGGTGCCGTCGGTGCGGCCCAGCCAGGCGACGCCCACCCGGTCGCCGATCGCGAACCGGGTCGCCCCGGCGCCGGCCGCGTCGACCACGCCGACCACCTCGTGCCCCGGTGTCGTCGCCGGACGATGCGGGGGCAGGTCGCCCTCGGCCAGGTGCAGGTCGGTGCGGCACACCCCGCAGCACGTCACCCGGACGCGTACCTGTCCGGGGCCGGGAGCCGGCAGTTCACGGTCGACGCGCCGCAGTGGCCCGTCGTCGATCGGCGCCACATGGTCGACCACCCAAGCCTGCATGCCGCCATTGTTACCTGCCATGCTCACGGCATGGCGATGTTCGATCTGCGTGGCTCCGAGCTGCGTTCGTACAAGTCGTCCGTCGAGCCGCCGACCGACCTGGAGGAGTTCTGGTCGGCCACGCTGGCCGCCGCCCGCGAGCACACCGGGGCGCCGACCCTGACGCCGGTCGCCACCCCGCTGCGGCTGATCGAGACGTTCGACCTGACGTTCCCCGGCTTCGGCGGCGACCCGATCCGGGGCTGGCTGCACCGCCCGGCCGGCGCCACCGAGGCGCTGCCCGGTGTGGTCGAGTACCGCGGCTACGGCGGCGGACGCGGGCTGGCCCACGAGGGCGCCCGCTGGGCGATGGCCGGCTACGTGCACGTCGTCATGGACAGCCGGGGGCAGGGCTCGTCCGGGCTGGTCGGCGACACGCCTGACCCGAACGCCGGCGCCCCGGCCCACGCCGGCGTCATGACCCGGGGCATCCTCGACCGCGACGAGTACTACTACCGGCGGCTGTTCACCGACGCCGCCCGGGCTATCGACGCGGTCCGCTCGCTGCCGATGGTCGACGCCGACCGGGTGGCCGTGGCCGGGGCCAGCCAGGGCGGCGGCATCTCGATCGCGGCCGCGGCGCTCACCCCGGACCTGGCCGGCGCCGTCATCGACGTGCCGTTCCTGTGCGACATCCGGCGGGCCACCGAGATCAGCGACCGCGACCCGTACGGCGAGATCGTCCGCTACCTCAAGGCCCACCGCGATCACACCGACCCGGCGTTCGAGACGCTGCGCTACTTCGACGGCTCCGTGCTGGCCGGGCTGGGCACTGCCCCGGCGCTGTTCTCGGTGGCGTTGATGGACGAGGTGTGCCCGCCGTCCACGGTGTACGCCGCCTACAACGCGTACGCAGGGCCGAAGGAGATCCACGAGTACCCGTACAACCAGCACGAGGGCGGCCAGGCCTTCCACGAGCTGACCGCCATGACCTGGCTGGCGGAGCGCGTCAGCTAAGGCCAAGTCTGCTCAGGCGTGCGCGTCGAGCCAGCCGACGATGTCGTCGAGGACGGCGGCCTTGCCCGGCTCGTTGTGCGACTCGTGGTACCCGCCCTCGTAGCGCTTGACGGTGAGGTCGGTCGAGCCGACGTGCTGCTCGAGGAAGTCGGTGGCGGCCGGCGGCACCAGCTTGTCGGCCGTGCCGTGCAGCACGAGTAGGGGAAGCTTCAGCGCCTCGAGCCGGGGCTGCATGCGCTGGACGGTTCGCAGCGTCTCGGCGCCCGTGCGGGCGCGCATCTTGCCCAGGTAGTTCAGCGGATCGGTCTGGTAGTCGCGGACGACGTCCGGGTCGCGGCTGATCGTCGCCGGGTCGAGCTTGAGCACGCCGAGGTTCGGGGTGAGCCGCGACAGCAGCCCCGACGCCGCACGCCGGACCGGGTCGGCCGCACTGACGTCCAGCGCCGGCGCGGAGATGACGGCGCCGCGCAGCTCGATCGGCCGGCCGGTGAGGTACTGCAGGGCGATCAGCCCGCCCAGGCTGTGCCCGTAGACGAATGCCGGGACGTCGGGCTGGCGCTCGATGGCCAGGTGGGCCACCGCGTCGACGCCGGCCACCGTCTTGTCCATCGAGTCGATGTTGCCGCGCGGACCGTCCGAGCGGCCGTGCCCCGGGTGGTCGACCGCGTAGACGGGGTAGCCGGCCGCGACCAGTCGCTTGGCCACGTGGGCGTACCGGCCGCTGTGCTCGTGCACGCCGTGCACCAGCACGACGACGCCCTTTACCGGGGTATCGCCCGTCCAGCCCTGCCAGTACTGCCCGGACGGAAGCCGGCCCTCCACATGCTCACCCATGGCGCTCTTCCTACCGGTACGGCATGAAGCCGGCCAGCCCCGGGGGGAAGGGCTGGCCGGCTTCGTGGGAGAGTGCCGGATTAGACCGCTTCGGCGAGTTCGGCCGCCTGGGCCGGCTCGGCGACGGGCACGTCGGCGGCCTTGGTGTGCAGCACGGTGGCGGCGACTCCCGCGGCGACGACGGCCAGCACCCCGCCGACGATGTAGGCCAGGTGGTAGCCCGAGTTCAGCGACGTCAGGACGTCGTGCCCGTGGGCCTTCAGCCCGTCGGTCCGCTCGGCGGCCAGCGTCGACAGCACGGCCAGGCCGATCGCGCCGCCCACCTGCACCGTGGTGTTGACCAGGCCGGACGCGAGACCCGAGTCCTCGGGCGTGGCGCCGGACATCGCCTGCGTGGTCAGCGCCGGGAAGCCCAGGCCGGCGCCGAAGCCGATCAGCAGCATCGGCGGCATGACATCGGAGAAGAAGTGGCCCTGCACCGGGGTGTGGGCGAACAGGAACAGGCCGGCGGCGACGAACACGAAGCTGACGACCAGCGTCGGCTTGGTCCCGAAGCGAGCGGTGATCGGGCCGGCGAACCGCAGCGACATCGCACCCATGACGACCATCGCGGGCAGGAAGGCCAGGCCCACGCCCAGGGCGTCGTAACCGAGGATCTGCTGCAGGTACAGGGCGCCCAGGAAGAACATCCCGAACATGCCCGCCACCATCAGGGCCTGCACGACGTTGGCGCCCGAGACGTTGCGCGAGCGGAACAGCCGCAGCGGCATCAGCGGGTTGGCGACGTGCGCCTGCCGGACCACGAACGCGGCGATCAGCGCGATCGCGACCGCGCCCAGGCCCAGCGTGAACAGCGACACCCAGCCGTGGTGCTCGACCTGCAGGATCGTGTACACGCCCAGCATCAGGCCACCGGTCAGCAGCGCCGCGCCGCGGACGTCCGCGCCCTGCTTGAAGCCGACGCCGTCGCGGTTGGGGACCAGCCGCATCGCGAGGTAGCCGGTGACGATTCCGACGGGCAGGTTGACGAAGAAGATCCAGTGCCAGTTGATGAGCGAGGTCAGCACGCCGCCGGCCAGCAGGCCGATCGAGCCGCCGCCCGAGGCGACGAAGCCGTAGACGCCGATCGCCTTGGCCAGTTCCTTGGGGTCGGAGAACATCGTCACGATCATGCCGAGGATTACGGCCGACGTGAGCGCTCCGCCGACGCCCTGCACGAACCGGGCGGCGATGAGCATGACCTGGTCCTGCGCTATGCCGCACAGCAGCGAGGCGGCGGTGAATACCGCCAGCCCGGTGAGGAACACCCGGCGCTGACCGATCAGGTCGCCGAGGCGTCCGGCCAGCAGGAGCAGTCCGCCGAATGCGATCAGGTAGGCGTTGACCACCCAGGCCAGGTTGTTCTGCGAGAAGTTCAGGTCGTCCTTGATGGACGGCAGCGCGACGTTCACGATCGTCGCGTCGAGCACGATCATCAGCATGCCGGCGCACAACACGTAGAGAGCCAGCCAGCGTGAGCGGTCGGTGTTCATGTCGGTTACTCCCTGGTCGGTTCGTTCGCTTCACTGGTGACGTCGATGCGGCCGGTGCGTTCTCGACATCGTCTGCAGCTAGGACGTACGGGTCGGCTGGAACTCATCGGCGCGCACCGAGAAAAGCTCGACTGCCGGCCAGCCGTGCTCGCGGGCGTGCTCGACCACGGCGTTCGCCAACTCCGGGTCGCCGCCGACCAGCAACGGCGCGGCCGTCGCGTCCAGCTCGCTCGGATGGTCGGCGGCCCACTCGGCGGTGGCCACCGCCTGCTCGACCGTGTCCGGGCAGGTGGCCAGCACGACCACGCCGGGCACGCTGTACCCGGCCGCGAACAGCACGAGCAGGGCTGGCGTGGTACCGCTCGGCTCCGGCCAGTACACCCGGGCGTGCACGCCGCCGCGCAACTGCACGTCGGCGATTCGACGGGCCGGTCGGTCACGTTGCTCGGGAACCATAGGCCGACGATGGCATCGCGGCACGCGCGAAGGGAAAGGCCGAGTCGGTATGACGGTGGTGCGCGAGACGCATCACCGCCGTCGCGGGCGTGGGTCACACTGGGCGGCGTGGACGATGGCCGCGCCGCAGTGCTCTCCCTGCCTCCCGCGCCCGACGCGATCGAGCTGCGCCACCTGCGCGCGTTCGTCGCGGTGGCCGAGGAGCTCAACTTCGGCCGGGCGGCGGCCCGGCTGTACCTGTCGCAGCCGGCACTGAGCCGTCAGATCCGGTCGTTGGAGCGGCTGGTCGGACCCGACCTGCTGCGCCGGTCGACCCATCGCGTCGAGCTGACCCTGGCCGGCGAGGCACTGCTCGGCCGGGCCCGTGAGCTGCTGCGCGACCTGGACTCGGCGATCTCGGCCACTCGTTCGATGGGCGGCGAGCTGGCCGAGCGGATCGGCCGGCTCTGGGCACCGGCCGACGCGCTGACCGCCGGGGGCGGCACGTTGCAGCAGCTGCGCGAGGCCTGCGAGGCGCTGCACGCCCAGTTCCCGGTGCCGGCCGAGGTGGCCGTCACGCCGGTGAACGCCGGCGGCATCGCCGGCCTGACCGTGGTCGCACCCGAGCGGGCGATCGGCGTGCTGTTCGTGCACGGCGGCGGACACTGCATGGGCTCGGCGTTCGGCTACCGGCACCTGGCCGGCGCGGTCGCGCTGGCCGCCGACGCGGGCGTGCTGCTGCCCGAGTACCGGCTGGCGCCCGAGCATCCGTTCCCGGCCTCGCTCGACGATTTCGTGCGCGTGTACCGGTGGCTGCTCGACTCGGGCGCGGATCCGACCGGCCTGACCCTGGTCGGAGACTCGTCAGGCGGCGGGCTGACCGTGTCGCTGCTGCTGCGGCTGCGCGACGAGGGGCTGCCGATGCCGGCCGGGGCGGTGCTGATGTGCCCGTGGGTCGACCTCAGCTGCACCATCCAGAAGACGAAGCCGGGTGACGCCCAGCCGCTGCTGACACTCGAGGCGGCCCGCCGGTGCGCCCCGGCCTACATCGGCGAGCACTCGCTGGACGACCCGCTGCTCAGCCCGCTGGCGGCCGACCTGTCCGGGCTACCGCCGCTGCTGGTGCAGGCCGGCATCGGCGATGCCGTGCAGGAGGACGCCCACCAGCTCGTGGACCGGATCAAGGCGCACGGCGGCGAGGCGCACTTGGAGCTGTACCCGGTCGGCACGCACGACTTCCACCTGTTCTGGTCGTTCCTGCCCGAGGCGGCCGACGCCCTGGAGCGAGCCGGGCGGTTCGTGCGGTCTGCTGGGCGGGTGTCGGCGCGGTCGGACGAGGCCCGCTAGCCGACCATCGCGAGGTACGCGGTGGCGATCACCTCGACGCAGCCGTCCAGCGGGATCGCCGTGCTGTCCAGTTGCAGGTTGAACAGCGCCGGGTCGTCGATGTCACGGCCGTACAGGCGGCGCACGTAGTGGGCCCGGGCCTGGTCGACCTCAGGCAGTCGGCACGCCGCTTCGGCCTCGTCGATGCCTTGGACCTGCGCGGCCTGCTTGATCCGGGCTGCCTCCGGTCCGAACAGGCGCACCCGGAGCACGTTCGGCTCCTCGGCCAGCGCGGCTGCGCCGGCCCGGCCCAGCACCACGGCCCCGGACGGCAGCGCCCGCCGGATGATGGCCTCGGCCCGCTCGCGGAACTGCTCGGCGTCGTCGGCGGGCAACGGCGCGGGTGGCCCCTCGGCGTCGAGCCCGATCACGCCGCCGGCCATCGGGGCGAGCACCCCGAAGAACTTCTCGACGAGCGACCGCCTCTTCTCGCCGCAGCGGGCCTCTTCTTCCGAGACGTGCAGCTGATCGGCCACGCGCGAGCTGATGGCTCGGTCCAGCAACGGGTAGCCGAGCCGTTCGGCTACCCGCGGCGCGATCACGCTGCCGCCAGCGCCGTATCCGGCCGAGATCGTCACTGCAGGCATTGCCTTGCCTCCTGGTACCAGACCCCCGTTCCGACGTTATCGCCCTTTTCCGTAACACGTCGGACGGGTGGCCGTCAGCCAGGCTCGCCGCGCCGCAGCAACTCGGCCGACTCCTCGCGCATCTGCACCTTGCGCACCTTGCCGGTCACCGTCATGGGGAACTCGTCGACCAGGTGGACGTAGCGCGGGATCTTGTAGCGCGCGAGCTTGCCCTCGCAGAACGACCGCAGCGACTCGGCGGTCAGCGGCGTCGCGCCGGGCCGCATCCGGATCCAGGCCATCAGTTCCTCGCCGTACTTCTCGTCCGGGACGCCCACCACCTGGGCGTCGATGATGTCCGGGTGCGTGTACAGGAACTCCTCGATCTCGCGCGGGTAGATGTTCTCGCCGCCGCGGATGACCATGTCCTTGATGCGGCCGGTGATGCTGATGTAGCC
>DATBER010000060.1:0-19329 GCA_036558905.1 Jatrophihabitantaceae bacterium | reverse complement strand
GGTCGGACTCACCGCGGCCTGGTGGCAGGTGCTCGGCGCCGTCCTGGACGGGCCGCGGTCGGTGGCCGGCATCGCCCGCGAGATGGGCCTGGCCCGGCAGAGCGTGCAGCGGGTGGCCGACCTGCTCGAATCACGGGGCATGGTCGAGTACCGCCCCAACCCCGCGCATCAGCGGGCCAAGCTGGTCGCGCCGACTGCGGCCGGGCGGGGCGCGATCCAGGCGCTGGGCGCGAGCCAGCACGAGTGGGCCGACCGCGTCAGCGCGACCGTCGGCGCCGACGAGCTGCGCCGGACGCTGGGCGTCGTCGAGAAGCTGATCGCCGCCCTGTCCTCCTGATTTCGGCTCGGTTTTGGTCACCAGGTCTCATATAACCGGCCTCGTGACCAAAACCGGCTCAGTTGCCGGGCGCCGGCGCGGGGCGGCCGGGTTGCTCGCCCCCGCGCGCGTCGATGTACTCGCGGGTCGGCACCATCACCTTGCGGCGGAAGACGCACACCACTGTGCCGTCCTGCTTGTAGCCGATCGTCTCGACGTACACCACACCGCGATCCGACTTGGACCTCGAGGGCGTCTTGTCGAGCACCGTCGTCTCGCCGTAGATGGTGTCGCCGTGGAAGGTCGGGGCCACGTGGCGCAGCGACTCGACCTCGAGGTTGGCGATCGCCTTGCCACTCACATCGGGCACCGACATCCCGAGCAGCAATGAGTAGACGTAGTTGCCGACCACGACGTTCTTGGCGAAATCGGTGGTCTTCTCCGCGTAGTTGGCATCCAGGTGCAGCGGGTGATGGTTCATCGTGATCAGGCAGAACAGGTGGTCGTCGTACTCGGTGACCGTCTTGCCCGGCCAGTGCTTGTAGACGGCGCCGACCTCGAATTCCTCGTAATACCTGCCGAACTGCACATCCGCTCCTTCGTGTCGCGTCAGGCCTGGCATCCTGCCGCCAATCCTCGGCCAGCGGGGCAGAATGTGGCCGATGCCTACTGTTCCGCGGCCCCGCTCGTTCCGCCCCGGCACCCGCCGGTCGGATCGCAAGTCCCGCGTGCCGTGGATCCCGGAGGTTGACCGCAGCACGGCCATCGTCGACTGTGCGGTGTATCGCGACGGTGAGCGCCAGCCGGACCTCTCAACCTGGCAGGAGGCCCACGACGATGTACTGCGGCAGCGGTCGGGGTTCGTCTGGATCGGCCTGCACGAGCCGAGCGAGCGGCAGTTCGCCGGCATCGCCACCCGGTTCGGGCTGCATCCGCTGGCGGTCGAGGACGCCGTCCAGGCCCATCAGCGGCCCAAGCTCGAGCAGTACGACGACATGCTCTTCGCGGTCGTCAAGACGGTCTACTACGACCACAGCCAGGCACACGGCGCGACCGAGGTCGTCGAGACCGGCGAGGTGATGATCTTCCTCGGCGCCAACTACGTGATCACGGTCCGGCACGGCGAGCATGGCAACCTGCGGGCGATGCGCAGGAACCTGGAGAACGACACGGCGCTGCTCAAGCTCGGCCCGTCGGTCGTGCTGCACGCCATCCTGGACCGGGCCGTGGACGGCTACCTCGCCGTGACCGCCGCCCTGCAGGAGGACATCGACGAGGTCGAGACGTCGGTGTTCGCCGGCGGCAACCGGGGCGCCGACAGCAGCCGCATGTACATCCTCAAGCGGGAGGTCCTGGCGCTGCGCCGCTCGGCCGCGCCACTGTCGACGCCGCTGCGCATGCTGGCCGATCGGCCGATGCGCCTGGTGCACGAGGACATCCGCGAGTACTTCCGCGACGTGGACGATCACCTTTCCGAGGTGGTCGAGCAGGTGGCCTCGTTCGACGACCTGCTCAACACGCTGGTCTCGGCCAACCTCGCCCAGGTGTCGGTGGGCCAGAACGAGGACATGCGCAAGATTTCGGCCTGGGTCGCCATCGCCGCCGTGCCGACCATGGTGGCCGGCATCTACGGCATGAATTTCGACCATATGCCCGAGCTGCACTGGCGATACGGCTACCCCGTGATCGGCGGAATTGTGGTCCTGGTCTGTATCGGGTTGTACCGGTCGTTCAAACACAACGGCTGGCTTTGAGCGGGCCCTTTCCGCGCTCGTCGCGCGGTTGTCAAGATCAGCGAAACTAGCTCAGCCACCGAGATTCTCAGGAACTGGCAACTATGCTCCGGCCGTGAATCGCCGGGGGTTCCTGCGCCGATCCGGCCTGCTGGCCGCCGGAGCGATGGTCGGCGTGGCGGCAACGGCCAGCGCGGAGCCGCTGGTCGAACGCAACGACGACAAACTGTCCGGCTACGCCGTGGGCGGCTACCGGCCGCCGGGCCTGGCGGCGACCACGATCGCGTGGCGGTGGCCGACGAGCGAGCCGGTCGTCGCGCTCACCATCGACGACGGCCCGTCACTCGCGTACACGCCGCGAGTCCTCGACATCCTCGACCAGAAGGACGTCGTCGCCACGTTCTTCCAGATCGGCAAGCACGTGCAAGCGTTGCCTCAACTCTCGCAGCGTGCGGCCCGGCGACACGAGATCGGTAACCACACCTGGTCGCATCCGAACATGGCGCTGGGCCAGTCGGTACCGGTGACCCGGCAGTTGCGCCGCACCGCCGAGGTGATCACGCAGGTCACCGGCCACGCACCGAGGCTCTACCGGCCGCCCTACGGCGACTTCTCCGGGGCCACCGCTATGGTTGCTGCCGGCATGAAGTACTCGATCGTCTTGTGGGACGTAAAGTTCAACGTCACCGACAGCGCATCTTCGAACATCACCCGGATCTCGAGGCAGGTGCGTCCCGGGTCGATCATTCTTGGCCACGACGGCGGGACACTGAACAACGAGGTCGTGGTGCAGGCTCTGCCCGGCGTTATCGACGCCATCCGCAAGCAAGGCCTGCGCTTCGTCACCGTCACGCAACTGTTGGCCTCGGCGACGACGTCAATGGTTCCATCACGTCTGTGAGCGTCCAGCCCGACGAGCCCGTGACGACCTTGAGCCGCCGCGGCATGGCGTGGCGGCTCGCGGCGGTCTTGGCCGTGCTGGTGCTCGTGATCGCCGGCACCGTCAACGGCCAGGACGACGACTTCCCGTTCGGACCGTTCAAGATGTACTCGACCCGTGACGACCCGAACGGTCAGGTCAACGAACTGCGGGTGCAGCTGCTGTTGAAGTCGGGCGCCGTGCAGGACGTGACGAATGCGTCCGGCGCCCCGCGCCGGGCCGAGCTCGAAGGACGGGTCGCCGACCTGACCGCCCACCCGGCCGAACTGGCGCAGCTCGCGCCCCTGTACGTAGCCCACGCGTCCGGCCCGGTCCGGGAGCTGCGCCTGGTCTGGCTGGTGCATCCGCTGCACGACGGCCGGTCGGCGCCTGCGCGGACGGCGGTCATCTGCTCGACCCCGGTCACCGCCGTGAGGCAGCCATGACAAGCACCGACCGGGCTCGGATCGACCCGGACGAGAGGCCGGCCGTTGCCGACCCAGCGCCGGCCGTACCCGACAGCGCGGGGACCATCTCAGCTGGTGGCCCGACTGCTGCCGATGGCACGACCCGGCCCGTCGCGGCCGGCACGACCCGGCCCGTCGCGGCCGGCACACCGGCCGTTGCGGCTGGCGCGGCTGGCACTCCGGCAGCCGCGGCCGGCACTCCGGCTGGCGCGGCCGGCACTCCGGCTGGCGCGGCTAGCACACCGGCAGCCGCGGCTGGCACTCCGCCTGGCGCGGCTGGCACACCGGCCGTCGCGGCTGGCGTGCCGAGCGATCCCAGCCAATTGGCCGACCCGCGCCCGCCCGCGGCAAACCGAGATCGTGCCCTCAGCAATCCCGGTCGAGCTCTCGCCGGCTGGTGGTTCGCACCCATGCCGCTGAGCCGCATCGCAGTCCTGCGGATCATCGTGTACCTGTACGTGCCCATCGACGTCCTCGGCGCGGGATCCGGGGTACGCGAGCACTCCCGCCTCGGCCAGACCCTGTACCACCCCCTCTACATCGCGCGGTTGCTGGATCTGCCGGCGCCAACCACCGCAGCCGTAACCACTATCGAGGTCACCGTCGTCATCGCGGCACTCGTCGCCGCCACCGGAAAGGCCCCCCGTTTGTCGGGCGGAATCGCGGGCGCGCTGTACCTGTGCTGGATGTTGGTGGCCATGTCCTACGGCAAGGTCGACCACGACCGCTTCGCGTTCCTGGTCGCCCTGGCCGTACTGCCCACCGTCGGAACGGCCCGCGTCTCGGATCGCTCCCGGTCGGCCGCTGCCGGGTGGGCGCTGCGCTGCGTATGGGTCGCGGTAGTGCTCACCTACTTCCTGGCCGCGTGGGCGAAGATCCGCTTTGGGGGCTGGAACTGGCCGACCGGTGCGACCCTCGAACGGGCGCTGCTGCGCCGCAAGACCGAGTTCTCGAGCTGGCTGCTCGACAAGCCCGAACTGCTCGTCCCGATGCAGTTCGCGATGATCATCGGCGAGCTGAGCTCACCGCTCGTGCTGCTCGCGCGAACGGACCGGACCCGCACCTTCGTGGCGTTCGGCATGTGGGCCTTCCATCTCATGGTGTTCGTCGGGGTGACGATCATCTTCTTGCCGCACTGCGTCGCGATCGCTGCCTTCTTGCCGCTCGAGGTGTGGTGGGCCACCGCCTCACGCGGCGCGCGACGAGCGGCCCGGGCGCTGCTCGGCCGGCAGCGCGCAGGCGGGAGTTCCCCCAGGGAGCCGCTGCCGGTTGTCGGCGACTAGCCGGTAGACCCGTGCCGCCAGCCACGACAGTCCTGGGAGCAGCATCACTCGACCGAGCGGCCACCACAGCCGACCCGCGTTCATCAGCGCGGCGGCGACCGCCTCGTGCCCACCTCGAACTGTGCCGTCCGGCTCGACCCATTGCACCGCGTCGGACGCTTCAGCTTGGGTCAGCCCGAGGTCGTCCAGGTCGGCGTACTGCCAGGCCACGATGTCGGCCCTGACGCGCGTCCACTCGACGACACGCACGCAACGGGTGCAGAACCCGCAATCGCCGTCGTAGACGAGAACGGCCCGCGTCCGCATGCTCATGAAGCCATTCTCCAACTCCAGGTCTACTAGCCTGCGGCGCGGCGTCAGGTCAGGGCCATTCGCCAAGGACCGCTACTCGAAAGTGACCGCCGGGCGCCAGAGGTCCGCCAGATCGACGCCACGGTCGGCCCACTGCGCGCGGAGCGCCGGCACGCCGTTTACCCGGGACCATGCCAGCTCAGTTGCCGTAGCCGGATCGAGGCGCAGAATCGGCACCTCGGTCCGCCCGTGCACGGTCGGCTTCAGTCCGGACGCCCCGACCACGACACCGACGCAGTGTGAGCCGGCCGCGAGTGGTGCGCCGAGATCGAGCGTCATCCCGTCGCGGTACACCACACCCTCCACTGTGGGTGCCGCAGCGAGGACTGCCAGCCAGCGCCACAACTCGTCGGTGAGTCCGGGCCGGACGGGCTCAGTGGTCGTGATCGAGAGCTCAGCCCTCGGCCCGTCCGGCTCCAGCACCGCCGCGTCCGATCCGGTCATCGGCCGACGTGACATGCCGAGACTCACGTACCACCGTTCGAGCCCGACATCGAATCGCAGCACCTCGATCGGCTCGACGCCCACGAAAGTGACCGAGGCGCGGGCCGGTGTGACGCCGAGCTGCTCGCGAACCGAGCGCTCGACCGATGCCAACAGCTCCGGATCGTCCAAGCCTGGGGTGCCCACAGGGTCCAGACGTTAGCCGGTCGGCTCAGCGGAACGACGAGGCGATCTGCTGCTCGACCTCGGCGTACGCGGTGCCGGCCCGGCCCAGCAACTGGCCGATGCCGTCGAGTGCGTCCGACATGCCCTTGGCGTGCTGGTCGAACTGCTCGTACAAGGTGGTGAACTGCGCCGCGGCCTGACCCGACCAGTCGGCGCCGAACAGGGGCGACAGCTGACCTTTGAGGTTCTGGTGCGCGCTGCGCACGTCGGACGACGTGCGAGCGACGTTGCTGCTGAGCGACTGCAACTGGTCAGGCGTGACCTTCAGCCCTGGCATGGCGTGCTCCTTTCCCTGGCCGGCCGCGCTGGCCAGCCGCCGATTGACACCGCGGAACGCTACGCAGGCGCCGGCCCGGTTCGCCGCGAAAATGCCTTGCCTGTGGATAACGCATCGCGTAATCCACAGATCACGAATTCCGGGCCCCGGAGCTCTCGCAGCAGGTCAGACTTCGCCGCATGTACATCCGGCTCTCGGTACGTGACGCGGACGGCTTTGCCCGTGATGTTGCGCTCGACGCGCCACCCGGCGCCGTGCTCGACGACGTGTCCACCGCGGTCACGGCGCTGCTGCCCCAGGCCGCGGGACAGGACGGTATCTGGAGTGGTTCGCATCGTCTGCCGCCCAGCGCGATGCTCGGCGGTCCCGGCCTGCGCAATGGGGACGTGCTGACCCTCGGTCAGGCCGGCGACCGGGACCTCACGGCGGGCGCGGTGCTGCGGCTGCACGTGATAGGTGGCCCCGACGCCGGGCTCGTCGTTGCCCTGCCGCGCGGGGTCACGACGGTCGGCCGCGGCCCGACATGCGATGTCACGCTCACCGATCCGGATGTTTCACGCCAGCACGCCACCATCACGGTCACCACGGCTGGCATCAGCGTGCGCGACCTTGACTCCACCAACGGCACCCTGCTCGACGGAGCACCCGTCGATGCTGACGGTGCGTCCGTGGAACCCGGGCAGCTGGTGCGGCTTGGCGAGTCATTGCTGTCGGTGCTCGGGGCCGACGAGCCGGCCGCCGCCGTCCGGCCCGGACCCGATGGCTCCCGGCTGGTGAATCGCCCGCCGCGGCTGTCCGTCCGACTTCCCGATCGTGAGGTCACGTTTCCGGCGCGGACCACTACGCATGGCCCGCAGCGCGTCCAGTGGCTGGCTGGGTTGCTTCCAGCTGGCGTGGGTGTGGGCCTTGCGCTGGCCTTGCACAGCATCCAGTTCCTCGCCTTCGCGCTGCTGTCGCCGGTCGTGATCCTCGGCACGGCCCTGGGCGATCGCCTGCACTGGCGGCGTGAGCGTCGTCGCGAGGTGGGCGGGCTCCGCCGTCGCAACGCCGCCGCGGAGTGTGAGCGGACCAGGCTGCTCGCCGTCGAAGTAGCGCACCGGCGGCGAGCTCATCCCGACCCGGCCGCTGTTCTGCGGACGGCGACCACGCCCGACTACCGGCTCTGGGAACGCCGTCGCGCCGACACCGATCTGCTGGATGTGCGCCTGGGCGTCGCTGACCAGCCGGCGGCCCTCCAGCTGCGCTGTGGGCAGCACGTCGGGTCAGCCGGTGTGGCGCCCCTCGTGCCATCTGTGGTCAATCTGCGGGGCGGGCCGATCGGCGTCGCCGGACCGCGTGGCATCACGCTCGGCGTGGGCCGCTGGATCGTTGCCCAACTCGCGGCGCTGCATTCGCCGGGTGACCTGAGCTTCGTGCTGCTCCTGTCTGACGCGGCCGCTCCGGCCTGGACGTGGTCGCGCTGGTTGCCCCACCTGCACGAGGTGGCCACTACGGCCGAGCAGCGAGCAGGGGTCGTCGCCGAGCTCGGCCGCGTCGTCGACGAGAGGCGGGGTCGCAGTCACCACGATCAAGGCGGCTGGACCGGCCCGTGGACGGTCCTGGTCGTCGACCGTTCGGGAGCACTGGCCGATGTCCCAGGCCTCAGCCGAGTGCTCGAGGCAGGTGCGGCCGTCGGGGTCACCGCGATCTGTTTCGATGACGAGCAGCGCCGGCTCCCGACCGCTTGCTGCGTTGTCGCCCGCGTCTGTGGCGAGACGGGTTCACGGCTGGACGTGCAGGCGGCCGCCGGCCCATCGATGGACGTCCTCGCCGATCGGGTTGCGACCCGGTGGGCCGAACGCGTTGCCCGGGCCCTTGCCCCACTGGTCGACGCCGGCGCCGACACCGCTTCAGCCATCCCCGACACCTGCCGGCTGCTCGACCTGCTCGAGGTCGGCGAGTCGATGTCCGATGACCTCATGGCCCGATGGCGCACCGGGCGACCCGACGCGATTATCGGCGTGGCGTGCGACGGCCCATTTCATATCGACCTGGATCGCGATGGCCCACATGCACTGGTGGCAGGCACGACTGGCGCCGGCAAATCAGAGCTTCTGCAGTCGTGGATCGCGGCACTGGCGTCGGGCAACTCACCCGAGGCAATCACCTTCGTCCTGATCGACTACAAGGGCGGCGCGGCCTTCGCCGACTGCGCCCGCCTCCCCCACAGCGCTGGTCTCGTAACCGACCTCGATCCGCACCTGACCAGGCGCGCCCTGCAGTCTCTTGACGCCGAGCTACGTCGCCGCGAGCAGTTGTTCGCCGAGGCACGAGTCAAAGACCTCACCGACTACCACGACTCGCCACACCATCAGGTCGCCCCCGTCGGACGACTCGTCCTGATAGTGGACGAGTTCGCGGCCCTGGCCGAAGAGCTGCCCGACTTCGTGTCCGGCATGGTGGCGATCGCTCAGCGCGGGCGCTCCCTCGGGGTGCATCTCGTGCTGGCCACGCAACGGCCCGGCGGTGTCATCTCACCCGAGATCCGCGCCAACACGTCGCTGCGCATCGCGCTGCGTGTGACCGACCCGGGCGAGTCCACTGACGTCGTCGGCTCCGACGTCGCGGCGATGACCGACAAGAGCCGACCGGGGCGGGCCTATGTGCAAGCCAGCTCGTCGCTGACCGAGGTGCAGATCGCGCGGGTAGCTGGCATCGCGCCGAACCCGGGCGCACCGGCAACCGTGATGCCGCTTGATGAATGGGGACGCCGCACCGTCGAGCATTCGGCCGATCCGGGCGACAAGACCGATCTGCAGATGCTGGTCGACGCGATCTGCGAGGCAGCCGCCCGGTGCGAGCTTCCGGCCCCACGAAGCCCGTGGTTACCGCCGCTTCCGGCGGAGCTGCCCATGTCCGTGCTCGACGCCCCGGACAGCCCATGGCTCGTTCCGATCGGCCAGCTCGATCGACCGAGCGAGCAGCGGCAGATCCCACTGTGCGTCGATCTGCGCGTGGCCGGACCGACGCTCCTGATCGGCGGCCCGCGCTCAGGCCGCACCGGCACGCTCCGCACGTTGGCCGGATCGGCGGCGGCGCGCTTCTCGCCGAACGACCTCCATCTGTACGTCATCGACTGCACGGGCGCGGGTCTGCGCACGCTCGGCGACCTCCCGCATTGCGGGACGGTGATCACGCGAGATGAGTTCAGTCTGGTCGAGCGGCTTCTCGTCCGGCTCGGCGTCGAGGTGGCCCACCGACAAGCCGCGCTCGCCGAGATGGGAGCGAGCTCCGTCGCCGACGCACGTCAACGAGGCGCGCGGATGCCTTTCATTTGCTTGCTCGTCGACGGGTGGGAGGCGTTCGTCACCGCAGCCGACGAGCACGATGCCGGGCGCAGCAGCGACGCACTTCTCACCCTGGTGCGCGAGTCGGCAGCCGTCGGCATCACGGTTGTGCTCACCGGCGACCGCTCGGCGCTTGCCGCGCGCGTGTCCGGCTCGGTCGCCCGCAAGTTCGTATTCCGGATGGCCGACCGAGCCGACTACGCACTAGCCGGCATCCCGCTCGGAGCCGTTCCGGTCTCGCTTCCGCCGGGCCGGGCGGTGTGTGCCGAGTCGGGCAGCGAGGTGCAGTTCGCATTTCTAGGCGCGGATGCGAGTCTCGCCGCCCAGCAGCGCGCACTGGCCGAGGTCGCCGCGAAGGCCGGTCAGCCCGATCCGGACCGAGCACCGTTCAAGTTGCGGGCGCTGCCAAACCGCGTCGTCCGCGAAGCCCTGTCCGTCGCTCCCGCCGACGCGACCTTGCTCGGCGTCGGGGGTGACGAAGCCGTGCCCGTCGCCGTGGACCTGTTCGCCGGCGACGCCCGCATGTTGGTAGCAGGGCCACCCCGCTCCGGTCGGACCACGGTGCTTCGCTTGATTCTGGAGCAGGGCTACCGCCGCAACAGCATCAAGCTGCTGGTTGCTGCACCTCGGCGGTGTGCACTGGCCACATCGGCCGAGCAATGCGGTGTCCAGGTGCTCACGCCAGACGATTCACCAGCACGGGTGCGGGCCACTGGCGATCGACCAGTACTACTGCTCGTCGATGACAGTGAGGCGTTTGTCGACACGCCGCTCGGCGACGCCCTCACCGAGCTTGTCCGGAGCAGCCCGGGCCACGTCGCCGCGGTCGTCGCCGCCCGCAGCGACGAGCTAGCGGTCACCTACCGCGGGATCGCCAGCGAGGTTCGGCGCAGCCGGTCCGGGCTGCTGCTTGAGCCCGCACCGGGAGACGGCGAACTACTCGGGCTGCAGCTGGCGAGGACTCGCTCGATCCGGTTGCCCGGACGGGGCGTGCTGGCCGTAGATCCGCAGCAGCTTTCCGGTGTCATCGACAGCCGGCACGCCATTCCGATTCAGGTCGCGCTGCCGTGACAGCTTGCGAGACGCGGCCGGATCACCCCATGTGCGGGTACCGGTGGTCGGTCGGGGGCACGAAATTCTCCTTGATCGACCTCGGCGACACCCAACGAAGGAGGTTCCAGATCGACCCTGCCTTGTCATTGGTGCCCGAGGCCCGTCCGCCGCCAAACGGCTGCTGACCGACCACGGCACCGGTGGGCTTGTCGTTGATGTAGAAGTTGCCAGCCGCAAAGCGCAAGACTCGCGACGCTTCGTCAATGGCGGCCCGGTCGGTCGCGAACACCGCCCCGGTCAGTGCGTAGGGCGACACCGACTCGAGCTGGGTCATCGTCTCCCGCCACGCGCTACCAGCGTCCCTGGTCACGTCGTCGTAGACGTGCAGGGCCAGCAGAGGCCCGAAGTACTCGCGTACGAACACTTCGTGGGTGGGGTCGGTCGATTCGACGATGGTGGGCCGGACGAAGTAACCCTCGCTGTCGTCGGCCTTACCGCCGGCAAGGATGTTTGCGGTGGGCTCAGCGTGCAGGCGGTCGATGACGCCGGCCAGACGGTCGAACGCACGTCGATCGATCACTGCCCCGCCGAAGTTGGCGAAGTCAGCGACGTCGCCGTAGCTGAGCGATTCGGTCAGCGCGACCAGTTCGTCGCGCAGCCCGCCTTCCCACAGCGATCGCGGAAGGTAGGCTCGCGACGCCGCGGAGCACTTCTGGCCTTGGTACTCGAACGCGCCGCGCACGAGGGCGACGGCCAGGGCCGAAGGCTCGGCCGAGGGATGCGCCATCACGAAGTCCTTGCCGCCGGTCTCGCCAACCAAGCGCGGGTAGGCGGCATAGGACGAGATGGACGCGCCGACAACGCCCCACAGGTGCTGGAAGGTCCCGGTCGATCCGGTGAAGTGGATGCCGGCCAGCGCAGGGTGCGGCACCGCCACCTCACTGACGGCGGCGCCGTCGCCGGTTACCAGGTTGATCACGCCCGGGGGCAGGCCGGCCGCCTCGAGCAGGCGCATCGTCCAGTGCGCGGCCAACTGCTGAGTCGGGGACGGCTTCCACACGACGACGTTCCCCAGCAGGGCGGGCGCCGTCGGCAGGTTGCCAGCGATCGCGGTGAAGTTGAACGGCGTGATGGCCAGGACGAAGCCTTCGAGCGGCCGGTAGTCAGAGCGGTTCCAGGTCAGCGCCGAGCTCGCCGGCTGAATCTCCAGGATCTGCCGAGCGAACTGCACGTTGTAGCGCAGGAAGTCAATCAACTCGCAAGCGGAGTCGATCTCGGCCTGCTGGACGGTCTTGGACTGGCCCAGCATGGTGGCTGCGTTCAGTGTGTCGCGCCAGGTGGTCGACAGCAGATCGGCGGCGCGCAGGAAGATCGCCGCTCGCTCGTCGAACGGCAGCTCGCGCCAGGCCGGGGCGGCGGCCAGCGCGGCCCCGACCGCGGCTTCAACGTCCGCGTTGGTCGACTGCGCGGTCGTCCCGAGCACCGAGTGGCGCCGATGCGGCTGCACGACGCCGATGCGGTCACCGCCGGCCATCCGCTGCGCGCCGCCGATAGTCATCGTCAGCTCGGCACCGCCTGCGGCCAGCTCGGCCAGCTTGGCGCTCAGCGACGCCCGCTCCGGGCTGTTCGGCGCGTAGCCGCGCACCGGCTCGTTGGACGGTGCGGGCGGGTGGGTGATCGCATCCATGACTGGGCCTCCACGGGTACTCCGGCGTCGACGTCGACACCGATCCCTTCGATGGTAGAGAAGCGGCGTTGAACGCCTGATCGCCCGGCGACCGAGCCGGTCAGTCGTATGGGCCGAGCAACTCGAGGAAGGCGCCCAGCTCCTGGGTGGCGTACCAGGCGAGTTCGAAACCCTCTGCGTCGTCCACGGTCGCCTCGGCGTCGACATCACCCAGATCGGCCGCGTCGATCGCGGCAGTGGCCGCCCGAACGGCCTCCTCGGCATCGGCGTCATCGACGTGCGCCGCGGCGACCTGGCGGAGGGGCACCGGTCCGGCCACCCGAACGACTCCTCGGTCGAGGTCGTCACGCACGGTGACGGCGTCGTCGGCCACGTCAGCGGCGACTACGACCCGGCGCGGCGCCGCCGTGGGGTCGGCCGCCAGCAGGCGCAACGAGGCGCGGGCCGCTTCGCGGCTGGCCGCGTACTCGAGCTCCTCCAGATCGTCGTCGAGATACCACTCGCGCAGACCCGGGGTCACGGCGAACGCAGTCAGCTCAGCGGCCGCCGTCGCAGGCGCGGCGCTTGCTGACGCCGCCTCGGCAGATGCCGCCGCAGATGCCGACTCGGCCGGTGCATCCGCAGACGCAGCCTCGGTACACGCCGCCGAGGACGTCGACTCGGCCGGCGCACCGGAAGGCGCCGACGTGTCCAACCCGCCCGGCCCGGAAGGCGCCGACGTGTCCAACCCGCCCGGCCCGGACCCGCTCAGCCCGAGCAGCGATCCGAGCTCGGACGTGTCGACGAGCCGCTTTAGCAGCGACGTGGTCGCCGGAATGTAGACCCTCACGCCGGCGATTGTCCGGACGCCCGCCGGGCCCGTGGCACCCGGGCCGCCAGCTGAACGCGCAGCTGTACGGCTGAGGTCCGCATGGCCGTCTCCAGGACCTCGGTCCGCCGGCGTGGGTTCATCAGATTGGCCCCGATCACGGCGAGGTCCTCGGGACCAGGCGTCACCAGAACGACGCGCCGACCCAATGCCTGCAGCGCCTCCACGTCGGCGACGATGCCCCGGGTGATCGCCCGGCGCACCGCCCGCTCGATACGTGACACTGGCGAACGCGGTCGGTCGGCGTCGATGGAGGCCATCGGGGCCAAGACGTACACCTCGACGACATCCACGTCCGCCACGACGTCCACCGAGGCATTCGACACGGCGCCGCCGTCGATGTAGGGCCGGCCGTCGATCACTGCCGGTGGGTACCAGGCCGGGATCGAGCACGAGGCGACCACGGCATCGGGCAACGCCACCGATCGGTCCCGCCCGAACAGCACCCGGCGACCGCTGCGGTAGTCCGTCGCGGCGATCCAGGTGCGCGGCGGCCACTCGACGGCGCCAGTATCACGAGCCACATTGGCGACCAGCCGGCGCACCGGATCGAGCGTGCCCCGCCCGGCCGGCAGCACGCCGGTCAGCGCGACGATCGCCCGGCTCTGCCGCGGATGGCGCAACGCGTCGACGAGCAGCCAAGGCGAACCGGGCCGCAGCCGGGGTCGCGGCGGCAGCGCACCACCCGTGTCGGTGGCGTAGTCGAAACCGATCGGCGGGTCGGTCGGACCGGGTACGCCCTGGTGGTGGCGCCGGATCTCGTCCACCGACACCCCACAGGACAGCAACGCGGCGGCCACCGATCCGGCCGAAGTCCCGACCAGCAACGACGCCGTACGGACGTCGAAGCCGGCCTCGCTCTCTAGGGCGGACAGGGCGCCGATCGTCCACGCGAACCCGAGCACTCCCCCGCCGCCGAGCACCACGGCGCGGCGGGGCGGTGTCGTCGCCCCAGCCGCGTCGGCCCCGACAGCGCCCGCCCCCGAAGCGTGCGCGCCGCGCCCCTCACGCTCGAGAGCGCCGGCTCCGAGACCATCGGCCCCGACAGCGCCGGCCCCCGAAGCATGCGCGCCGCGCCCCTCGCGCCCGAGAGCGCCGGCTCCGAGACCCTCGGCCCCGACAGCGCCAGCCCCCGAAGCATGCCGGCCACGTCCGTCGGGGCCGGCAGCGTCGGCTCCGAAAGCGTTCAGCCCGGCTGCCGAACTCACGGCACGGGCTCCCCAGCCGGCTCACGCGACGACGAATCGCTGCCCCCCGACGACGCGGACGTACGATGCCGCGACGAGTCGTGGCTGGCCGTGACGAGCTCGGCCAGCGACTCCTCGATCAGATTGGCCAGCACGTCCACGTCGGCCATCGCGTCGCGGTCGGCGTTCAGTCCGTAGAACACGCCGCCGGCATAGGACGTCAGCCCGATCGTGACAGCTTGACCGGCGGCTAGCGGCACGATCGGGAACATCTCGAGCATTCGCGCGCCGGCAGCGTACAGCGGCACCTGCGGACCGGGGACGTTCGTCACGACCAGGTTGAACAGCCGCCGGGTCAGACCGTTGGCCACCCGGGCCCCCATGGCGTGCAGCGTCGGCGGCGCGAAGCCCGACAGCGCCACCAGCGCGTCGGCCCCCACCGACTGCCCAGACTCCGCGTGCCCCTTCATCGCGTAGCTCACCTGCGACAGGCGCATCAGCGGGCTCGGCTCGCCCACCGGCAGGTCGACCAGCAGCGCTGACACACGATTGCCGAGCGCGTCGCCCGCCTCCGCCGACGCCGACTCCGGCGACCCCGACTCCGGCGACCCCGACTCCGCCGACGGCGAGCGCACGCTGACCGGCACCATCGCCCGGACCGTCGTCGCCGGCGTCACCGCCTCGCCGCGAAACAGTAGCCAGCCGCGCAGCGCGCCGGCCACCGTGGCCAACACGACGTCGTTGATGGTGCCGCCGTGCTGCCTGCGCACCAGCTTGTAGTCGTCCAGCGATGTCCGAGCCACGGCGTAGCGGCGCTGCTCGCCGATCGGCACGTTAAGCGGTGACGACGGCGCCGGTCGTACGGCAACGCGTACGGCCGAGGCCAGCCCGCCGGCCGCGTCCAGAATCCGGCGAGTCGCGGTTCGGGCGTCGGCCACCCCGAGCCGCACTGTATCCAGCAGCGCACTCGGCCGGTGGACGAGTTCGCTCACCGCCCCGGTGATCAGCCGGGTCTTGCTCGGCTCGGGCGCCGGCATCCACAGGTCGTCGGGGACCTCCCGGGGGGTCGGCGACGGGTCGAGGATTACCTGGCCGATGTCGATCGCGTTGATGCCGTCGACCATCGCATGATGCGTCTTGGTGATGATCGCGAAGCGGCCTCCCTCGAGGCCCTCGACCAGGTACATCTCCCACAGCGGCCGGTTGCGGTCGAGCGGGCGCGACTGGATGCGCGCGCAGAACTCGCGCAGCTGCTCGTCCGAACCCGGGCGAGGCAGCGCCGAGCGACGCACGTGGTAGGTGATGTCGAAGTCGGCGTCGTCGACCCAGACCGGGTTGGCGATGTGTCCCGGAACGAAACGCACCTTCTGCCGGTAGCGCGGCACCAGGCTGATTCGGTCCTCGATCAGCTCGACCAATCGCTCGTAGTCGAACCCGTCGTCCGGCACCTCGAAGATCGCCAGCCCACCGACGTGCATCGGGGTCGTGCGTCCCTCGAGGTACAGGAACGACACGTCTGGGGCCGAGAGGCGAGCGGTCATCGAGGGCGGCTCCCTTGCTACGGGACAGCGGACGGTCTGCTGCCCATTCTGACGCGCTGTCCAGTTCCGGTCATCCATGCTGGCAAGCGGACCGCCCATGTCCTAGCTGAGCACGGCGCGTGCCTGATCGATCTCGGTCGGAAACACTGCGCCAACTCAGGCCCGGCGCCGCCGACCCCGAACCTGCGGCACCCCGGCCAGCGCGCCGGCCAGCTCGACCGTGCTCTGCCGCAGCGCGGTGCCCGGACGAACCTCGGCCAGCGTCTTGCCCACCGCCAGCGCGGCGTCGAGCGAGTCGGCGTCGTAGGGCAGCAAAGCGGCCGGCTGGCGGCCGGCGAAGCGGTCGAGCGCGGCAGTGAGCTCGGCCCGCGGATCGCCCGGCACGACGCCGCGCCGAACCTTGTTCAGCACGACCCAGATCGGCGCGGCGACCTCGGCGTCGCGCAGCTCGGCCAGCCCGCGCACGAGCCGTTGCAGTCCGATCGGATCAGCCGCGCCGACGGCCAGCACCACATCGGCCGCGTCGAGCACGGCCAGGGTGGCGCCGTTACGCCGCGGCGCCATCGTGTCGTAAGAGAGCTCCTCGTCCGACTCGAGCGAGAAGCCACAGTCGACGACGGTGAAGTCGGCCAGCCCGCGGGCCGCGCCCAGCACGGAGGTGACGGCGGTCGCCCGCAGCTCGGGCCACCGTTCGGCCCGGGGGATGCCGGTCAGGACGCGCAGCGTCGGCGCCAGCTGCCAGCACAACCCGGCCAGCCCGGCGGCGTCGAGCCGACTGGACGAGGCCAGCCGGCAGGCGGCGGCCAGCCCCGGCGACTCGTCGAGCAGTCCGAGCACCGCGGCGATCACCCCGCCGTAGACGTCGCCGTCGACGAGCAGACTGCCGCAACCCAGCCGGGCCAGCTCATCGGCCAGTGTCACCGCGACGGTCGTGCGCCCCGGGGCGCCGGTCGGCCCCCAAACCGCAACGATCGACCCGCGCCGGGTCGGCGCGGGCAGATCCGGGGCTGTGCCGGTCGGCGGGATCACCTGCGAGGTGGCCGCGCCCGGATCGCCGAAGGTGCGGTTGAGCCGCAGCCGCATGGTGGCGCCCTCGGCCACGGCGACCGCCTCGGCGATCACCGAGCCGACGACATCGGGCTCGGCGTCGTCCGGGACCAGGAAGTCGACGCCCATCGCCCGCAGCCGGTCGTCGGCGGCGGCGTCACCGCGCCGGACCACGCCCACGGGCACGACCCCGGCCGCGTTGAGCCGGTCGACAGCGTCGGCGTCGAGGCGGCGCAGGCCGCTGGCGACCAGCGCCGCCCTGGCCTGGCCGGAGGCCGCGACCGCCAGCAGGTCGACCACGTCGACGCACCGGCGCGCGACCACCACGCCGTGATCGCCCCGTTCGAGCGCGACGAGCAGCCCGGCCTCCCAGGACGCGCCCTCGGCTGCGGTCAGGATCGGCAGCTTCACGAGGTCGCCCCACACGCGGACAGGTCCGGCGGGGCGCTCGTCGGCCGCGACCCGCCGGTGACCACGCCGGCCCGGACGACCGCGCCGTCGAGGTCGAGCGCGGTGATCACCCGGGCGGCGTCGTCAGGCCCGAGCCGGACCACCACGTTCTCGGCACTGTTCGTGCCGAACGAGCCCCCGCCGCCCGAATCCACCTCCAGCACGACGACCCCTTCGACCACCACCCGGGCCTGGCACTTCTTGGTGGAAACCCACAACGTGATCCTCTGGCCGCGGTCGATCTTCGGGGCCTGGTCGGTAGTGAGCGGCACGGTCATCGTCATGGCCGGGGCGGGGTTGGCCAGCACCGCCCAGGGCAGCAGTTCGCCGGCGCTCAGCGGCCGATCGAGCGTCTTGCCGATGACCCCGTCGGAGTCGCTGGTCGGCACGTAGAGCCGATCGATGTGGGCCAGGCGCACCTTCGCCGGTGCGAGGTCGGCGGCAGTCAGCACTGTGCCGGCGTCGAGATCGCGAGTGACCGCCCAGACCCGACTCGTCTTGCCGGAGTTCGCGACGACGAGCCCGCCCACCCCTACGGACGCGGCGACCAGCAGCACGCCGACGACCAGCCTCAGGTCCAGCCAGTTGGGCGTACGGACCCGGCGCGCCGTCGGGGAGGTGGGGACCACCGGACACATGTTGCACTAGCCGGCGCATCCGTACGAATCCGGCCGGAAGTCCTGTGGATGGCGCAAACCGCTGTGGACGGATGCGGTGAGAGCATTGGGTCCTCTGCCAGACTGGACGCGACGGGGAGCAACTCCACGCATCCGAAGGGAATCTCCCGCTATGGCCAGCGACCGGTTCCTGACGCTCGCCGACGTCGCCGACGTGCTGAACATCTCCGCTTCGCAGACGTACGCCCTGGTGCGCAGCGGCGAGCTCGAGGCGATCAAGATCGGCGGCCGCGGGCAGTGGCGGGTCGAGCGCGAGAAGCTGGAGAGCTACATCGCCCGGATGTACGACCAGACCAAGCAGTTCGTGACCGAGCACCCGTACGCCGAGGCAGAAGCCGATCAGTCCTAGCCGCTTTCAGCCGACGACTCGGCGCACGACAACCAGCGCGTCGAGTGGCAAGGCCAGGACGTCACGCACGTCGGCGCGGCGCCGCAACTCGCCGGCAGCGTGCTCGGCCAACTCGACGAAGTCCGCACCGAGCTGGTCGATCGTGCCGTCGAGCGTGGCCCCCGATCGGTCGACAACGCGGACCGGCGACCGATCGCGGGCGATGCCGCGCAGCGCATGACGTAACCCGAGTCGCGACTCCACGACGCCGGCGGAGTCCGGTGGCGCCGACACCCTGGGCAGTCCGGCGACGCTGAGCAGCGCCGCCGCGACCACCACCGCCTCGCGCTCGGCACCTTCGTCGACGAGCAGCCAGTCCGGACCGACCCGCCGAAGGACCCCGGCAACGGTCGTACCGGCCAGGCACCGTAACCGCACCGGCGCGCCGACCCCCGGCCGTAGCCGATCGAGAAGCCTGATCCGGCCGAACTCGGCCCGGGCCCGTTCCTCGACCTCGGCGGCCCGCTCGGCGATCTCGAGCGCCTCGGCCTGCGCCTCCAGGTCGGCGAACAGCCCGTCCCACCGCATCGCCATCTCCCTCCAACCCCGCCCAGACCGGGACATTAGACCATTCGCCTTGACCAGTAGCTACCGGCAGTTTATAAAGGCAAATGAAGGCAAACGAAGGATAGTGACAGTGAGCCGCAGCAAGGGTTGGATTCGATGGACCGGACTGCTGACCGTCGACCTCACGGCGCTGCTCGCGGGCTCGCCGCACTGGTCGCAGCTGGCGGCCGACCTCCTGGCGCCCCATCGCTGGATCGACCGGGTCGGCACCGACGAGGCGGCGCTGACGTTGACGACCGCGGCGCTGTGGTGTGTCGCGCTGTGGCTCGCCGTCGGTCTGGCCGCCCTTGCCCTGGCCACCTGGCCCGGACTGATCGGCGTGACAGCCCGTCGGCTGGCCGCGCGGCTACTGCCCGCAGTCCTGCTGCGCGCGGTTGCCGGCATGGCCGGACTGGGCGTACTCGTCGCCCCGATCGCCCCGTTGGCCGCCGGCGCCGACACGCCCCCGCATCCGGCGCCGGCGGCCTCCGCAGTGGTCCGCTCCCCGAGCTGGCCGACCACGCCCGGGCCGCCCAGCGGCCCA
>DATBER010000059.1:0-1789 GCA_036558905.1 Jatrophihabitantaceae bacterium | reverse complement strand
AAGATCCCGTCCCGGGTCACGCTGGGCGGCCGGGCCGACCCGGGGCCGTCGAAGGAGCAGATGCCGCAGACCTGGCGCGGCACCTACGAGGGAAACCCCGAGTACCTGGGCCAGCTGCGCCGGCAGTGGAGCGCCCGGCAGAAGCTCGAGGAGAAGCACCCCGAACTGCGCGGCGACCAGCGGCCCGTGCTGGCCCACGAGGGCCGGTACCACGGCAAGCCGCTGCGCGCCGGTGACCCGCTGGAGACTCCATGTCAATCTACGAACAAAAACCCTGGCTGAGCCGGTACGACCGGGACCAGCCGGCCGAGATCAGCCTGGAGTTCACCGACGCCCTGTCCATGTTCCGGGCAACGGCCGTCCGGAACCCGGACGGCGACATCATCCGCTACTTCGGCGGCCGGATCACCGCGCGCGAACTCGACGAGCTGAGCGACGCGTTCGCGGTCGCGCTGACCGGCCTGGGCGTGCAAGCCGGCGACCGGGTCGCGCTGTACCTGCAGAACGTGCCGCAGTTCGTCATCGGCATGCTGGCCGCATGGAAGGCGGGCGGCATCGCGGTGCCCGTCAACCCGATGAACCGGGCCCGCGAGCTGGACGCGGTGCTGCGCGACTCGGGTACCCGCGTGCTGGTCTGCCTGCAGAGCCTGTACCGCGACGTGGCCAGCCAGGTGGCCGGGGCGGCCGGCGTCGCGGCCGTCGTCACCACGTCCGAGCTCGACTACCGGGCCCGCGACGACCAGCGCGTCTTCGCCGGGATCGAGCGGCTCGACGGCGAGGGCACGCACGACATGGCCGCGCTGATCGAGCGTCACCGCAGTCAGCGCCCGGCCGGCGTCACCTTCGGGCCGGACGACACCGCATTCCTCACCTACACCTCCGGCACCACGGGCCCGCCCAAGGGTGCCATGAACACCCACGGCAACGTGGTGTTCAACTCCCAGGCCTACCGGCAGTGGTGCCGGCTCGGCCCGGACGACGTGGTGCTCGGCGTCGCGCCGCTGTTCCACATCACCGGGCTGATCGCGGGCGTCACCACGTCGCTGCTGCTCGGCGCGCCGCTCGTGCTGGCCTACCGGTTCGAGCCCTCGGTGATGCTGGAGACCATCCGCGACGAGCGGGCGACCTTCACCGTCGGGTCGATCACCGTATTCATCGCGCTGATGAACGCGCCGGGCGCCGAGCGCGGCGCGCTGGCCTCGCTGACCAAGATCTGGTCCGGCGGCGCGCCCATCCCGCCCAGCACGGTCAAGGCCTTCCAGGCCCAGTTCGGGCAGTACATCCACAACGTCTACGGGCTGACCGAGACCACGTCGCCGTCGCACGGCGTCCCCTTCGACGCGACGGCGCCTGTCGACGACGCGACCGGCGCGCTGTCCGTCGGCGTGCCCGTCTTTAACACCGTGGTGCGCGTGGTCGGCGACGACGGCCGGAACCTGCCGGCCGGCGAGGTCGGCGAGATCGTCACCAGCGGGCCGATGGTGGTGCCCGGCTACTGGAACAAGCCCGAGGAGACCGAGCATGCGCTGCCCGGCGGCGCCCTGCACACCGGCGACGTCGGCTACATGGACGCCGACGGCTGGTTCTACCTCATCGACCGGAAGAAAGACCAGATCAACGCGGGCGGCTACAAAGTCTGGCCGCGCGAGGTCGAGGACGTCCTCTACCAGCACGAGGCGGTGCGCGAGGCCGCCGTGGTCGGGGTGCCCGACGCCTACCGCGGCGAGACCGTCAAGGCCTACGTCAGCCTGCGGCCCGGCCAGACGGCCACGGCCGAGGACCTCATCGC